>JBIQLB010000001.1:0-346975 GCA_044464665.1 Nocardioides sp.
CCGTCCCGACATTTCAAACCACCGAAAACCTGCCAACTCCTTGACGCGGGACATGCTCCCCGGGACGGCGTTCAGCGGGATCGGGTTGAGTTGGCGATAACCCATGGTGCACAACGCAGAGACGTCAGTGGGAGCTGCGCATGCCTTCAGGTGATGGTTTGTCGTGCTCCGAACGGTGACCGCGTTAGACAGACAGCCACCCGTTCCCCGCGCCGCACCGTGTCATTGACCTGCCCTTAGTTGCACTGGTTCGTGCTGTCAACCAAAGCCTGACACTGGACCCCGGGTTGCTCTTGCCGTGAGCGAGGCTCACTGCCCATTTGGGGGGAACCCTCCGATGACTTCCTCCCAATCGCCAGGAGCCCAGCGCCGGTTAAGCGCACGGCCCCTCCCCTGCCGTTCGTTTCTCAAGGCAGTCGAGCGATCCCGCACAATCCACGGTGAACGTTCTGGTCCGCAGTCGTTCGCGTACTGCACGAAGTGCTCCATGTACGGGAAGATTCTGTGGTGCAGGTTTCGGCGCTTGTCGAAGTCAGGTGCCTCGGCGGCCGCCCCTGCCTTCCGCTCCCTTGGCGCCCCAGGGAAAAACAAGCCCGGGAAGTCCGGAGCCCAAGTCAACGTGACGCCGTTGTCAGCGCAGATCCCTACCCAATCGGGGTCGACAGGTTCACGCTCAACGACAAGGACAGCTCGGACCTCGTCGACGCCTGGCCAATCAAGCTTGTACAGGTAACTGAGAACCTGCCCCAATCCCAACCGGAGTTGGGAGACCTCGTTGTCTGCGGTCAAACTCTTAACCTCGCAGACGACTACCGAGGCACCATCGCGCCAGGCTAGGTCGAATTGCGGATCAGCGCCAAGCGGCTGGAGTGGTGCGAGTCCGAGGCTTTGAACGACGTCGCTGAGGCGATCTTGTACGTCCATGTGAGCGACCGTCCCCCGATCGATCAGGTCCGGGTTCCTCAAGAACACTTTCGCCTGGTCTTGTGGAGTGGCTTGGCGTTCCTGACGCCGATAGGGAGCGCCACCGACATCGCCCCCTGTTGCCCCACGCGGGTCCACAAACCCGGAGTCCACGGGAACATCGTCGGTAGGAGGTTCCCCTGACACGGCGGGCATCACAGTGGCTACCCATTCCCAGCCCGGATGAGCTGCCAGCGCCGCTAGTTCGTGCGCGTCATGAGCCGCCAGCGCCCGCGCGACGTCGCGCCGGATGTTGCCCGCATGGTCTAGGCCCAGCGGGATCTTGTCTCCCCATTGGGTCCTATAGCCCCAGGTGGCGCCCGGGGTCCACGGGAGCCAAGCCGCGTGTCGAACGATAGCGACGTGAGTGGGCACGATGAGCACCCCACCTCTCGCAGTCGCAGCGCCAATGCGCGACGCTGCCGCAGCAGGCAGGCGTCGTTCGATGTAGCCAATGAGGTCTTGATGAGCCTCGACAACACCCTGGGTCTCATCCGGCAAACGCTTGTCAGGGCCAACTCCGGCGGGGAGGACCGTCGCATCGACCTCCGACGAAGTCGAGCGCTCTAGAAGACCGAGGTATCTGTTCAACTCATCAGCGAACACCTGATACCGACTGCCTCCGCGGGAGCCTGCGTAGTCGCTGACCCGCACCAAGGCCTCGCGGACGGTGATGCCCGATTGAGGCAATCGGAGCGCCTCAAAGGCAGCTCGACCCACGTTGCTAGTGCCCTTGTAGACAACGAAGTCCTTGTCGAGACGTGGGTTGTGGCTGAGGTGCTCCATCCCCTTGACGAGGTCGACATCCCCTGTTCCTTTAGCCAGCTCGATCAATCGCTGGTACGCCCGGTCAGCCCCAAGGCCGTTAGAACTTGCCATGTCGGCATGCTAGGGGGCACCTCCGACATTGATGGCCCGACTGCACCGCCAAGGAAGTCTTACTCCCTCGCCGCCAATTGACCACAGGCAGCGTCGATGTCACTTCCTCTGGTGTCGCGGATGGTGGCCCGAATGCCCTTCGCTTCGAGGCGACGAACGAACTCGTCCATGTCCTCTTGCCTTGACCGCGTGAACACCGTCTGTGCAGTGATGGGTCCACGTGAAGCTGACGGTGAACCGCCGATTTCGTTGAGCGGGATCAGGTTGACGTGGACCCAGCCCCAGTCGCCGTAGGACTTGAGCACCTCGGCGAGCAGATCGGCGCGCCAGGCCTGGTCGTTGATCCCGCGCATCATGGCGTACTCGATGGAGACGCGGCGGCCGGTCGCGGCGGCGTACTCCCAGGCGGCCTCGACGGTCTCGTGGACCTTCCAGCGGGTGTTGACCGGCACCAGCTCGTCGCGCAGCTCGTCGTCGGGGGCGTGCAGGCTCAGCGCCAGGGTCACCGGGATGCCCTCGGTCGCGAGCTGCTTGATCCGCGGGACCAGGCCGACGGTGCTGACGGTGATCCCGCGCGCGGACATGCCCAGCCCCTCGGGGGCCGGGTCGGTGAGGCGGCGTACGGCGCCGATGACGGCCTTGTAGTTGGCCATCGGCTCGCCCATGCCCATGAAGACCACGTTCGAAATACGCCGTGACCCGGCGCCACCTACCTCGGGCACCTCGCCGCGCGCCAGGGAGCGGGCGCCCGCGACGACCTGCTCGACGATCTCCGCGGTGGACATGTTGCGCTGAAGCCCGCCCTGCCCGGTGGCGCAGAACGGGCAGGCCATGCCGCAACCGGCCTGGCTGGAGACGCACATGGTCGTCCGGCCCGGGTAGCGCATCAGCACCGACTCGACCAGCGCGCCGTCGAAGAGCCGCCAGAGCGTCTTGCGGGTGGTCCCCCGGTCGGCCTCCATCGTGCGGAGCGCGGTCATCAGCTCCGGCAGCAGCCCGGCGACCAGCTCCTCGCGCTGGGCCGCGGGCAGGTCGGTCATCTCGGCGGGGTCGTCGGTGAGCCGCGCGAAGTAGTGGTTCGAGAGCTGGGTGGCCCGGAACCCCGGCAGCCCCAGTTCCTCCAGCCGCGCCTTGCGCTCGGCAAGGCTGAGATCGGCCAGGTGCGCCGGCGGCTTTCCCCTCCCCCGGGGCGCCTCGAAGACCAGCGGAAGGGTCTTGATCGGCTCGCTCATCGCCTCGCCCTAGAAGACCGCGTAGTGGAGCAGCAGCCAGATGGGGGCGATGGTGGCGAGCAGGGAGTCCAGGCGGTCCATCAGGCCACCGTGGCCGGGGACGATCTGGCTCATGTCCTTGATGCCGAGGTCGCGCTTCATCACCGACTCGACCAGGTCGCCCAGCGTGGCCATCACCACCGCGATCGCGCCCAGGGCGACGCCGACCCACCAGTCGCCGTCCAGCAGCCAGACCACGAGGCCGACGCCGGCGCCGACGCAGAAGAGGAACGATCCGGCGAAGCCCTCCCAGGACTTCTTCGGCGAGATGACCGGCGCCATCGGGTGCTTGCCGAAGAGCACACCCGCGGCGTACCCGCCGATGTCGGAGGCGATGGTGACCAGGATGAAGACGAGGATGCCCTTGACGCCGTCGTCCAGCGTGCCGCTCTCCAGCCCGCGGCCGCGCCAGTCGGCGCCCTCGGCCAGCATCAGGGCGACGAAGGAGCCGAGGAAGGGCACGTAGATCAGGGTGAAGACGGCCGCCGAGGCGTTGCGGACGAAGCCGTCCACCCCACGGCGCAGCAGCCAGAGCATGATCACCAGGGCGCTGACCGCGGTGGCGGTGACCAGCGCGTCGGTGCCCCAGAAGTAGGCCACCGCGACCATGACGACCCCGCCGATCGCCACCGGCTGCTCGGGGATGTCGATGCCCCGGCCGGCCAGGCCACGGTGCAGCTCCCAGACGGCGACCACGACGGCCGCGGCGACCACGACCATGAACGCGGTCTTCCAGATCAGCAGCGAGGCGGCGATCAGGGCCAGCAGGACCACCGCGGAGCCGACCGCGGCCGGGAGGTTGCGACCGGCCCGGCCATGGTCCTTCTGCTGCGCAGGAGCGTCTGGGGTCGTCATCGCGATGGTGCCGGGGTCGCTCAGACCTCGAGCAGCTCGGCTTCCTTGTGCTTGAGCAGCTCGTCGATGGTGTCGGTGTGCTTCTTGGTGATGCCGTCCAGGCGCTTCTCGGCGCCGGTGACGTCGTCCTTGCCGACCTCGCCGTCCTTCTCCAGGCGCTCCAGCTCCTGCTTGGCGTGCCGGCGGATGTTGCGGACGCTGACGCGCCCCTCCTCGGCCTTGGTCTTGGCGACCTTGATGTAGTCCTTGCGGCGCTCCTCGGTCAGCTCCGGGAACGAGCAGCGGATCGACCGGCCGTCGTTGGAGGGGTTCACGCCCAGGTCGGACTCGCGGATGGCCTTCTCGATCGCGTCCATCGCGCCGGCGTCGTACGGCGAGACGATGATCGTGCGGGCGTCCTGGGAGGTGAAGGAGGCCAGCTGCTGGATCGGGGTCGGCGTGCCGTAGTACTCGGCCACCAGCTTGGCGAACATGCTCGGGTTGGCCCGTCCGGCACGGATCGCGGCGAACTCCTCACGCGTGGCCTCGACCGACTTGCCCATCTTGCTGTCGGCCTCGTTGAGGGTGTCGTTGATCACTGCGTCTCCTTCGATGTGCCTGTGTGCCGTCTGTCTGCGTGCTCGGGGTCAGCGGCCCGACGGCGTACTGCTGACCAGCGTGCCGATCTTCTCACCCTGGACGACCTTGAGGATGTTGCCCTCCGGCTCCATCCCGAAGACCACCATGGGGAGGCTGTTCTCCATGCACAGCGCGAACGCGGTCGCGTCGGCCACCTTGAGGCCGCGCTGCAGCACCTCCTGGTAGCTCACCTGGTCGAACTTGACCGCGTCGGGACGCTCGCGCGGGTCGGCGTCGTACACGCCGTCCACGCCGCTCTTGGCCATGAGCACGACCTCGCACTTGGTCTCCAGCGCGCGCTGGGCGGCCACGGTGTCGGTGGAGAAGTACGGCATGCCGGCGCCCGCGCCGAAGATGACCACGCGGCCCTTCTCCAGGTGCCGGATCGCCCGGCGTGGGATGTAGGGCTCGGCGACCTGGCCCATCGTGATCGCGGTCTGCACCCGCGTCTCGACGCCCTCCTTCTCCAGGAAGTCCTGGAGGGCGAGGCAGTTCATCACGATGCCGAGCATGCCCATGTAGTCCGCGCGGGCCCGGTCCATGCCGCGCTGCTGCAGCTCGGCGCCGCGGAAGAAGTTGCCACCACCGGTCACGACCGCGACCTGTACGCCGGCGCGCTGCACCGAGGCGATCTCACGGGCGATCGTCTGGACCACGTCGGGGTCGACGCCGACCTTGCCGCCGCCGAAGACCTCGCCGGAGAGCTTGAGCAACACCCGCTTGTACGTCATCGCGTCCTCTCCACATCCACGCCGGCCCGATCCGCGCGGGCCCGTCCTCTCGGCACGACGAAGGCCGGACCGATGAATCTGCGCTCTCTCATCGGCCCGGCCTCCCGTTCGTCACGTCAGCGGCAGCCTAGTGGCTGTCGGCTCAAGCACCCACCTCGAAGCGGGCGAAGCGCTTGACCGTCGTGCCGGCCTCATCGAGGACCTGCTTGACCGACTTCTTCGACTCGGTGACCGACTCCTGCTCCAGCAGGACGATCTCCTTGAAGAAGCCGCCCAGACGACCCTCCACGATCTTGGCGACGGCAGCCTCGGGCTTGCCCTCCTCGAGCGTCTTCTTCTCCAGCACGTCCCGCTCGGCGGCGACGATGTCGGCCGGCACCTCGTCACGGGTGAGGTACTGCGCGCGCATCGCGGCGACCTGCATGGCGGCGGCACGGGCGGCGGCCTCGTCGCCGTCGTACTCCACCAGGACGCCGACGGCCGGGGGCAGGTCGGCGGCACGCTTGTGCAGGTAGACCGCGACCGGGCCGTCGAAGTAGGCGACCTCGCCGAGCTCGATCTTCTCGCCGATGGTGATGGCCAGGCCCTCGACCAGCTCGCCGACGGTCTGGTCGCCCAGCGAGACGGCCTTGAGCGCGTCGGCGTCGGCGGCCTTCGACTGGTCGGCCGCGTCCGCGACCTTCTGCGCGGCGGCGATGAAGTCGTCGTTCTTGGCGACGAAGTCGGTCTCGCACTTGAGCTCGATCAGAGCACCGCCCGAGGCGGCGACCAGCCCGGCGCTGGCCTCACGCTCGCCGGCGCGCTTCTCGGCCTTGGCCTGGCCCTTGACGCGCAGGATCTCGACGGCCTTGTCGAAGTCGCCGCCGGCTTCCTCCAGCGCCTTCTTGGCGTCCATCATGCCCGCGGCGGTGAGGTCGCGGAGCTTCTTGACGTCGGCAGCGGTGATCGCCACGCTCAGTCCTCCTGGTTCTCGGTGCTGGTCTCGGTCTCGGTGGCCTCGGCAGCCGGGGCGTCCTCCGCGGCGGTCTCGGCGACCGCCTCGACGGCATCAGCAGCCTCGACGGCCTCGCTGGCGGCACCGGTGGCCTCGGCGGCCGGGGTGTCCTCGGTGGCGGCGTCGCCACCCGTGGCGGCCACGGCCGCCTGGTCGGCCTGGCCCTCGAGCAGGTCGCGCTCCCAGTCGGCGAGCGGCTCGTCCGCGCCGATGGCCGCGCCGTCGGCGTCGGTCTTGGCGCCGGAGCGGGCGATCAGCCCGTCGGCCACCGCGTCGGCGACGACCCGGGTCAGCAGGCTGACCGCGCGGATGGCGTCGTCGTTGCCCGGGATCGGGTAGTCGACCTCGTCGGGGTCGCAGTTGGTGTCCAGGATGCCGATGATCGGGATCCGGAGCTTGCGGGCCTCCTCGACGGCGAGGTGCTCCTTCTTGGTGTCGACGATCCACACCGCGGACGGCGTACGGGTCATCTCGCGGATGCCGCCGAGGGTCTTCTCCAGCTTGTCGCGCTCCCGCTTCATCTGCAGGAGCTCCTTCTTCGTGCGACCGGAGCCGGCGACGTTGTCGAAGTCGACCTCGTCGAGCTCCTTGAGGCGGTTGATCCGCTGGTGCACGGTCTGGAAGTTGGTGAGCATGCCGCCCAGCCAGCGCTGGTTGACGAAGGGCATGCCGACGCGGGTCGCCTGCTCGGCGATCGCCTCCTGGGCCTGCTTCTTCGTGCCGACGAACATGATCGTCCCGCCCTTGGCCACGGTGTCCTTGATGAACGCGTAGCTGGAGTCGATGTAGGCCAGCGACTGCTGCAGGTCGATGATGTAGATGCCGTTGCGCTCGGTCATGATGAAGCGCTTCATCTTCGGGTTCCAGCGTCGGGTCTGGTGCCCGAAGTGGACGCCGCTCTCGAGGAGCTGGCGCATGGTGACGACGGCCATGCCGTGGTGCCTCCTGGTCGTGATCCGGGCACGCCTCGGCGCCCAGATCGGGGTTTTCAGTTCGTTGCGGCTCGGCCGGGTGGCCGTCCGCCCTGACGCCTGCGTGGGACCTCACCCGGCGAGCCGGGACTGATAAGTCCGCACCCGTGGTTCGGCCCGGACTCCCCCAGGAGCTGCGGGGAGCCGGCACGGTCTGCGGGCGTGCGAAGTCAGCCCATGCGGGCTGCTGAGGGCAGTCTAGCCAGCGCGCGCCCGGGTGTCGAAACGCCGGCCGGCCACCTCACGTCCACAGGCCACTCTCCCGGACCGTTGTCCACAGATCCGCTCGCGGCCGTCGCGGGCCCGGGTCCTGCGCGCGCAGGCTGGCCCGCATGAACCCCCTGCTCCTCGCCCTGCTGGCCCTGGCCCTCGCCCGGGTCGGGCCGGCCGCGCCCGTCGGCGGCCCCGGCGCGGTGTGGCCGCTGGAGCCCCGGCCCGAGGCGGTACGCCGCTTCGACCCGCCGGACGCCACCTGGCTGGCCGGGCACCGCGGCGTGGACCTCCTCGGCGCACCCGGGCAGCCGGTCCGCGCCGCTCTGGCCGGCACCGTGACCTTCGCCGGCCCCCTGGCCGGCCGCGGCGTGGTGGTCGTGACCCACGGCGCCGAGCGCACCACCTACGAGCCGGTCGAGGCAGCGGTGGGTCCCGGCGACACCGTGGCGACCGGAGGCGTCCTCGGCGCGCTGCAGCCCGGCATGGCGAGTCACTGCCTGCCCCGCGCCTGCCTGCACTGGGGCCGGATCCGCAACGCCGACGACGTCTACCTCGATCCCCTGGCCCTGCTCGGCCTCGGCCCAGTCCGGCTGCTCCCCCTGGAGCCCGTCACCCTGGCCCGAGCGCCTCCGGTCCGGCTCAGGCCCGCGGGTGCGCCTGCTGGTAGGCGCGCCGGAGACGCTCGTTGGTGACGTGGGTGTAGATCTGCGTGGTCGCCATCGAGGCGTGACCCAGGAGCTCCTGGACGGTGCGCAGGTCGGCGCCGCCCTCCAGGAGGTGGGTGGCCGCGGTGTGCCGGAGACCGTGCGGGCCGATGTCGGGAGCGCCCGGCACCTCGTCGACGCGGCGGTGCACGAGGGTGCGGACGGCGCGCTGGTCGATCCGTCCGCCGCGGGCGCCGAGGAAGAGCGCGGGGCCTGCCCCGGGGGTTACCAGGGCCGGACGGCCGTGACGCAGCCAGCGGTCCAGGGCCTGGTCGGCGGGGACGCCGTAGGGGACGGTGCGCTCCTTGCGCCCCTTGCCGAAGACGCGGGCGACCCGGCGGCCCCGGTCCAGGTCGTCGACGTCGAGCCCGCACAGCTCGCCCACCCGGATGCCGGTGGCGTAGAGCAGCTCCAGGATCGCGACGTCGCGCAGGCCGATCGGGCCGTCGTCCTCGACGTGGGCGACCGCGGCCTCCATCAGCGTCCGGGCCTGGTCGGCGTCCAGCGCGCTGGGCAGGGACTTGCGGACCTTGGGACTGCCCAGCTGAGCGCCGGGGTCGGCCGGAGCCCGGCCGGTCCGTCGCGCCCAGGCGCTGAAGACCCGCACGGCGGTCGCCCGCCGCGCCATCGTCGAGCGGGACTTGCCCAGGCTCTGCTGGTTGGCCAGCCAGCTGCGCAGGGTGCGCAGGTCGAGGGTGTCCAGGGAGACGTGGCCCAGGCGGGCGGCGTGGGCCAGCACGCCGGCGACGTCGCCGAGGTAGGCGCGGACCGTGTGCGGCGTCAGGTCCCGCTCGGAGACCAGGTGGCGCTCGTAGTCGGCCAGCGCGAGGGCGAACGCCTCCGGCAGCACCTCGCCTTCCGGCCGATCCGACTCCTCCACCCGACCAGGCTAGGCAATCGCCGCGCGCTCACTCCGGAGGCGCGACGGCATGGGACGTCGCGCGGGCGAGCCGCCGGTCGGTGGTGACGACCACGGTGTCCAGCTGGGCGGCCAGCTCGACGTAGAGCGCGTCCTTGAGATGCAGCTGCTCGCGTCGCAGCCAGGCACCAGGAACGAGGCCACCGACAGCGTGCTCGGTCACCGCGATCCGCGACAGCTGCCGCACCGCGGCCTCGGCGACCGGACCGGCGATCTCACCGGTGCGCTGCAGCCGCCCGATCGCCGAAAGCACCTCCGCCAGCATGTGCGCCGGCGCCTGGACATCGGCGTCGGCCAGATACTCGGCGATCCAGCCGCTCGCCGGTGCTCCTGCCAGCAGGTCGACGATCGCCGAGGCGTCGACCACGACCGCGGTCATCGGTCGCTCATGTCGTAGCCAGGCGGAAACTCATCACCGGACTCGCCACGGACGTCGTCCAGCGCCGCGATCACCTGCTCGTGGCGGACACCTCGCAGCGGCGGGTTGGCGCGGACCTCGTCGAGCCAGGTCCGGAAGGCACGTGCCTTCAGCTCCCGCTCGATCGCCTCCTGGGCGATCCGCGACACGTTGAGACCCGCCTCGCGGGCCCGGCGAGCGAGGTCGTCGGTGAGGTAGATGTTGACGCGGGGCATACACACAACATACACACTGGCGGTCATGAGGGCTCCTCCTGGTGAGCGAGGCGCCAGCGCTCGCCGCCGGGACCGTCGGAGCGCTCGACCATGCCGGCGGTGTGCAGCGCCGACAGCGCCTCGGCGACCCTGGCGGGATCGAGCCGGGCCGTGCGGGCGATCCGGCCGGCATCCACGCCACGACGCACCGGGACCGCCTCGAGCACCCGGCGCAGCTGCGCGGCCAGCCGGTCGCGCGGCTGCCCTCGCTCGCGCAGGGTCAGCGGCAGGTGCTCTCCGATCGGGGCCAGGGCCTCCAGCACCTCCGCCGCCGTGGTCACCAGGGTCGCCCCGCGCCTGCGGACGAGCTGGTGGGCGCCCTGGGAGGCCGCGCTGGTCACCGGGCCCGGCAGCGCCATCAGCGGCCGGCTCAGGCCGTCGGTCCAGCCGGCGGTGTTGAGCGCCCCGCTGCGGATGGCGGCCTCCACCACGACCGTGCCCTGCCCGAAGGCCGCTATCAGCCGGTTGCGGCTCAGGAAGCGGAAGCGCAGCGGGGCGCCCCCGGGCGGAGTCTCGGAGACGACCAGCGCGTGCTCGGCGAGGTAGCGCAGCATGCTCTCGTGCGCGCGGGGGTAGACCCGGTCGACTCCGCAGGCGAGCACCGCGACCGTGCTCCCCCGCACCGCCAGCGCGCCTCGGTGCGCCGCCTGGTCGATCCCGAAGGCGGCGCCGGAGACGACCGTGTGACCCTCCTCGGCGACGCCGGCCGCGAGAAGCGAGGCCTGGTCGGTGCCGTACGTCGTGGCCGAGCGGGATCCGACGATCGCGACCGCGCGCTCGACCGCCTCCGCCAGCCGCAGCGGGCCCCGGACCCAGAGGCCGACCGGCACTCCCCCGAGGTCGTTGAGCTCCGGAACGTGCTCCAGGTCGTCCACGCCGGCCGGCCACTCCTCGTCGTCCGGCGTCACGAACCGGATCCCCTGTGCGGCCGCGCGGCGCAGCTCCGCTGCCGCGTCCACGTCACCGGGCGCCGGGCCCGTCCCGTGCCGCGACTCGCGGTCGAGCCGAGCCGCGGCCGCCTCGGCGCCCTCGGCGAGCACCAGGCCGGTCACCCGTGGATCCCCCGGCTCGGTCGCCCGGCTCAGGCGCACCCGGGCCAGCCGGTCGGCGGAGGCCCTCATGCCGGCTCCCGGTGGCGCATCATGGCGAGGTCGAGCGCGGCGCCGGTGCGCAGCCGCAGCGCGGTGGCCAGCTCCTCGGGCCCCGGCCTGTCGAGCTCGCGCAGATCGGCGATCGTCCAGCTGAGCCGGTGCACCCGCGTCGCGCCTCGGCGGGTGAGCCGGCCGCCGTAGACCTCGCGGTCCAGCGCCCTCGTCGCCGCCGGGTCCAGCGGCCAGCGATCCCTCAGCGCCGGGCCGGGCACCTGGGCGTTGAGCCGCCATGGCTGTCCGGAGTACCGCACCCGCTGGCGCGATCGCGCCGCCTCGACCCGGACGCGGACCTCCGCCGAGCTCTCCGGTCGCTCGAAGGGCAGCGCGTGGTCCAGCCGGGCCGCGTCGACGACCCGGGTGATGTCGATGCGGTCGGCGATCGGGCCGGAGAGCCGGCGACGGTACTCCCGGCGCTTGACCTCGCTGCACGCGCAGGCGCCGGCGGGACTCCTGGTGGAGTACTCCCCACAGGGGCACGGGTTGCAGGCGAGCACCAGCATCCCCCGCGCGGGGAAGGTGGCCTCCTCCTCACCGCGGGAGATGGTGATCTCGCCGCTCTCCAGCGGCTGTCGCAGCGCCTCCAGGACGTCGTTGGGCAGCAGCGGGAACTCGTCGAGGAAGAGCACGCCGAGATGAGCGCGGCTCACCTCGCCCGGGCGCACCTGGCCGCTGCCCCCGCCGAGGATGCCGGACCGCGAGGCCGTGTGGTGCGGCGCCCGGAAGGGCGGTCGCGCCGGCGGCGGCGCGTCCGGCCGCAGCATCCCCGCCAGCGAGCAGACCGCCGTCAGCTCCAGCCGCTCGGCGGGGTCCAGGTCGGGCAGGATCGTCGGCAGCCGCTCGGCCAGCGTGGTCTTGCCGGCGCCCTTGGGGCCGGTGAGCATCAGGTGGTGGCCGCCGGCCGCGGCCACCTCCAGGGCGAAGCGCGCGTCGGGCAGGCCCTGGACGTCGGCGAGATCGACCTCGTCGAGCCGGTCCTCACCGCGCCAGGCCAGCAGCGAGGCGCCCGTCGGAGGCTCCACCGGCGGCGCCTCCGGCATCTCCCCGCCGCTCACCAGCGCGACGGCCTGCCCCAGTGAGCGGACACCGAAGACCTCGACCCCCTCCACCATGGCCGCCTCGTCCGCCTGCGGCTCCGGGACGATCACCCGGCCGATGCCCCGGGCCGCCGCCGCCATCACCATCGGGAGGACGCCGGGCACGCACCTCAGCCGTCCGTCCAGGGTCAGCTCGCCGATCATCACCGTCGACCCCAGAGCCTCGCGCGGGAAGTCCGCCTGGACCGCCGCGACCAGCCCGACGGCGATGCCGAGGTCGAAGTGCGATCCGCGCTTCGGCAGGTCCGCCGGGGACAGCAGGATGGTGATCCGTCGCGACGACGGCCACTCGAATCCGCTGTTGACGATCGCCGAGCGGCACCGCTCCCGGGCCTCGCTGATCGAGGCGTCGGCCCGGCCCACCAGCGCCGTCTGGATCTGTCCCTGACTGACGTCGGCCTGGATCTCCACGACATGACCCACCGCGCCCTGCAGGGCCACCGTGCGCGTCGAGGCCCACATCAGCCCAGCCCCCGGACGTGCTCGACCACCGCGGCGCCCCGGCGCGGCCGCAGCACCGCGACCGCGTCGACCCGGATGCCGGCCGGGCGGATCCCGCGCGCCTCGATCCACCGGGCGGCCAGCCGCATCAGCCGCTCGGCCTTGCGGACGTCGACGGCCTCCAGCGGATGTCCGCACGAGACGTCCCGCCTCGTCTTGACCTCGCAGAGCACCAGGTCGGGACCGTCGCGCAGGACCAGGTCGATCTCGCCCTCGGGACAGCGCCAGTTGCGGTCGAGGACCACCATCCCGGCCTCGACCAGCACGCGCTCGGCGACGCGCTCGCCGTACCGCCCCAGGGCCACCTTCTGCGCCGCGGTGCTCACCGGGCACCTCGGTCGTGGAGTTCGCTCATGCCGCCAGACAACCGGGGCGGCGGGGTCGGCACGAGTGCCCGGCGGACATCTGTGGAAAGAGGCGCCGAGACGGCGCCTGTGGACAGTTCGTGGTCGGCCGAGCGTGGTCAGCCGAGCGTGGTCAGTCGAGCGTGGTCAGTCGATCAGGCGCACCGGGTCACCGACGACGGAGGCGTCCCAGGTGGTGAAGTCGTTGACGCTCGTGCCCGGGAAGGACACCGTGACCTGATACCAGCAGCCACTCATCGCGGCGTAGTTGCACGAGTAGTCCGCGGGGATCGGGATCGTGATCGTCTGGACCGCCGCGTTGTTCCTCGTCTGGTTCACCGGCGCCGAGCAGTTGGTCAGGGTCACCTCCGTCGTCCCGGCGTACCCGCCCTGAGAGCGACAGCCTCCGGGGAAGGGCGTGGTCAGGATGCTGCCCGTCGCATCGGAGGGCCGGCTGACCTTCACCGTCCCGCCGTTGGTCCCCGAGACGTCACCGACGTCGAAGAAGCTGAACGAGACGTACTGACCCGCGGCGCCCGGCAGCACCCGGATCAGGTTGAACGTGCTGGTCGCGGAGTCGGCGTTGGCGAAGATCGGCATCCGGTCGTATCCGGAGACCGAGACGGCGTTCTCCAGCCCCGCCGGCGGGACGGCACGCATCGCGAAGCTGTTGAGGCCGTCGCCCTCGGTGTACGTCGCTCGCGAGGAGTCCCCGACGGCACTGTTGCCGCTGTAGACGATGGCGGTCTTGCCGCCGTTGTCCTCCGCGGTGCCGCCGGGCTTCACGTCGGTCTGCACCTGCAGGTAGTAGTCCCCCTCGCGCGCCGGGGTGAAGGTGCACAGCGAGGTCCAGTTGTGGAAGACCTGGGCCAGGTGCTTGTTGTACGCCGACTGACCGGAGCGCAGTGTGTTGGCCGAGGGAGCCGTGGTCGTGCCGGTGTACTGCTTGACGCAGCCGTCGATGACGGGCGCCGCCTTCGGATTCTGCGAGTCGACCTGCTCGCGGAGCGCGAACGAGGTGGTCATCAGGCTCTCGCTGTGCTCCCTGTTGGACTGGCTGAGCGCGATGTACCCCCGGTCACCGTTGCAGAACGCCTCGCCCGTCTTGGCGTAGCGCGTGGCGGCGTCGGTCTTGACGTAGGGATTCCAGTTGAGGATCGGGTTGCCCCAGGAGTCCTTGAAGGCGGAGGAGCTGCTGAGCTGACCGCAGGTCGAGCCGGTCTCGACGTACGCCGGGTCGTAGAGCTGGAGACTGATCGGCTTGCCGACCGCCGCGGCCTGCACCTTGACCAGGAAGAAGTAGCCGTTCGGGTCGAACTCCGAGTTCTTCCCGCCCGAGCAGCCGTACGTGGAGCTGCCGCAGGAACGCGCTTGGTACCGGTCGCCGTTCGCCTTGTCCACCTGCGGCCCGGTGACGGCGGCCCAGAGCTGCGGCGTGGCCGAGCAGTTCGCCGGCGGGCTCGCCCCACGCGCCGTGCCGGCCGGCGTCGGCGAGCTCGCGCCGTCGCCCGCCCTGGGCTCGTTGCCGAAGGTGTTGCACGGGCTGCCCATCGGGGCAGGGCCCTGGTAGTCCGCCGAGGCGCTCGCCTCCAGCTCCGCCGACCGTACGCCGAGCGCGGCGCCGAAGCTGTTGACCACACGACTCCGGACCGTCACGTCCAGCTCGCTGGCCAGCTCGCCCAGCTCGACGATCACCTCGACGTTCGGCGAGGCGTCGTCGTAGCCGTTGCGGGCGGACACCTCCAGCGCGCGCGCCTTGGCGGCATCGAAGTTCTGCGGCAGGAACGGCACGCCGGCCAGCGCCGCGGCGTCCGCGGCCTTCTGCACCCGCTGCCGCTCGAGGTACCACTGGGCCGTGTCGACACCGATGGCGGCGCAGCCCAGGAACACCGTCGGCACCATGAGGGCGATGATCAGCGCGGACGCGCCGGCCTCGTCGCGGCGCGGCAGCCGCCATCCACGACAGGCACGCCGCGCCGCGGCGCCGATCCTGCTCACTGGTGCTGCCCCCTGCCGCAGTTCTGCGTCGCCAGCGGCTCGAAGTTCATCACCGCGCGGTCCGAGATGCCGATCGAGGCGCCGAAGAGGTTGGTGAGGAACGGATGGGTGGCGCGCAGGTGGACACCGACCCGGTCCAGCGGGTTGGCGGCGGTGCCGGGGAAGCAGGCGCTGATCGTGCTGGAGGTCCAGGTGCCCTCGGCGTACCGGAAGCGATCCAGCGACGGGCTCCACACGAAGCGCACGCAGTTGGGGATCGCGCCGCAGGAGGACGGCATGGTCTTGTTGCCGTCGGCGCCCGGGTAGCCCTGTGCGTTGGCCTTGTAGATCAGCAGGTAGTCGATGTTGTCGGCCGGCATCGCCGAGCCGCCGCGCTGGATGGCGTCCGCGGCCAGCTGGGCGAGGGCGGGCGCGCTCTGCGGTGTGCACGGCGGAGCGTCGGCGCCGCCGAGGCAGGCGGCCGGTCCGGCGTCGACGGAGGCCGAGGCCAGGCGTGCGGCGACACGCACGTCCGAGGTGACAGCCGCGTAGTCGCGCACCACGAACGACATCTCAATGATGCCGAAGACGATGAGCATGATCACGGGCGTGACGATGGCCAGCTCGACCGCCGCCGCTCCCCGCTCACTCCGTCGTCGCCGGCCCGCCCGAGCTGGCATGCCGTACCTCCTGCGGCACAGCCTACGCCCGATTTATCCGTTTATGACCAGGTTTTCGACAATCAGCCGACCAGCTTGACCCCGCGACAGACGGGATCGCCTTCCAGCTTGACGTCGACGGTGCCGTAGCTGGTCCCGAGCAGGCTGAGGATCTCGTTCATGACCGGCGTGATCACCAACTGAGAGATCAGCCCGAGCGTGCCGGAGAGGCCACCGACGAGGGTGTTGACCACCAAGGTGGCGAGCCCGCCGAAGATCCCCAGGACACCGCCGGTCTCCACCGAGAGCGCCGGCTGGTAGGCGGGGTCGTAGCCGAGCACGATCGAGTCGGTCTGATGGCTCGGCAGCGTGATCGGCGCCGGCTTGGCCGGTGGCGCGGGGATCGAGATCACCGCGGACTCCTCGGCCGTGCCCAGGCCGCCCGACAGCCTCGCGATGATCTTGATGGCGTCGCCCCCGAGCAGGATGCTGAGCGCCGTCCTCATCACGAAGTTCACACCGGGGATGATGTCGATGATGTCCATGAACCGGCCCAGCGACAGGTAGAGCGTCACGGCGGCGCGCGCCGCCATGCCCGCGGTCCGGGCGTGCACGGTGACCGACCCGGGCGTGGTGCAGCTCGGCTCGCCGACCACGCTCACCGATCCCTCGCCGGAGGTGAAGACGATGTCGACCTTGTTCTGGTCGCTGGCCAGGCCGAGGGTGATCCCGTCGACGATCTTCGGGAACTGCCGGGTGATCCGGAACTCGAACTGGGCCGCCTCGGCGGGCTTCGACGGGTCACAGGAGAGCTGCGGCGGCTCGGTGATCTTGACGCTGGTGACCCCGACGATGTTGGTGACGTTGCCGACGATGCTGTTGGTGCCGTTGGCCACCACCAGCGCCGTGCTCAGCAGGTCGAGCATGTTGACCGAGGCGTTGGCGCCCGACGCCGAGGTGCCGGCGCCCAGTGCCAGGAAGTCGGCGATCTTGAAGGAGGCGCCCGGAAGCCCGAACGTCATGCCCTGCAGGATCGTGGCCTGGGCGATGTTGTTCTTCTGCAGCACGGTGGCGCTGGCGAGCAGGAACTGACCGATGGTGATGTTGGTGTCGAACGCCGAGTCCGGGCTGCCCGCATTGAGCGCGAGGGCCAGGTCCGCGAGCGGGATCTCGACGCTCTTGAGGTTGAAGATGCCCTCGTAGCCGGCGCCCTTGAGGTTGACCTTGATGATGTTGTCCAGCAGCGGGCCGATGGCGGTCTTGCTGCTGTTGAAGGTCAGCCAGTCGGTGCCGGCCGAGAAGCAGACGCTCGGCTTCTGCAGGGTCGCCACGGCGGCCCTCGTCGCGCTCGATCCGCTGATGCCGCCCTTGGGCAGCGCGCGGGCGAGGGTGAAGGAGACGTCGGTGGTCGCGAAGACGCGGACCGCGGTCGGGATCTCGTTGCCGGTCAGCGGCGTGAAGTAGCCCGACGATCCGTAGTTGGCCTGGTCGAGCCGGCCCACCTGGACCAGGAAGCGCGTGTTCGATCCGATGTTCGCCTGGCGCCCGGCGCGATCCTTGGCCTTGGTCGCCATCGTGGTGAGGTTGTACTGCGAGGCCTTCTTGGTCGGGTCCAGGTCGCGGGCCAGGTCCAGGGCGACCACGTCGGCGACCGCCTGCATGTCCTGGCTGGCCACGCGCTTCACGCCCAGGTCGACCGCGACGGCCCCGAGCGGAACGATGACCAGGCAGACGCAGAGCGTCAGCACCACGGCCGAGACGCCGCGCTCGTCGCGCGAGGCACGCCGGAGACTCCGGGTCACCACACGAGCCAGCGAACGCGCACCCCTCACTTGGTCACCTCCGCCGTCGCGCTGTACATGAGCCGCTTGGGCATCACGATGCCGAGGCCGGGGATCGGCAGCAGCGGGTTGGCCTTGTAGTCGTAGTCGATCTTGATCGTCTTGAAGGCCGAGGCGCCCGAGGTGGTGTCGGTCATCGTGCAGACGCCGACGGTGGTGGCCCCCCGCTTGAGAGCGCCGTTGGTCAGGTCACAGGTCACCCCGTTGGTCAGCGCGGCGTTGACGGCGTTCTGGACCGCCGTCTTGTTGATCGCCTCCTGGGTGCCGGTCCACTTCGGCGCGACGGCGGCTGCGCGGGCGCCCTCGGTCGCCGCCTGGGCGACGGACTGCCGGAAGCTGAGCATGAAGGCGTAGCCGATGATGCCGAACACCAGCGGGAGCACCACGAAGCAGACGACCAGGGCAGCCTCGATGGCCGCCGCGCCGCGCTCGGTACGTCGCGCCGGACGGCTGGACCGGCACGCGACAGCGCCGCGGCCCGTAGCCGCTGAGCGATCCCCGAGTGCCCCAGAGCCCCACCTGGACATGTCTGTCTTCCTCTCCCCTTCGGGAAAGATTAGCCAGACAAACAGCCCATTTGAACCGCTTTCACCACAAAAGCGACAACCTGGCTAGACCACTGATCAGCCCAGCGGTTGCTCCAGGTCGGACTTGCTCAGCTCCTCGACATTGACGTCCTTGAAGGTGAGCACCTTGACGTTCTTGGCGAACCGCGCCGGGCGGTACATGTCCCAGACCCACGCGTCGGCCATGGTCACCTCGAAGAAGACGTCCCCCGACTCGGTGCGCGCCTTCACGTCCACCGAGTTGCACAGGTAGAAGCGGCGGTCGGTCTCCACGACGTACTTGAAGATCCCGACCACGTCGCGGTACTCCCGATAGAGCGTCAGCTCCATCTCGGTCTCGTACTTCTCGAGATCCTCCGCGCTCATGCTTCCTCCAGATCCCCGGTCAGCCGCCCAGCCGGCTCGCCCGGCTCCTGGGCCGACGATAGACGAGCGTCCACGACGCCGCCGTGGCCGGGCAGGTTCCAGGAGAGCCGGTGGTGCGGCGTCGGGCCGAGCCGGCCCAGCGCCTCGATGTGCTCCGGCGCGGCATAGCCCTTGTTCTCCGCCCAGCCGTAGTCCGGATGCTCCTCGGCCAGCCCGACCATGATCGCGTCGCGTGCCGTCTTGGCGAGGATGCTGGCCGCCGCCACGGCCGCGCAGCGCAGGTCGGCCTTGATCATGGTGACCACCGGCGGCACCCGCTCCAGCACGCTGATGCCGAACAGCTGCTCCTGCTCCGGCGGCGAGAGGTAGTCGTGGTTGCCGTCGAGCAGCACCAGGTCGGGCAGCGGGTCGAGCGCGGCGATGGCACGGTGGCCGGCCAGCCGCAGCGCGGGCACGACGCCGATCTCGTCGATCTCCTGGGAGCTCGCGTGCCCCACGGCGTACGCCGGAGCCCAGCGGCGGATCAACGGGGCCAGCCGCTCGCGCGCCTCGGGGGTCAGCAGCTTGCTGTCGCGGACGCCGACCGGGGCCGGCCTGGTCGACTCGGTGACCACGACCATCGCGACGGTCACCGGCCCGCACAGCGCTCCCCGGCCGACCTCGTCGCTGCCGGCGAGCGCTGTGATCCCGTCGCGCAGCATCCGGCGCTCGATCCGCAGCGTCGGCGCCGCCCCGGTACGCCGGGCGCCACCGGCCCGCCGCGTCCGCTGGACCGGCGGCGTGGTCGTCACGACCTCAGCTGGGCGGCTTGACATCCGCGAAGGTCTCCGGTCGATGGATGAACTCCGCCCGCTTCCACGGCCAGATCAGCGCCCAGACCTTCCCCACGACCAGGTCGTCGGGGACCATGCCGCCCCCGGGATCGCCGAGGTGGCAGCGGGAGTCGCAGGAGTCGTCCCGGTTGTCGCCCATCACCCAGAGGTGCCCCTCGGGGACGGTGACGTCGAAGGGGTCGTCGGAGGGGAGCGTGCCCTTCGGCAGGTAGGCCTTCTCGTCGAGCGGCGTGCCGTTGACGGTGATCCGGCCCTGCTTGTCGCAGCAGACCACCCGGTCGCCGCCGACGCCGATGATCCGCTTCACCAGGTGGCCGCCGGACGGGTAGAGCCCGACCAGCTCCAGCCCGCGGATCAGCGGGTTGCCGGAGTGGTCGCTCTCCTCCTCGCCGAGCCAGGTGCCGGGGTCCTTGAAGACCACGATGTCGCCGCGCTCGGGGTGACCGCTGCCCCAGTAGGAGACCTTCTGGACCAGGATCCGGTCGTTCTCCACGAACTGCGGCTCCATGGAGGGCGAGGGGATGTAGAACGCCTGGACCAGGAAGAACTTGATCCCGATCGCCAGCACCAGGGCGATGCCGAGCAGCAGCAGCGTCTCCTGCCAGAGCGGCAGCGGCGCCTTGCGCGGCTTCTCCCCCTGCTCGCCCCGTGTCGGGTCCTGCTCACCGGTCGCGGCATCCATCGAGGCGTCGTCGGTCACGAGCGGAGCCTAGTCAAAGACATCCAGCCGGGGGCCGGATCAGGACTCGCGGCGCTCCTTGATCTTGGCGGCCTTGCCCCGCAGGTTGCGCAGGTAGTAGAGCTTCGCGCGGCGGACGTCACCGCGGGTGACCACCTCGACCTTCTCGAAGATCGGGGAGTTCAGCGGGAAGGTCCGCTCCACGCCGACGCCGAAGGAGACCTTGCGGACGGTGAAGGTGCGGCCCACGCCGGAGCCCTGCACGCGGATCACCACGCCCTGGAAGACCTGGACACGGGAGCGGTTGCCCTCGACGACCTTGACGTGCACCTTGATGGTGTCGCCGGCGCGGAAGGCGGGCACGTCGTCGCGCAGCGAGTCGGCGGCGAGAGTGTCGATGACGTTGGACATGGTGGTCTCCTCGCGATTGCCACAGGTCAGCCGCGGACGTGGTTCGGTACGTCGGGATGGACCGGCATCAGGCCATCGCGCTGCGCCCCCTGTGGCAGGTGCTCGCGCGGACCTCCGGGGTGTGCTCTTCCGGACGGTCTGGCCGCTGGACCAAGCGACAAGTCTGCCAGAGCCGCTCGGGAAGGAGAAATCGAGGGGCTCCGCTCAGCGACCCGTCCGGCGGCGGGGCTTGGCCATCCGCACGATGCCCTCTTCGAGCATCCCCACGGGCCGGTAGCCCGCCTTGCGGTACATCCGCTGGTTGCGCTCGCTCCCCGTCCCGGTGAACAGCTCGAAGCCGGTCGCCTCCGCCGGCGCGAGCGCCTCGATCCGGTCCAGCAGGTCGCGGCCGAGCCCCTGGCCTTGCAGGTCGGGCGCCACCATCAGCCGCCCGACGTCCCAGGTGCTCGCGCCGGCCGTCTTCCTGGGCCGGGCCCGCACGGCGCCGACCAGCCGGCCCGACGTACGCGCGACCAGGACGGTGTCGGTGGCCAGCCACGCCCGCAGGTCGTCCAGCTCCTCCTCCAGTGCCGGGATCCGTACGCCGGGATTGGCGCGCTGCTCCTGCACCCAGCACGCGCGCTGCAGTGTCAGCAGCTCGCCGGCATCGCCCGGGACCGCCGCGCGGACCTCCACACCGCCGGGCAGCGCCGTCGGCGGCAGCAGGTCGGGCCGGCGCTCGGCCGTGCGGCTCAGCGACTGCTCACGCCGCCAGGCGGCGATCCGGGCGTGGTTGCCGCTGAGCAGCACCTCGGGCACGTCCAGGCCGCGCCAGGTCGCCGGCTTGGTGTAGACGGGGTACTCCAGCAGGCCGTCGGCATGGGACTCCTCGGCCAGCGAGCCGGCGTTGCCCATGAAGCCGGGCAGCAGCCGGACGACGGCCTCGATGACCGCCAGCGCGGCCACCTCGCCGCCGTTGAGCACGTAGTCGCCCAGCGAGACCTCGTGCACCCGCATCCGTCCCCGGGCGTGGTCGATGACACGCTGGTCGATGCCCTCGTAGCGCCCGCACGCGACGACCAGGCGCTCGCGGGTCGCCAGCTCGGCGGCCAGCGCCTGGGTGAAGCGCTCCCCCGCCGGCGTCGGCACGATCAGCGTCGCGCCGTCGGGCGCCACCTCGTCGAGGGCCTCGCCCCACGGCTCGGGCCGCATCACCATGCCCGCGCCGCCGCCGTACGGAGTGTCGTCGACCGTGCGGTGCCGGTCGTGGGTCCAGCGCCGCAGGTCGTGCACCGCGAGGTCGAGCAGCCCGCTCTCCCGGGCCTTGCCCGGCAGCGAGAGCTCCAGCGGCGCCAGGTAGTCCGGGAAGATCGAGACGACGTCGATCCTCACGATTCCCCCGGCTCGCTCAGCAGGCCCGGCCGGTCCTCGATGACGACCCGCCCACCCGGTACGTCGACCGTGGGGACCAGCGCGGCCACGAACGGGAAGAGCACCTCGCGTCCGTCGACGTCCAGCCGCAGCAGGTCCTGGCCGCCGCCGTGCACGACGCCGGCGACCGTGCCCAGACGGGTGCCGGCGGCATCCTCGACGCGCAGTCCGACGAGCTGGTGGTCGTAGAACTCCTCGGGATCCTCGGGGGTCTCCTCCGGGTCGATCGGCACGACCAGCACGGTCCCCCGCGCCGCCTCGGCCGCGGTCCGGTCGGCCATGCCCTCGAAGCGAAGCAGCAGCCGGCCGGAGTGCCAGCGCACCGACTCGACGGTCATCGGCTGACCCTCCGCGCCGCGCGCGCTCTGGGTGCGGAGAACGGCCCCGGGCCGGAAGCGCCGCTCGGGCTCGTCGGTGCGAGGCTCGACGGACACCTCGCCACGGATCCCGTGGGCCCGGCCGATCCGGCCGATGACGACGTAGTCCTCCACGCCCGAATCCTCTCCTACATGCCGATGGGCATCGATCCGTCTCGGATCGATGCCCATCGAGTGCTTGTCAGCGGCCGGCGCCGCCGGTCGACGTCCACGCCGTGCCGATTGCTTCCTGGCCCTCGACCCCGTCCGCGGTCCGTCAGACTCAGCGTCGCCGGTCGACGTCCACGAAGTCGATCCGGGCCCCACCACGGCCGGCCAGAGCCGAGACGACGGTGCGGAAGGCGGTCGCGGTGCGTCCGCCCCGGCCGATCACCTTGCCCAGGTCGGACGGATTGACGCGGACCTCGAGGATCGAGCCGCGACGCAGCTGCTTGTCCCGCACGCTCACGTCGTCGGGGTGGTCGACGACGCCACGCACCAGGTGCTCGAGCGCCTCGGCGAGCACGGCGCTCAGGCCTCGCCCTCGGCGGGAGCCTCGGCGCTCTCCTCGGCCGGAGCCTCGGCAGCGGGAGCCTCCTCGGCGGCCGGAGCCTCCTCAGCAGGGGCCTCCTCCGCGGCGGCCTCGGGGGCCTCCTCGGCCTTCTTGGCGGGCTTCTTCTCGGCCTTCTTGGTCACCGCGCCGGCCTTGGGCTCGTTCGCGGCGTCCTTGAGCGCCTCGTTGAAGATCTCGGTCTTGTCGCGCTTGGGCTCCTTGACCTTCAGGGTGCCCTCGGCGCCCGGCAGGCCCTTGAACCTCTGCCAGTCACCGGTGATCTTGAGGATGGCCTCGACGGCCTCGCTCGGCTGCGCGCCGACGCCCAGCCAGTACTGCACCCGCTCCGAGGTGACCTCGATGAACGAGGGCTCCTCCTTGGGGTGGTACTTGCCGATCTCCTCGATCACCTTGCCGTCGCGCTTCTTCCGCGAGTCGACGACGACCACGCGGTAGTACGGCTGACGGATCTTGCCCATGCGCTTGAGGCGAATCTTGACGGCCACGTCTGTGGTGTCTCCTTGCGAGTTCTGTGATGGGTGAGGCGCCGTCACCAGGTGGGGACCGGGTCGGCTCCTCGGCGGGGCCCGCGGGGCCGGGTGAGAGGGACCGGCCCGCGAGGCTCAGCGGGCCATTCTGCCAGACGGTGCGCCCCGAGGAGAAACCGGCCGAGAGCGTGGCCGGGGAGGTGGCCGGCCCTCAGGCCACCACGCGCCCGCGCAGCACGATCCGGCTGGGCTCGCGCAGCACCGAGAGATCGGCCAGCGGATCGCGGGGGTAGACCACGAGGTCGGCCGGAGCGCCCTCCTCCAGCCGGGCGTTCCAGCCGAGCCACTCCCGTGCCCGCCAGGACGCCGCGCCGAGGGCGTCGTACGCCGAGAGGCCCATCTCCGCCAGCGCGAGCACCTCGCCGGGCAGGTTGCCGTGCCGGGTGGCGCCACCGTGGTCGGAGCCGGCGAAGAGCGAGACACCCGCCTCGTACGCCGCCATGAGCGTGTCGCGGCGGCGGGCGAAGAGGTCGCTCATCCGCGCGGAGTACGCCGGGAAGCGCTCGGCCCCCGCGGCGGCGTACTGCGGGAACTTCTCGGTCTGCATCACCGTCGGCACCAGGGCGACCGAGCGCTCGACCATCCGCTCGATCAGGTCGATGCTCAGCCCGGTGCCGTGCTCGATGCAGTCGATGCCGGACTCGATGAGGCCGGGCAGCACGTCCGGGCCGAAGCAGTGGGCGGTCACCCGGGCGCCGTGCTCGTGGGCCACCCGGATCGCCTCGGCGAACGACTCCGCCGGGAAGCTCGGGGCCAGGTCGCCCTCCTCGCGGGAGATCCAGTCGCCGACCAGCTTCACCCAGCCGTCCCCGCGCTCGGCCTCGCGCGCGACGACGGCCGACAGCTCCTCCGGCTCGATCTCCTCGGCGTAGTGGCGGATGTAGCGCTGGGTGCGGGCGATGTGCCGGCCGGCGCGGATCAGCCGGGGCAGGTCCTCGCGCTCGTGGATCCAGGAGGTGTCCAGCGCCGACCCGCAGTCGCGGATCAGCAGCGCGCCGGCGTCGCGGTCCTGGGTGGCCTGCTCCTCGGCCTGGGCGTCGGTGGAGACGCCGCCCTCTTCCAGCCCGATGTGGCAGTGCGCGTCGACCAGGCCGGGGACGATCCAGCCCTCGGCGACCAGCTCGGCCCCGGGGTGCGCCTCCTCGGTGATCCGGCCGTCGACGACGTACAGGTCCCGGACCTCGCCGTCGGGCAGCACCGGGCCGCGAACGCGGAGCGCCGCCATGGCTAGTTGAGGTACTTGGAGAGGTCGGGGAGCTGGCTGGGATCGAAGTCCTCGGCGCCGTCGGCCCCGAGCCCGAAGGCCGAGCCGGCCGCGGCCTTGGGCTCCTGCGCGGCCTGGGCGGCCTCCTGCGCCCGCTTCGCCGGGTTGCCCGACTGGCGCTTGCCCTTGCCCTTCTTGGCCTGCGGCGCCTGCTTGGCGCGGGCCCGCTTGCCGAAGCCCATGCCCGGTGCGCCGGGCAGGCCGGGGGCGCCGCCGCCGCGCGCCATCTGCTGCATCATCGTGCGGGCCTGGCCGAAGCGCTCGATGAGCTGGTTGACGTCGGAGACCGTGCGGCCGGAGCCCTTGGCGATCCGCGAGCGGCGCGAGCCGTCGATGATCTTCGGGTTGGCCCGCTCGGCGGGGGTCATCGACTGGATGATCGCCTGGATCCGGTCGATCTCGCGCTCGTCGAAGCTCTCCAGCTGCTCGCGGAACTGCCCCATCCCGGGGAGCATGCCGAGCATCTTGGTCAGCGATCCCATCTTGCGGATCTGCTGCATCTGCTCGAGGAAGTCGTCGAGGGTGAAGTCGCCGCCCTGCAGCTTCTCCGCCGCCTTGGCCGCCTGCTCGGCGTCGAAGGTCTTCTCCGCCTGCTCGATGAGGGTGAGCAGGTCGCCCATGTCGAGGATGCGCGAGGCCATCCGGTCGGGGTGGAAGAGGTCGAAGTCGGTGAGCTTCTCCCCCGCCGAGGCGAACATCACCGGCTTGCCGGTCATCTTCGCGATCGACAGCGCCGCGCCACCGCGGGCGTCGCCGTCGAGCTTGGTGAGCACCACGCCGTCGTACCCGACGCCGTCGAGGAAGGCCTGCGCGGTGTTGACCGCGTCCTGGCCGATCATCGCGTCGACGACGAAGAGGATCTCGTCAGGGCTCACGGCGTCGCGGATGTCCGCGGCCTGCCGCATCAGCTCCTCGTCGACGCCCAGCCGGCCGGCGGTGTCGATGATGACGACGTCGTGGAGGGTACGCCGCGCCTCGGCGACGCCGTCCCGCGCGACGGTGACCGGGTCCCCGACGCCGTTGCCCGGCTCGGGAGCGAAGACCGTGACCCCCGCGCGCTCGCCGTTGACCTGGAGCTGGTTGACGGCGTTCGGCCGCTGCAGGTCGGCCGCGACGAGCATCGGGCTGTTGCCCTGCTCCTTGAGCCAGAGCGCCAGCTTGGCCGCCAACGTGGTCTTGCCGGCGCCCTGGAGGCCGGCCAGCATGATCACGGTCGGAGGTGTCTTCGCGAAGCGCAGCCGGCGGGTCTCCCCGCCGAGGATCGCGACCAGCTCCTCGTTGACGATCTTGATGATCTGCTGGGCCGGGTTCAGCGCCTGGCCGACCTCGGCGCCCCGTGCCCGCTCCTTGATCGCCGCGACGAAGTCCTTGACCACCGGCAGCGCGACGTCGGCCTCCAGCAGCGCGAGACGGATCTCGCGCGCGGTGGCGTCGATGTCGGCCTCGGAGAGCCTGCCCTTGCCGCGCAGGTTCTTGAAGGCGTCGGAGAGGCGGTCGGAGAGGGTGGCGAACAAGACGGGTCCTGGTTCTGAGCAACGATTCTGGGGGCGCTGACGAGGGCCCAGCCTAACCGGCGCGGCGTAGGGTCGGCTCCATGGAGGTCGTGCCCTGGATCGTGGCGGTGATCGTCGTCGGCGGTCTGGTCTTCTGGGCCTCCCACCGCATGCTCCTCGGCTCGCGAGAGGGGTCCACGTCGATCTCCGACGGCCTCGGCACCTTCATCGACGTCTTCGACCCCGCCCGCGCCCGCGCCGACGAGGACCTCAAGAGCCGGCAGAACCAGGGTCCGGTCATGCCCACGCCCGACGACGAGGACGACCCGGTCCGCCTCCTCAAGGGTCCCGACGGCCGTCCGGTCGGGATCCGGGTACGCCGGTCTCAGGACTGAGGCCGTCCGCGCAGCGCATCCCGCACCGCGTGCGCGGCGACCGCGGCCCGCTCGTCGGAGAGCCGTCCGGCCCCCTCCTCCTGGAGATAGAAGACGTCGACGGCCTGCGGGCCCAGCGTGCTGACGTGGGCCGACCTGACCGAGATCCGCTGCCCGGCCAGCGCGGCGCAGACCAGGTAGACCAGCCCCGGCCGGTCGTCGGCGCGGATCTCCAGCACCGTCGAGCGGCTCGACGCCTCGGGACGCACCACCACCGCGGGCTCCAGCCGGGTCCGTGGCGACTGGCCCAGCCGCGCGGTGAGGTCGACGCGGCCAGAGACGACCGCGTCGAGCCGCTGCCGCAGGATCGCCGGGTCCAGGTCGCGCTCGCCGACCGACCAGCGGGAGACGCCGTACGACCGGCCGTCGCGCTCCTGCGGCCACGCCCGGGCCGAGCGCACGGGGATCCGGGCCAGGCCGAGGGCGCCGGCGATGTCGGCCAGCAGCCCGGTGCGCTCGCCGGAGACGACCCGGACCACGGAGCCGTCCGGCGTGGGCTCGATCTCCAGCGCGGTCGCCGAGGGATCGGCCAGGACGCGCTCGGGGATCGCCACCTCGGCATCGCCTCCGCCGATCACCGGCGCCTCGCCCACCGACTCGCCCAGCGCGTCGGCGCAGCGGCGTACCAGGTCGGTGACCAGCCGGGAGCGCCATGAGGTCCACGCGCTCTCCGCGGTGGCCCGGGCGTCGGCCTCGGTCAGCGCCGCCAGCAGGTCGAGCTCCTCGCGGTCGCCGACCCGCTCGATGACGTAGGCCACCGTCGCCGGGTCCTCGGGATCGCGCGTGGTGGCGATCTCGGGGAGGAGCAGGTGCCAGCGCACCAGCGATCCGATGAGCTCGGTCTCGCGCTCGTCGAACCCGATCCGCGCCGCCGCGGCCCGCGCCAGCGGCTCGCCCGCCAGCGAGTGCTCCTCGCGACCGCCCTTGCCGATGTCGTGCAGCAGCGCCGCGACCATCAGCACGTCGGGTCGGGAGACGCGGCGGATCAGGCAGGACGCCTCGATGCAGGTCTCGACCAGGTGCCGGTCGACGGTGAACCGATGGACCACCGAGGCATGCGGCAGGAGCCGGACCCGCTCCCACTCGGGGAGGAACCGCCCGACGGCGCCGGTCTCCTCCAGCGTCTCCCACACGCCGAGCAGGCCCGGCCCGGCGGCCAGCAGCCGGACCAGCAGGTCGCGGGCCTCGGCCGGCCACGGGTCGGGGAGCTCGGGCGAGGCGGCGACCAGGCGCGCGGCCGTGGTCGGCTCCAGGACCAAGCCGCGCTCGGCCGCCTCGGCGGCGGCGCGCAGCAGGAGCACCGGGTCCTGGGCCGGCCGCGCGTCGCGGTCGAGGACGACCTCCTCGTAGGCCACGGCCAGGCCGCCGCCGATCCGCTCGAGCCTGGGGCGACGGCCCTCGCCGGCGCTGGGCGGCCGGCGCAGCACCGCCTCGGCGCGACGCCAGGTCAGCCGGGACAGATGGGTGAGCCGGCGGCCGAGCAGCCGCGTGTGCCGCTGCACCTCCGCGGCGTCGGCGAGCCCCAGCGGCTCGGCCATCTCCTCCCAGTACTCCGGCATCACCCGGTCGGTCGCCCGCCCCGACACCTGGTGCAGCGCGTCGCGGACGTCGAGGAGCGCGGTCCGGCAGGACTCCAGCTCGGTGTGCGGCACGTCCACCAGCCAGCTGGCGACCAGCGCCTTGAGGACGGTGGCGTCGCGTAGCCCGCCGGTCGACTCCTTCAGGTCGGGCACCGCGGCATGGGCCAGCTCGCCGAGCAGCCGGCCGCGATCGGTCACGGTCCGGTGCAGCTCCGGGAGCCGGGTCCGGGCCTGCCGGCGCCACGCGGCGAGGATCGCGGTGCGCAGGCGCAGGGTGAGGCTCGGGTCACCGGCCAGGTGTCGTACGTCGAGCAGCCCGAGCGCCACTCGCAGATCCGCCTCGGCCTGCTCGACCACCTCGCCCAGGGAGCGGACCGCGTGGTCGATCTTCTCCCCGGAGTCCCACAGCGGGTACCAGAGCCGACCCGCCCACTCCCCCGGCGCCACGGCGTCGTCGTGGACGAGGACCACGTCCAGGTCGCTGAAGCGGGCCAGCTCCTGCCGGCCGTAGCCGCCGACCGCGACCAGCGCCACCCCGGTGTCGGGGCAGGCGCTGGCCGCGTAGGCGGTACGGCAGAGCTCGTCGGCCGCGGCGGTCCGCTCGGCCCGCTGCTCTGCTGTCATGCTCTGCTCGTCTGCCCAAGAGGGGCCGTCACGGCGGCCTAGATGGCCGCCTCGTCGCGGTCGCCGGTGCGGACCCGGATCACGCTGTCGATCGGCGAGGTCCAGACCTTGCCGTCGCCGATCCGGCCGGTCTGCGCCGCCTTGACGATGATCCCGGCGACGTCCTCGGCGTCCGCGTCGTCCACGACGATCTCCACGCGCACCTTGGGCACCAGCGCGATGTCGTACTCCGCGCCCCGGTAGACCTCGGTGTGGCCCTTCTGGCGGCCGTAGCCGCTGACCTCGCTGACCGTCATGCCGGTGACGCCGAAGCTCTCCAGGGCCTCGCGCACCTCTTCCCACTTGTGCGGCTTGATCACCGCGGTGACGAGCTTCATGCCAGGACTCCTTCCGAGGACTTGGTGGTGAGGACCGGTGCGCCGCCGAACCCGCGAGCGCCCGAGGCGACGGCGAGGTCGTAGGCCGACTCGCCGTGCTCGGCGAAGTCGATGCCGTCCACCTCGACCTCCTCGCTGACCCGCAGCCCGATGGTGGCCTTGACGATCAGGCCGACGATCAAAGTGAACACCGCCGACCAGAGCATCGCGAAGAGCGCGGCCCCGGACTGGACGGCCAGCAGCTTCAGGCCGTCGCCGTAGAGCAGGCCGCCGCTGACCGCGAGGAAGCCGATGCCGACCGTGCCGACGAGACCGCCGACCAGGTGGACGCCGACCACGTCGAGCGCGTCGTCGTACCCGATCCGGTACTTCAGCCCGACCGCCAGGGCGCAGAGGCCACCGGCGACGACGCCCAGGATGATCGACCCGACCGGCGAGAGCGCGCCGCAGGCGGGGGTGATCGCGACCAGGCCGGCCACCACGCCCGAGGCGGCGCCCAGCGAGGTCGCCTTGCCGTCGCGGATCCGCTCGACCAGCAGCCAGCCGAGCATCGCGGCGCAGGTCGCGACCGTGGTGTTCAGCCAGACCAGGCTGGACTCGTCGAGCCAGTACTTGCCCGCCTCGTCACCGGTGAGCGAGCCGGGCACCCAGGAGCCGACGTTGAAGCCGAACCAGCCGAACCACAGCAGGCCGGCGCCGATCATCGTCAGCGTGAGGTTGTGCGGCTTCATCGGCTCCTTGCCGAAGCCCAGCCGCTTGCCCAGCAGGATCGCCAGGACCAGGCCCGCGACACCGGCGTTGATGTGCACCACGGTGCCACCCGCGTAGTCGATCGGCGCGACGTTGGCGGCGCCGTCGGAGGATCCGAACAGCAGCGCGGCCAGGCCGTTCTCGGCGCCGCTGAGGAAGCCGCCGCCCCAGACCATGTGGGCCAGCGGGAAGTACGACAGCGTCACCCACAGCGGCAGGAAGAGCAGCCACGCGGAGAACTTGAGGCGATCGGCCACGGCGCCGCTGATCAGCGCCGCGGTGATCACCGCGAAGGTCAGCTGGAAGCCGACGCCGAGGTACGTCGCGCCGCTGACGTCACGCAGGCCGAAGAGCTCGAAGGGGTTCGCGAACAGCGTCGCGACGTCCGTCGAGCTGTAGGACATCGACCATCCCCACAGCACGTAGACGATGCCCACCACGCCGAGCGCGGAGAAGGACATCATCAGCATGTTCAGCACCGACTTCGAGCGGCTCATGCCGCCGTAGAACAGGGCGAGCGCCGGAGTGGTCATCATCAAGACCAGGGATGCCGACATCAGCATCCAGGCCTGCAAGCCGTAATCCATGGAACCTCCACTGGTGAGACTGCTCATGCGACAGCCGGGATCCGTGACGACGGCGCTGTCGCCACGCTCGACCGGCGGTGGTCTCACGGTGCGGGTCGAAGGTTTCGCCCGGCTCACCGGTTCGGTTTCGTTCCGGTGACACCTGGTGGAGTCGTGTTACGAACGTGTGAACCCCCGCGGGAGCGGGGTCGGGGTGCTCAGTCGCCGAGCAGCGCGTCGACGAACGCCTCGGGGTCGAAGGGCGCCAGGTCGTCGGGTCCCTCGCCCAGGCCCACCAGCTTGACCGGCACGCCGAGCTCGCGCTGGACGGCGACGACAATGCCACCCTTGGCCGAGCCGTCGAGCTTGGTGAGCACGATGCCGGTCACGTCGACGACGTCGGCGAAGACGCGGGCCTGGACCATGCCGTTCTGGCCGGTGGTGGCGTCGAGCACCAGCAGCACCTCGCCGACCGGGCGCTGCTTCTCGATCACCCGCTTGACCTTGCCCAGCTCGTCCATCAGGCCGGCCTTGTTCTGCAGCCGGCCGGCGGTGTCGACGAGCACGACGTCCACGCCCTGCTCGACACCCTGCCGGACCGCCTCGAAGGCGACGCTGGCCGGGTCGCTGCCCTCGGGCCCGCCGACGACCTCGACGCCGACGCGCGCGCCCCAGGTGGAGAGCTGCTCGGTGGCCGCCGCGCGGAAGGTGTCCGCCGCGCCCAGGACGACGCTCTTGTCCTCGGCCACCAGGACACGGGCGATCTTGCCGACCGACGTGGTCTTGCCCGCGCCGTTGACGCCGACGACCAGGATCACCGCCGGCGCCTGGCCGTCGAGACGCAGCGTCCGGTCCATCGACGGGTCGACCAGCGCGATCAGCTCCTCGCGCAAGACGGCCCGCGGGTCCGGGGAGGCCCCCTCCACCCGGAGCCGGGTGCGCAGCCGCTCCACCAGCTCGGTGGTCGGTCCCACGCCGACGTCGGCGGTGAGCAGGGTGTCCTCGATGGACTCCCAGGTGTCCTCGTCCAGGCGATCGCGGGAGAGCAGGGCCAGCAGGCCACGCCCCAGCGTGCCCTGCGAGCCGGCCAGCCGCTGACGCAGCCGGACCAGCCGTCCGGCGGGGGCCTCGGGCCGCTCGAGCGCCGGCACCGTCTCGACGGTGCCGATCGGCGTCTGCGCACGTTCTTGGGCCGGCTCCTCGGTCGCGACCTCGGGCGGCGCGATGACGTCGGTGCGTCCGCCCGGCGGCGGCGTACGACGACGGCCCCCCGAGACGATCAGGCCGACCACGAGGCCGACCACGACGATGCCGACCAGGGCCACGAGGACGATCAACTCAACCGAACCAGTCACGCGGCCATCCAATCAGAGGCGGGAGCGCCGGTCCCGCGGCAGGAGGTCAGTGCGACTGGCGGGGGCGGGACTCGCCGGCGTCCTCACGACCCTCGTCGTCCTCGCGCGGGAGCGGGATCGACTCCACGCCTCTGCGCATCGCCTCGCCCAGCCAGGGCGCCCGGGGCACCGTCTCGTCGCGATAGGGGTAGGCGACGTAGACGACCACGGCAGCAGCCGCCAGCAGGATCAGCAGCATCACCACGACCAGCCAGATCATGAGAGGGAGTCCTTCCGTCAACTCCATCTTGCTACCCGGCTGGTAACGCCCCGAATCCTCCCGGACCCACTCCGTGCCCGGATTGTGACCATCGCCTCACCGGTCAGGGGGCGACGAGGGGCTCCAGCACCGCGCGGATCGCGTCGGGCACGGGCGTGCTCGGGCGATCGGGGTCGGCGTTGTCGACGTACACGTGGACGAAGCGGCCCTCGGCCGCCGCCTCCTCGTCCGGCTCGCCGCTGCCACCCTGGAAGAGGCCGACGCGGTAGACGACCGAGGTCCGCCCCAGCCGCTCGACCACCAGGCCGAGGTCGACCGGGCGCGGGTAGCCGATCTCGCGGAAGTAGCGGCAGGAGACCTCCGCGACCACGCCGATCGCCGGCAGCAGCCGGATGTCGGCGCCGAGCTCCTCGGCAAGGTGGGCGTTGACCGCGGTGTCGATCAGCTCGAAGTACGTCGCGTTGTTCATGTGGCCGTAGACGTCGTCGTCGGCCCATCGCGTGGTGGCCTGCCGCCAGACCGGGTAGTCAGCGCGCGTCGATCGCGGCGCCCGCTCGCTCATGCGGGCCGTCATGCAGATTCGGCCTCGCGCAGGCGCTGGCTGATCACCGCCGAGACCCCGTCGCCGCGCATCGAGACGCCGTAGAGCGCGTCGCCGACCTCCATGGTCCGCTTCTGGTGGGTGATCACCAGCAGCTGGGAGTTCTCCCGCAGCTCCTCGTAGATCTCCAGCAGACGGCCCAGGTTGGTGTCGTCCAGCGCCGCCTCGACCTCGTCGAGGATGTAGAACGGCGAGGGACGGGCCTTGAAGAGCGCCACCAGGAAGGCGACCGCGACCAGGCTGCGCTCGCCGCCGGAGAGCAGCGAGAGCCGCTTGACCTTCTTGCCCGGCGGCCGCGCCTCGACCTCGACGCCGGTGGAGAGCATGTCGTCGGGGTTGGTCAGCACCAGCCGGCCCTCGCCTCCGGGGAAGAGCCGGGCGAAGGTCTGGTCGAAGGCCTTGGTCACGTCGGCGTACGCCTCGGTGAAGACCTGCTCGACCCGCTCGTCGACCTCGCGCACGATGTCGAGCAGGTCGCGGCGGGTGCGCTTGAGGTCCTCCAGCTGCTCGGTGAGGAACTTGTGCCGCTCCTCCAGGGCGGAGAACTCCTCCAGCGCCAGCGGGTTGATCCGGCCGAGCTGGGCCAGGGCGCGCTCGGCGGAGCGCAGCCGCTTCTGCTGCTCCTCGCGGTCGTACGGCGCCGGCTCGGGCGTCTCCTCGCCCTCGGCGACCTCGCCGGTGAACGGCACCGGCTGGTCGGGGCCGTAGTCCGAGACCAGCGCGTCGGCGTCCAGGCCGAGCTCCTCCAGGGCGCGCTCCTCGAGCTGCTCGATGCGCATCCGCTGCTGGGTGCGGGCCATCTCGTCGCGGTGCACGGAGTTGACCAGGTCGTCCAGCGTGGCGCCCAGCGAGCGGAGCCGGTCGCGCGTGGCCATCAGCTCCTGCTCGCGGCCCACGCGGCCCTGCTCGACCTGGCTGCGCTCGGCGGCGGCCTGCTCGATCGAGCGCTCCAGCCGCTCCAGGACGACGGTGACGCCCCGGGAGACCGCCTCGCCGACGCGACCCTCCAGCATCAGCCGCTCACGGCGTGCGATCGCCTTGGCCCGGGCCTCCCGCTCGGCACGGGCGGCCCTCTCCAGGCTGTCGGCGCGTCCGTGCAGGGCGCGGCCGCGCTCCTCGGCGGTGCGCAGCGCCAGCCGGGCCTCCATCTCGCGGGCACGGGCGGTGCGGGCCTCCTCGGCCAGCCGCTCCCGCTCCGCGGTGTCGGGCTCCTCGTCGCCCGCCTCGTCGGCGGCGGTCAGCCTGGCCTCCAGCTCGGCGAGCCGGGCCAGATCGGCGACGTGGGACTCCTTGGCCGCGGCGATCGCCTGCTCGACACGGGCCGCCTCGGCCTTGGCCGCACGCGCCTGCGCGCCGTACTGCCCCAGCTCCTCGGCCACCGCGGCAAGCGCGGCGTCGGACTCGTGCAGCTTGGCCAGCGCGACGTCGACCCGGCGGGAGGCGTCCTCCCGCTCGGTCTCCAAGGTGGCGAGGGTGAAGGTGAGCCGCTCCAGCTCGTGGCCGGCGCGGGTCAGCGCCTCGGAGGCCTCGTCCACCGCGGCCTGGACCTCGATGAGGCTGGGCTGGCTGCTGGAGCCGCCGGAGGCGAAGTGCGCGCCGAGCAGGTCCCCGTCGAGCGTCACCGCGGTCACGTCGGGGGCGTCGGCCACGAGGGCACGGGCCTCCGTCAGATCCTCGACGACCGCGGTCTTGAAGAGCAGCCGGGCCAGCGTCGAGCGCAGGTCGTCGGGGCACTCGACCACGTCCATCGCGTAGACGGCGCCCGCCGGCAGACCCGGCCAGGTGCTGTCGTCCACGTCGTCGCGGCCGCCCAGCAGCATCCCGGCCCGACCGAGGTCGGCGTCCTTGAGATGGCTGATCGCCGAGACCGCGGCGTCGGCGTCGCGGACCGCGACCGCGTCGGCGGCGCTGCCCAGAGCCGTCGCGATCGCGGCCTCGTAGCCGGTGCGCACGCTGAGCAGCGCGGCCACCGACCCGAGCAGCCCGGAGACGGTGCCGCTCGCGGCCAGCAGCGCGCCGGCGCCGTCCTTGCGGTTGAGCCCGAGCTCCAGCGCCTCCTTGCGCGCGGTCAGCGCGCCCCGCTCGCGCTCGGCGGCCTGGGCCTCCTCGCGCAGCTTGGCCAGCCGCTCCTCCAGGTCGGCCAGCAGGCTGGCGGCCGCCTCGTGCTCGGCATCCAGGCCCTCCTCGCCGGCGTCGAGGCCGGCGATCCGGCTCTCCAGGGCGGTGAAGTCGTGCTGGGCCCGCTCGGCCCGGGTCATCGCCTCGGCGCGCGCCGACTCCAGGCGGGCGACCTCGTCCTCGGCGGCGGCGGCGCGGCTGCGCAGTCCATTGACCTGGCCGTGCAGCCGGGCCAGGCCCTCGCGCCGGTCGGCGGCGGCCCGCTGCAGCCCGGCGATGCGGCGCTCCTCGTCGGCGAAGGCGGTCTCGGCCGCCTGACGCGCGGCGACGGCCTCCTCCAGGACGCCGCGATCGGCCTCGATCTCGGCGAGGATCACCGACTCCTCGTCGCGGACCCGCGTGGCCTCGGCCTCCAGCTCCTCGGGGTCGCGGCCGCCCTCGACCCGCTCCTCGCTGACCTGGGCGGCGTTGCGGACCCGCTCGGCGGCCAGGCTCGCGGTGCCGCGCAGGCGCTCGCGCAGGCCGGAGAGGCCGAACCAGGTCTCCTGGGCCTGGGCCAGCGCCGGCAGGTCCTCGCGCAGCGCGGCCTCCAACGCGGCCTCGCGCTCACGGGCGGTGGCGATCTCCGCCTCGACCTCGGCCCGCCGGGCCACCAGGATCGACTCGTCGGCCATCTCCTGGGCCAGCGAGCTCCGCGCCGTGGCGAGGTCGTCGGCGAGCAGGCGGGCCCGGGCGTCGCGTACGTCGGCCTGGACGACCGCCGCGCGGCGGGCCACCTCGGCCTGCCGGCCCAGCGGCTTGAGCTGCCGCCGGATCTCACTGAGCAGGTCGCCGAGCCGGGTGAGGTTGCCCTCGGTGGAGTCGAGCTTGCGCAGCGCCTTCTCCTTGCGCTTGCGGTGCTTGAGGACGCCCGCGGCCTCCTCGATGAAGCCGCGGCGGTCCTCCGGCGTCGCGTGCAGGATCGAGTCGAGCTGGCCCTGGCCGACGATGACGTGCATCTCGCGGCCGATGCCGGAGTCGCTGAGCAGCTCCTGGACGTCCAGCAGCCGGCAGGAGGTGCCGTTGATGGCGTACTCCGAGCCGCCGTTGCGGAACATGGTGCGGCTGATCGTCACCTCGGCGTACTCGATCGGCAGCGCGCCGTCGGAGTTGTCGATGGTCAGCTGCACCTCGGCGCGGCCCAGCGGCGGGCGGCCGGCGGTGCCGGCGAAGATGACGTCCTCCATCTTGCCGCCGCGCAGCGACTTGGCGCCCTGCTCGCCCATGACCCAGGCGAGGGCGTCCACCACGTTGGACTTGCCCGACCCGTTCGGCCCGACGATGCAGGTGATGCCCGGCTCGAGCTGGAGGGTGGTGGAGGAGGCGAAGGACTTGAACCCCTTCAGGGTCAGGCTCTTCAGGTACAACGCTGGCTCCTCACTCCGGCAACGACTCGCATGCGCGCGAACAGGAATCCTATGCAGGAGCCCTGCCGGGGGAAGCGGCACATCGAGCCTACGCGGACCCTACGCGCGCGAGAACGGTCCCGGCCGCGTGTCGGAAGACCGGGCGGGGTGGGCTCAGGCGAGCTCGAGGACCTCGTCGGAGGCCGACTCGCTGACCATCTCGGCCAGGGCGTCGTTCTCCGTCTGGAGGCGGAGCACGACCGCCTCGAGGTCTGCGATGCGCTCCCGCAGGAGCCGGTTCTCGCGGGCCAGCCGGGCGGTCATGAAGGGATCAGTGCTGCCCGTGGCGCCGAGGAGAGCCTTGGCCATCAGATGTCGTCCTCCGAACGTCGTGGTTGACCCGATAGAGCGCTGCGCCGCCTCTAGGCCGCGCGCATGGGGCCGCCTACAAGAGTCTCACGGACCCTCCGCTGGGAGCAAGACAGCCCCCTAGACCACGGCGCCGTGATCCGGGGTGCGGAGGTTGACGGCGCGGCGCAGGGAGCCCGAGCCGAACCTGCGGCGGACCCGGTCCACGGCCCCGTCCAGGTCGTCGCCGGAGAGCGCCCCTCCGGCCTCCAGCGGGAGGGCCAGCTGCACGCTGCCCGAGCCCAGCCCGCTGAGCGTGACGCCGACGAGAGTGATGCCGCGGCGCTCCAGCTCGGCGCGGCGGGCCGCGAGCAGGGTCCGCGCCACCCGCGCGACGACCTCGGTGTGCGCGCTCGGCTGCGGCATCGTGTGCGAGACCGTGGACCGGGAGAAGTCGTCGTGACGCAGCCGCACGGTCACCGTGGCCGCGCTCAGGCCCGCCGCGCGCAGCCGTCCGGTCACCTTGACCACGAGCGCCAGCAGCCGGGCGTCCACCTCGGCGAAGGGCCGCGGCCGTCGTCCCAACGCGCTCTGCGCTCCCATCGAGCGCCGCCGGTGCTCGGTGCGCACCCGCCGGGGGTCGTGGCCGTGGGCCAGCGCGTGCAGGTGATGGCCGGCGGCGGCGCCGACGAGGGCGACCACCTCCTCCACGCTCAGCCGGGCGAGGTCGGCGACCGTGCGGACCCGCGCCGCGCGGAGCCGGGCCGAGGTGGCGCCGCCGACGCCCCACAGCCGCTCGACCGGCAGCGCGTGCAGGAAGGCCAGCTCGCCGTCGAGCGGGACGACCAGCAGGCCGTCGGGCTTGCCGACCGCGCTGGCGACCTTGGCGAGGTACTTCGTCCGGGCGACGCCCACGGTGATCGGCAGGCCCACCTCCGTGCGCACCCGCGCGCGCAGGTCGTGGGCCACCGCCACCGGTGACTGCCGGATGCGTCGCAGGCCGCCGACGTCGAGGAACGCCTCGTCGATGGAGACCGGCTCCACCACCGGCGTGGTGTCCCGGAAGACCGCGAAGACCGCCTTGCTGGCCGCGACGTAGGCCTCGAAGCGCGGCGGCACCACGCGCGCCTGGGGACAGAGCCGTCGGGCCTGCCCGCCGCCCATCGCGGTGCGCACTCCCCTGGCCTTGGCCTCGTAGCTCGCCGCGAGCACCACCCCGCCGCCCACGATCACCGGCCTGCCGAGCAGGCTCGGGTCGTCGCGCTGCTCCACCGAGGCGTAGAACGAGTCCAGGTCGGCATGCAGGATCGTGCCGGTGCGCAGCCACGGGTCGTCCCGGTCGTCCCGGTCGTTCATGGGGCCGATGCTGCTCCCGACCCCCGACGCAAACCTCAGGCGGAGCGGCGCCGGGGAGGCGGCTGGCAGACCGGGCAGAAGTACGACGAGCGGTTCATGAAGCTGGTCCGCCGGATCGGGGCACCGCAGCGCGAGCACGGCTCGCCCTCCTGGCCGTAGACCTCCAGCGAGCGGTCGAAGTAGCCGCTCTCCCCGTTGACGTTGACGTAGAGCGCGTCGAAGGAGGTGCCTCCCTGGGCGAGCGCCGCGGTCATCACCGTCCGCGCGCCCGCCAGCACGCGCTCGACGTCGGCACGCCGCAGCCGGTTGCCCGGGCGGTCGCCGTGGATGCCGGCCAGCCAGAGCGCCTCGTCGGCGTAGATGTTGCCCACGCCGGAGACCAGCGACTGGTTGAGCAGCAGCCGCTTGATGCCCGACGAGCTGCGCCGCACCCGGCGTACGAGCTCGTCGTCGTCGAGCTCGGGGTCCAGCGGATCGCGCGCGATGTGGGCGATCTCGGCCGGTAGGTCCGCGCCGCCCGGCGCCAGCGAGAGCCCGCCGAACATCCGCTGGTCCACGAAGCGCAACTCGAGGTCGGGCAGGGTCAGCCGCACCCGCAGGTGCCGCTCGTCGGGAGCGCCGGCCGGCTGGACCAGCATCTGGCCGCTCATCCCGAGGTGGGCCAGGAGGGCGTCGCCGGTGTCCAGCGGCAGCCAGAGGTACTTGCCGCGGCGGCGGGCGGCGGTGAAGGTCCGCCCGGTCAGCCGGTCGGCGAAGTCCGCGGCGCCGGCGAGGTGACGGCGCACGGGACGCGGGTGCAGCACCTCGACCGAGCCGATCGGCCGGTCCAGGACGTGCGCCTCGAGGCCCCGGCGGACGACCTCGACCTCGGGAAGCTCAGGCACCGGCTTCCGGCTCGCCGGCGGCCCCGACCTCAGCCTCGCGCTCGGCCCGCAGCGTGCGGTACGCCGCCTCGGCGACCTGCTGCTCGGCGTCCTTCTTCGAGCGGCCCACGCCGTGGCCGTGCAGCCGGTCGGCCACCCGCACCTGCGCGGTGAAGGTCTTCATGTGATCGGGCCCCTCGCTCTCGATCACGTACTGCGGCACGCCCAGCTCCAGCTCGGCGCAGAGCTCCTGGAGGCTGGTCTTCCAGTCCAGGCCGGCGCCCATCTCGACCGCAGAGGCCAGCAGCGGGTCGATGAGCAGGTGGATCACCTGGCCGGCCGCCTCGAAGCCGCCGGAGAGGTAGACCGCGCCGATGACCGCCTCGACGGTGTCGGCCAGGATCGAGGCCTTGTCGTGGCCGCCGGTCGACTCCTCGCCCTTGCCCAGGCGCACGTGCGGGCCCAGGCCGATGGTGCGGCCGGCGTCGGCCAGCGCGCGGGAGTTGACCACCGCGGCGCGCAGCTTGGCCAGGCGTCCCTCGGAGACGTCGGGGTAGGCGCGGTAGAGCGACTCGGTCACCACCACGCCTAGCACGGCGTCACCGAGGAACTCCAGGCGCTCGTTGGTCGGCAGGCCGCCGTTCTCGTAGGCGTAGGACCGGTGCGTCAGGGCAAGCTCGAGCAGCCCGGCGTCCAGGACGGGATCGCCGAGCGCGGCACGCAGGTCCGGGTAGCCGGAGCCGTCGACCGCCCCCGAGAGGACTCCGGAGACCGCTCCGGCGACGGCCGCGGACGCGACAGGGTCGCGATCGACCACGCGGTCAGAGAACCTGCCGGCGGTCGGCGCGAGCGCCGTACTGACCGCACTCCGGGCACGCCCGGTGAGGCAGGTGCTTGGCGCCGCAGGCGGGGTTGGCGCAGTTCACCAGCGAGGGCGCGACGGCCTTCCACTGCGAACGACGGTGACGCGTGTTGCTGCGCGACATCTTCCGCTTCGGGACTGCCACGGTGACTCCTCGTCTCGGGCCGGAGCACTCCGGCCGGTTCTGGTGCTGCGGTGCGCCTGGTCGGCGCGTAGGTCTCTGTCGGTGCTGCTAGTCGTCGCGGAGACCCTGCAAGGCCGCCCACCGGGGGTCGACCGGGTCCTCGTGCGTGTGATCCGGATCGTCCGCGAGCCGGGCGCCGCACTCGGCGCACAGCCCGGGGCACTCCTCGGAGCACAACGGCTGGAACGGCAGCGCAAGCACCACCGCGTCCCGCAACACCGGCTCGAGATCGATCAGCTCGCCCTCGACCCGGCTGACATCCTCCTCGTCGTCCGCGGAGACGTCGTAGAGGTACAGCTCCTGGAGATCGACCGTGACGGTGTCCTCGATCGGCTCCAGGCACCGTGCGCACTCGCCCTCCAGGCCGGCCGTGGCCGTTCCGGTGACGAGCACTCCCTCCATGACCGCCTCGAGCCGCAGGTCCAGGTGGACCGGCGACCCTTCGGGCACGCCCAGGATCTCGATGCCGAGCTCTGCCGGTGCCTCGGCATCCCTGGTGATCCGACGCTGCGACCCCGGGCGGCGGCCGAGCTCGCGAGTGTCGAGCACGAGCGGCGCTCTCGGGTCGAGGGTGCGCACGGTGTCACTTCCGAATGCCTTGACGTGGGCAGAACCTGCGGGAGTCTATCCGTCGCGGGCGGCGGAGGCCAAAACGGCCGCCGTACGCCGGCTCACGGCTCCAGGTGCTCGGGCAGCTCGATGTCGGCCACGTCGGAGTCGTCGCCGAGACCGTGCACGTGTCCGTGCGTCAATCGCGAGCGCCCCCGGCGGACGGTCTGCAGGATGCCCTCGAGGGTCGCCTCGAAGTTCGCCAGCTGGCTCTCGACGTACGCGTCGGTCTCGGTCCGCAGCTCGCGCGCCTCGCGCTCGGCCTCCTCGACCAGCTCCTCCGCGCGGGCGGAGGCGACCTTGAAGACGCCGGTGTCGGAGACCAGCTCCTCGCGGTCGCGCTCGGCCTGGCGCAGGATCTCCTCGGCCTCGCTCTGCCCCGAGGCGACGACGGCCTCGCGGTCCCCGACCACCTCGGTGGCGCGGGAGAGGGTGTCGTCCAGCGCGGCCTCCAGGCCGTCGAGCAGCGCCAGGAACTCGGAGCGGTTGATCATCACCGACGCCGACATGGGCACCGAGCGTGCCTCCTCGACCGCGGCCCGCAGATCCGAAAGGTGCCCGATCACCTCGTCCTTCATCAGGCGCTTCCCTCCTCCATGGCCCGCTCGGCCAGACGTGCGGTAAGACGTTCCAGGACGAACGGCGGCACCAGCGCGGAGACGTCGCCGCCGAACATCGCGACCTCCTTGACCAGCGAGGAGGCCAGGAAGGAGTACTCCGGGCTGGTCGGGATGAACACCGTCTCGACGTCGACCAGGGAGGAGTTCATCTGCGCCATCTGCAGCTCGTAGTCGAAGTCGCTGACCGCGCGCAGGCCCTTGACGATGGCGCGGATGCCGCGCTCTTCGCAGAAGGTGGTCAGCAGGCCGTCGAAGCCGGCCACGCTGACGTTGGGGAACTCCCGGCACGCCTCGGTGAGCATGTCGATGCGCTCCTCCGGGGTGAACAGCCGCGCCCGCGCCTTGGACTTGTTGACGCCGATGGCGACGACGACCTCGTCGAACAGGGTCGCGGCCCGCGACACGATGTCGAGGTGGCCGTTGGTGACCGGGTCGAACGACCCCGGGCACACCGCTCTACGCACCGGCGTCTCTCCTTCTGTCGGGCCTGGTCGGGCTCTGCGTGGGGTGGGACCCCACCATCATCCCTCCTCAGCTCTCACCGGAGGACTCACAGCCCTGCGACGCCCGAGGAAGCCGCCCGAAGGTACCAGAGCACCGTCTCCCCGTAGACCCGGTGTCGGTCCAGCGCCAGGCCCGGCGGCCAGGCCGGCTCGGGCGTGCGCCGGCCGGTCTCCACGACGACCAGGGCGTCGGGGACGAGCCAGCCGTGGCCCAGCAGCAGGCCGAGCACCTCGGGAAGCCCGTCCACGCGGGCGTACGGCGGGTCCAGGAAGACCACGTCGTACGCCGGACCGCCCGGCCCCGCCGCGAGCACCCGCTCGACCGGCTGCGCGCGCACGTCGGCGGCGACCTCCAGGGCGGAGGCGTTGGCCCGCACGACACCGGCCGCGCGACGGTCCGACTCGACCGCGGTCAGCGCCTCGGCTCCCCGGGAGACGGCCTCCAGGCCGACGGCGCCCGATCCGGCGTACAGGTCGAGGAAGCGGACGTCGTGCAGGCTGCCCAGCTCGGCCTCCAGCGCGGAGAAGAGCGCCTCGCGCACCCGGTCGGACGTGGGCCGGGTGCCGTCGCCGGGCGGGGTGCGCAGCCGCCGGCCGCCGAGCCGGCCGCCGATGATCCTGGTCATCGGGCGCTCATCCCATCTCCAGGTAGTCGGCCCGCTCGGTGTCCTCGATGTCGTCCACGGCCGCCCGCAGATCCGGCGAGGCGGAGAGGCCGGGGTCCTCGGCCAGGTGCCGCGTGGCGGCGTCGCGCGCCGCGACGATGACGTCCTCGTCGCGCAGCACCGAGAGCAGCTGCAGGTCACTGGAGCGCCCGCTCTGCGCGGTGCCGAGCAGGTTGCCCTCGCGGCGCTGCTCCAGGTCGATCCGGGAGAGCTCGAAGCCGTCCCGCGTGCCGGCGACCGCGTCGAGCCGCTCCAGGCTGGGGCTGCCCGGCTCGGCCGCCGTCACCAGCAGGCAGAGGCCGGCGTGCCCGCCCCGGCCGATGCGGCCGCGCAGCTGGTGCAGCTGCGAGACACCGAACCGGTCGGCGTCCATGATCACCATCACCGTGGCGTTGGGGACGTCCACGCCGACCTCGATGACCGTGGTGGAGACCAGCACCTGCACCTCGCCCGCGGCGAAGTCGCGCATCACCCGGTCCTTGTCGTCCGGCGCCATCCGGCCGTGCAGGAGGTCCACCCGGAGCCCCTCCAGGGGACCCGCGGCGAGCATCGGGGCCAGCTCCTCGACGGCCTGCAGCTCCGGCCCCTCCTCCGGCGGCGGCTCGTCGCCGATGCGGGGACACACGACGTACGCCTGCCGCCCGGCCTCGACCTCCTCGCGGATCCGGGACCAGGCGCGCTCGAGCCAGGCGGACTGGGCCCGGATCGGCACCACCGTCGTCTGCACCTCGCCGCGGCCGGCGGGCAGCTCGCGCAGCGTCGAGGTGTCCAGGTCGCCGAAGACCGTCATGGCGACGGTGCGCGGGATAGGCGTCGCGGTCATCACCAGCAGGTGCGGTGGATTGTCGGCCTTGGCGGTCAGCGCGGCGCGCTGCTCCACGCCGAAGCGGTGCTGCTCGTCGACCACGACCAGCCCGAGGTCGGCGAAGGCGACCTTGTCCTCCAGCAGGGCGTGGGTGCCGATGACGATGCCGGCCTCGCCGCTGACCGCGTCCAGCATCGCCGCCTTGCGCGCCGCCGTGCCCATCGAGCCGGTCAGCAGGGCGACCCGGGTCGCGTGCTCGGCGCCACCGAGCTGGCCGGCCTGACCGAGGTCGCCGAGCATCGCGCGGACCGACCGGTCGTGCTGCTGGGCCAGCACCTCGGTCGGGGCGAGGAGCACCGCCTGTCCCCCGGCGTCGACGACCTGCAGCATCGCCCGCAGCGCGACCAGCGTCTTGCCCGAGCCGACCTCGCCCTGCAGCAGCCGGTGCATCGGATGCCGGGCGGCCAGCTCGGCGGCGATCTCCTCGCCGACCTCGCGCTGTCCCGCGGTGAGCTCGAAGGGCAGCCGGGCGTCGAAGGCGTCGAGGATCCCGCCCTCGCGCGACGGACGCGGGGTCGCGGGATCCTGCTCGCGCTCCGCGCGGCGGCGGGCCAGCACGGTCTGCGCGACGAAGGCCTCCTCGAACTTCAGCCGGGCGCGGGCCAGGGCGAGCTGCGCGTGCGTGTCCGGCCGGTGGATCCAGCGGTAGGCGTCGTCCGCGCCGCAGAGATCCTGCTCCGCGCGCACCGACGACGGCAGGACGTCGGGCACCTGGTCGAGCACGGCCAGCGCGAAGCCGACGGTCTCCTCGATCTGCCAGGTCGAGATGCCCTTGGTCGTGGAGTAGATCGGGATCAGGTCGGGCATCGCGGCGAGGGCGTCGGCGGCCGTCTCGCCGTACATCCGGGCGTCGGGGTTGACCAGCTCCCAGTCGCGACGCCACCACTTGAGCCGCCCGGAGAACATCCCGATCCGGCCGACCGCGAGCTCCTTGGTCCGCCAGTCGGCGGTGTGCTTCTGCCGGTCGAACCAGTTCATGGTCAGCTCGCCGTCCTCGGCGACGACCCGCACCTCGAGGCGGTACGCCGTGCGGCCACTCCTCCGGTCGCGGTAGGGCTTCTGCTCCGACCGGGTGATCCGCCCGACCATGGAGAGCACGTCGCCCTCGGTGAGATCGCCGAGGTCGCTCAGGCTGCCCTTGGCGACGTACGCCCGGGGGAAGCGGCGCAGCAGCTCGCCGACCGTCTCCACACCCGTCGCGGAGACCACCTTGGACGCGCTCTTGCCGCCGACCACCGACAGCGGCGAGTCCCACCGAACCTGGGCCATCTCCTCGACCTACTCGACCGCCATCAGCAGCGGGTAGCGCTCCTGACCGCCGTCGTAGACCTGGACGTCCAGCTCGCGGTGGTGCTCCTCCATCCAGGCCACGCAGTGCTCGGCCAGGCCCTCGCCGCCGGCCCCGGTCACCAGGGTGACCAGCTCGCCACCGCCGCCGAGGAGGCGCTCGACCACCTCGACCGCGACCGCCGCCTGGTCGTCGCCGACCACCACGAAGTCGCCCTGCACGACGCCCAGGATGTCACCGGGCTCGCACGGGCCCGCCATCGTCATCGCCTGCCGGGCGGCCACCGTGACCGCGCCGTGGCGGGCTCCCCGGGCGGCGCCGGCCATCTGCACGACGTCGGCGTCGAAGGCGCGGCCGGGCTCGTGGACCGCGATCGCGGCGATCCCCTGCACCTGGGCCTGGGTCGGGACGACCACCACGCGCACGTCGCCGGCCTCCTCGGCCGTGTGCGCCGCGATCTCGGCCACGCGCAGCGAGTCGGGGTCGTTGGGCAGCACGATCACCTCGGTGGCGCCACTCGCCTCGATCGCGGCCAGGAACTCCGCGGTGCTCGGCCGCCGTCCTGGCCCGCCCTCGATCACCTTCGCGCCCGCGGCCGCGAAGACAGTGGCCAGGCCCGGCCCGGCCACGGCCGCCACGACCGCGCGACCGCCGCGCTCGGCATGCCGCTCCCGCGCGCGGCTCACCTGCTCGGCGAAGTGGGTCACCCGGATCCGCGAGGGACGGCCCGCGTCGATCCCGGCCTCGACCGCCGAGCCGACGTCGTCGACGTGGACGTGGACGTTCCACAGGCCCTCGCCGCCGACGACCACCAGCGAGTCCCCGAGACCGCCCAGCCGGGCGCGCAGCGCGGGGATGGCGGCGTCGTCGGCGTCCAGGAGGTACATCACCTCGTACGCCGGGCCGTCCGCGGTCAGGTCGCCCGTGGGCAGCGTGTGCACGACCGGGATGACCGGTCCACGGCGCTGCTGGGCCGGAACCCGCTTGCCGGTGACGGCCGCCCGGGCCGCGTGCAGCACCACGCAGAGCCCACGACCGCCCGCGTCGACCACGCCGGCCTCGCGGAGCAGCGCCAGCTGATCGGGAGTGCGCGCCAGCGCCTCGTCGGCCGCTCGCACCGCCGCCTCCAGCACCGCGTCCAGGTCGGCGTCCTCGTCGTCCGCGGCCCGCTGTGCCGCCTCGGAGGCCGCGCGCGAGACCGAGAGCATCGTGCCCTCGACCGGCGTGCCGACCGCGGCGTACGCCGCCTCGGTCGCCTCGGCGTAGCCGTCGGCCAGCACCCGCTCCGGACGCTCGTCGAGGCGTGCCCGGGCGATGCGCCGCAGCAGCGCGCCGACCAGCTGGCTGAGGATCACCCCGGAGTTGCCGCGAGCGCCCATGAGCGCGCCGCGCGCGTAGACACCGAGACCGTCGGCCAGGTCCATGCCGCCCTGGGCCGCCCAGTCGTAGAGCGCGTCGCGGGCTTCCTCGACGGTGAGGTACATGTTCGTGCCGGTGTCGCCGTCGGGGACCGGGTAGACGTTGAGGGCGTCGATCTCCTCGCGGGTCGCGGCGAGGTCCTCCACGACGAAGTCGGCGAAGCGGAGCACGGTCTCGAGGTCCAGGGCAGGCTCCCAGGCCAGCCGGGCCTCCCCGCTCGGTGGCACCATGTCCGCCGGGCCTCCTCTCGCCATCACCGTGTGGAGGCCATCACAGTAGTGCCGGGTGGGGACGATTCGCGTCCACGCCGCCCGGTCGTCTATCCTTGTGCGGTTGCCCGAGGCCGCTCGCCCGGGACCGAACGTCGAAACACCCGAACTTTCATCTGCAAGGAGTGCCCCAGTGGCTGCCGTCTGCGACATCTGCGCGAAGAAGCCCGGCTTCGGCAACAACCGTCCCTGGTCGCGCAAGATCACCAAGCGTCGCTTCAACCCCAACATCCAGCGGGTTCGCGCGACCGTCAACGGCGCGCCCAAGCGCCTCAACGTCTGCACCGGCTGCCTCAAGGCCGGGAAGGTCACGCGCTGACGCGACCGCACTGACGCTGCAGAGGCGGCGTACCCGCTCGTTCGGGTACGCCGCCTCGATGCGTCTGCGCCCTCAGAAGTGGCGGTGCCCCGGGTCACCCTCGTAGGCGGCGCCGTCCACGGTGACCCCGGCTCCCTCGGCGACCGTGCCGATCGCGCGGAAGCCCTCGGGCAGCGTCGTGCCGGCGGGGAAGGTCGCCACGATCGGGTGGTCGTCGCCACCGCCCAGCACGAAGCCGATCGGGTCGACGCCCAGCGCCGCGCCCACCGCCCGCATCGGCCCCTCCACCGGGAAGGCGCCGCTGAGGATGTCGATCGCCACGCCGGAGTCCTCGGCGATGTGGCCCACGTCGGCGACCAGGCCGTCGGAGACGTCGATCATCGCGGTGGCTCCCGCCTGAGCGGCCGCCGGACCCGCGTCGTAGGGCGGCGCCGGCCGCTGGTGGGCCTCCACGAGCACGCGCGGCGACCGGAAGCCCCGGCCCAGCACGGCCAGCCCCGCCGCGGCCCAGCCCTGCCGCCCGGCGAGGGCCAGGACGTCGCCGGGTCGCGCTCCGGACCGGCGTACCGGAGCGATGTCGCACTCCCCGAGGGCCGTGACCGCGATGACGACGTCCTCCCCGCGGGTCAGGTCGCCCCCGACCACGCTCGCGCCGACCGAGGCCGCCTCCGCGGCGATCCCGTCGGCCAGGTCCAGGACCCACTGCGCGGGCAAGTCGGGCGGCAGCACCAGGCCCACGGTCAGCGCCAGGCTCCGCCCGCCCATGGCATTGACGTCGGAGAGGTTCTGCGCGGCGGCCTTGTGACCGATGTCGGTCGCCGAGGCCCACTCGCGGCGGAAGTGCCGGTTCTCGACCAGCACGTCGGTGGAGACCACCACGTGACCGCGCCGGGCGCGCAGGACGGCGGCGTCGTCGCCGGGTCCCAGGAACACGGCCTCGCCCTGCTCGAACCGGCCCGAGAACAGCCGGACCAGTCCGAACTCCCCCACGTCGGCGACGCTCGCGCCGGGATCGACCACTGTCATGAGGGCCACTCAATCACCGGTTTCCCCCACCACCCGTGTCGGGTAGGTTCAAGGCCGGTCGGTACCCCCGGAGCAGAGGAGACGCCCATGGTCGTCCAGGCCTACATCCTGATCCAGACCGACGTCGGCAAGGCGGCCGAGGTCGCCGCGGAGATCAGCGAGATCAAAGGCGTCATCCTCGCGGAGGACGTCACCGGACCGTACGACGTGATCGTCCGTGCGGAGGCCCGCAACGTCGATGAGCTCGGCAAGCTGGTCGTCGCGAAGGTCCAGACGCTCGACGGCATCACACGCACGCTGACGTGCCCCGTCGTCCACATCTGACGCGCAGCTCGTGGCGCCCGCCGTCCTTGCGGACGGCGGGCGTCGCGCTGTGCGCGGCCCTCTTCCTCGCGGGCTGCGGCTCCGGCGGCGTCGAGGTCGACGCGGTGAAGGTACCGGCCGGCCAGCGGGCCGCGTGCCAGGCGATCGTGGACGCCCTGCCGGCCCAGGTGGGCAACCAGGAGAGCCGGGAGACCAGCGGCAACCGGTACGCCGCGGCGTGGGGCGACCCCGCGATCGTGCTGCGCTGCGGGGTCGGCCTGCCGAAGGGCTATGACCGGGCCTCGCCGTGCCAGCGTGCCAACGACATCGACTGGTACGTCCCCGAGGCGGCCATCGACGACACCGGCAAGGACGTCGTGATGACCACCATCGGTCGTACGCCGGCCCTGGAGGTCACCGTGCCGGCCCGCTACCGGCCCAACTCGCCGGCCAACGTGATGATCGACCTGGAGGGCGTCGTCACCGCGCACACCGAGAAGACCGGCTCCTGCGAGTAGCGGCTACCGCAGACCCGTGTCGCGGGCCAGCGCGAGCCGCACCAGCCGGTCCACCAGCTCGGGGTAGCTGACCCCGGACGCCGCCCACATCCGCGGGAACATCGAGGTCGAGGTGAAGCCCGGCATGGTCTCGACCTCGTTGACCAGCACCTGCCCGTCGGGCAGCAGGAAGAAGTCCACCCGGGCCAGGCCCTCCACGTCGAGCGCCTTGAAGGCCGCCACGGCCAGCTCCCGGACCTTTGCGACGGTCTCCTCGTCGAGGACCGCCGGGACGTCCAGCGAGGTGTTCTGCTCGGGGAGGTACTTCGCCTCGAAGTCGTAGAACTCGTGTCCCGGATCGACCCGGATCTCCGCGATCGCGCTGGTCTCGGGCTCGCCGGCCTCCAGGGACTGCAGCACGCCGATCTCCACCTCGCGCGCGCCGACCGCCGCCGCCTCGACCAGCACCTTGGGGTCGAACCGCTGCGCCTCCGCGATCGCCGCGTCCAGCTCCTCGGCGGCGTCCACCCGGCTGATGCCGAAGCTGGAGCCGGCCCGGGCCGGCTTGACGAAGACCGGGTAGCCCAGCTCCTCCACCGCGGCCCGCACCGTGGCCGGGTCGCGCTCCCACTCCTGGGCCCGGACGGTCACCCACGGGACGACGGGCAGCCCCTGGGCCTGGAAGAGCAGCTTCATGAAGGCCTTGTCGGTGCCGACCGCGGACGAGAGCACCCCCGCGCCGACGTACCTGATCCCGGCCAGCTCCAGCAGCCCCTGCAGCGTCCCGTCCTGGCCCCAGGGCCCGTGCATGACCGGGAAGACCGCGTCCACCTCGCCGAGGCTCGCCGGCACGTCGCCGGGCTCGTGGACGACCAGATCGGCCCTCGCGGTGAGGCTGACGACGGTGTCGCCGGCCACCGAGGGCAGCTCGCCGGACGGTCCGAGGGCGAGCCGGCCGGCGTCGGCCGACTCCAGCACCCAGTGGCCGTCAGCGCGGATGCCGATCGGGATCACCTCGTAGCGCGCCGGGTCCAGGGCCGCGATGACGCTGCCGGCGGAGATGCACGAGATGGCGTGCTCACTGGACCGGCCTCCGAAGACGACGGCGATCCTGTGCCTGCTTCCGGGTCCACGGCTGGTGGGCTCGCTCACCCCGCAGACCCTACCTATGCCAGCCTGTCCTCATGTCCACCCCGCCCATCCGCCCGGAGACCGCGGCCGTCCACGTGGGACGGCCTCCGCACGACGTCGACGCCCCGCTCAACCCGCCGATCACCATGGCCTCGACGTACGTCGCGGGCGGGGAGCGGGAGTACGGCCGCTTCGCCAACCCCACCTGGACCGCCTTCGAGGACGCGCTCGGCGTGCTGGAGGGCGGGCGCTGCCTGTCGTTCGCCAGCGGGCTGGCGGCGGTGGCGACCGTGCTGGACCTGGTCGGGCTCGACGAGACCGTCGTCGCGGCCCGGCACTCCTACAACGGCACGATCTCCCAGCTCGGCGACCTGGAGTCGCGCGGCCGGGTGCGCACGCGCCTGGTGGACGTCACCGACACCGCGGCCGTGGTGGCCGCCTGCGAGGACGCCGCGCTGGTCTGGCTGGAGTCGCCGACCAACCCGGCCATGGAGATCGCCGACGTCGCCGCCATCACCGCCGGCGCGCATGAGGCCGGCGCCCGGGTCGTCGTCGACAACACCTTCGCCACGCCGGTCCTGCAGCGCCCGCTCGAGGACGGCGTCGACATCGTGGTGCACTCCGCGACGAAGTACATCGCCGGCCACTCCGACCTGCTCATGGGCGCGGTCCTCACCCGCGACGAGGAGCTGCACGCCGTGCTCAAGGGCCGTCGCGATCTCCTCGGCGCGATCCCCGGCGCCTTCGAGGCCTGGCTGGCCCTGCGTGGCCTGCGCACGCTGTCGGTCCGGGTCGAGCGGGCCCAGGCCAACGCCACCGAGCTGGCCCGGCGCCTGGCCGAGCACCCGCTCGTCGAGGAGGTCCGCTACCCCGGGTTCGGGGGGATGATCTCCATCGTCCTGCCCGACGCCGGCGCCGCCGACCAGGTCACCCACGGCACCTCCCTGTGGGTGCACGCGACCTCCCTGGGCGGCGTGGAGTCCACCCTGGAGCGCCGGCGGCGCTGGTCCACCGAGCCGCTCACCATCCCCGAGGGCCTGATCCGGCTCTCGGTGGGCATCGAGCACGTGGACGACCTCTGGGCCGACCTGGACGCCGCGCTCGCCCGAGCCACCCGATGAGCCTGCCCGACGGCGTCACCACGCGCCCGCTCGTCCTGTCCGACGCCGCCGCGGTCACCGCCGCGATGGCCGCGGACGAGCTGGAGACGGTGGGCATGGTCCTGATCGAGGAGGCCGACATCCTCGGCGACTGGGGCCGGCCCAGCTTCGACCTGGCCGCCAGCACGGTCGGCGTCTTCGACGGGGAGTCCCTGCTCGGGTACGCCGAGATCAGCTCGCCGGGTCGCGGCGACGCGTGCGTGCACCCCGAGCACCGCGGTCGCGGGATCGGCACCTGGCTGGCGGGCTGGATGCAGGATCTCGCCCGGCAGCGGGGCTATGCCGACATCGGCATGCCGGTGCCGGCCGGCTCCCCCGGCGAGGCGCTGCTGCGTGGTCTGGGCTACCGGACCCGCTGGGAGTCGTGGGGGCTCGTGCTGCCGCCGGGTCGCGAGATCGCCGACCAGCCGCTGCCCGAGGGGTACGCCCTCCGCGTGGCGGCCGAGGCCGACCTCGTGCCGGCGTACCACGTCGTCGAGGACGCCTTCTTGGAGTGGTCGGTCCGCGACAAGGACTCCTTCGAGGACTGGAGCGCCGGCGTCACCGGCCGTCCCGGCCATCAGCCGTGGAACCTCCAGGTGGTCGCCGATCCCGACGGCGAGGTCGTCGGCGCCGTGCACGTGACGCTCTCCGACGACGGAGCGACCGGGTACGTCGCCAAGGTGGCCGTGCGCGCCGAACAGCGCCACCGCGGCCTGGCCAGAGCGCTGCTCGTCTCCGCCTTCCGCACCGCCCGCGAGCACGGCGCCTCCCGCTCGGAGCTGTCCACGGACTCGCGCACCGGCGCGCTGGATCTCTACCTGGCGATCGGCATGGAGGTCGACTCGACCTGGGTCAACCTCGGCATCGAGGTCTAGCGTGCGATCTGCCGGCGCCTGGTGCCGGGAGATCGCACGCTAGTCGCGCTCTGCCTTGGTGTCCCTCGCGATGAAGGCGTCCATCATGTCGCGGGCGGTGATCTGGCCCCGGACGACGGCGTCGACGTGCTCGGCGATAGGGGCGTCGACGCCGGTGGCCCGGGCGAGTGCCAGCAGCGAGGAGCAGGACTTGGCGCCCTCGGCGACCTGCTTGGTGGTCGCGTAGATCTCCTCGGTCGTCATCCCCTGCCCCAGCCTCTCCCCGAACGTGCGGTTGCGCGAGAGCGGCGAGGAGCAGGTGGCCACCAGGTCGCCCAGGCCGGCCAGGCCCATCAGCGTCATCGGGTCGGCGCCCTGGGCCGTCGCCAGCCGGGCGGTCTCGGCCAGGCCGCGGGTGATGACCGACGCGGTGGTGTTGTCGCCGAAGCCCAGGCCGACGGCCATCCCGACGCAGAGCGCGACGACGTTCTTGTAGGCCCCGCCGACCTCGCAGCCGAGCACGTCGGTGCTGCGGTAGGGCCGGAACGCCCGGGTGTGGCAGAGGCTCTGCAGCCGCTTGGCGACCGCCTCGTCGGCGCAGGCGACCACGCTGGCGGCCGGCTCGCGCAGGGCGATCTCGCGGGCCAGGTTGGGGCCGCTCACCACGCCGATGCGCTCGGGGCCGGCGCCGGTCACCTCGGCGATGACCTCGCTCATCCGCTTGGTGGTGCCGAGCTCGACGCCCTTCATCAAGGAGATGTAGACGACGTCCTCGGGCATGAACGGCATCCAGCCGGTGAGGTTGTCCCGCAGCGACTGCGACGGCACCGACAGCACGACGTACTCCGCGCCGTCCAGCGCCTCCTCCGGGTCGGTGGTGGCCCGCACGGCCTCCGGCAGCTCGATGCCCGGGAAGTAGTCGGTGTTCTCGTGCTTGTCGTTGATGTTGGCGCAGACCTCGTCGCGCCGGGCCCACAGCATGACGTCGTTGCCCGCGTCGGCCAGCACCAGGCCGAACGCCGTGCCCCAGGAGCCGGCGCTGAAGATCGCCACCTTCGCCATCAGGAGCGTCCCTTCCTCTTCTTGGGATTGCCGGTCTGGGCGACGCCCGCCGCGCGGGGGTCGAAGCGCTCGGCGGGAGCGGTCTCGCCACGCAGATCCTCCACCAGGGCGGTGATCGCGGCCATGATCCGGTCGGTCGCCTCGTGGAGGATCTCGTTGGTCAGCGGCTTGCCGGCCAGGTCGGAGAGGTCGACCGGATCGCCGACCTTGTAGCGCGCGGTACGACGAGGGATCAGGTGCGGGCGAGCGCTGTACGCCGGGAGGATCTCCTGCGCTCCCCACTGGCCGATCGGGATCACCGGGCAGCCGGTCGTCAGCGCGATCCGGGCGGCGCCGGTCTTGCCGCGCATCGGCCAGCCGTCGGGGTCCTTGGTGATCGAGCCCTCGACGTACATCCCGACGCACTCGCCGGCGCGCACCGCCTCACAGGCAGCGTTGAACGCCTCGGCGGCATCGGCCGACTGGCGGGCGACGGGGATCTGCCCCGCGTTCTCCACGATGTGCTTGAGCACGGGCACCTCCCACAGCGCGTCCTTGCCCAGGTAGCGCACGAGGCGTCCGTGCTCGTAGAGCAGCCAGCCCAGCGTGAGCGGGTCGATGTGGGAGATGTGGTTGACCGCGACGACGCAGCCGCCCTGAGCCGGGATCTTCTCGCCGTCGATCCAGTCGTGCTTCGTCGTGGTGACCAGCAACGGCTTGACGATCCCGATCACCGTCTGCCACGCCCACCCCTTGGGCTGGGCCACCTTGCGGACCTTGATGCCCACCCGCACTCCCATCGCGTCATGACCTGCCAGCAGGAAGAGACTACTCAGCACGCTCGTGCGAGTGCTCCCTCCCGCGCCGCCCGCACGACCGGTACGGCGGCCCGGTGGCAGCCCTGGGATGATGGCGCGGTGGCCCGACCCGTGACCCTGCTCGTCCCGGTCAAGGACGGCGCCGCCACCAAGACGCGACTCGAGGTCGGCGCCGATCGCCGCGAGCTGATGCGGGCCTTCGCCCGGGACGCGGTGGCCGCCGCCCGGGAGTCGTCCCTCGCCGACGTCGTGGTCGTGGGCGATCCCAGCCTCGCCGACCTCGGCGTGCCGGTGCTGCCCGACGCCGGGGCCGGCGACCTCAACGCCGCGCTCCGATCGGCCGCGGCCGGGCTGCCCGCCGGAGGGCCGGTGGCGGTGATGCTGGCCGACCTGCCCTGCCTGCGTTCCTCGGAGCTGGACGAGGGACTGGCGGCCGCGCTGCGTCACGGCGGACGCTGCTTCGTGGCGGACTCCGCCGGCACCGGCACGACCCTGCTGGTCGCGGCATCGGGCGACCTGGATCCCCGGTTCGGCGTGGACTCCGCGCGCCGCCACCTCGAGTCGGGGGCGCACGCGCTCACCGATCCCCTGCCCACGCTGCGCCAGGACGTCGACACCGCCGAGGATCTGGAGCGGGCGCTGCTGCTGGGCGTGGGGCCCGCGACGACGGCGCTCCTGGCCTCTCACTGATCGCCGCGGAAACACACCGGCGGCGTCCCCCGGATGGGGAACGCCGCCGATGAGAAGCGGTGGCTCTAGCCAGGGTCAGCGCTTCTTGGCTGCCTTCTTGGCGGGAGCCTTCTTGGCCGCGGTCTTCTTGGCGGGGGCCTTCTTGGCCGGAGCCGCCTTCTTCGCCGCGGTCTTCTTGGCCGGAGCCTTCTTGGCGGGGGCCTTCTTCACGGCCGCCTTCTTGGCGGGGGCCGCCTTCTTGACGGTCTTCTTGGCGGCGGCCTTCTTGGCCGGAGCCGCCTTCTTCACGGCCGCCTTCTTGGCCGGAGCGGCCTTCTTGGCAGCGGCCTTCTTCGCCGGAGCCGCCTTCTTGACGGCGGCCTTCGCCGGAGCGGCGGCCTTCTTCGCGGCAGCCGCCGGCACCTTCGGGAGCTTCTTGGCACCCGAGACGACGGCCTTCAGCTCAGCGCCGGCGCTGAACTTCGGCACCGTCGTGCGCTTGGCCTTGATCCGCTCACCGGTGGCGGGGTTGCGGACCCAGCGGGCCTCGCGGACGCGCTTCTCGAACGACCCGAAACCGGTGATGGCGACCTTCTCGCCCTTCGCGACCTCGCGGGTGATGGTGTCGAGCACCGCCTCCAGCGCGTCTGCCGCCGCCCTCTTGTTGCCCTCGAAACGGTGGGCAAGAGCGTCGATCAACTGACTCTTGTTCACAAGCTTCCCTTTCGTGAACGCCTGCATCGAGCGCCATGCTCGACTATTCCCCACGAACGCTAGGCAAAAGCGAAGGTCGCCACAACGCAGGCGCGCGCGTGTCGTGGCGGCAAATTCACCGGCTGCGCAGGGGTTTTCGCGGTCTCGGCAGGCTTTGCGAGGCCGGAACAGCCGGGGTCTCGCGTACTCCGGTGGGGTGTTTCGCCCTCAACAGAGGCGTTTCCGTCCTTCGACCCGCGACGAGGTGACGCCGCTGGACTAGGCGGACTGGGTGACCGGCTTCCAGGACGGCCGCGTGGTCTCGTACGTCGCGATGTCGGCCTCGTGCGACAGCGTGATGCCGATGTCGTCGAGTCCCTCCATCAGCCGCCAGCGGGTGTAGTCGTCGATGTCGAAGGAGTCGACGATCGCCTCGGGACCCTCGCCGGCCTTGACGGTGCGGCTCTCCAGGTCGACCGTCACGGTCGCGCCCGGGTGGTCGTCGAGGTAGTCCCAGATCTTCTGCACGACCTTCTCGTCGACCCGGGCGGCGAGCAGTCCGGCCTTGCCGGAGTTGCCGCGGAAGATGTCGCCGAAGCGCGAGGAGATGACGACCTCGAAGCCGTAGTTCTGCAGGGCCCAGACGGCGTGCTCGCGCGACGAGCCGGTGCCGAAGTCCGGGCCGGCGACCAGGACCGAGGCGCCGGCGTACTCCGGCTTGTTGAGCACGAACTCGGGGTCGTTGCGCCACGCGGCGAAGAGACCGTCCTCGAAGCCGGTGCGGGTCACCCGCTTGAGGTAGACCGCCGGGATGATCTGGTCGGTGTCGACGTTGCTGCGCTTCAGCGGCGCCGCGACGCCGGTGTGGGTGATGAACTTGTCCATGGCTCAGGCCTCCTGGGCGACGGGCTCGAGGTCGGCGGGCGAGGAGAGGGTGCCCCGGACGGCGGTCGCCGCGGCGACCGGCACCGAGACCAGGTGGGTGCGTCCGCCCTTGCCCTGACGGCCCTCGAAGTTGCGGTTGGACGTCGACGCGCTGCGCTCGCCGGGCGCGAGCTGGTCGGGGTTCATGCCCAGGCACATCGAGCAGCCCGCGCCGCGCCATTCGGCGCCGGCGTCGATGAAGACCTGGTCGAGGCCCTCCTCGATCGCCTGATTGCGCACCCGGACCGAGCCCGGCACGACCAGCAGGCGGGTGTCCTTGTCGACGGTGCGGCCCTTGATGATCTCCGCCGCCAGGCGCAGATCCTCGATCCGGCCGTTGGTGCAGGAGCCGACGAACACGGTGTCGACCTTGACCTCGCGCATCGGGGTGCCGGCCTCCAGGCCCATGTACTCCAGGGCCTTCTCGGCCGCGACGCGGTCCTGCTCGTCCTCGAGCTCACCGGGCGTCGGCACGACGCCGCCGAGGGCGACGCCCTGGCCCGGGTTGGTGCCCCAGGTGACGAACGGGGTCATCGTCGAGGCGTCGAGCACGATCTCCTTGTCGAACTCGGCGTCGTCGTCGGTGACCAGCGTCTTCCAGTGGGCCAGCGCGGCGTCCCAGTCGGCGCCCTTCGGCGCCTCGGGCTTGCCCTCGATGTAGTCGAAGGTCGTCTGGTCCGGCGCGATCAGGCCGGCCTTGGCGCCCCACTCGATGCTCATGTTGCAGACCGTCATCCGGCCCTCCATGGAGAGCTCCTCGATGGCCTGGCCGCGGTACTCCACGATGTAGCCCTGGCCGCCACCGGTGCCGGTGTGGGCGATCAGGGTGAGCACCAGGTCCTTGGCGGTGACGCCCTCGGGCAGGCTGCCGTTGACGGTGACCGCCATCATCTTCGGCCTGGCCTGCGGCAGCGTCTGCGTGGCCAGCACGTGCTCGACCTCGGAGGTGCCGATGCCGAAGGCGATCGCGCCGAAGGCGCCGTGGGTGCTGGTGTGGCTGTCGCCGCACACGATCGTCATGCCCGGCTGGGTGAGACCCAGCTGCGGGCCGACGACGTGCACGATGCCCTGCTCGATGTCGCCGAGCGGGTGCAGGCGCACGCCGAACTCCTCGGCGTTCTTGCGCAGCGTCTCGACCTGCGTGCGGCTCACCGGGTCGGCGATCGGCTTGTCCCAGTCGAGGGTGGGGACGTTGTGGTCCTCGGTCGCCAGGGTCAGGTCGGGACGGCGTACCCGCCGGCCGGCCAGCCGCAGGCCGTCGAAGGCCTGGGGCGAGGTGACCTCGTGGATGAGGTGGAGATCGATGTAGAGGAGATCGGGCTCGCCCTGTGCCGAACGGACGACGTGCTCGTCCCAGACCTTCTCCGCCAGGGTCCTGCCCATGACCACTCCTTGCTCAACGACTCGTTCCACTGCCGTCGCCCTCCAGCGTGCTACTCGCTCGTAGGGGTTGCATCCCACGATCTGAGACGGCAGTATTGTTATATGGACAACTCTAGCGGAGTCGGCGTCCTCGACAAAGCCGCGTTGGTGCTGACCGCTCTCGAGGCCGGTCCGGCCACCCTCGCCGGGCTCGTCGCCAGCACGGGCCTCGCCCGGCCCACGGCCCATCGTCTCGCCGTCGCGCTGGAGCACCACCGCCTGGTCGCCCGCGACATGCAGGGCCGCTTCGTCCTCGGCCCGCGCCTGGCCGAGCTCTCCGCCGCCGCCGGTGAGGACCGGCTGCTGGCCTCCGCCGGTCCCGTCCTGGCCCGGCTCCGCGACATCACCGGCGAGTCCGCGCAGCTGTGGCGCCGTCAGGGTGAGTACCGCGTCTGCGTCGCCGCGGCCGAGCGGCCCAGCGGCCTGCGCGACACCATCCCGGTCGGCTCGCAGCTGACCATGCGCGCCGGATCGGCCGCACAGGTGCTGCTCGCCTGGGAGGATCCCGAGCGGATCCACCGCGGGTTGCAGAACGCCGCCTTCTCCGCCTCCGCCCTGGCCGGCATCCGCCGGCGCGGCTGGGCCCAGTCCATCGCCGAGCGCGAGCAGGGCGTGGCGTCGGTCTCCGCGCCGGTGCGCTCCCCCAACGGCAAGATCATCGCCGCCGTCTCGGTCTCCGGCCCGCTCGAGCGGCTCAGCCGCCAGCCCGGCCGGATGCACGCCCCCGCCGTGCTCGCCGCCGCGGAGCGCCTCTCCGAGTCGCTGCGCCGCGCGGCCGCCGAGTAGCCGCTCTCAGAAGAGCGCGTCCTGCTCCAGCTCGAGCAGGAGCTGCTTGCGGTCCAGTCCACCGGCATAGCCGGTGAGCGAGCCGTCGGCGCCGACGATGCGGTGGCACGGGATGACCACCGGGATCGGGTTGCGCCCGTTGGCCAGGCCGACCGCGCGAGAGGCCGCGTTGGTCATGCCGAGGCGGTGCGCGATCTGGCCGTAGGAGGCCGTCTCGCCGTAGCCGACGCCGCACAGCTGCTGCCACACGCGCTGCTGGAAGTCGCTGCCCCGTGGCGCCAGCGGCAGGTCGAACTCACGCAGCTCGCGGGCGAAGTAGGCCTCCAGCTGCCCGACCGCGCGGCGCAGCAGCGGGTCGTCGTCGGCCCGGTCGCCGATCGGGGTGCCGTCGGCGAGCCCACGGAAGGGGCTGAACTCGATGGCCACGATCGCCCCGCCGTGCGCCACGATGCGCAGATCGCCGATCGGCGAGGGCATCACGGTCCACACGGTCGTCGTCTCCTGGATCTGGTTGAGGGTCACTGTAGGTCGTCCTCTCAGGTGGGTCGTCGGTCGGTCACGGCGTATGCCGTCCAGAGGTGGAGCAGCGCGTAGGAGCGCCACGGTCGCCATCGCTGCGTGGCGCTCGGGGCGAGATCGACGCCGAGCGACTCCGCGGCCCGGCGCACGGCGAGGTCGGTGGGCAGGAAGACGTCGGGGTCGCCGAGCGCCCGCATCGCGATGTAGTCGGCCGTACAGGGGCCGATGCCCGGCAGCGCCACCAGTCCGGCGCGTACGTCGGCCCGGTCGGCCCCGCGGTCCAGCCTGATCTCGCCGCGGGCCAGCGCGCCGCACAGCCCCGTCAGCGCGCGGGCGCGGGAGGCCGGCATCGACAGGTCGTCCGGCCCGAGTGCGGCCAGGACGCCGGCGGACGGGAACAGCCGGTCCACGACATGCTCGCCGGCCAGCGTCAGCGGCTCCCCGTGACGCTCGGCCAGCCGGGCCGCGGTCGTCCGCGCGGCGGGCACGCTCACCTGCTGGCCGAGCACGGCCCGGACCGCGACCTCGTCGCCGTCCACGTGACCGGGCACCCGCAGACCCGGTCGCGCGCCGACGAGCGGCCGCAGGGCCGCGTCGGCGCCGAGAACCTCATCCACGGCGAGCGGATCGCAGTCGGCGTCGAGCAGCCGCCGGGTCCGCTCCAGCGCCGGGGCGAGGTCACGGGCGTCGGCGAGCGTGAACCGCGCGGGCACGACACCGGCCGGACGGCTGCCGAGCTCGACCCGCACGACACCGGGGCCGTGCGGCAGCGACAGCGCCCGCTCGTACCAGTCCGGGCCGGCGGCCTCGACTCCCGGGATGGCGCGAGCGGCGAGGAAGCCGAGCAGCCCGGCGGCGTCGTACGGCTCCCGGACCGCCACGCGGACACGGATCGTCCCGGAGGAGTCGCCGACACCGCGGCGACCACGGAGCTGGGTGGGCGTGGCGGCGTACACCTCGCGGATCGTGTCGTTGAACTGCCGCACGCTGCTGAAGCCCGCGGTGAACGCGATGTCGGCGAAGCCCAGGTCGGTGGTCTCGACGAGCACGCGGGCGGTCTGCGCCCGGCGCGAGCGGGCCAACGCCAGCGGGCCGGCGCCGCACTCCCGGACGAGCAGCCGGTTGAGCTGGCGCACCGAGTAGCCGACGGCCTCGGCGAGGCCGTTGACGCCGTCGCGGTCGACGACGCCGTCGGCGATCAGCCGCATCGCCCGTCCCGCGGCATCGGCCGCGACGTCCCAGTCCGGCGAGCCGGGGGTGGCGTCGGGCAGGCAGCGGCGGCAGGCGCGGAAGCCGGCGCCCTGGGCCTCGGCCGCGGAGCGGTAGAACGCGACGTTGCCGCGCTTGGGCGTGATCGCCGGGCAGGAGGGACGGCAGTAGATCCCGGTCGTCCGCACGCCGGTGTAGAACACGCCGTCGAAGCGCCGGTCGCGTCCCTGCACCGCCCGGTAGCAGGCCTCCTCGTCGAGCATCACGAGACGAGTCTCGCCGTCCGCGCCGACACTTTCTAGCGGGAATCGGCCATGACCGTCCGGAGCGCCGTATCACCAGTCGGAGCGCTCCGGCGACGCCGTTGCCGGAGTCCTCTAGGGTCTTGGTCATGTCCTCGGCCCTGTTGATCCGGCGTCGCGCAGTCGATCACTGCCACGTGGGCTCGGCCATCTGTCGAATGCCCTGACCGGTCCGCAACGAGCATCGGCGTGCCGTCCAAGGCCCGCACGCCGAGCGGCCAATCCCCAGCGCCGCCGTACGCCGGCGCGCACCCGGCTGTTCCCGGACCGGTCCCGACCCAGCCCATCCCGATCGAAGGAGAACCCCATGACCCGCAAGCCCGAGACCCTGGCCGTCCACGCCGGCCAGGAGCAGGCCGACCCGGCCACCAACTCCCGTGCCGTGCCGATCTACCAGACGACGTCGTACGTCTTCAACGACACCGAGCACGCCGCCAACCTGTTCGCCCTCGCCGAGCCCGGCAACATCTACACCCGGATCATGAACCCGACCCAGTCGGTGTTCGAGGAGCGGATGGCCCAGCTCGAGGGCGGCGTCGGCGCGCTCGCGACCGCGTCCGGCTCCAGCGCCGTGACGTACGCCGTGCTCAATCTGACCTACTCCGGCGACAACATCGTCGCGCTCTCCACGCTGTACGGCGGCACGTACGCGCTCTTCGCGCACACGCTCCCCCAGTTCGGCATCGAGGTGCGCTTCGTCGACCCGGAGAAGCCGGAGGAGCTCGCCGCGGCGGTGGACGACAAGACCCGCCTGGTCTTCGCCGAGACGATCGGCAACCCGAAGATCAACGTGGTCGACCTGCGCGCCTGGGCCGACGCCGCCCACGCGCTCGGCCTGCCGCTGATCGTCGACAACACCGCGCCGACGCCGTTCCTGGTCAAGCCGTTCGAGCACGGCGCCGACGTCGTGGTGCACGCCGCCACGAAGTACATCGGCGGCCACGGCACCTCCATCGGCGGCGTGATCGTCGACTCCGGCAACTTCGACTGGACCGCCCACGCCGACCGGTTCCCGGGCCTGACCCAGCCCGACGGCGCCTACCACGGCGTCGTCTGGACCGAGGCGGTCGGCAACCTCGCCTACATCATCCGGGCCCGCACGGTGCTGCTGCGCAACACCGGCGCCGCGGTCGCGCCGCTCAACTCCTGGCTCTTCCTGCAGGGCCTGGAGACGCTGCACCTGCGGATGGAGCGGCACAGCGAGAACGCCCTCACCGTCGCCCGGCACCTGCGCGACCACGACGCCGTCTCCTGGGTCAGCTACCCCGGCCTGGACGACAGCGAGTACAAGCCGGTGCTCGACCGGATCGGCACCGGGCGCGGCTACGGCGGCCTGGTCAGCTTCGGCCTCAAGGCCGGGCGCGAGGGCGGGAAGAAGTTCATCGAGTCGCTGGAGCTCTTCAGCCACCTGGCGAACATCGGCGACACCAAGTCGCTGGCGATCCACAACGCCACCACCACGCACAGCCAGCTGACCCCCGAGGAGCTCGCGGCCGCCGGTGTGCCGGAGGACATGGTCCGGCTCTCCATCGGCATCGAGCACGTCGACGACATCATCGCCGACCTCGACCAGGCGCTGGCGGCCACGGGGAGCTGAGCCTCCTGCCATGAGCGGTCCGCTGACCGACACCCGCACCCAGCGGGTCGTCCTCTCCTCCGAGGACGACCCGCTGGTCCTGCGTGGCGGCGGACGGCTGGAGCGCCTCGAGGTGGCCTACGAGACGTACGGCGCGCTGAACGCCGCCCGCGACAACGCCGTCTTCATCTGCCACGCCCTCACCGGCGACGCCCATGCCGCGGGCATCTCCGCCGAGACCGGCAAGCGCGGCTGGTGGGACAACCTGATCGGGCCGGGCAAGGCGGTCGACACCGACCGCTGGTTCGTCATCTCTCCCAACCTGCTCGGCGGATGCTCCGGCACGACCGGCCCGCTGTCGATCGACCCGGCGACCGGCACGCCGTACTACCTCGACTTCCCCATGCTGCACATGGCCGATCTCGTCGGCGCGCACCGGCGCCTGCTCGACCATCTCGGCATCGACCGCCTGCACGCCGCCGTGGGCGGATCGCTCGGCGGCATGCAGGTGCTGCAGTGGGTCGTCGACGAGCCGTCGCGCATCGACCGCGCGGTCCTCGTCGCGGCCTCCTCGCGCCTCACCGCCGAGAACATCGCGTTCTCCTCGGTCGGCCGGCACGCGATCATGACCGATCCCGACTTCCTCGACGGGCGGTACGCCGAGCACGGCACCCAGCCGCGCCTGGGCCAGAAGGTCGCCCGGATGATGGCCCACATCACCTACGTCTCCGCGCAGTCGCTGGAGGCCAAGTTCGGCCGCCACCGCCGCGTCGAGGGCGCGGCCCCGACGTTCGCGCCGGACTTCGAGGTGGAGCACTACCTCGAGCACCAGGGCGAGACGTTCCTGGACCGCTTCGACGCGCTGTCCTACATCTACCTCACCCGCCTGCTCGACTACTTCGACCCGTTCGGCGAGAGCGAGACCGCCGAGCGCCTGCGCGCCACCTCGACTCGCTTCCAGGTCACCTCGTTCGACACCGACTGGCGCTTCTCCACCGCGCACTCGCAGCTGCTCGCCGCCCGCCTGGCCGAGCTCGGCGTCTCCGTCGACCTGGCCGAGCTCTCCTCGCCGTACGGTCACGACTCCTTCCTGCTGGAGCCCGACGGCTACCACGCCCGGATCGCCGCCTTCCTCGACGCCCCGCGATGATGTCCCCATGGCTGACGAGGTGTGGCTGGTCCGGCACGGCGAGACCGAGTGGAGCCGGGACGGGCGGCACACCTCGACCACGGACCTGCCGCTGACCGACGTCGGTCGTGCGGCCGCGGAGGGGCTGCGGGAGCGGCTGGCGGCGGAGCGGTTCGCGCTGGTGCTGACCTCGCCGCGGCAACGGGCGCGCGAGACCGCGCGACTGGCCGGGCATGGCGCGGCGACGGTGGACGACGACCTCGCCGAGTGGGACTACGGCGACCTGGAGGGCCGCACGACCGTGGCGATCCGGGAGACCTGTCCCGGCTGGACCATCTGGCAGGGGCCGGTGCCGGGCGGCGAGAACGCCTCGCAGGTGGCCGAGCGGCTCGACCGGGTGGTCGCCCGCTGCCGGGACACCGACGGGCGCGTCCTGCTCTTCGGCCACGGCCACTCCCTGCGAGCGCTCGCCGCCCGATGGCTCGGCCTGCCGGTGACCGACGGCCGGCTCCTGCGCCTCGACACCTCGACGGTCTCCGTCCTCGGCTGGGAGCGCGAGACCGCGGTCCTGCTGCGCTGGAACTCCTGACCACCACGCGTCATGCTCGTAGTTCGGCGTACCCGGTCCGGACCGCATGATGCGGGCGGAGAGGGGCACAGGGACCAGACGAGCGCACCGGAGGGAGCGGCGAGATGACCACAGAGCCGAAGTCGGAGCAGGAGAAGGACGAGAGGGAGCGCTGCGAGGAGCAGCTGGACGACATGGTCGAGGACTCCTTCCCCAGCAGCGACCCACCCTCGACCTGGGCTGGCCGGGACGAGAGCGCCGACTGATCCCTCACAGGATCGGGCGTCCGCCGGTCACCGCCACCCGGGCCCCGGACATGTAGCTGGCCTCGTCCGAGGCGAGCAGCACGAACGCCGGCGCCACCTCGACGGGCTGGCCCGCCCGCCCCAGCGGCGTGTTCGAGCCGAACTTCTCCACCCTGTCGGCGGGCATCGAGGCCGGGATGAGCGGTGTCCAGATCGGGCCCGGCGCCACGCTGTTCACCCGGATGCCGCGATCGCCGAGCAGCTGGGCGAGGCTGGCGCAGAAGTTGGCGATGGCCGCCTTCGTCGCGGCGTACGCCGCCAGGGTCGGGTTGGGCTGGTCGGAGTTGACCGAGGACGTGCCGATGATCGAGCCGCCCTTCGGGATGTGCGGCACCGCCGCCTTGCAGAGGTGGAACATCGCCGAGAGATTGGTCGCGATGGTGCGATCCCACTCCTCGTCTGGGATGTCCTCCAGCGACTCGTGCACGGTCTGGTACGCCGCGTTGGTCACCAGCACGTCGATCCGGCCGAACTCCTCGACGGCTCGGTCGACGACGGCGCGGCAATGCGTCGGGTCGGCCAGGTCGCCCGGCACCAGCAGCACCCGCCGCCCCGCCGCCGCGACGTGGTGCGCCGTCACACCGGCATCCTCGTGCTCGTCGAGGTAGGAGACCAGCACGTCGGCGCCCTCGCGCGCGAACGCGATCGCGACCGCCCGCCCGATCCCGCTGTCGGCGCCGGTGATCACCGCGACCTTGCCGGTCAGCCGTCCCGAGCCCCGGTAGGACTCCTCGCCGCAGTCCGGCCGAGGAACCATCTCCTCCTGGCTGCCGGGCAGTTCCTGGGTCTGCGGGGGCTGCTGCGTCATGTCGCGGGCAATACCCCGCCGCTGGGGCCGGCATGCGTGAGGGAGGCGGCGACGGGTACCGGCGAGGCATGACATCCCTCGCCAGCGCCGGCCCTCCGTGGCAGGACCGGGAGACCGACTCCCCCAACGACCCACTGCCGCTCAGCGGTCACTTCGACCACCTGATCGTGGGCGCCGGCCTGACCGGCATCGCCACCGCACTGCTCCTCGCCCGGGCGGGCCGCGTGGTCGGCGTCCTGGACGCGCGCCACCCCGGCGCCGGCACGACCGGCCGGAGCACCGCCAAGATCACCGTGCTGCAGGGCACCAAGCTCTCCACCCTGATGCACCGGCAGTCGCGCGAGGTCGCCGCCTCCTATCTCTCGGCCAACCAGGAGGGCGCCGCCTGGATCAGGCGCTTCTGCGAGGACCACGGCGTCGCCTGGCAGAGCCGGCCCTCGGTGACGTACGCCGCCTCGCCCGCCGAGGTCCCCGCCGTCCGCGCCGAGTACGACGCCGCGACGGCGCTCGGGCTGCCCGTGACCGCCGAGCCGGTGCTCGACGTGCCGTTCCCCGCGCACGCCGCGGTCCGGCTGCCCGACCAGATGCAGCTGGATCCCCTGGAGCTGCTGCACGCGCTCGTCGTACAGCTCAGGGCCCACGGCGGCACCGTCCACCACGACCGCCGCGTCGTGGAGGTCAGGCGCGGCCGGCCGACCGAGGTGCGCCTGGCCGACGACACCCGGCTCACCGCCGCCCACGTCGTCGTCGCCACCGGGACGCCGGTGGTGGATCGGGGCCTGCACTTCGCCCGCCTCCGGGCCTACCGCTCCTACGTGGTGGCGCTGCGCGACGCCTCGGTCGCGCCGGGGATGTACGTCTCGGCCGGCGCACCGTCCCACTCCGTGCGCGACGTGCCCGGCGATCCGTCGCTCCTCCTCGTCGGCGGCTACGGCCACGAGACCGGCCGGGTCGAGTCCGAGCAGGAGCGGCTCGACGCGCTGCGGACCTGGGCGTGCGAGGCGTTCCCCGACGGCCGGGTGACCCACGCCTGGTCGGCCCAGGACTACGGCGCCTTCGACGGCGTCCCGTCGGTCGGGCGGCTGCCCGGGCCGGGCGACATCCACGTCGCCACCGGCTACGACGGCTGGGGCATGGCCAACTCGGTCGCCGCCGCGCACACGATCGCCGCCGAGACGCTCGGCGGCGTCGCGCCGGGCCTCCGCTCGCGACCGCTGGCGCCGGCGGCGCTGGGCGAGCTGGCCGCGATCAACCTCTCGGTGGTCCGCGAGATGGCCTGCCATCCGCTGGCGCCGCGCTGTCCCCACCTCGGCGGCCCGCTGGCCTGGAACGACGCCGAGCAGACCTGGGACTGCCGCCTGCACGGCTCGCGCTTCGCGGCCACCGGCGAGGTGCTCGAGGGACCGGCCACGCACGGGCTTCGTTTCGGCAAGCCCCGCGCGGGTACCGCACGGCTTCGCACCCCCACCCTCGAGGAGGAGTCATGAAGCTTCTTGTCACCGTCGCCCTGGCCGCCGGCATCGGCTATGTGGTCGCGAAGAAGACCGGCATCCTGGACGGCCCGGAGGTCGAGCGGCTGACCAGCAAGACCCGGGACATGGCCCAGCAGGCCGGCGAGTCGGTCATGGACGCGCGCCAGTCGGCCATGGCGAGCACCGCCGACCGGGTCGAGGATCTGGCCGGCCACGCGGCCGACACCATCCGGCGTCACTGATCTCAGCCGTACTCGATCTCCTCGGCCGAGGCCCCCGGCCGCAGCGTCACCGAGCCGGCGTCCCAGTCGATCGCCTCGACGGCGTCCCAGCCGACGAGGTGGATCGGCCGGTTCAGCCGTCCCACCACCGCGCGGACGATCCACGGACCGCGGAGGCCGCCGTGGGCGTAGCCGAGCAGCGAGCCGGGACGACCGGGTCCGACCATCAGCCGGTCGAAGACCCAGCGGTCGCGGGACCAGCGCAGCTTCACGTCGACGACCTTGCCCCTCACGGCGGGGTCGTCGGCGTGCACCCGCATCCCGAGCAGCTCGCCCATCCGGCGGTGGGTCACCCCGTCCGGCGCGGGCGGCTGCCGGTCGAGCAGTCCTCGCCGCCCGACCGAGAGCTCGATCCCCGATCCGAGCGCGGCGATCGCGTCCAGCGGGATGGCCAGAGGCAGGTCACGGTCGGCGTACTGGACACCGAGGCTGATCCACCTCCGGCGCAGCAGATGGCCGGTCCGTCCCGAGAAGCGCGGCACCAGCGCGGCCGGGCCGGTCAGGATGCGGGTCACGGCCGGCGTACCGCCGTCGTCGGGCAGCGAGACCTCCAGGTCGTCGACCTTGCAGACCATCAGGTCGTCGCTGTCGACCACCTGGCGGTCGAGCAGGTGGAAGGCCGCGTCCACGTCGCGGCGGTGCGTCTCGGACCTCATCACGCCCCCATTCCGGTGATCACCAGCAGCGGGATCGCGGCCAGCGCCACGACCAGGATCAGCACCAGGTAGACGCTGCCCAGGGCGTTGGCGAGCCGCCCGTTGACGTGCTCGCCCATGTAGGCCTCGTCGTTGGCGACCACGAGGATCGGCAGGTAGGTCAACGGCAGGGCCACCGCCGAGGCGACGACCGACATCTCGGTGACCATGATCGGATCGACGCCCGTCATCAGCACGGTGATCGCCAGCAGCGTGGCCAGGATCAGGACGAGGTGGAAGCGGGTGGCCTTGTCCGCGCGCACGTACTTGCCCCACTGCCAGCCGAAGTACTGCGCGAGGCTGTAGCCGGTCGACAGGCCCGTCTCGCAGGCGGCTCCGAAGGTCGCGGCGACGAAGCCGACCAGCACCACGGCGATGCCGATCTTGCCCAGCGCGACGCCGACCGGCAGGCCGACCTGGCCCAGCGAGGTCACGTCCACGTCGAGCGGTCCGAGCACCGTCGCGGCCGCGCCGGCGATGGCGAGCGAGAGCAGGCCGCCGAGCGGGAAGCCGATCAGGACGTTGGCGCGCATCGTGCCCAGGTCCTTGGGGGTCCAGCGCTCCTCCACACCGCCGGAGGAGAAGAAGAAGACCTCGTACGGCGTCATCGCGGCGCCGAACAGCGCGACGGCGTAGTAGGCCAGCGTCACCCACGACTCGTCGCCCGGCTTGGCCACCGTCAGCGCCTGCTCGGCCAGCGATCTCCACGAGGGACTCAGCTCGACCAGCGCGACCGCGAACACCACGAGGGCCAGGCCGAGCAGGCCGAGGACGTTCTCCATCGAGGAGAACGTCGCCCGCCACAGCACCAGCCACACCAGCAGCCCCGCGACCGGGATCATGAGCAGGGCGTGGACCGAGCTCGCCAGGGAGAGCGCCAGGGCGACGCCGCCGATCTCGGCGATGAAGGTCAGCATGGTGACGATGAGCGAGGCGAGCAGGTTCATCATCCCCACGCGCGGTCCCAGCCGCTCGCGCACCAGGTCGAACGTCGCTCGCCGGCTGGTGATCGCCACCCGTCCGGCCATCTCCGCGAAGACGCAGATGCCGAGCACGCCGGTCACCACGACGAGCCCCAGTGAGAGCCCGAAGCGCGCGCCGACCTGGGCGTTGACCACGAGGTCGCCGATGTCGACGAAGCCACCGATCGCCGTCAGGATGCCGAGGGCGACCGCGAAGAGCCGCTTCATCGGGCGAGCCCGTCTCGCAGGCGCTCGACCTGCGCCGTCTCCCGGCGTACGTCGGCCAGGGCCGGCCCGGTCCGCTCCCCCGCGGACGCCTCCACGGTGACCCGGCTCAGCACGGTCGTCACCGCGTCGAGCCGGGCGACGACCGCCGCGTGCTCCTCCGCGCGATCCGGCGGCGGCTGCGTGGACCGGTAGGAGGCCGCCTCCTGGTCCAGCGCCGTCTGCGCGTCGCGCAGGGTCACCATCGCGTAGGGCCGCGGCAGGTGGTCACGCCGCTGCGCTCGCAGCACCACGTCCGCCGTGCCCAGCGCGCTGAGGGCTGCGCCGAGGGCGCGGTCGGTGACGCCCGGCCAGGACGACTCCCGGACCGGAGAGCCGACCAGCGCGCCGCAGCCGGTGAGCAGCAGCACCGCCAGCAGTCCGATCGCGACACGACGCACGGGGACCTCCTTCTCCGCGAGAAGGAGTACCCGCCAGCGGCTCTCGCCATGCCGACCGGGGTCCCGAGACCGGGCCCATACGTATCCGGACGGACCAAAGGGCCTCGTGCCGGTAGGCGTTGAGCGCACGATCGCCGGCTTCTCCGCCTTTGGGTCCGTCCTCCTACGACGGACAGGAACCACGGAGGCGTGCCACACGTCCTACCCGTATGTCTCGCGCGCGCGGCCTGGCCGCCCTTGCCGCCCTGTCCCTCGTCCTGACCGCGTGCGGCGACATCGGCTCGGGCTCGGGCGACCCGGTGGGCTCGTGGAGCAGCCAGCGTCTGGCCGCGGAGATCGGCGCGGACCACAGCCCGATGCTGGTCACGTCGGGCAACGACGCGCTGGTGGTCACCCTGTCCGAGGAGGCGACGATCCGGTCGTACCTCTCCACCGACGGAGCGCCGTTCGAGGCCGGCACGCCGTTGCGGACGGACGCTGGATTCGTCTCCTCCGGGGACGTGGTGGCACTGCCGGGCGGCGGCTGGCTGCTGCTCGTCTCCGGCGGCATGGTCGAGGATCGCGGCGACCGCGACCCCGCGTTCGACGCGCTCGCCTTCCGCAGCGCGGACGGGCTGACCTGGACCCCCGTGGAGGAGACCGGCTTCACCCGGCCCGTCGACATCAACGACGTCGAGATCGTCGGCGGCACTGTGGTGGTCGCGGGCGCCTACCGGGTGGGGGCCAGCCCGTCCATGGAGGGCTTCGAGGCGCACCTGTGGACCAGCACGGACGGGAGCTCCTTCACCGAGATCGATCTGCCGGGGGTGCGGCCGCCGAAGGACTACAAGGACGACTCGTACGCCGCCTCGCTCACCCTCGTCGGCGACCGGGTGCTGGCCACCGGGCAGGCCAGTCGCGCCGGGGCGGTCTGGACCTCGGACGACGGAGCACGGACCTGGCACACGGCGTCGGACTCCACGCTGGAGAAGACCCATACGATCAGCGGCCTGGCGCGGGTCGGCGACGTCGTGCTCGCCGGCACCGGGGAGAGCCGCGCACCCCTGCGCTCGACCGACGGCGGGGACTCCTGGGATCGCGTGGACACGCTGCCCACCTCCTCCGAAGAGGCCGGCTGGGCGCCGCTCTGGGCCGACGGCGACCGCTTCTGGACGCTCACCGGCATCGACGACACCAGCTGGAGCACGCCCGAGGTCTGCTACGCCGATCTCTCCCAGTGCGACCGCAGGCCGGCGCCGCGGGTGGTCGTCAGCCCGGACGGCTCCGACTGGACCGCGGTCGCCCTGCCCGCCGAGCCCGAGGAGATCACCGGCACCGCCGACGGCCGGACCCTCGTCCTGGAGGTCGACGCCGGCGCGATCGTCGTCCACACCCTCCCCGCCGGAACCTCCCCTCCCCGGGCCTCCGAGCCGGCCAAGGCCAGGACCGTCGAGCTGGTCACCGTCGCGAAGGGCGAGGCCCCCCAGGCCGGCGTCCGCTACCACGCCCCGATGTACGTCCACTGCGGCATGGACTGGCTCTGGTTCGCCGACACGACCTGGCGGCGTACCGACGACGGCCCCGGCGTCGAGACCGGAGGCGGCGAGCAGGCGCCCCCGGACTGGCCCCTCGCCGGCCAGACCCTCTACGGCTTCGCCACCCTCACCGACCCCGACCACCTGGAGTACTCCCTCGACACCGGTGAGGTCATCGCCACCTACGAGCGCGACGACCGCGCCCCCGGCTGCGACTGAGCGGCGTCCGGCACGGCCAGGCAGCCTCTCGGAACCGAACACCTCCGCTCGGCGGTCTTGAGGGTGTGCACGGTGATAGATAGGGGAGGCGATGGAGTTCAGCGACTATGTGGCGGCACGTCGGCCCACCCTGGTGCGCACGGTCGTCCTGCTCGGCTGCCCTCCGTCCGACGCCGAGGACATCGTGCAGACGGCGCTGGCCAAGTGCCTGCGTCACTGGCGGCGCGTGCAGCGCGCCGACCGTCCGGATGCGTATGTGCACAAGGTGCTGATCAACACCTTGGCGAGCGCGCGCAAACGGCGCTGGAACGCCGAGCTGCCCACCGAGCTGCTGCCAGAGATCGGGTACGAGTCCGACCTGGCCGCGGGGCTCGCCGTCCGGCAGGCGCTCGCCGCGATGGACAGCGGTCAGCGAGAGGTCTTGGTCTTGCGCTACTTCGCCGACCTTTCCGAGCGTGACATCGCCGGTCTCCTGGGCATAGCGCCGGGAACCGTGAAGAGCCGCGCATCACGCGGCATCGCGGCGCTTGCCGCCAGTCTGAGGAGTCCCGATGTCGTCTGAGCAGCTCGGCGGGCAGGACCCGGAGCAGTGGATGCGCGATCGGCTGGCCGAGGCAGGCGCGACGATCGCGGTGACGACCACCGCGCCACCGGCCAAGCGGCGGCCACCGGCGTGGCTCGCTCCGGCAGCTGCCGCGGCAGTCGTCGCGGCGATCATCATCGGCTCGCTTGCCTGGCGGCACGGCACGGCGACCGATCCCGCGAAGCCGACCGGCACGCCCTCGATCAGTCCCACGACGGTCGCGCCCGAGCTCGTGAGCGTCCCGGACCTTCAGGGCCTTCCGGAGGAGCAGGCGACCGAGCTTCTCGACGGGCTCGGCCTGGCGGCGGACGTCAGGGGCTTCCCGAAGGAGTGCCCGACGCTCACAGTCTCGACGCAGCATCCCGCCGCCGGCAGCAAGGTGGCGGCCGGTTCCCAGGTGGCGATCAAGGTCGCATGCCCGAACGAGACCGAAGACATGCTGTACCGGGTCGCCTCGCGCTTCGATTCCGCCGCGCACTCCCGCCAGTTGAGTCTCCCGATCGACGCGCCGGTGGCCCTCTATCTCGGTGGCCGGCACGTGAGCGACATCAGCGCCGCGGACTCCGAGACCTGGAGCGCCTGGGACGTCTGTGTCGACGGCTATGCGGGCCGGACCTGCCCGTTCAACGCCCTCGAGCTCGTCACCAGCACCGACGACGTCTCCATCAGCACCCGGACGCCGGAGCCCCCCTGCACACGCTGGCCGGGGACGCCGGCCGAGCTCGAGCCGTACCACGCGGTCAGCCTGACCGTGGGCTCGACCTGCTTCGACTGGGGCACGGTCGTCCTCTACGTCAACGACATGGGCCAGATCGTCGCCGTCGACCAGGTCCTCGACGGGCCGTAGCCGCGAACGAGAACAGCCCGGTCCCACAGAGGAGACCGGGCTGTACGACGTACCCCCGACGGGATTCGAACCCGCGCTACCGCCTTGAGAGGGCGGCGTGCTAGGCCACTACACAACGGGGGCCTTGAGCGGACGTGACTCTAGCGTCTGGTCGATGCCGGAGCCAAATCGTCGTACTCGCTGGGATACAAGGACTCGAACCTTGACTAACTGAACCAGAATCAGTCGTGCTGCCAATTACACCATATCCCACTGAAACGGACACCCCGCTGGCCTGGGCCGGAGCGGGGAACCGAGGGTTGACCTTACACGGGCCGAGGCTGAGGCTCCAAAGCGGGTGGCGGTGTCGTGCGGTCCGAGACACCCATGCGCCGGGCCACCCAGAGCACCAGCAGCAGGTAGACGCCGTTCTGGGTGATCGTCAGGACGATGTTCCACCAGGAGACCCCGGAGACGTTGAGCGACTCGTCGATGCTGCCGAGCGCCAGCGCGAACCCGAAGGCGACCAGGTTGTTCCAGATGTGCAGGGCGATTCCGGCCTCCAGCCCGCCGGTGCGATGCACCAGATAGCCCGCCATCAGCCCGAAGGTGAGCCGGTCCAGGAAGAGCGGCACGTTCTGCGCCCCGTGAGCCAGCGCGAACAGCGTGGCGCTGAGCAGGATCGCGAACCATGGCGAGCGGGTCAGCGAGCCGAAGGCCTGCATGGCATAGCCGCGGAAGGCGTACTCCTCCCCCATCGCCTGCAGCGGCGTGGTGAGCAGGATCACCACCGAGAGGATGACCATCTCGCGGTTGACCGTGGCGACCGTCCCGGTCAGCTCGTCGACGTCACCGGGCAGGAAGGCGCCCACCACCAGCTGAGCCGCGATCGCGACCAGCGAGAGCCCGAAGCAGGCCCAGAAGAAGCGCCACCGGATGCCCGGCTTCACCGACATCAGCCAGCGCGGCCGCATCCGGTGGATCCACCGCATCGTCCCCCACGTGATCGGGATCAGCGCGGCGAGCGAGAGGTTGAGCCAGAGCATCGCCGGCCAGGCGACCTCCTTGAGCTCGGCGGCGTCCTGCAGCGCGTCGAGGAAGGAGCCCTGGTGGTCGATGGCGATCCCCGCGAGCAGCACCGGCATCAGCACGATCGGCGCGACGACGAGCATGCCGACGACGACCAGGAGCAGGCCCACGATCGGCTTCCACGCCGCGTAGGTCCACGTCCGCAGCATCTGCGAGTAGGTGGTCGGCGTGGGGTGCGGGTACGGCGGGATCGGCGGCGGGCCGGGCATCCGGCCCGGCTGGCCCGGGGGCCCGTACGACGGCGGAGTCGAGGGGTACGTCGGATAGGCCGGCCACTGTCCCGGCGGAGGGCCGGCCGGCGGCCCCGGGGGGTAGCTCACGCCAGCACCGCGTCGATCCGGGCCAGCGAGGTCTCCCGGCCGAGCAGCTCCAGCGACTCGAACAGCGGCGGGGAAACGCGGCGACCGGTGATCGCCACGCGCACCGGCCCGAAGGCGTTGCGCGGCTTGAGCCCCAGACCCTCGACCAGCGCCTCGCGCAGCGCGGCCTCGATCCCCTCGGTCGTCCACTCGGGCGCGGCCGCGAGGGCGTCCCGGGCAGCGGCTGCCGCCCGGCGACCGTCCTCGTCGAGCGCCTTGGCGACATCGTCGGCGTCGTACTCGACCTTGTCGACGAACAGGAAGCCGAGCATGTCGACGGCCTCGGTGAGCTTGTTCATCCGCTCGTGGACCAGCGGCATCGCCGCGGCGAGCATGGCGGCCTGGGCGTCCGTCGGCGGATCGGCGAGCAGCCCGGCGCCCTGCAGGTAGGGCACCACGCGCTGCCCCATCTCCTCCACCGAGAGCAGCCGCATGTGCGAGCCGTTGATGGCCTCGGCCTTCTTCAGGTCGAAGCGGGCGGGGTTGGGGTTCACGTCGCCGATGTCGAACTTCTCCACCATCTCGGCGAGCGTGAAGATGTCGCGGTCCGGCGCGATCGACCAGCCCAGCAGGGCCAGGTAGTTGAGCAGCCCCTCGGGCAGGAAGCCGTCCTCGCGGTAGCCGAGCAGGCTGGCCCCGGGGTCGCGCTTGGAGAGCTTCTTGTTGCCCTCCCCCATGACATAGGGCAGATGGCCGAAGCGGGGTGTGGCGCCGTTGCCGATGCCGACCTGCTTCAGCGCGTCGTACAGGGCGATCTGGCGCGGCGTGCTGGAGAGCAGGTCCTCCCCGCGCAGCACGTGGGTGATCTCCATCAGCGCGTCGTCGACGGGATTGACCAGCGTGTAGAGCGGGTCGCCGTTGGCGCGGGCGAGCGCGTAGTCGGGCACGAACTGCGTCTCGAAGGTGATCTCGCCGCGCACCAGGTCGTCCCAGGTGATCGAGCCGTCGGGCATCCGGAAGCGGGTCACCGCGGGGCGGCCGACGAAGGCGTTGATCTGGTCGTCGGTGAGCTCGCGGCAGAAGCCGTCGTACCCCATGACCTTGGAGCCGCTGGCCTTGCGGCGCGCCTCGACCTCGTCGTTGGTGCAGTAGCACTGGTAGGTGAAGCCGGCCTCGGCGAGACGGCGCAGCGCGTCGGCGTACAGGTGGCCGCGCTCGGACTGCAGATAGGGGCCGTAGTCTCCGCCGGCCTCGGGGCCCTCGTCCCAGTCGAGCCCGAGCCAGCGCATCACCTCGATGATCGCGGCCAGGGACTCGTCGGTGCTGCGCTCGCGGTCGGTGTCCTCGATGCGGAAGACGAACGTGCCGCCCCCGCCCTTCAAAGCATGGTGGCGCGCGAACGCCCAGTTGTAGAGCGCCGTACGGGCCAGGCCGACGTGCGGGGAGCCGGTCGGCGACGGCGCCATCCGCACTCGCACGGCGCCGGCGTTGTTCTCTGTCATCTCACTCACGTCTCTTCACGGGGTTGGTCAGGTTGCCGATGCCCTCGACGAAGACCTCGACCTCGTCGCCGGGCTCCATCGGCCCGACGCCCGCGGGGGTGCCGGTCAGGATCACGTCGCCGGGCAGCAGCGTCATCACCGAGCTGATGTAGGCGATCAGGCTCGGTACGTCGTGCACCATGTCGGCGGTGCGGCCGTCCTGCATCAGGTCGCCGTTGAGATAGGTCCGCACGGCGAGGTCGCCCGGATGCAGCTCGGTCTCGATCCACGGCCCGAGCGGGCAGAACGTGTCGAAGCCCTTGGCACGGGTGAACTGGCCGTCCTTGCGCTGCAGGTCGCGGGCGGTGACGTCGTTGGCGGCCGTGTAGCCCCAGATCACCTTGGCGGCGTCGGCGGCGCTGACGTCGCGGCAGATGCGGCCGATCACCACGGCGAGCTCGCCCTCGTAGTGCACCTCGCCGCTCTGCTCGGGGTAGAACACCGGATCGCCGGGACCGATCACGCTGGTGTTCGGCTTGAGGAAGATCAGCGGGTCCTCGGGGAGCTCCGAGCCCATCTCGGCGGCGTGCGCGGCGTAGTTCTTGCCGACGCCGACGACCTTGCTCCGGGGCAGCACCGGCGCGAGCAGGCGGACCTCGTCGAGACGGTGCTCGGTGCCGGAAAGATGGACGCCGACGTGCAGCGGGTCGCCACTGAGCGCGACGATCATGCAGTCGTCGTCGGGCACGCCCTGGTCGTCCACGTCGCCGGTCACGACGCCGTACTGGGGATCCTCACCGGTGGTGAACCTCGCGATGCGCACCGCCTGAGCCTAGGCCATGGCGCCCGATGCTCGGCCGTCGCGAGCGTCGCATCCACGGGATGGATCGCAAGGCGCCGGAGCGAAGCCGTACTTGGTCGTCCAGCAAGCGACGGCAACGCCGCGAGCCGCCCGTGGGGCGGCGCGCAGCAGGCCACGGCATCGGGCGGCATGGCCTGGCGACGTACCCTCACGCCGTGGAATCGACCGTCCTCGACCGCGCCGCCTGGAGCGCTCGCGCCCGCGCGCACGAGGAGCGGGTCGACGTCTGGGTCCGCCCGCACCTGGAGCGGCGACGGCGCGGGGAGTCGCACCCCGTCCACGACTTCCTCTTCACCTACTACTCCCACCGGCCCGCCGCGCTGCGCCGCTGGCACCCCGGGTACGGCGTGACGCTGCTCGACGCGCCGGAGTACGCCGGTCTCAAGGGGTACGCCGACGGGACGGTGACCGCGGACCTCCTGCGCTCGCGGCTGCCCCTGATCGAGTCCATCCACACCCTGCTCGCGGCGACCGCGGCCCGGCCCGCGACGCTGGGCTGCTTCGGCCTGCACGAGTGGGCGATGGTCTACCGCGAGGACGAGACCCGTCACGCCGTACCGCTCCGCCTCGGCGCCGCCGGGACCGACGCGGTCGTGGAGTCGCACCGGATCGCCTGCTCCCACTTCGACGCCTTCCGCTTCTTCACCGAGCCGGCCCGCCCGTTGAATCTGCTGCAGCCCGGCCGCGACGACCGCCCGGCCTTCGAACAGCCCGGCTGCCTGCATGCCGGCATGGATCTCTACAAGCACGCCTTCCGGCTCTCGCCCCTGGTCTGCTCCGACCTCGTCGCCGACTGCTTCGCCCTCGCCTGGGACATCCGCGTCCTCGACATGCGTGCCTCCCCCTACGACCTCGCCTCCCTCGGCCTCTCCCCCGTCGCCATCGAGACGCCGGCCGGGAAGCAGGAGTACGCCGCCGCCCAGCGCGCCTTCGCCGACCGCGCCGCCCCTCTCCGCCAGCGCCTCATCGAGGAGTGCAAGCGCCTCCTCGCCAGCTGTCGGTCGGCTGGTGCACAATGAAGATGCCTGTGGCGATAAGCCTCAGGAAGTGAACCCGAGGGTCGTCCGGACGGACGCACACTCGGGTTTCGCGATTCTCAGGCCTGGATGACAACGAGTTCGAGCGGCGCCAGCCGCTGCCGCCACTCAGCCCGGCCGAGCGCATATGTCTTGTCTCGTCTCCGTCAGTCGTCCGGCTGGAACGCCGGCGCCACGAAGGCACGGTCCGCGATGTCGTAGACGTTCTTGAACATGAAGTTGTCGAAGTTGATCTTCTTGATCGTGTCGCCTGAGTACTTGACCTCGACGATTTTGTCCTCGGATGCGTTCCCCAACCGGTCGACCATCGAGTAGGTCCCGACGAAGGTGGCCTTCTTGACCGGGTTGTCCTTCTGGAACTCTTGCACGACCTCGAGAATCGAGACGATGTCCAACTGCGCGCCCTGCCTGATCATGTTGTCGGTCAGGTTCTCGTTGATTGCCCACCACACGACAATGGTCTTGAACTCGGAGTTGTAGTTCGCGTCCTCCACGCGCGTCACACCGCGGTTGGACTTGCCGAGGGCCTTCTTGACCGCCGCTTCGAAGCTCTCGCCGGGATCCGTGGGCTCAACTGGCTCAGTCGGCTTCGGCTTGGCCGATGCGGTCGCCGCGGGCTGGACCGCCACGCTGTCGCCGTCCTGCTTGAGATCCGGCGAGACGGCGACGGCGACGATCCCGAACGCCACCCAGGCCACGGCGAGGCCGATGCCCCATCTCTTGGAGATTCGCCCCTTGAGAGCGAGATAGATCGGCAGGATCGGTAGTCCGCAGCAGAGCAGCAGGCTGAACACGATCAGCAACCCATTGTCGAGGGCAGGCTTGGCATCGGCGGGCGTCTCCGTCATGACACGGAATGCTACTCAGAGTCATCACTTTGTGTGCCGGGACCCAGCGCTCTCTTGCTACTGAGAGCCCGTGGATTGAGAGTCCGCAGGACGCAACTGTTGAGGCGTGAAGGAGCCGACGCCCGACTTGCTATCCCGGCGTCTTGCACTCGGCCAACGGCTCCGGGCCCACCGAAAGGGACAGGGCGTCTCCCAGGAGGAGCTTGCCCATCGGGCCGGTCTCGATCGTTCCTACGTCGGCGCCGTCGAGCGCGGCGAACGCAATCTCGGCATCGACAACTTGCATCGCCTCGCCGACGCCCTCGGCTGCCCTGCCCGCGATCTACTCTGATCGGAGCCAACGAGCCGAGCGAGGCCAGCGCTCTCTTACTAGCCGGAGGTGTAGAACTCCGCGAGGCGCTGCACCGCCTGAGCCTTGGTCATGGCTCGAACCTCGGCCTCTGGCAGATGCGCCTCATGCACGAGGGTTCGCACGATGGCAGCCGGGATCGACTCCCTGGGCATGGCGGGGCCGCCACGATCGGGAACCGTGCCGCCGTTGACGCACGCCCAGAACTCGTCATCGGTCACGACGAGTTGATCGCGAAGGATGTGGGACCACATGCTCGGCCCATAGCCGGTTCGGTTCACCGGATGACTGATCCGGGTGAACAGCACCTGACCATCCGGGAGCGCGAACTCGTAGTTGACATGATGGGTACCGCGCTTTCCCGTCGCTCGCTTGCGTTCGGTCCAGCCCTCGGTGGTGCAGAACTTCTCGTGATCCTTGCGAGTCGCCGCAGGGTGTCGATTGGCCATGTGCTCAGGCGAGCAGCCACTCGCGCAACTGCGCGTCGGTCGCGAGCGCGACGATCTGGACCAGGCCCCAGTTGTCGGCGTGGTTGGGTGCGAGGCGGAGGCGTTCCACCCACGCGTCGGCGTAGTCGCGAAGCGCATCGATCATCTCCTCGACCGCCTCATCCAGCGTGGCACCATCGGCGGCCACTGGAAGACCAGGGATGACGAGCGACCAACCATCGTTCTCGGCGACCGCCTGGGCCCCGGAAGGTCGGACACTGGTGAGGAACTCCACCAAGCGGTCGGCATCGAGCGCGGCCACTCGCCGCGCATCGCGGGTCACGGTGGCGGGGCGACCATCGTCGGCCGCATCGAGGATCTCCTTGAAGTGCTCCCGCGCCTCGCGCGCGCTCGGATAGGCAACCTGTGCGCTCATATGCCCAGTCCTTTCGAGAAAGCTCTGCGTACACAGCGTACACGCTGGACGCGGCAATAGAGTCGGGCAGGCCAGATCAGACCCCCGACGAGAAGGATTCCATCGCTCGACGACAAGCTGCTGGCTTGGCTTGGTCGTGTCAGAATCCGCCGCCGGTCGCCATCACTACGGCGAGCGATAGAACACCGGGGCCGGCAGCCCACGCCGCCGCTGAGGCCAACGCCTACGACCAGCACCCGCCCCGCACGCGGCCGACGATCACCCCGGCGGCGGCACCGGCGAAGGGCAGGATCACCAGCGGCACCGCTACGAACGCGAAGAAGTCGGTCGCGGTGAGATAGCTCTTCTGCTCCGGATCGGTGAGGTTCCATACGACTCGTGCCACACCGAGCATGAGCGCGACGAGTCCGGGTAGCAGAGACAAGGCGAGGAGTCCCACCGTCGGGAGGACACTCGGCGCCTCCGGCTGTTCTTGGCGCCTCACGACCCAGGCGGCAAGGACGCGCGGCCGCTCCAGGTCTGGAGGTAGCCCGGCGTCGCCTCTGCAACAGCCTCGGCGCCCGTTGCACCCGGTATCTCCGCTGGTCCTGGCTCGGGCAGCGCAGCCAGTTCTTCGGTGCCACCCTGCTCTTCGACGGCATTCGAGACCGACGACGGCCGAGCACGATGCTCCTGGTCATCCGTCTCCGGCCCATCCTGAGAAGACTGGGCGGTGGCGACCAGCGATGGACGGACATCTTCCGGCGGTTCTTCGGGGATTCTGATCTTCGGCGGCGACGCTGCCCATGCCTTGAGCTGCTGGACGACTGTCTCGTAGAAGGTCTCCAGGCCACCAAGCACCGAGTCGATGAACGAGCCTCGTCCAGTACCGCGTTTGGTGCCCATTGGGACCGTCGCGGCAATTCGGAACGAACGAAGCTCCTTCGCCGGATCGATGATCAGGACGGCCGGGTCCTCGCGGACAGCCATGAGCAACTCCGCTGCTCCCTGCCCACGCTGGTTCGCAACGAACGCCTCGAGACGCAGCGCCTCGGGTGCGTTCTTCAACTGGCGGACAAGCCAGTTGACTCGTGTCGTCGCCCGGCCTGTCTTGGGCGCCTCGATGTCGACGTGAAACGTGACCTTGCTGGCTCGCAAGTCAGCTGTCACCACGACATCACCGACGGTGTCGGGGATGCGGATCCGCCCCGACAACGTGCCCTTCTCCACTAACGACGCGGCCAGCGACTGCGCGCGGAGAGCCGGGTCATTCTGCTCCTTGCGCGAAAGATGATGAAGGACGTCCGTGCCCAGTTTGCGTCCCAAGTGGAGCGCTGAGAAGCGCAAGAGCGCATCAAAGCGTGAAGTGACACCCTGAATCGTCTTGTCACCGGCCCGAAGCGTGCCGGCATGGACAGCCTCTCGAAGAGGGACCCAGTCGGCCCCCATATCGTCGAAGTCCAGAGCGCCGGACTTCGGATGCTCCAGATATCGGATCAGCTCGCCCAGGATCCAGGCCTGGTCCGGGTCCGAGACGCCGCGATGCTCCTTCTGCATCACCGCAGTTGCGAGGATCTGGGACCAGCTCCAATGGTGCAGTGACACCTTGCGCAGCTTGCGTCGATCGACAACGGTCGGATGCTGCGCCGGACTGGGGGGTATCTGATTACTGATTGATATCAGCGAGTCGAACGACTGCTCACGAGCGATGTCCAGGTATTGCTCCAGCTGGTCGGGCTGGAGTTCGTTCTTCCCTGTCTTGACCTCGACCAGTGCCGTCCAGGACCGAGATCCACGTGTCACCCTGATCAAGCCGTCAGGCCGGAGTGTCTTGTCGCCCAGCTTGAACGGGACCTCGATGTAGGTCTCCACCGAGCCGCCCGGAGCGCCCGCTCCGCGCAGCAGCGTCCTGCCGAACTCGTCCACCGATGACATCACCGCGAGGAGGGCTGAGACGGCACGACGTTCCTGCTCCTCGGCGCCGTTGATACCCGACGTCGGAATCAATCGAGCCGCATGCCACGCTTCCTCAACCATTGTTCGCCGTCACCTCTCTGACTCTCTCTATTCACTCGCGAATAAAGATAGACATTCAGGCCGACACTTGGGACTGTTGCGCGACTTTTTCGGTTCGCATTTCCATCCCTGTCACCGCCTCACACGCCAGTGGCGGCCGGAGAATCCCTGGCGCCTGCGATGAGCCAGCTCGTCCGTCGCCGTGGCGATCGTCCCGATGCCGGACATGAGGGTCACGACGCAGGCGGCGGCGCGAAGACGGTCCCAGTCGTCGGAGTAGCGGAGGAAGAGTCACACAGCCAGCCGAGCAGCAGCGCGCCCACGACGTACGAGCTGGCGGCCGCGACGAGCAGCCAGCGAGCATCGTCCACGAACCGCAGACTAAGGGCCCTCAGGGGCGGATCAGGGGGAATCCGGATGGCGAAGCGTCGGAGGGACCCCCTAGGTTCGACGCAGGACACCGCCGACCCGAGCACACCGGAGAGACCATGCCCGAGAGCACCCAGCCCCGCGCGGCGGCCGCCCGCGCGATCGACCTCACCAAGACCTACGGCAGCGGGCAGGCGGAGGTGCACGCGCTGGATGGCGTCACCGTGGACCTGTACGCCGGCGAGTTCACCGCGATCATGGGCCCCTCGGGCTCGGGCAAGTCGACGCTGATGCACTGCCTCGCGGCACTGGACACCCCCACGGGCGGCAGCGTGCTGATCGGCGAGGACGACCTGGCCACGCTCAACGACAAGGAGCTGACCCTGCTGCGGCGCGACCGGATCGGCTTCGTCTTCCAGGCCTACAACCTGGTGCCGACGCTCACCGCCAAGGAGAACATCCTGCTGCCGCTCTCCATCGCCGGCACCGCGCCGGACCCGGAGTGGTTCGACACGGTGATCTCCACGGTGGGCCTCGCCGACCGCCTCGACCACCGCCCCAACGAGATGTCCGGCGGCCAGCAGCAGCGGGTGGCCTGCGCCCGCGCACTGATGAGCCGTCCCGAGGTGGTCTTCGCCGACGAGCCGACCGGCAACCTCGACTCGACCTCCGGCGCCGAGGTGCTGCGGTTCCTGCAGCGCAGCGTCCGCGAGTTCGGCCAGACGATCGTGATGGTGACGCACGACCCCGTCGCGGCGTCGTACACCGACCGTGTCCTCTTCCTCGCCGACGGCAAGGTGGTCGACGAGCTGCGCCAGCCGACCACCGAGACCGTCCTCGAGCGGATGGGCCGGCTGCAGCCGGCCGTGACCGGAGCCTGAACGATGCTGAAGGTCACCCTCCGCAACCTGCTGGCCCGCAAGGTCCGGCTGATCCTCAGCGCCTCCGCGATCGTCATCGGCGTGGCGTTCGTGGCCGGCACGCTCGTCTTCACCGACACGATGGGCCGCAGCTTCGACGGCATCATCAAGGGCAGTACGCCGGACGTCACGGTCCGCCCGGACTCCTCGGGCTCGTGGGACGACGCGTCGGCCGCCATCGACACCCGCACCATCTCCGCGGAGACCCTCGCCAAGCTCGAGGAGACTCCCGGCGCCGCGCGCGTGGACGGCAACGTCAACAACCTGACCCTCTTCGTGGTCGGCACCGACGGCAAGATCGTCGGCGGCACCGGCGCTCCCACGATCAGCGGCAACTACAACGACGCCCCCTCGATCACCGGCGAGCCCGCGCTCAGCATCAGCGAGGGCCGCGCCCCGGAACGCACCGGCGAGGTCGTCCTCGACCCGCGCACGGCCGAGAACGCCGGCTACGCCGTCGGCGACACCGTCACCATGGTCACCGCCGGCGACCAGCCCAAGCTCACCGCCGAGCTGGTCGGCCTGGCGCAGTTCGGCGGCGGCGGGCTCGCCGGCGCGTCCCTGGTGCTCTTCGACACCAAGACGGCCCAGGATCTCTTCCTCGACGGCCGCGACGCCTACAACACCATCGCCCTGACCGCCGAGCCCGGCGTCTCGCAGAAGACGCTGGCCGCCAACGCGCGGCAGTTCCTGCCCGACGGCATCGAGGCGGTCACCGGCGACAAGGTCTCCAAGGAGACCCAGGACACCGTCAGCCAGGCGCTCAACTTCATCAACATCTTCCTGCTGGTCTTCGCCGCCATCGCCCTGATCGTCGGCACGTTCCTGATCATCAACACGTTCTCGATCCTGGTCGCGCAGCGCAGTCGCGAGCTGGCGCTGCTGCGCGCCCTCGGCGCCTCGCGACGACAGGTCACCCGCTCGGTGCTCATCGAGGCTCTCGTGGTCGGCTTCGTCGGAGCGACCCTGGGCCTCCTCGCGGGCTGGGGCCTGGCGGCCGGGCTCAAGGCGATCTTCGCCTCGTTCGGCCTGGATCTGTCGGCGACACCGCTGGTCTTCTCGCTGCGCACCGTCCTGGTGTCGTACGCCGTGGGCCTGATCGTCACGCTGGTGGCGGCCTATCTCCCGGCCCGCCGCGCCTCGCGCATCCCCCCGATCGCGGCGATGCGCGACGACGTGGCGCTGCCGGAGTCCTCGATCCACCGGCGGATGCTGATCGGTGGCGTGCTGGCGACCGCCGGCGTGGTCGCGATGGTGATCGGGCTGCGGGGCTCGGGCGGCACCGCGGCGGCGTACATCGGCGCCGGCGCCTTCGGCATCCTCATCGGCGTCGCGCTGATGAGCCCCGTGCTCGGCCGGCCGGTGCTGCTGGCACTGGGCGCGCTCTACCGCCGGATGTTCAAGACCGTCGGCGTGCTCGCCACGGAGAACTCCCTGCGCAACCCCCGCCGCACGGCCGCCACCGCCTCGGCGCTGATGATCGGGCTGACCCTAGTCACCACCATGTCGGTGCTCGGCTCCTCGGTGAACGCCTCGATCGACGCCGGGGTGAAGGAGCAGTTCACCACCGACTTCCTGCTCACCAACCAGATCGGCCTGGACTTCTCCCACGCCATCGCCGAGCAGGCGCGTGAGCTCGACGGCGTCGGCGAGGTCGCGCCCATGCAGAGCCTGCCGACCCGCATCGACGGCGACACCCGCTTCGTCACGCTGGCCGACGGCGCCCAGATCGGCCGGGTCTTCGACCTGACCACCAAGACGGGCACGCTGGACCTGAAGGACGGGCAGATCGCGATCTCCGAGGAGGTCGTGAAGGACGACGGGCTGAAGCTCGGCGACACCGTCACGCTGACCTTCCCGACCGGGGAGCAGGAGGCCACGGTCGCCGGGATCTACGGCCGCTCGGACGTGATCACCCGGTTCCTGGCGCCGTTCTCGCTCGGCGCGGCCGCGTCGGTCCCGCGCTACGACAACGCGGTCGCGATCAACGCCGAGGACGAGGACTCCGTCGCGCAGGTCGACAAGGAGCTGCGCGCGCTGGTCAAGGACATCCCCACGGTGAGCGTGCAGACCCAGGAGGAGTTCTCCGAGGCCCAGCGGGCCAGCGTGGACCAGCTGCTCTTCCTGATCTACGCCCTGCTCGGCCTGGCGATCGTGATCGCGGTGCTCGGCATCGTGAACACCCTCGCGCTCAGCGTCATCGAGCGCACCCGCGAGGTCGGCCTGCTGCGGGCCGTGGGTCTCAGCCGCCGTCAGCTGCGCCGGATGGTGCGCCTGGAGTCGATCGCGATCGCCCTGCTCGGCGCCGTCCTCGGCGTGGTGATGGGCCTCGCCTTCGGTGTGGCGCTGCAGAACGCCGTGGCCGACGAGGGCGTGGACGTGCTGTCGATTCCGGTCATGAGGCTGACGATCTTCGTGGTGCTCTCCGCGCTGGTCGGGATCCTGGCGGCCGTCTTCCCCGCCCGCCGCGCCGCCAAGCTCAACGTGCTGCGGGCGATCACCACGGAGTAGTCGCGACCTCAGGCGGCGCCGACGTACGCCGTGCCGAAGCCGACCGCGGCGGCCAGGAGCGCGAGGCCGGCCCCGGCGAGGGGAAGCCACCAGACCCGCTTGCCGCGAGCCACCCACACGGCCAGGAGCACGAGCGTGGCGAGCCAGCAGACCCACGGCATCGCCATCGTGATCAGCATGCCGAGGCCGATGAGGCCGGTGTTGCAGTCGTGCGTCGTGCCGCACGAGTCGGACATGAAGGCCAGCATCAAGCCGACGAAGGTGAGCACCGCGGCGAGGAGCGCGAAGACCACGAGGAGCACGACGCCGACCACCCGGTCGGCCACCGGGACGGATGGGGGCGCCTCCGCTGCGTACGTCACGGCGGCACCCTACTCACCAGCAGGGCGGGTGGCGCTCATGCCAGGGCGCGGCCGCCTCGATCTGGGCGGCGAGGGAGAGCAGGGTGGCCTCGTCGGCGGGCGCGGTCGCCAGCATCACGCCGACGGGCAGGCCCTCGGCGCCCTGGTGCAGCGGCAGCGAGATCGCGGGGCTGCCGGTGACGTTCCACATCGAGGTCCACGGGGTGAAGCACTTCTGCGCCTCGAAGTCGGCCTCGGGGTCGGCGTCGTCGCGCAGGGCACCCACGGGCAGGGGCGGCTGGGCGACGGTCGGCGTCAGCACCGCGTCGTACGCCGACACGGCGATCAGCGCGCGAGCCGCGATCCGGCGCAGCTCGCCCAGGGCCAGGCCGAACTCGGGCCCGCTCACCGCGGCGCCGCGATCGCCCAGCCAGCGGGTCAGCGGACGGATCGGCGCGTCCGCGGGCAGCGACGCGGTCGAGAGCGCGGTCAGCACGGCCCAGCAGGTCTCGAAGACCGGCACGGCCTCCCGCGGCATCGGCGGCTCGATGTCGACCACCTCGTGACCGAGTGACTCCAGCAGGGCGCTCGCGGCCTCCCAGGCCCGCAGGCACTCGGGATGTACGTCGGCCTCGGCGATCACCGGCGTGGCGAGCCGGCCGATCCGCAGCCGGCCCGGCTCCCGATCGCACATCGACAGGAAGCTCGACGACGGCGGGGGCGCCCACGCCGGATCGCCGACCGCGGGCCCGGCCATGACGTCGAGGAAGGCGGCGGCGTCGCGCACGGTCCGGGCGAGCGAGCCAGCGGTGGCGAGGCCGGTGATCTCGCCGTACATCGGCGCGGCCGACACCCGGCCGCGACTCGGCTTGAGGCCGACCAGCCCGCAGCAGCTCGCCGGGATCCGGATCGAGCCGCCGCCGTCGGATCCCTGCGCCACCGGCGCCAGCCCGGCCGCGACGGCCACGGCCGCGCCACCGCTGGAGCCGCCGGCCATCCTGGCCGGGTCCCAGGGCGTCACCGCGGGCGGCAGCCCCTCGGGCTCGGTGTAGCAGGGCGAGCCGAACTCCGGCGTGCTGGTCTTGCCGAGGCTGGGCATCCCGGCGGCCTCGATCCGCAGCACCAGCTCGTCGCTGACCTGGGGCACGTAGTCGGCGAAGACGGCCGAGCCGAAGGTGGTCCGGACGTCCGCCGTGGCCTGCAGGTCCTTGATCGCCGTCGGCACACCGGCCAGCGGACCCTCGCCGGTCGCGACCGAGACCGGCGGAGTGACCGTCACGAACGCGCCCAGGTCGCCGTCGAGCCGGTCGATCCGCTCCAGGTAGTGCGCGACGAGCTCGGCCGAGGAGACCTCGCCGGCACGGATCGCGGCGCCCTGCTCCAGCGCGGTCAGGTCGTGCAGTTGGCTCATCCCATGACCTTAGAGCCCGCGGCCAGGGCCAATGTCCCTGTGCGTCCGGTCGGCCGCACGGCATGATCGGGATCAGACCGGAGGGGAGCGTGGGAGATGCGGATCGTGATCGCCCTGGGCGGCAACGCCCTGCTGCGACGGGGACAGCCGCTCACGGCGGACAACCAGCGCGCCAACATCCGCGCGGCCGCCGAGCGCATCGCGGGCATCTGCGAGGGCAACGAGGTCGTCATCGCGCACGGCAACGGCCCGCAGGTCGGCCTGCTCGCGCTCCAGTCCGCGTCGTACGTCGAGGTCCCGGCGTACCCATTGGACATTCTGGGCGCTCAGACCGAGGCGATGATCGGGTACGTCATCGAGCAGGAGCTGGGCAACCTGCTCCACCCGGACCACCAGCTGGCCACGATCCTGACCATGGTCGAGGTCGACCAGCAGGACCCCGCGTTCTCCTCGCCGACCAAGCCGATCGGCCCGGTCTACAGCAAGGAGCAGGCCGAGGTGCTGGCCGCGGACGGCGGCTGGAGCGTCGCGCCCGACGGCGACGGCTACCGCCGCGTGGTGCCCAGCCCGAAGCCCAAGCGGATCTTCGAGATCCGGCCGATTCGGACGCTCATGGAGTCCGGCGCCACGGTCATCTGCGCCGGCGGCGGGGGCATCCCGACGATGTTCCGCGGTGACGACCTGTACGGCGTGGAGGCGGTCGTCGACAAGGACGCCACCGCCGCGATGCTGGCCGAGCAGCTCGACGCCGACCTGCTGGTCATCGCCACCGACGTGGACGGGGTCTACCTCGACTGGAACAAGCCCACCCAGCGGCGGCTCGGCGAGGTGACGCCGACGGAGCTGGAGCAGCACGGCTTCGCCGCCGGCTCGATGGGTCCCAAGGTCGAGGCGGCGTGCGCCTTCGCCCGGCGTACCGGCCAGGCCGCCGTCATCGGCTCCCTCGAGGAGCTCGACGCGATGGTCGCCGGCACCGCCGGCACGCGCGTGCGGGGCGACTAGCGCTGAATCCGAACGATCTGGCTCTCCGAGGACCGTCGAAAGAGCCAGATCGTTCGGATTCAGCCCAGTAGCGGGCCTCAGACCACCGGCACGTTGGCCAACGCGGCCGCGAGCGCCTCATCGGAGAGCGGGTCGTCCTCCAGCCGGCCGGACAGGAACGCGTCGTAGGCGCCGAGCTCCAGCAGGCCGTGGCCGGAGAGCCCGATGACGACGACCTTCTCCTCGCCGGACTCCTTGCACTCCTCGGCGACCCGGCGGGCCTGGGCCAGCGCGTGCGAGGACTCCGGCGCCGCCACGATGCCCTCGGTACGCGCGAAGGTGAGCGCGGTCTCGAAGCACTCGCTCTGGTGCAGCGCGACGGCGTCGATGAGCCCCTCGTGCACGGCGTGCGAGACCAGCGGCGCCATCGCGTGATAGCGCAGGCCCCCGGCGTGGATCGGCGAGGGCACGAAGTCGTGACCGAGGGTGTACATCTTCAGCAGCGGCGTCATCCCGCCGGTGTCGCCGAAGTCGTAGCGGTACTCGCCGCGGGTCAGCGTCGGGCACGAGGACGGCTCGACGGCCAGGATCCGCGGTGACTGCGCGCCGGCGAGCTTCTCGCGCAGGAACGGGAAGGCCAGGCCGGCGAAGTTCGAGCCGCCGCCGGCGCAGCCGATGACCAGGTCCGCGCCGTCCTCGCCGGCGAGCCTCAGCTGCTTGAGGGCCTCCTCGCCGATCACCGTCTGGTGCAGCAGCACGTGGTTGAGCACCGAGCCCAGCGCGTACTTGATGCTGTCGTCCTGGGCGGCGATCTCGACGGCCTCGGAGATGGCGATGCCGAGTGAGCCCGGGTGGTCGTCCGGCAGGGTCTTGCCGAACTCGGTGAGGTTGCTCGGCGAGCGGTGCACCTTGCCACCGAAGACCTCGATCAGGGTCCGGCGCTGCGGCTTGGTGTCGTAGGACGCCCCGACCTGCCAGACCTCGCACTCCAGGCCGAAGAGCGCGCAGGCGTAGGACAGCGCGGTCCCCCACTGGCCGGCGCCGGTCTCGGTGGTCAGCTTGGTCACGCCGTTGATGGAGTTGTAGTAGACCTGCGGGATCGACGTGTTGGTCTTGTGCGAGCCGGCCGGCGAGACGCCCTCGTACTTGTAGTAGATCCGCGCCGGCGTGCCGAGCGCCTGCTCCCAGCGACGGGCGCGGACCAGCGGCGAGGGACGGTACTGCCGGTAGACCTCGCGCACCGGCTCGGGGATCTCGACGTACCGCTCGCCGGTGACCTCCTGGGCGATCAGCTCCGGCGGGAAGAGCGGCGCCAGGTCGTCCGGGCCGACCGGCTCACGAGTGCCGGGGTGCAGCGGCGGGGGCGGCGGCGTCGGCAGGTCCGCGACGATGTTGTACCAGTGCGTCGGCATCTCCGACTCGTCCAGCACGAACCTGACCTGCTCGCCCATGGCGTCTCCTCGGATCGGTGGCGGTGTCGGGGACGACCCTAGGGGTCTAGAGGAGGAAGCGGAACATCGGGCTGGTGGCCTCGATCCGCTCGATCCGCGGCGGCGCCGCCTCCATCCGCTCGAGCAGCGCGGGCAGGTCGTCGGGGCTGGAGAGCTCGACGCCGACCAGCGCCGGGCCGGTCTCGCGGTTGCTGCGCTTGACGTACTCGAAGAGCGTGATGTCGTCGTCGGGACCGAGCACCTCGTCCAGGAAGCGTCGCAGCGCCCCCGGCTCCTGGGGGAAGTCCACCAGGAAGTAGTGCTTGCGGCCCTCGTGGACCAGCGCGCGCTCGACCACCTCCGCGTAGCGGCTGACGTCGTTGTTGCCGCCGGAGAGGACGCACAGGACCGTGCTGCCCGGCGCGATGCCGAGCGCTGGATCGTCGAGGCCCAGCGCGGCCGGGGCGAGGGCGCCGGCGGGCTCGGCGATGATCCCGTCGCGCTGGTAGAGCTCCAGCATCTCGCTGCAGACGGCCCCCTCGGGCACGCTGACCAGGTCGATGGTCAGGTCGGCGCGGTGGGCGGCGACGAGCGCGTGGGTGAGGTCTCCGGCGCGGCGTACGGCGGCGCCGTCGACGAACGTGTCGATCTCGTCCAGCGTCACCGGCCCGCCGGCCTCCAGGGCCGCGGCGAGGGAGGGCGCACCGGCCGGCTCCACTCCCACGACGCGTACGCCGGGATGGCGCTCGGCCAGCCAGGAGGTGATGCCGGCGATCAGCCCACCGCCGCCGACCGGGACGACCACGACGTCGGGCGTCCTGCCCAGCTGCTCGATCGCCTCGCGGATCACGGTGCCCTGTCCGGCGATCGTCAGCGCGTCGTCGAACGCGGGGACCAGCGTCGCACCGGTCCGCTCGGCATCGGCGGCGGCCTCGGCCGAGGCCTCGTCGTAGGTGTCGCCCTGGAGCACCACCTCGACCATGTCACCACCCAGCAGGGCGATCCGGTCGCGCTTCTGCCGCGGGGTGGTCCGTGGCAGGAAGACCCGGCCGTGGACGCCCAGCGCCGCGCAGGCGTAGGCGACGCCCTGGGCGTGGTTGCCGGCGCTGGCCGCGACCACGCCCGACCCGCGGGCGGCCTCGTCCAGGCGGGAGATCAGGTTGTAGGCGCCGCGCACCTTGTAGGACCGGACCGTCTGCAGGTCCTCGCGCTTGAGCCACACCTCGGCGCCGACGCGCTCGGAGAGCCGGTCGTTGCGCTCCAGCGGGGTCCGGCTGACCACGCCGTCGAGCCGCGACGCCGCCTCGTCGACGGCCGCGGCGTCGACTCCTGCGTCGATCCCTGGGACCACGCTCACGCGCCGTGCCGCCGCAGGCCGAAGACGATCGCGTCCAGCAGCGCCCGCCAGGACGCCTCGATGACGTTGTGACCGACACCGACGGTGACCCACGACGAGGCGCCGTCGGAGGTCTCGATGAGGACCCGGGTCACCGCGTCGGTGCCGTGGCCCTGGTCGACGATGCGCACCTTGTAGTCGATCAGCTCGAACTTCACGATCTCGGGGTAGAGCTGCTCGATCGCCTGGCGCAGCGCGTGGTCCAGCGCGTTGACGGGACCGTTGCCCTCGCCGGTGACCACGACGCGCGAGCCCCCGGCGATGAGCTTGACCGTCGCCTCCGACAGCGCCTCGTCCACCGGGGAGGAGTCGGTGATGACCCGCCACGACTCGACCTCGAAGTACGACGGCCGCACGCCCTCGACCTCCTCCACCAGCAGCAGCTCGAAGGAGGCGTCCGCCGCCTCGAAGGTGTAGCCCGCGGCCTCCATCTCCTTGACCCGGCCGGTCACCCGGGAGACCAGCTCCGGCTCCAGCTCGAACCCGAGCTCGCGGCCCTTCAGCTCGATGGAGGCCCGGCCGGCCATGTCGGAGACCAGCAGCCTCATGTCGTTGCCGACACCGGCGGGGTCCATGTGCTGGTAGAGATCGGGGTCGACCTTGATGGCGCTGGCGTGCAGGCCGGCTTTGTGCGCGAACGCCGAGACCCCGACGTACGGCTGCCGGGCCGACGGCGGCACGTTGGTCACCTCGGCCACCGCGTGGGCGATCCGGGTGGCCTCGCGCAGCAGTCCCTCGGGCAGCACCGGCCGGTCGAGCTTGAGCTGCAGGTTGGCCACCACGCTGATCAGGTCGGCGTTGCCGGTGCGCTCGCCGTACCCGTTGAGCGTGCCCTGCACGTGCGTGGCGCCGGCCTCGACCGCGGCGAGGGTGTTGGCGACGGCGCAGCCGGTGTCGTTGTGGCAGTGGATGCCGACCCGGCCGCCGGTGGTCTGCACGATGTCGTCGACGACGTCGGCCACCCAGCCGGGCAGCATCCCGCCGTTGGTGTCGCAGAGCGCGGCGACCTCGGCGCCGGCCTCGAAGGCGGTCCGCAGCACCTCCAGGGCGTAGTCCCGGTTGGCGCGGTAGCCGTCGAAGAAGTGCTCGGCGTCGAGGAAGACCCGCTGCCCCTCGGCGGTGAGGTGGGTGACCGTGTCGCGGATCATCGCGAGGTTCTCCTCGAGCGTGGTCCGCAGAGCGAGCTCCACGTGCCGGTCGTGCGACTTCGCGACCAGGGTGACCACGCCCGCGCCGGAGTCGCGCAGCGCCGCGATCAGCGGGTCGTCGGCGGCCTTCATGCCGGCCCTCCGGGTGGCGCCGAACGCGGCCAGCTGGGCGTGCTGCAGACTCAGCTCCTCGCGGGCACGGCGGAAGAACTCGGTGTCCTTGGGGTTGGCGCCCGGCCAGCCGCCCTCGATGAAGCCCACGCCGAGTCCGTCGAGCTGGCGGGCGATCGCCAGCTTGTCGGCGACGGAGAGGTTGAGGCCCTCCTGCTGGGCACCGTCGCGCAGGGTCGTGTCGTACACGTGGAACGCGTCCGGCATCGGCATCGGTCGTCTTCTCTCTGACGGGGCTGGTCTGCGGGCGGTCGTGGCAACAAAAAAACCTCCCGATGGACGAGAGGTCAGCGCGGCGGGAGTCCCGTCGCGCTAGTCGATAATGGTCACCAGTGACTGCACGGGTCCGAGTCTGCCATACGGCGCGCGGAGCCGGGCACCTGTCCACGAACCGGAGGTCCCATGACGCGCGCGCTGGTCCTCGGTGGCGGCGGCGTCACCGGCATCGCCTGGGAGCTCGGCATGCTCGAGGGGCTCCGGCGCGGCGGCGTCGCCCTCGGCGACGCGGACACGATCATCGGCACCTCCGCGGGCTCGGTCGTCGGCGTGCGAGTGGCCCGCGACGAGGTGCCGCTGGGGTACGACAACCAGCTCCGGCCACCCGACGGCGAGCTCGCGGCGGGGCTCGGGCCGAGGACGACGGCGCACCTGGTCGCGCTGATGCTGAGCCCGGGTGGCGAGTCGCGCCGGTGGCGCCGGATCGGGGCCGCCGCGCGCAAGGCCGCGCCGGGACCGGCCGACGCCCGCATCGCGGTGATCCGCGACCGCATCGGCGACGGCGACTGGCCCGACCGCGACCTGCGGATCACCGCGGTGGACGTGGACCGGGGCGCCTTCACCGTCTTCGACCGGAGCAGCGGCGTCCGGCTGGTCGAGGCGTGCGCGGCGAGCTGCGCGGTGCCGCTGGTGTGGCCGCCGGTGCCGATCGGCGGCACGACGTACGTCGACGGCGGGATGCGCTCGGTGACCAACGCCGACCTGGCCGCCGGAGCCGACCGCGTGATCGTGCTCGCGCCGCAGACCGCGACGCCGCACCGCGCCCACCGCATCGACCGGCAGCTGGCCCGCACGGGGGCGGGCACCACGCTGCTGGTGCACCCCGACAGCGTCGCGCGCCACGCGATGGGCGCCAACAGCCTCGACCCGGCCCAGCGCGCCGCCGCGGCCCTCGCCGGGCTCCGTCAGGCCGGGTCGGTGATCGACCGGGTGAAGGCGGCCTGGGACTAGATGACGCGGTGCATCCAGCCGAACGAGTCCTCGGCCCGGCCGTACTGGATGTCCACGAGCGCCTGGCGGATCTGCGAGGTCAGCGGACCGGCCTCGTCGCAGTGGCCGAACTCGCCGTCAGCCGACTTCAGCGTGCCGACCGGGGTGACGACCGCGGCCGTGCCGCAGGCGAACACCTCGGTGATCTCGCCGGAGGTGACCCCCTCGCGCCACTCGTCGATGGAGAGCTTCCGCTCCTCGACCTTGTGACCGGCCTTCTGGGCCAGCTCGATGATCGCCGAGCGGGTGATGCCCTCCAGGATCGTGCCGGTCTCGGGGGTGACGATGTGCCCGTCGGCGTAGACGAAGTACATGTTCATCCCGCCGAGCTCCTCGACGTACCGGCCCTCGGAGGCGTCGAGGAAGACCACCTGGTCGCAGCCCTGCGCGATGGCCTCCTGCTGGGCCACCAGGGAGCTGGCGTAGTTGCCGCCGGTCTTGGCCGCGCCCATGCCGCCGCGACCGGCACGGGTGTACTCCTCGGTGAGCCAGAGCGTCAGCGGCTTGATGCCGCCCTTGAAGTAGGAGCCGGCCGGCGAGGCGATCACCATGAAGGTGACGTGGTGGGCCGGCCGCACGCCGAGGAAGGGCTCGGTGGCGATCATGAACGGCCGCAGGTAGAGGCTCTTCTCCCCCGCGCCGTCGGGCACCCAGCGCTGGTCCACGTCGACGAGCGCGTCGACCGCCTGGACGAAGTCGTCGGGCTCCAGGACCGGCAGCGCGAGCCGGTGCGAGGAGCGCTCCATCCGGCGGGCGTTCTCCCAGGGACGGAAGGTCCAGATGGACCCGTCGTCGTGCCGGTAGGCCTTCATGCCCTCGAAGGTCTCCTGGGCGTAGTGCAGCACCGCCGTCGCCGGGTCGAGGCTGAGCGGTCCGTACGCCGTGATGCGGGCGTCGTGCCAGCCGCGCTCGGGGGTCCACTCCGCGGTCAGCATGTGGTCGGTGAAGTGCACGCCGAAGCCGGGATCGGCCAGGACTTCGGTGACCTCGGCGTCGGAGGCGGGGTTCGCCGAGGGGATGAGGGTGATGTCGAGGGTCATGGCAGCACGTTATCTCTCTGGACAGGGTGGTCGAGCCTGTCGAGACCACCGCATTGGTTGAAGCGGCGGCTCCGACAGGCTCAGACCACCGTCACTCAAGCTCCGGCTACGCGGGCGGCGATCGCGTCGCCGACCTCGGACGTACGGCGTACCTGCCCGGGCTCGCGCGCCGCGAGGTCGGCCACGACCGCCTCCTCGACGGTGCGGGCGGCGTCCTCCAGGCCGAGGTGGTCGAGCATCAGCGCGACGGAGAGGATCGCGGCGGTCGGGTCGGCCTTCTGCTGGCCGGCGATGTCGGGGGCCGAGCCGTGCACCGGCTCGAACATCGAGGGCGCGGTGCGGTCGGGGTTGACGTTGCCGCTGGCCGCCAGGCCGATGCCGCCGGTGACCGCGGCCGCCAGGTCGGTGATGATGTCGCCGAAGAGGTTGTCGGTGACGATGACGTCGAAGCGCGACGGGTTGACCGTCATGTGGATCATCGCCGCGTCGATGTGCATGTAGTCGGTCTCGACCTCCGGGAACTCCCGGGAGATCGCGTCGAAGAGCCGCCACCACACCGAGCCGGCGTTGACCAGCACGTTGGTCTTGTGGACCAGGGTGAGCTTGCGGCGCGGCCGGCGCTGGGCCCGCGCGAAGGCGTCGCGCACGACGCGCTCGACGCCGAAGGCGGTGTTGACCGAGACCTCGGTGGCGACCTCCTGCGGGGTGCCGACGCGCAGTGCGCCGCCGTTGCCCGTGTAGGGGCCCTCGGTGCCCTCGCGGACGACCACGAAGTCGACCTCGCCAGGGTTGGCCAGCGGGGACTCCGCGCCGGGGAAGATCCGCGACGGGCGCAGGTTCACGTAGTGGTCGAGCTCGAAGCGCAGCCGGAGCAGCAGGCCGCGCTCGAGGATGCCCGGCGGGAGGTTCGGGTCGTTGGGCTTGCCGCCCACGGCGCCGAGCAGGATCGCGTCGTGCTGACGGATCTCCTCCAGCACGGTGTCCGGCAGCACCTCACCGGTGGCGAGGTAGCGCTCGGCTCCCAGGTCGTACCGGGTGGGCTCGAACTTCACGTCCGCGGGCGTGGCCTGCTCGAGCACCTTCAGCGCCTCGGCGGTGACCTCGGTGCCGATCCCGTCGCCCGGGATCACGGCAAGCTTCAACGACTGGTTGTTGTCTCCCATGGGCGAAGAATCTAGTTGTCGTCGGGGCGCTGGCCGCCGTTGTCTCGCAGGTCAAGCGCCTCCTGCACGGCGGCATGGGAGTAGGGGCTCTCCGGATCGTTCCTGGCCGGGCCCCACTCGGGATACATCTCGTACATCTGGCTCACTTCTCTCGGTGTCTGTCTCGCGCCCGTCGCGGGGGGCGCGTCTCGATGCGTGGTTTGAGGGACGGGTCCCTCCGGCGAGCAACACGAGAGGTGATCTCGTGGAGACGAGAGAAGAGCTGGGGTGGTGCTTCGCTGACTCGCTCGCGGAGGATTCGTAGACCGAAAGGGCGGGAACGCCGAGACTCCGCGGCGAGGTGGCCTACTTAGCTGGCCCCGCCACGGCGGTCGATGAGTACGAAGTTCCTCCGCATGGTGGCGCCATCGTACGTCGTGAGGGCCGCGAGCGGAACCGTCTATCCGGTGTGCGTCTCATCACCCGAGACCAGGGTCTCGTCGCCCGTCCGCCTTTCCAGGCTTTGCCAGACTCGCTGCCATGAGCGAGCGAAGCGAGCTTATTCAGCACTGTCGCCGGCGCGTATGCGCGCCTGAAGCGTGGTGCCGACTCGACCTGGAAGGCTGCGCATGAGCGCCCCTCCCGACGTACCTGCCATCGTCGAGCGCGCCTTCGCGGTCTCCCGGCGCGCCGGCTACGTCTCGTTCTGCCGCAACGAGACCGGCCGGCTGCTGGCGACCCTCGCCGCCACGCGGACCGGCACGCTCGCGGAGTTCGGCACCGGGTGCGGGGTCGGCACGGCCTGGCTGCGCTCGGGCGTGCGACCCGGCGCGACGATCCTGACCGCCGAGCTGGACGAGACGCTGGCCTCCTCGGCGCAGGAGATCTTCGTCGACGACCCGCAGGTCGAGGTGCTCGCCGCGGACTGGTCGACGCTGCGCGGCAAGGGCCCCTACAGCCTGCTCTTCCTCGACCCGTCCTCCCCCGAGGACGCCTCGGTCGACGCGGTGGCCGACCTGGTCGAGCCGGGCGGCATCGTGGTGATGGACGACTTCGCGCCGTGCGAGATGTGGCCGCCGATCACCGGCGGCCGGGTCGACGCCTTCCGCGAGGCCTGGCTCACCGACGAGCGGTTCACCGCGGTCGAGGTGATGGTCGCCCCGGACGCCGCCGCGATCGTCGCGACCCGTCGCTAGCCCGCGCGGCGGGGGTCCTGGGGCAGCTCGACGATGAAGACCGGGAGCAGCCGCTGGGCCAGCGGACCGATCAGCAGCGCGTAGACGACCGTGCCCACGCCCACGACGCCGCCGAGCAGCCAGCCGAGGACGACCACGGCGACCTCCAGGCCCGTGCGGGCCAGCCGGATCGACCAGCCGGTACGCCGGTGCAGGCCGGTCATCAGCCCGTCACGGGGGCCGGCGCCGAGCTGCGCGCCGATGTAGAGCGCCGTGGCGAGCGCGTTGAGCACCACGCCGCCGAGCAGCAGCGCGATCTTGGCGGTGAGGCCGGACGGGGTCTCGATGAGGCCGAGGAAGACGTCGGCCGTCGCGCCGACCACCAGCGAGTTCGAGATCGTGCCCAGGCCGGGCATCTCCCGCAGCGGGATCCACATGAGCAGCACCACCAGGCTCATCGCGATGACCGCCTGGCCGATGGTGATCGGCAGGTGGATCGCCAGGCCCTGGTGGAAGACGTCCCAGGGCGCGTTGCCGATCGCGGCGCGGATCATCATCGCCAGGGTCAGGCCGTAGAGCACCAGCCCGACGTAGAGCTGGACGAGCCGTCGCGGGAGGCGGCCGGCGCGCAGCTGCTCGATCGGGCCCAGACGGGCGAGCTGGCGCGGACGCGCCAGGCTCGTGTCGAGATCGGTGGACATGCCGACCAGTCTCCGGGAATTGGACTGGTCATCAAATAGCCAATTGTGATCCACTGGTCTGCATGCGTGTGCTGACCGCCTCCCGCGTCGCCGGCCTCGTCGGCCACTTCGACCGCGAGCCCGCCTACCGCGGCCTGGCCGAGGCGATCCGGGTGCTGGTCACCGACGGGCGCATCCCGGCCGGCGTGCGGCTGCCCAGCGAGCGGGATCTCACGGTCGCCCTCGGGGTCAGCCGGACCACCGTCACCCGCGCCTACGCGACGCTGCGGGACCAGGGCTACCTGACCTCACGCCAGGGCTCGGGCAGCGTGGCGGCGCTGCCCGAGGCCCCCGGCGGCCGCATCGACCACGTCCTCCACCCCGGCGACCACCCCGGCGCCCTCGACCTGACCACGGCCGCGCCGCCCGCCGGCCCCGGCCTGATGGAGGCCTACGAGCGCGCGCTGGCCGAGCTGCCCGGCCACCTGGCGGCCAGCGGCTACCACCCCTCGGGCCTGCCGGTCCTGCGCGAGGCGGTGGCCGAGTGGTTCGGCGGTCGCGGCCTGCCGACCAGTGCCGACCAGGTGATGATCGTGCCCGGCGCCCAGGCCGGGGTCGCCATCGCCGCGCGGGCACTCCTGCGCCGCGGCCGGCGGGCGCTGGTCGAGTCGCCGACCTACCCCAACGCCATCGCCGCGCTGCGCCACTCCGGGGTGCGCCTGGTCGGCATCGACATCGGCCCCGCGCATTCAGGGGATCACGCCGACGTGGCCGTCGCGGTCGACACGGCCCGGCAGGCTCGGGCCGCGGCGGCGTACCTGATCCCGGACTTCCACAACCCCACCGGGCAGCTGATGTCCGACCGGAGCCGGGCCGCGCTCGCCCGGGCGCTCCGGGACGCCGGGACCACGCCGATCGTGGACGAGTCGATGGTCGAGCTGGCGCTGGACGACCAGGAGATGCCCAGGCCGTTCGGGTGCCACCACCCGGACACGATCACCGTCGGCAGCATGAGCAAGCCCTACTGGGGCGGCCTGCGCATCGGGTGGGTTCGGGCGCCGCATCGGCAGCAGCGCGAGCTGTTCACCACCCGGCTCAGCCTGGACCTCGGCGCCGCCGTGCTCGAGCAGCTCGTCGCCGCCGACCTGCTGACCCACGGCCAGGGCCTGCTGGAGCACCGGCGTCACCAGCTGCGCGCCAGCCGGGACGCCGCGCTGGCCGCCGTCGCCGAGCAGCTCCCGGAGTGGCGGGTACGCCGGCCCGGCGGCGGCCTGAGCCTGTGGTGCGAGCTGCCCGCCGGCGGACCCGGCTCCTCCGCGCTGGTCCCGGTCGCGGAGGCGCAGGGCGTCCTGCTCGTCGCGGGCCCGAACTTCGCGCCCGAGGGCGGCCTCGACCGCTTCGTCCGGCTCCCCTACTCGGCGCCCGCGGCCGTCGTCACCGAGGCGGTCGGGCGCGTTGCCGGCGCGTGGTCGCGGACGACCAGCTCGGGCGCCAAGGTCGCCTCCAGCCCGCTCGTGGCCTGACGGACGGAGTGAAGTCGAGGGCGGGGCCCCTCTCTCCGCGGGGGACGGGCGTCGTCGCGCGACTTCACTCCGTCGGTATGCGCTAGGCCGGCTCGGAGAGATCGACCCCACGAACGCTCTCGGCGTCGATCTCGGTGCGGATGTGCTCCAGCACGTCGACCGGGACGGCCGAGTCGACCGCGAGCGCGACCAGCGCCGTGCCGCCCTTGGCGTCGCGGGAGACCTGCATGCCGGCGATGTTGACCCCGGCCTCGCCCAGGATCCGGCCGACCACGCCGACCATGCCCGGCTTGTCGTCGTAGCGGAGGAAGGCGAGGTGGTCGGTGGGCTCCAGGTCGACCGGGAAGTCGTCGATCTCGACCAGGCGCTCGCGCTGCCCGATCCCGATGAGCGTGCCGGAGACGGCGAGCTGCGCGCCGTCGGCCAGGGTGCCGCGGATGGTGATCAGGTTGCGGTGGTCGGGGCTCTCGGGGTCGGTGACCAGCCGGACGGCGGTCCCGCGCTCCGCGGCGAGCAGCGGCGCGTTGACGTAGGAGACCGGGTCCTCGACGACGTCGGCGAAGACGCCCTTGAGCGCGGCCAGCTCGAGCACCTTGACGTCGTACGCCGTGATCTCGCCACGCACCTCGACGTCGATGGACTGGGCGACCTCGCCGGCCAGCGCGGTGAAGAGCCGGCCGAGCTTCTCGGTGAGCGGGATGCCCGGACGGACGTCCTCGGCGATGACGCCGCCCTGGACGTTGACCGCGTCGGGCACCAGCTCGCCGCCGAGGGCCAGCCGGACGGACTTCGCGACCGCGATGCCGGCCTTCTCCTGGGCCTCGTCGGTGGACGCGCCGAGGTGCGGGGTGGCTACCACGTTGTCGAGCTCGAAGAGCGGGCTGTCGGCGCACGGCTCCTTGTCGAAGACGTCGAGCCCGGCGGCGGCGATCTGGCCGGTCTTGAGCGCGTCGTACAGCGCCGCCTCGTCGACGATGCCACCGCGCGCGGCGTTGACCAGCACCAGGCTCGACTTGGCCTTGGCCAGCTCGGCGGCGCCGATCAGGCCGACCGTCTCGGGGGTCTTGGGCAGGTGCACGCTGACGAAGTCGGCCTCGGCGAGCAGCTCGTCCAGGGAGACCATGCGGACGCCGAGCTGCGCGGCGCGGCCGGCCTGGACGTAGGGGTCGTAGGCGATCACGGACATGCCGAAGGCGGCCAGCCGCTGGGCGACCAGGACTCCGATGCGGCCGAGGCCCACGATGCCGACGGTCTTCTCGAAGAGCTCGATGCCGGTGTACTTCGAGCGCTTCCACTCGCCGTTGCGCAGGGCCGCGTGCGCCGGCGAGATGTGGCGGGCCGCGGCCAGCATCAGGGCGACGGCGAGCTCGGCGGCGCTGACGATGTTGGAGGTGGGCGCGTTGACCACCATGACGCCGCTCTGGGTGGCGGCCTTGACGTCGACGTTGTCCAGGCCGACGCCGGCGCGGGCGACGACCTTGAGCCGGGGCGCGGCGGCGAGGGCCTCGGCGTCCACCTTGGTCGCCGAGCGCACCAGGATCGCGTCGGCCTCCGCGAGGGCGGGCAGCAGCTCGGCGCGGTCGGCGCCGTTGCAGTGCCGGATCTCGAAGTCGGGGCCGAGGGCCTCGATGGTCGCCGGGCTGAGCTCCTCGGCGATGAGTACGACGGGCCGGGTCGACTGGGTCACGTCACTGTCCTAGGCGGGAGATGAGTCGCGGGATGGGACGCCGTTGTGCCCTTCACCGAATCTACCGGACCCGGGCCGGCCCCCAGGGGGTCGCTCACCGTCCGGACCGGGGCGGTCCTCAGTCCGCGCCCAGCTCCATGGCGGCCTCCTCGAGGACGACCTCCTCGTCGCCGGTGAGCTCGGGGTTGGCGGCGATGATCTCCGCGCCGCCGGCCGGCAGCTCGCCGTAGAGGATGCCGTGCTCGACGACGACCTGGCCCTGGTCCATCGGCTGCGCGGCGTACTGCTCGAGCTTGGCGCGGCTGTCGGCGATGTCGAGGTTGCGCATGGTGAGCTGGCCGATGCGGTCGGTCGGGCCGAACGCGGCGTTCTCGGTGCGCTCCATCGAGAGCTTCTCGGGGTGGTAGGAGAACGCGGGCCCCTCGGTGCGCAGGACCGTGTAGTCCTCGCCGCGCCGCAGCCGCAGGGTCACCTCGCCGGTGACCAGGGAGGCGATCCAGCGCTGGATGGACTCGCGCAGCATCAGCGCCTGCGGGTCGAGCCAGCGGCCCTCGTAGAGCAGCCGGCCCAGACGCCTGCCCTCGGCGTGGTACGTCGCGATGGTGTCCTCGTTGTGGATCGCGTTGAGCAGCCGCTCGTACGCCGTCCAGAGCAGCGCCATGCCAGGGGCCTCGTAGATGCCGCGGCTCTTGGCCTCGATGATGCGGTTCTCGATCTGGTCGGACATGCCCAGGCCGTGGCGGCCGCCGATCGCGTTCGCCTCGTGGACCAGGGCCACCGCGTCGGCGTACCGCGTGCCGTTGATCGCGACCGGGCGGCCGGCCTCGAAGGCCACGGTGACGTCCTCGGTCTCGATGAGGACCGAGGGGTCCCAGAACCGCACGCCCATGATCGGCTCGACGGTCTCCAGGGAGACGTCGAGGTGCTCCAGCGTCTTGGCCTCGTGGGTGGCGCCCCAGATGTTGGCGTCGGTGGAGTAGGCCTTCTCCTGGGAGTCGCGGTAGGGCAGGTCGTGCTCGGTGAGCCACTGGCTCATCTCCGCCCGGCCGCCGAGCTCGTGGACGAAGTCGGCGTCCAGCCAGGGCTTGTAGATGCGCAGCTGGGGGTTGGCCATCAGGCCGTAGCGGTAGAACCGCTCGATGTCGTTGCCCTTGAACGTCGAGCCGTCACCCCAGATGTCGACGCCGTCCTCGTGCATCGCGCGGACCAGCATGGTGCCGGTGACCGCGCGGCCCAGGGGCGTGGTGTTGAAGTACGCCCGGCCGGCGGAGCGGATGTGGAAGGCGCCGCACGCCATCGCGGCCAGGCCCTCCTCGACGAGCGCGGTCTTGCAGTCGACCAGGCGCGCGATCTCGGCGCCGTACTGACCCGCGCGGCCCGGCACCGAGGCGATGTCGGGCTCGTCGTACTGCCCGATGTCGGCGGTGTAGGTGCAGGGCACCGCCCCCTTGTCGCGCATCCACGCGACGGCCACGGAGGTGTCGAGACCTCCGGAGAAGGCGATGCCGACGCGCTCGCCGACGGGCAGGCTGGTGAGGACCTTGGACACGGGTAGAAGTATGCATGGTCATGCATGCCCATGCAAAACCGGGCCGGTGACTCAGCCGCCCGCGGTGAGATCGGGCGGGTTCTTCGGCAGCAGGTCGACCAGCGGCACGTCGAGCACCTGGGAGAGCGCCAGCAGGGTCGCCAGGCGTGGATTCATGGGAGTTCCGGGGCGGGACTCGCCCTTCTCGAACTTCTGGTAGGTGTACGACGCGAGGCCGGCGGCGTGGGCGATCCGCTCCTGGCTGAGGCCCGTTCGCTCGCGTGCTCGCTTGATGTTGTGACCCAGCTCCCGAGCGTAATCCTCGAGGGTCCGAGGGGCCTTTTTCGCCATGCGCGCCAGCATGACGGCACCCTGGGTGTTGCAGAACCATATAAGTATGGGAATCTTAGTGCGCGCACACGGGAAGCTGTGCAGACAGAGTCCTTCCCGGTCGAGACTGTCGGCGCCGTGCGTAATAGTCGCTCAGATCACATACCTGCAGGGGGACCGATGAACGACCGCTCTCCATCCAACGAGCTGATCGATGCGCCCGAGGGCGTGTCGTGGCCTCCGGCGGCGTGCCCTTCGTGGTGCACCGGCGGACACCAGGCCGACGATCACTCGGAGGACCGCATCCACCGCTCCCGGGCGGTGGTCGTACCGGCCACGGTGCGGGACAGCTTCTTGACCGACGACACCGGGTCGGTCGATCTGCTGGTCTACCAGTCGCTCCAGGAGGGATCGAGCACCGTCTGGTGCTCGATCACCACGAGCGAGGGTCCGGGGCCACGGCTGCACCTCACGCTCGAGTCGGCGGACCTGCTGCGGCAGGCGCTGGCGCGAGCGCTGGACGCCAGCTGAGACGCGTGCGGCTCAGACGGCGCAGCCGTCCGGGCCGCACGCATCGGCGCCACCGACGACGTCGATCCGCGGATGGGCCTCGGCCCAGGCCTTCTCCAGGACCTGGGTGAAGACCTCCGCGGGCTGCGCGCCGGAGACGCCGTACTTGCGGTCGAGCACGAAGAACGGGACACCGTTGGCTCCGAAGGCCGCGGCCTGCCGGATGTCGGCCTCGACCTCGGCGGCGTACCGATCGCCGTCGAGGACCTCGCGAACGCGGGACTCGTCGAGGCCGGCCCCGGTGGCCAGCCGCAGGAGCGTGTCGTGGTCGGCGACGTTCTCGGTCTCGATGAAGTAGGCCGAGAGCAGTGCCTCCTTCAGCGAGCCCTGGAGCGCCGGTCCGCCGGTCTCCAGCGCGAGGTGGAGCAGGCGGTGGGCGTCCATCGTGTTCACCCGCAGCGACGCGTGGTGGCGGAAGAGCAAGCCCTCCTCGGCCGCGGCCGCCTCGACCCGGTCGATCATCTGCCGCCCGGCGTCGGGGCCGCCGCCGTACTTGGCGCCCAGCCACTCCGCCACCGTCTGGGTCGGCTCGGCCGGAGCGGCCGGATCGAGCTGGTAGGAGCGGTAGACGATCTCGACGTCCTCGGCGTGCTCGAAGGAGGCCAGGGCACTCTCCAGACGCCGCTTCCCGATGTAGCACCACGGGCAGACGACGTCACTCCAGATCTCGATGCGCATGCCAGCCTCAACCTCGCGCGGGCGGCGGTTGTTCCGTCAGAGCACGAGCCGGCCGACCGGTCCGGGGTTGACCGCGATCTCCCAGCGGTAGCCGTCGGGGTCGGCGAAGTAGCCGGAGTAGCCGCCCCACTCGCGGCGACGCGCCGGCTCCACGGGGTCGGCGCCGGCCGCGCGAGCCGTCTCCAGGACGGCGTCGGCCTCCGCCTCGGTGTGGCAGTTGTGGGCCAGCGTGATCGGCGCGAGGCCCTCGCCGCGGCGTACCGGCCCGACCTCGGCCTCGAAGCCCTCCTGCGCCCACAGCGAGAGGATCACCTTGTCGGCGACCTGGATCATCAGCACCTCGCCGGGCACGTCGAGGACCGCCTCCCAGCCGAGGCCGTCGAGATAGAACGCCCGCGTCGCGTCCAGGTCCCGCACGGCCAGGGTCACGAAGCTCACGCGCTGTTCCATCCGGCCACTGTGCCACGGCCGCCTGTCGAGCCCGTGGCACAGTGGCCGGATGCACCTGGAGACCGAGCGACTGCTGATCCGCGACTGGCGCATGGAGGAGGCCCCGCGCGTGCTGGACATCCAAAGTCGCATCGAGGTGGTGCAGTGGCTCGGGGACGAGGAGCCGGTCCTGATGAGGGATCTCGGCGAGGCGCGCGAGCGGATCGAGTCCTACCACCGCCGCTCCGCCGAGCCGCCGCTCGGCTTCTGGGCGGTCGAGGTCAAGGAGACCGGCGTCGTGGCCGGCTCGGTGATCCTGCTGACGCTCCCCCACGCCGAGGAGGGCGAGGTCGAGGTCGGCTGGCACCTGCACCCGGACTCATGGGGCCACGGGTACGCCACCGAGGCCGGCCGGGCCGCCGTCGAGCACGGCTTCGCCCACGGCCTGCCCGAGATCTACGCCCTCACCCACCTGGACAACCACCGCTCGCAGGGCGTCTGCCGCAAGCTCGGCATGACCGACCTCGGCGTGATGGAGCGCTGGTACGCCGGACCGTCCCAGGTCTTCCGCGTGAGCGCGCCGCGCGGCGACCGACCCTGAGGACGGCCGCCGCGCGGGACTCGATCTACTTGACCTCGGAGCGGACCACCAGCCGAAGACCGACGGCCAGCGGGACGACCAGCCAGATCAGGCTGGCCACGCCGAGGTTCGCCCACTGCTCCCCGGTCGGGGGGCCGTCGAAGAGCGCGGTCTGAGCGTAGTTGAAGTCGACCCAGGGCTGCAGGTCCCGGAACCACTCCTGCGAGGCCGCCAGCAGCGCGAGCAGCGCGGGCGCGACGAAGCCGTAGACGAAGTAGCCCACGATCGCGGCCGGCGAGTTGCGCAGCAGCACGCCGAGGGTGAAGCCGATCAGCATGCCCAGGATGTTGGCCAGGATGATCAGCAGCAGGTCGGTCGCCGAGACGTTCCAGGTCGTGTCCACCCCGGCGATGGCGGTGCCCACGACGTTGCTGAACGCGCCGACGACGAAGGCCACCAGCATCGAGACGACGCCGATCAGGACCGTGGCCGCCAGCTTGGCGCGGATCACCCGGCCGCGATGCGGCACCAGGGTGAACGTGGTCAGCCCACTGCGCTGACTCCACTCGCTGGTCACCGAGAGGATCGCGATCATCGGCAGGATGACGGCCATCGGGAAGCCGATCGCCGTCGCGAACGTCTCGAAGGTCAGCTCGTCGTCCGGCGCCCACAGCACCACGGCGATGCTGGCGAGCAGCGCGGTGATCGCGATGCTGGCCATCAGCCAGAAGCCGGAGCGGGTGTCGAACATCTTCTGCAGCTCCACGCCGAGCAGGCGGGTGGAGGGGATCGAGGCGTGCTCGCCGGTGCTGCGGGCCTCGGCTCGGTCGAGGGTCATCGTGGTCATGCTGCGGCTCCTTCGCGCTGGGACTCGGCAGTGAGCTCGAGGAACATCTCCTCCAGGCCGGCGCTGTCGGCCGGCCGGAGCTCGGTCAGGGCGATGCCGGCGGCCAGGGCCAGCAGCCCTACCTGCTCGGCGGTCGCGTCGGTGTGGATCGCCCGGTCGGGCGTCCGCGAGCAGGTCGCGCCCTGAGCGGTGAGGGTCGCCGCCAGGCGGTCCGGCTCGGTGGTGCGCACGACGGTCCCGGCGCCGGCGAGCAGCTCGGCCTTGGTCCCCTGCGCGACGATCCGGCCGTTGCCGATGACGATGAGGTCGTCGGCGATCACCTCGATCTCGTGGAGGAGATGGGAGGAGAGCAGCACGGTGCCACCCTGGTCGGCGTACTGGCGGAGCAGGTCGCGCATCCAGCGGATGCCGGCCGGGTCGAGGCCGTTGGCCGGCTCATCGAGGATCAGCACCCGGGGATCGCCGATGAGCGCGGTCGCGATGCCGAGCCGCTGGCGCATGCCCAGGGAGTAGTTGCGCACCCGGCGGTCGGCCTCCTCGTCGGTGAGGCTCACCCGGTGCAGCATGGCGGGGACCCGCGCGGAGGGCAGGCCCATCGTGCGGGCGGCGATGGAGAGGATCTCCCGGCCGGTCCGGCCGGCGTGCTGGGCGGAGGCGTCCAGCAGCACCCCGACCTCACGGCCCGGGTTGGGCAGGTCGGTGAACGGCCGGCCGTCGATGTGCGCCGAGCCCGATGTCGGGGTGGTCAGCCCGACCATCATCCGCATGGTGGTGGACTTGCCGGCGCCGTTCGGCCCCAGGAAGCCGGTCACCCGTCCGGCCAGGGCGGTGAAGGTGACGTGGTCGACGGCGGTGAACCCGCCGTACCTCTTGGTCAGCGACTCGATGGTGATCATGACCCCGAGCCTCGTGGAACGAGGGCGTCCCGAGCATCGGGGAAGACGCTGGAACCGACCCTGAGGTGTCCTCAGGGTCGCCCTGAGGACACCCCGCGCTCAGTGGGCCAGGTCGGGGTCCCAGCGGTTGGCGATCAGCTTGAAGCTGGGCGTGTCGGCGTGGGAGGTCATCGCCTCGTAGATCCGGTCGTACGCCGTGCTGGCGATGCGCCACTTGCCGTCGGAGTCGCGGCGATAGGTGTCGCGGTAGTAGCCGCCGCCACGGATGGTGACGCCGAACTCGGGGACGATCACGGTGTCCTCGAAGCACCAGGTGCCGGTCGCGGAGGCGCCGTCGACATCGATCTCCGGGTGGTTGGCCACGTGCACGGTGATGATGCCGGGCCCGAGGTTGGCGGTCATGAACTCGACCACGCCGGCGCGGTCGGTGTAGTGCAGCGGCTCCCCCATCGCCTGGGTGCCGTACTGCGCGGAGACGTCCTCGGCCAGGCAGTCGGCGAAGTCGTCCCACTGCTTGAGGTCCAGCGTGCGGAAGTAGCGGTACTTGAGGCGCTTGATCTCTTCGATGGTCACCAGGTCGACGAACTCCATGCCGCCGAGCCTAGAACGTGTTCTATGGCCCCGCCACTCCCCGCGGCGTACGACGCTCCTGGGCACCCCGGTACGCGACGAGGCGGCACCCCCGCCGGGGATGCCGCCTCGTGAGCCGAGCGTCAGCGGGTCGCGGTGCCCTCGACGTAGTCGGAGTCGTGGCTCTTCACCCACGCCATGAGCTTGCGCAGCTCGCGGCCGGTGGCCTCGATCGGATGCTGCTCGCCCTTGGCGCGCAGCGCGGCGAACTCCGGCGCGCCGGCGTCCTGGTCGTCGATGAAGCGCTTCGCGAAGGTCCCGTCCTTGATGTCGGCGAGAACGGCCTTCATGTTCTCCTTCACCTCGGGGGTGATGACCCGGGGGCCGGAGACGTAGTCGCCGTACTCCGCGGTGTCGGAGACCGACCAGCGCTGCTTGGCGATGCCGCCCTCGTACATGAGGTCGACGATCAGCTTGAGCTCGTGGAGGCACTCGAAGTAGGCGACCTCGGGCTGGTAGCCGGCCTCGGTGAGCACCTCGAAGCCGTACATCACCAGCTGCGAGGCGCCACCGCACAGGACGGCCTGCTCACCGAACAGGTCGGTCTCGGTCTCCTCGGCGAAGGTGGTCTTGATGCCGCCGGCACGCAGGCCGCCGATGCCCTTGGCGTAGGACAGCGCGAGGTCCCAGGCCTTGCCGGACTCGTCCTTCTCCACCGCCACGAGGACCGGGACGCCCCGGCCGTCGACGTACTCGCGACGCACCAGGTGGCCGGGGCCCTTGGGGGCGACCATGAAGACGTCGACGCCCGCCGGCGGCTCGATGTAGCCGAAGCGGATGTTGAAGCCGTGGCCGAAGACGAGGGTGTCGCCCGGGGTCAGGTGGGGCGCGATCTCCTCGGCGTACAGCTTCCGCTGGTGCTGGTCGGGAGCGAGGATCACGATCACGTCGGCTTCCTCGGTCGCCTCGGCCGGCGTGAGGACGCGCAGGCCCTCGGACTCGGCCTTGGCGCGGCTCTTGGAGCCGGGCTGCAGGCCGACGCGGACGTCGACACCGGAGTCGCGCAGCGACAGCGCGTGCGCGTGCCCCTGGCTGCCGTAGCCGATCACCGCCACGTGCTTGCCCTGGATCAGGGACAGGTCGGCGTCGTCGTCGTAGAACATCTCAGCCACGTCGGGCTTCTCCTTCTCTTGCTTCTTGGTCAGTCTCGTGGTCAGTCTGGGGATGTCGGGTGGTACGGCGCTCAGGCGGACCTGGACGCGTCGGGCACCGGCACGGGAACCGGCCTGAGCGTGCGCTCGGTGATCGAGCGGCCACCGCGGCCGATCGCCACCAGGCCGGACTGGACGAGCTCGCGGATGCCGAAGGGCTCCAGCACCTTGAGCAGGTCGCTGAGCTTGTCGGCGTTGCCGGTCACCTCCAGGGTGACCGCGTCGGTGGCGACGTCGACCACGCGGGCCTTGAAGAGCTGGACCACGTCGAGCACCTGCGAGCGGGTGTCGGCGTCGGCCTTGACCTTCACCAGCAGCAGCTCGCGCTCGATCGCCTCGCGCTCCTCGAGCTCGACGATCTTGATCACCTCGACGAGCTTGTTGAGCTGCTTGGTGACCTGCTCCAGCGGCGACTCCTCCACGTTGACCACGATGGTCATCCGGGAGATCTCCGGGTGCTCGGTCGGGCCGACCGCCAGGGAGTCGATGTTGAAGCCGCGGCGGGAGAAGAGGCCGGCGATGCGGGCGAGCACGCCGGGCTTGTTCTCCACCAGCACCGAGAGGGTGTGGACACTCATCGTCGTCCTCGCTTCGCTGCGGGCGCCGACGAGCGTCCGGCACGACAGTGCTTGTTGATGATCTCGCTGCGCTCGATCATTAGAGCTCGTCCTCCTCGAACTCCGGCGCCAGGTCGCGCGCGTACTTGATCTCGTCGTTGGACGTGCCGGCGGCCACCATCGGCCAGACCATCGCGTCGCGGTGGACCCGGAAGTCCACGACCACCGGGACGTCGTCGATCTCCATCGCCTTGGCGATCGTGGCGTCCACGTCGTCCGGGGAGTCGCAGGAGAGGCCCACCGCGCCGTAGGCGTCGGCCAGCTTGACGAAGTCCGGGATCCGGCGGGCCGGGCCGGTGTGCAGGTCGGTGTTGCTGTAGCGGCCGTCGTAGAAGAGCGTCTGCCACTGCCGGACCATGCCCAGCGACTCGTTGTTGATCAGGGCGACCTTGATCGGGATGCCCTCGATGGTGCAGGTGGCCAGCTCCTGGTTGGTCATCTGGAAGCAACCGTCGCCGTCGACCGCCCACACGGTGGTGTCCGGCCGGCCGACCTTGGCGCCCATCGCGGCGGGGATCGCGAAGCCCATCGTGCCGAGCCCGCCTGAGTTGATCCAGGTGTTCGGGTGCTCGAAGCCGAGGTAGTGCGTGGCCCACATCTGGTGCTGGCCCACGCCGGCCACGTAGATCGACTCCGGCCCGCTGATCGCGCCGAGGCGCTCCAGGACGTACTGCGGGGCAAGGCTGTCGGCGGGCTTGTCGTAGCCCAGCGGGTACGTCGACTTCACGCCGGCCAGGAAGGCGACCCAGCCCTCGTAGTCGCCGGTGTGGCCGGCGTCCTGCTCGGCGCGGAGCATGGCGACCAGGTCGGCGATCACCTCGCGGCAGTCGCCCACGATCGGCACGTCGACCGCGCGGTTCTTGCCGATCTCGGCGGGGTCGATGTCGGCGTGGATCACCCGCGCGCCGGGCGCGAAGGAGTCCAGCGCGCCGGTCACCCGGTCGTCGAAGCGGGCGCCGAGGCTGATGATCAGGTCGCTCTTCTGCAGACCCGCCACCGCGGCGACGGTGCCGTGCATGCCGGGCATGCCCAGGTGCTGCGGGTGGCTGTCGGGGAACGCGCCACGAGCCATCAGCGTGGTGACGACCGGCATGCCGGTCAGCTCGGCCAGCTCGCGCAGTTCCTTGGCCGCGCGGGCCCGGATCACGCCGCCGCCGACGTACAGGACGGGCTTGCGGGACTCCAGGATGAGCTTGGTCGCCTCGCGGATCTGCTTGGCGTGCGGGCGGGTCACCGGGCGGTAGCCGGGGAGGTTCAGCTCGGTGGGCCACTCGAAGGTGGTGGTCGCCTGCAGCGCGGACTTCGCGACGTCCACGAGCACGGGGCCCGGGCGTCCGGTCGAGGCGAGGTAGAACGCCTCGGCGACCACGCGCGGGATCTCGGCGGGGTCGGTGATCAGGAAGTTGTGCTTGGTGATCGGCATGGTGATGCCGCGGATGTCCGCCTCCTGGAAGGCGTCCGTGCCGATCGAGCTCGCGCCGACCTGGCCGGTGACCGCGACGATCGGCACCGAGTCCATGTAGGCGTCGGCGATCGGGGTGACCAGGTTGGTCGCGCCAGGGCCGCTGGTCGCCATGCAGACGCCGACCTTGCCGGTCGCGGCGGCGTACCCCTGGGCGGCGTGGCCGGCGCCCTGCTCGTGGCGCACGAGGATGTGCCGGATCTTGGAGTCGAAGAGCGGGTCGTACGCCGGGAGGATCGCGCCACCGGGGATCCCGAAGACGTTCTCGGCGCCCGCGCACTCCAGGGACCGGATCAGGCTCTGGGCCCCGGTGACCTGGGCGCCGTTGCCCGGATCGCTGGTCGGGCCGCTCGGCTCGCTCATCTCTTCCTCATCTACGTGGTCGGTGTCCAACAAAAAACCCCCCGGCCGATCACGGCAACGGAGGGAAGACGCATGGGCCTGGAAAGGTGGCGGGACCTCTCAGCTCACACGTCGTGTGCGTACAAGAATCTCAGAACGCATGGAGACAGCATGCCCCTCCGGCAGCCAGGGCTCAACTCCGGGGTGCGCCAGTCCCAGAATCTGGGACGGCTATCTCAGCCAGCGGCCGCCGCTGACGGCCCCGCTCGTCGAAGTTCCCCGGCGCCAGCCAGGCCTCCAGCGCCGCCCGCCGGGCCGGCCACTCCTCGTCGGTGATCGAGAGCCAGGCCGTGTCCCGGCTGCGGCCCTTGTAGACCACCGCGTGGCGGAACGTGCCCTCGTAGACGAAGCCGAGCCGCTCGGCGGCGTGGCGCGAGGCGTAGTTGAGCGCGTCGCACTTCCACTCGTAGCGGCGGTAGCCGAGGTCGTCGAAGACGTGCCGGGCCATCAGGTACATCGCCTCGGTGGACGCGGTGGTCCGCTGCAGTGCCTGCGACATCGCGATGCCGCCGACCTCCACCGAGCCGTTGGCCGCGTCCAGCCGCAGGTAGCAGGCCAATCCCAGCGGCCCGCCCGCCGGATCGCAGATAACGTGCGGCACCCACCCGGGGTCGTCGGCGAGAGCGGAGAGCCACAGATAGAAGGCGGTCCGGCTCTCGAACGGCCCGTCCTTGAGGTAGGTCCAGATCGAGTCGGGCGAGCGCAGCGCCAGGGCGTCGTACAGACCGGGGAGGTGGTTCTTGCCCAGCGGCTCCACGCGGCAGTGCTCCCCCACCAGCGTCGCCGGCGCGACCTGCGGCCGCGGCGTCCATCCGGGCACCGCCGGGCCGATGGGCTGGCCGAACTCGTTCACGGGCATGGCAGCAGTCTGGCAGGAGCCGGCGAGGTCACTGGTAGCTGACGAAGTCCACGCGAGGGTGGAGGCGCAGGACCTGGCGTGGCCGGAAGAGCCGGACGTCCTCGTCGTAGAAGAGCTTGAAGCCCTGGTGGAACTGGCGCGGCCGGGCCACCCGCTCGTAGGTCGCGAGCTTCTCGCGGCGGGTGCCGAAGCCGTCGACGTGCTGGACCAGGACGAGGTTCTCGCGGGACCGGATCCGCTCCGGGTGGCGGATCATGTCGGTGCGGAACTGGTGGAGCATGAGCAGCTTCTGCGGCAGGCCGGCCTCGGCGGTGATCCGGTCGAGCCAGGCCGAGACCCGGTTGACCTCGGCGGCCCCCACCGAGCCGATGCGGCGGCCGGGCACGCCCTGGGGGCCCATCCGCCACTCCGGGTCGAGCGCGAGCCCCACCCACGGGTTGCGCAGCGCCCACTCCCAGCGCTTGGCGACGGTGAGGAAGTCCGCCCGGCCGGGCTGGAGGTCCAGGACCAGCAGCACGCCGTGCTCGTGGGCGGCGCGGATGTAGCGGGCCACCTTGTCCCGGTCGATGTCGGAGGAGTAGTCACCGGTCCTCGTGGGACCGGCGTGAGCGACGGTCACGATCAGCTCGAAGACCGGCTGGACCGGCCGGCCGGTGGCCCCGAACGGCTTCGCGGCACGGCGCAGCCGGGGCAGGATCCGCTCGGGCCCGGCCTCGCCGAGCACGCCCAGGGAGCCGGTGCCGGCGGTGCCGTAGTAGGCCACCAGGAGGCGGCGGCCGGCGAAGACCTCACGGCCGCCGCCCGGCTGCTCGGTGATCAGCGGCGTCGACTCCCCCGAGCCGTCGAATCCCTCCGACGACGGAGACGGCGAGGGCGACGCCGTGCGGGGCGGCGGCGCGGACCGCCCCGGCCCGCTGTCGCCGAACGCCTCGCTCCCTGCGGCCGCGCAGATCACCAGGAAGGCCACCAGCACCAGGCCGACCAGGTACAGGGGCACCCACTCGGGCCCGCCACGACGCTCGCTCACCGGGCCATCGTGGCATCCCCGGCCCCAGGTGCTCAGCCGCAGACGGCGCCGTGGGCGGCCGACTGGACCACCTTGGCGTACTTGCCGAGCACGCCGCGGGTGTACTTCGGCGGGTTCGGCGTCCAGCCCTCCGTGCGGGCCTCCAGGTCGTCCATGACGACCTCCAGGCTGCGGTTGGCGACGTCGAGGGTGATCGGGTCGCCGTCGCGGACGAAGGCGATCGGGCCGCCGTCCACGGCCTCGGGGGCGATGTGGCCCACGCAGAGGCCGGTCGTGCCACCGGAGAAGCGCCCGTCGGTGATGAGCAGGACGTCCTTGCCCAGCCCGGCGCCCTTGATCGCGCCGGTGATGGCGAGCATCTCGCGCATGCCCGGGCCGCCCTTGGGACCCTCGTAGCGGATCACCACCACGTCGCCGGGCTGGATCTTGCCCTCCTCGAGCGCGTCCATCGCGGCCCGCTCGCCGTCGAAGACCCGGGCGGTGCCGGTGAAGACCGACTCGTCGAAGCCGGCGCTCTTCACCACCGCGCCCTCCGGGGCCAGCGAGCCCTTGAGGATGGTCAGGCCGCCGGTCTTGTGGATCGGCTCGCTCATCGTGCGCAGCACCTCGCCGTCGAGCGGGGCCGGCGCCAGCGCCTCGAGGTTCTCGGCCATGGTCTTGCCGGTGACCGTCAGGCAGTCGCCGTGCATCAGGCCGGCGTCCAGCAGCGCCTTCATCACCACCGGGATGCCGCCGATCTTGTCCACGTCGTTCATCACGAAGCGGCCGAAGGGCTTGAGGTCGCCCAGGTGCGGGACCTGGTCGCCGATGCGGTTGAAGTCGTCGATGGTCAGGTCGACCTCGGCCTCCCGGGCGATCGCCAGCAGGTGCAGGACCGCGTTGGTGGAGCCGCCCAGCGCCATGACGACGGCGATGGCGTTCTCGAAGGCCTCCTTGGTCATCACCTGACGCGCGGTGATGCCCTGACGCAGCATCGCCACGACCGCCTCGCCGGAGCGGTGCGCGAACCCGTCGCGGCGTCGGTCGACGGCCGGCGGAGCGGCGCTGCCCGGCAGCGACATGCCCAGCGCCTCGGCGACCGAGGCCATCGTGTTGGCGGTGTACATCCCGCCGCAGGCGCCCTCGCCCGGACAGATCGCCCGCTCGATCCGGTCGACCTCGTCGCGGCTGATCTTGCCGGCGATGCAGGCGCCGACCGCCTCGAAGGCGTCGATGATGGTGACGTCCTGGCCGTCGACCTGGCCGGGCATCGTCGACCCGGCGTACAGGAACACGCTGGCCAGGTCGAGCCGCGCGGCCGCCATGAGCATGCCGGGCAGCGACTTGTCGCAGCCGGCCAGGAGCACCGAGCCGTCCAGCCGCTCGGCCATCATCACCGTCTCGACCGAGTCGGCGATGACCTCGCGGGAGACCAGCGAGAAGTGCATGCCCTCGTGACCCATCGAGATGCCGTCGGAGACCGAGATGGTGCCGAACTCCAGCGGGTAGCCGCCGGCCGCGTGCACGCCGTTCTTGACGGCCTTGGCCAGCCGGTCCAGCGAGAGGTTGCAGGGGGTGATCTCGTTCCAGCTCGAGGCCACGCCGATCTGCGGCTTGGCGAAGTCCTCGTCCCCCATGCCTACCGCGCGGAGCATCCCTCGCGCGGCGGCCTTCTCCAGGCCGTCGGTGACGTCGCGGCTGCGGGGCTTCATGTCGGGGGTCTGGCTCATGGAGCCATTCTCCCCGACCCGTCCACCGGGTCGCTCAGAGGGCCGCGGCTCGGACCACCATCACGTCCGGCAGGTTGTGCGCGATCTCGGCCCAGCTGCCGCCCTCGTCGGCCGAGGCCCAGACCGAGCCGTTGCGCGCGCCGAAGTAGAGGCCGGGCACCTCGTGCCCGTCGGCCCACATCGCGTCGCGCATCACCCCGACGAAGAAGCCGTCCGGCAGACCGGCCTCCAGCGGCTCCCAGGACTCCCCCGCGTCGGCCGAGCGCCACACCCGGGCCCGGGCGTCCACGGGGTACCTCCCGCCGCTGCCGCCGAGCGGGAAGACGTGGACCGTGTCCGGCTGGTGCGGGTGGACCACGATCGGGAACCCGAAGTCGGCGGGCAGGCCGTCGGCGATGTACTGCCACGTCGCGGCGTGGTCGTCGGAGCGGTAGACGCCGCCGTGGTTCTGCAGGAAGAGCCGCTCGGGCCGGCTGGGATGCCGGTCGATCTTGTGGACGCACTGGCCGAACTCGGGGTACTGCTGCCCCTCCGGCATGAACTCCGCCCAGATCCCGGAGTTGCGGGCCTCCCAGGTCGCGCCGCCGTCGGCGCTCTGGTAGCAGCCACCGGACGAGATCGCCACGGTGATCGAGTCGGGGTCGGTCGGGTGCGGCAGGATCGTGTGGAACGCCTGACCGCCGTACCCCGCTCCCCAGTCCGGCCGGTGCGGGTGGTCCCAGAGGCCGCGGACCAGCTCGAAGGTCTCGCCGCGGTCCTCGGACCGGAAGACCGCGCCCGGCTCCGTGCCGGCGTACACGGCCTCGTCGCCCGCCGGGACGAGCTGCCAGACCCGGTCAACCGAGGCGCCGGCGTCGGCCGGGAAGTGAACGCCCTTGGTCTGCTGCCAGGACGCGCCGAGGTCCTCGCTGACCTGGATCTGCGGACCGGTCCACGGCGAGGACACCCCCACCAGGAGCCGGGGTGGGTCGAAGCGGGTGTCCACCAGCGCGGAGTAGACCTCGGTCATGTCGAAGTGCGGGCCGCTCCAGGACCAGTCCGTCCGGCGGTCGTCGGACCGGCCGATCCAGAGGCCCTTGCGGGTGCCCACGAGCAGGATGGTCGCCATCGACCGAGCATGCCCCGGTGGCGGTCGCGGACTCAACCCCTGGCCCCGAGGAGTTCACGCAACCGTCACACGATCGTGACGACGGCGTTCCCCGCGCCTCCTAGCGTCGGGCACATCGCACTCGGCAGCACACTCGGCAGCACTCGGGAGGCACCCATGGACCGCATCACCGGACTCGCGCCCTGGCTCGTCGTGGGCCGGCTGGCCACGCGCTGGGCGACCGAGAGCCAGCAGCAGGCGAGGCGCAACGCCATGGTCTCGGCCACCGAGCTCGCCGCCCTGCGGCTGGAGCGTGCCGAGGTGGCGGCGTACGTCGCCGAGGCGATCGCCGCGCGGCAGGCACGGCTGACCGCCGCGGCCGCCCCCGCCCGCCTCGTCGGGTGACCCACGCCACCTGACCGGCCACGGGGGTCGTCTCTGCGGCAGACTGCCGCCATGTCCGCCGACCCCACGCCTCGCCTGCGCGCGGTGAGGCCGCTGGCCCAGAGCCATGCCGTCGACCCCGAGCGGGCGGTCCGCTTCTACGACGTGACCGCGTACGACGGCACCCGGCTGCGCGCCTGGACCAACGACGTGGACGGCTCCAAGACCGGTCCGACGGTCCTGCTCTGCAACGGCCTGGGCACCAACGCCTGGACCTGGCCCGCCTTCCTCGACCCCGACTGCGACGTCCGGGTGATCTCCTGGAACCACCGCGGCGTCGGCGGGTCCGAGCGGCCGCGCGACCGCGACCACGTCGGCATCGAGTCCTTCGTCGAGGACGCGCTCGCCGTGATGGACGACGCCGGCATCGACGCCTGCCCGCTGGTCGGCTGGTCGATGGGCGTGAACACCATGTTCGAGCTGGTCTACCTCCACCCCGAGCGGGTCACCGGCCTCTTCGCCGTCGCCGGTGTGCCCGGCGGAACCTTCTCCTCGATGCTCGCGCCGATGTTCATCCCGCGACTGGTGCGCCCGATGGTCACGGTCAACGCCGTCCGGGCGATGAAGCTGGCCGGCAAGCCGCTGACCTGGGTCGCCCGGCGCCTGCCGATGGGTCCGGTCTCCGGCGCGGTGCTCACCCACAGCGGCTTCATGCTGCCGGTCCCCGACGTCGAGAACGCCCGGCGCGCGGTGAAGGAGTTCCTCACCACGCCGATCGACTGGTACATGCACCTGGCCCTCGCCACCAGCAAGCACGTCCGCGTCTCGCTGCGGGCCGTCGCGGTCCCGACCGCCTTCATCACCGGGCGCTACGACATGCTCGCCTCCACGCACGACATGCGCACCGCCGCCGAGCGGATCGAGGGCGCGACGTACGTCGAGCTGCCGGCCACGCACTTCGTCCAGATGGAGCGGCCGGCCGAGGTCCACCAGCTCCTCCTCGACCTGCTGCACCGGATCGACTGACCGCTCCACGGCTACCGTGGTGCGGGTGAAGCGCGCACTCGCCCCGGTCGTCGCGGTCCTGGCCCTGGCCGCGTGCGGCACCGCCGACGAGACCGCGTCGCCCTCCCCCGAGCCGACGACCACCACGGCCACGCCCGGCGCCCCCGCGACCACGCCGGCCGGCGCGAAGCCGCGGGTGATCGCCACGATCGCCCGGAACCTCGAGGTGCCCTGGGGCATCGCCTTCCTGCCCGATGGCTCGGCGCTGGTCACCGAGCGGGACAGCGGCCGGGTCCTGCTGGTCGGCGCCGGGTCGGTTCGCCAGGTCGGCCACGTCGGGCAGGCGCGCTCACGTGGCGAGGCCGGGCTGCTGGGGATCGCGGTCTCCCCGTCGTACGCCACGGACAAGCAGGTGTTCCTCTACGCGACGACGGACAGCGACAACCGGGTCCTGCGGGCGACGTACGACGACGGCAGGCTCGGCGAGCAGCGCACGATCCTCGACGGCATCCCCAGCGGCTTCATTCACGACGGCGGACGGCTGGCCTTCGGGCCCGACGGCTATCTCTACGTCTCCACCGGCGAGGCCGGCGAGCCCGAGCACGCCCAGCAGAAGAGCTCGCTGGGCGGCAAGATCCTGCGGATCACCACCGACGGCAAGCCGGCGCCGGGCAACCCCGACGCGGGCTCGCCGGTGTGGTCGATGGGACACCGCAACGTGCAGGGCCTCGCCTTCGACAGCGACGGCCGGCTGTGGGCCTCGGAGTTCGGCCAGAACACCTGGGACGAGCTGAACCTGATCGAGCCGGGCGGCAACTACGGCTGGCCGCTGATCGAGGGCAAGGGCTCGATGCCGGAGTACCGCGACCCGCAGATCGTCTGGCGCACCTCGGAGGCCTCCCCCTCCGGGCTGGCGTACGCCGACGGGCAGCTCTGGATGGCCTCGCTGCGGGGCGAGCGCCTGTGGCGCATCGACGTGTCCGAGGGCCGCGCCTCGGCGCCCCGCGACCTCTTCGTGGGCACGTACGGCCGGATGCGCACGGTCGCCGTCGCCCCTGACGGGACGCTGTGGGTGACCACCTCCAACCGCGACGGCCGGGGCGAGCCCGCCTCCGCGGATGACCGCATCCTGCAGATCCGGCGGTAGCGGCGTACCTCCGTGCAGGCAGTTCGGCCCGGCGCCGGCTCCTGGGAGCCGCGAGGGCACGAACTGCCTGCAACGAGGCTCGCTACCTCTTCTTGACCTTCACCTTGGCCGTGCCCGAGCGGATGTCGAACTCGCCCTGCGCGGCCAGCGGGGCCTTGCCGGTCTTCTTGCCGACCTTGACCTTGGCCGTGAACGTCCCGGCCGCGGTGGCGGCGCCGGAGGCGACCTGCTTCTTGCGGAGGGTGAGCGTCACCTTCTCCTGCGGAGCCAGGCCGGTCACCGTGACGGAGACCTTCTTGCCCTTCTTCACCTTCTTCTTGGCCGGCGTGACCTTGAGGGTGGTGGCGCCGAGGACCTTGGTCGTCACCGTCCTCGAGGTGCCCGCGCGGTCGGTGACCGTCACGGTCCGGTCGGCGGTGCCGGCGGGAAGGGTGACCGGGACGTCGACGGCGCCGTCGAGACCGGCAGCCGCCGGGACCTTGACATTGCCGACGGTCACGCAGACCTGGTCGCCGGGGACGACACCGGACACGGCGTACGTCGCCGAGGAGGCCTGCTTGCGGTAGCCCGCCGGCCCCTCGACGGCCAGGACCGGAGTCGCATCCGGCGCGTACCGCAGCACGGGCAGCGCCTGCGCGGCGGCACGACGCCACTTGTCCCGGGCGCCGCTCGCGATCCCGGACGCGCGACCCACGGCGAGGGCCTCGTCGTCGTAGGCGATGGCGCCGGTCTCGCCCGCGAGCCCGGTCGGGCAGCCGGCGAGGTCGTCGGCCTGGTGGGCGCGGACCCAGACGGCGGCCTTCTCGGCCGCCTCGGTGTCGCCGAGCGCGCCCAGAGCCCAGCCGGCGAGGCCGGTGCTGTTGGCGTTGGCGCCCTCGGTGGAGGTGCCGCCGCCGAACGAGCCGTCGGCGCGCTGCTGGCCGAGCAGCCAGGACTCGGCCTTGCCGATCGCGCGGCCGACCTTGGCGGTGTCGCTCCCGATCGAGTCGAGCAGCAGGACGGTGAGAGCGGTGGCGTCGGTGTCCGGGGCGCTGGCGCCGGAGGAGCGCCCGCCGTTGCAGGACTGGTCCGCGGCGAGCTTGTCGGCGGTCATGTAGAGCCGGAAGTAGCCGGCCGAGCACTGCTGCTCGAGCAGGAAGTCCAGGGCACTCCCGGCCGCCGGCGATCCGGCCGTGGCCAGGCTGGCCGCGGTGAAGGCCTGGGTGAGCGTGTTCGCGTAGTCGCCGAACGAGCTGTCGTCCTGGACCCGGCCGACGGTCACGCCGGTGCCGGTCACCAGGTCCTCGAGACCCGCGACCAGGTCGGTGCCGGCCCAGGCCGGGATGTCGGCGATGCCGTTGACCTGGGCGAAGTAGAGCGACTTCGCGAAGCCGGCCGCGTAGCGACCCACCTGGGCGAAGACGCCGGGAGCCTCCGGGTCCTCCCAGTCGTAGGAGTACTCGTCGGACACGGCGTACCCGTAGTGGCCCTCACCGGTCTCGACGACCTTGGGCCCGACGGCGTCGCCGATGTCGTCGACCTCGGAGCCGTGGCCGCCGATCGCGTCGAGCGCCAGGGCGGTGTCGATGCTCAGGCCGACGTCGGGGGTGCCGAAGGAGCTCGGCTGGAGGCCGTCGACGAGCTCGTCGACCAGCCAGGTCGCGCCGATGTCACCGGGGTGACTGTCGACGGCCGCGTGAGCGGCCGGGATGCCGGTCACCGTGAGACCGGTCAGAACCAGGGGGATGCCCGCGACGAGCGTCGCGGCCCTGCGTGTGAGCTGCATGTGCGTCCTTCCCGCTGCGGCAAGCGGGAGACACCGGTCAGGGAGCCACCCGCTGCTTTCCACGACAGCGTGTGTGCGAAGACGTCGCGCGGCAGGTGTTCCGACTCGTCGTCGCGCGTGCTGCGCGAGACCTACGGTTGCGGGCCAGTGCCGGATTTCGACCGGCTTTCCCCGTCCACGGACGTGATGGAGTTGTCGCCCCGGGCGGGGCGCCGACACGGTAGCACCACCGAGCCCGTTCGTGAGCGGGGAGGATCCCAGTCATGTGGTGACTGCGTTCCTCCCCGCTGATGCTCACCAGTCTCCACAGCTCGTCGAACCCCCTGGCGCCGCGGCGCTCTCGGCCGGATGCTCGGACGGTGGAGCGCTTGCGGGAGCACTTGGACCTACAGGCCGGCGTGGTCGGCCGTCGGCAGGCCTTCGCATGCGGACTGGGTGACAGCGATCTGCGACGACTGATCCGTCGGCGCGACCTGGTGATCGTCCACCCGGGGGTCTACGTCGATCACACCGGACCACTGACCTGGAGTCAGGCGGCGTGGGCAGCGGTGCTGGCCTGCTGGCCGGCAGCATTGGCTGGCGAGTCCGCTCTCCGTGACCCGGATCGTCGCGACGGTCCGGTCGACGGCCCGATCACCGTGGTGGTGGCACACGAGCGTCGCATCCGCGCGCCGCGGGGCGTACGGGTCGTCCGACGGATCGGCTTCCCTGACCGGGTGAGGTGGAACGGGTCGCCGCCGGCCCTGCGCTACGAGGAGGCAGTCGTGGATGTCGCCGCCTCGGCGCCGACCGACCTGGCAGCGGTGGCCGTGCTCTCTGACAGCTGCCGGTCCCGACGTACGACGGCGCAACGACTCCGCGCGGCGGTCCAGGCGCGCTCCCGCCTGCCACGTCGCGCCTGGCTGCTCTCGGTCCTCGACGACATCGACCATGGCACGGCATCGGTGCTCGAACACGGGTACCTCGTCCGCGTCGAGCGCCCTCACGGGCTTCCCGAGGCGCGCCGTCAGGTCCGAGCACGCGGCACGATGGGCACGACCTACCGGGACGTGGAGCACGACGGCCTGGTCATCGAGCTCGACGGCCGACAGTTCCACGAATCGGCTCGGCAACGCGACCGAGACCTGGACCGCGACCTCGACGTCGCCACCGAAGGCGGCGCTACCGTCCGGATCGGCTACGGCCGGGTCTTCGACCGCCCCTGCCGTACGGCGGCTCGTCTGGCCGTGCTGCTCCAGCGCCGAGGCTGGGCAGGCTGCCCTCGCCGCTGCGGAACCGCCTGCCAACTCTGACAACGGGGAGGATCACAGTCACCTGGTGACTGGGATCCTCCCGGCAAGCGATCAGGTCAGCTTCTCCAGGATCAGCTCGCGGACCCGGCCGGCGTCGGCCTGGCCGCGCATGTCCTTCATCACCGCGCCGATGAGCGCGCCGGCGGCGGCGACCTTGCCGTCGCGGATCTTGTCGGCCACGTCGGGGTTGGCGGCGATGGCACGGTCGATCGCCTCGCCCAGGGCGCCGTCGTCGGAGACGACCTCCAGGCCACGGGCGGCGACCACCTCGTCGGGCTCGCCCTCGCCGGCGAGCACGCCGTCGACGACCTGGCGGGCGAGCTTGTCGTTGATCTTGCCCTCGTCGACCAGTGCCTGGATGCGGGCGACCTGCGCGGGGGTGATGGCCAGCTCGTCGAGCTCGACACCCGCCTCGTTGGCCCGGCGGGCCAGCTCGGCCAGCCACCACTTGCGGGCGGCCTGCGGAGCGGCGCCCTCGGCGACGGTCTGCTCGATCACGCCGATCGCGCCGGCGGCGACGACGTCGCGCATCTCCAGGTCTGAGTAGCCCCAGTCGGCCTGCAGCCGGGCCCGGCGCTCACGCGGCGGCTCGGGCAGCGAGGCGCGCAGCTCTTCGACCCACTCCCGCGCCGGCGCCACCGGCACCAGGTCGGGCTCGGGGAAGTAGCGGTAGTCGTCGGCGTCCGACTTGGGCCGGCCCGAGGTGGTGATCCCGGTGTCCTCGTGCCAGTGCCGGGTCTCCTGCAGGATCGATCCGCCGCCGGACAGGATCGCCGCGTGCCGGGAGATCTCGTAGCGAGCGGCCCGCTCGACCGAGCGCAGCGAGTTGACGTTCTTGGTCTCGGTGCGGGTGCCGAGCGTGCCCGAGCCGGCCGGCGAGAGCGACAGGTTGACGTCGCAGCGCAACGAGCCCTGGTCCATCCGGACGTCGGAGACGCCGAGGGCCAGCAGCAGGTCGCGCAGGTGGGCGACGTACGCCCGCGCCACGGCCGGCGCCTTCTCACGGGTCCCGGCGATCGGCTTGGTGACGATCTCGATGAGGGGTACGCCGGCCCGGTTGTAGTCGACCAGCGAGTAGTCGGCCCCGTGAATCCGTCCGGAGGTGCCGATGTGCAGCGACTTGCCGGTGTCCTCCTCCATGTGGGCGCGCTCGATCTCGATGCGGAACGTCTCCCCCTCGACCTCCACCTCGGTCCAGCCGTCGAACGCGATCGGCTCGTCGTACTGGGAGGTCTGGAAGTTCTTCGGCATGTCCGGGTAGAAGTAGTTCTTCCGGGCGAACCGGCACCACTCGGCGATGTCGCAGTTCAGCGCCAGGCCGATCCGGATCGCCGACGCCACGGCCTGGCCGTTGACCACCGGCATCGAGCCGGGCAGGCCGAGGCAGGTCGGGCAGACGTGGGTGTTCGGCTCGCCGCCGAAGTGGGCCGGGCAGCCGCAGAACATCTTCGTCGCGGTGTTCAGCTCGACGTGGACCTCCAGTCCGAACGTCGGGTCGAACGCGGCCAGCGCGTCGTCGTAGGACAGCAGCGTCTCGGTCATCGGGCGCCTCCCTCGAGCGACGGGGCCTGGGCGAGCAGCGGGCCGCCCCACTGGGACTCCAGCAGCGACTCCAGCGCCGCGCCGACGCGGTAGAGCCGGTCGTCGGCCATCGCCGGGGCGAGCACCTGGAAGCCGACCGGGAGGCCGTCCTCCGGCGCCAGGCCGGCCGGCAGCGAGATGCCGGGGACGCCCGCCAGGTTGGCCGGGATCGTGGCGACGTCGTTGAGGTACATCGCCAGCGGGTCGTCGAGCTTGGCCCCGATCGGGAAGGCCGTCGTCGGCGCGGTCGGCGAGACCAGCACGTCGGCCTGCTCGAAGGCCGCGGCGAAGTCGCGGCTGATCAGCGTGCGCACCTTCTGCGCCTGGCCGTAGTAGGCGTCGTAGTAGCCGCTGGAGAGGGCGTAGGTGCCCAGGATGATCCGGCGCTTGACCTCGTCGCCGAAGCCGGCGTCACGGGTCGCCCGCATGACCTCCTCGGCGCTCGGGCTGTCCACTCCGTCGGGCAGCACCCGCAGGCCGTAGCGCATCGCGTCGAAGCGGGCCAGGTTGGAGGAGGCCTCGCTCGGCATGATCAGGTAGTACGCCGCCAGCGCGTGCCGGAAGCTCGGGCAGGACACCTCGACCACCTCGGCGCCGGCCTTGACCAGCACCGCCACGGCCTCGTCGAAGCGCTGCTGGACGCCGGCCTGGTAGCCCTCGCCGCCGAGCTCGCTGATCACGCCGATCCGCAGGCCGGAGAGATCGCCGGAGGCGCCCTCGCGCGCTGCCTCGACGATCGGCGGGAGCGGCTGGTCGATGCTGGTGGAGTCGCGGTGGTCGTGGCCACCGATCGCGGCGTGGAGCAGCGCGGAGTCGAGCACCGTGCGGGTGACCGGGCCGACCTGGTCCAGCGAGTTGGCCATCGCGACGAGGCCGTAGCGCGAGATGCCGCCGTACGTCGGCTTCACCCCGACCGTGCCGGTGACCGCGCCTGGCTGGCGGATCGACCCGCCGGTGTCCGTGCCCAGGGCCAGCGGCGCCTCGAAGGCGGCGACGGCCGCCGCCGAGCCACCGCCGGAGCCGCCGGGGATGCGGTCGAGGTCCCAGGGGTTGTGCGTGGGGCCGTACGCCGAGTGCTCGGTCGAGGAGCCCATCGCGAACTCGTCCATGTTGGTCTTGCCGAGGATCGGCAGGCCGGCCGCCTTGAGCCGGGCGACCACCGTGGCGTCGTACGGAGGGATCCAGCCCTCGAGGATCCTGGAGCCGCAGGTGGTCGGCAGGCCGGTCGTGGCCAGCACGTCCTTGACCGCGATCGGCACGCCGTCCAGCGGCGAGGCCGGCGAGCCGGCCGCCCGGCGCGCGTCGGACTCCGCCGCCTGGGCGAGCGCGCCCTCGGCGTCGACGTGCAGGAACGCATGGACCGCGCCGTCCACCGACGCGATCCGGTCGAGGTGCGCCTGGGTCAGCGCGACACTGGTGGTCTCCCCCGCCTCCAGGGCGGCGGCCATCTCGGCCGCGGAGCGCCGGATCACTGCTCGTCTCCCAGGATGCGCGGCACCGCGAAGCGCTGCTCCTCCACCTGCGGCGCGCCCGAGAGCGCCTGCTCGGCGGTGAGCCCGGGAACGACGACGTCCTCGCGGAAGACGTTGACCACCGGGATCGGGTGGGAGGTCGGCGGCACGTCGGCCGCGGCGACCTCGGCGATCGAGGCGACGCTCTCCAGGATCACCGAGAGCTGCGGGGCCAGATGGTCCAGCTCCTCGGCGGAGAGGTCGATCCGGGCGAGGTCGGCCAGGTGGGCCACCTCGTCGCGGGTGATCTCGGGCATGCACTGCTCCTCGTGGAGGGACTCGGGCGAGCACTCATCCTATGAGCCGGCCGAGCCGGGCGCGCACCGCGTCGTGCCGCCGGAAAACCAGAGGAAGTCCGTCGGTGGCCCGGCGTAGTGTCGATGAGCCATGACCGAGACGTTGACGGCCACCGCCACGGGAGCCTCCCCTCCCTCGCCGACGCCTCCCGTGAACCCCCGCCGCGTCGTGGACTGGCGGCGGCTGCGGAGCCCGGTCTCGATCACCGCGCTCGTCTGCGTCGCCATCGCCGCCGTGGGCACCACGCTGGGCACCGTCGTGGCCGGCCGTCTGGCCGAGGACCCGACGGGCGCCCTGCTGGGTCTGCTCGGTCTCTGCGTGGTCGGCGCCTCGGCGATCGACACGACCGGCAAGGTGCTGTGGGTCGGCGTCTCCGACCGCGCCGAGGGACGGCTGCGCGAGGACCTGCTGGCCGCCGCGCTGAGCCAGCCGCTCGCCACGCTCGGCGAGCAGGCCGTCGGCGAGATCCTCGACCGGGTCGACGACGACACCCACGAGGTCGGCAACCTGGTCCGCTGGCAGCTGTGGATGCTCTTCCGCACGCTCTTCGGCGTCGTGCCGATGTGGATCGTCGCCGGCCTCACCTGGTGGCCGGCCTGGGTGCTGCTGCCGCTGCTGTGCGCCGCCACCGCCGTCGTGGTGCGTCCGCTGCTCGGGGAGATCTCCCGGCGCAAGGTGGTCGAGGAGATGGCCTGGACCGACCATGCCGCCGTCCTGGAGGAGGGCATCGCCGGACGCGACGACCTGCGCACCAGCCTGGGTCAGGCCCACGTCGTGGCCCGGGTCGCGCAGCTCTCGGCGACGGTGCACGCGAGGTTCCGCGCGGTGCTCGACCTGGAGAGCCGGCTGGTCCGCCGCAGCGGGCTGCTGCTGCACGCCCTGCTCGCCGGCGTGGCCGTGGCCGGCGTCGCGGTGGCCGCGAGCGACGGCATGTCCGTCGCGCGGCTGGTCACGCTGTTCCTGGTCACCTCGGCCTTCGTCGGTCAGGTCGCGATGCTGGCCGAGCAGCTTCCCGACATCCAGGCCGGCCTCGGCGCGGTGATCCGGCTGCGCCAGATGCTCGCCCTGCCCGCCGAGCCCTCGGGCGGCCGGCCCGTGCCCGGCGACGCGGCGCTGGAGGTGGAGATCCGCGACCTGGACTTCTCCTACCCCGAGGGCGCCTTCGCCCTGCGCGGCGTGGACCTCCGCGTCCCCGCCGGCCAGACCATCGCCCTGGTCGGACGCACCGGCTCGGGCAAGTCGACGGTGGCCTCGCTGCTATCCCGCGCGGTCGAGCCACCACGCGGCACGGTCTTCATCGGCGGGGCCGACGTGCGCGACCTCGACCTGCAGCAGCTGCGCGCCGCGGTGGGCGTGGTCACCCAGCGCACCGAGATCCTGGCCGGCACGCTGGCCGAGAACGTCACCCTCTTCGGCGAGCGGCCGACAGCGGACGCGGCGCGGGCCCTCGACGAGCTCGGCCTGGGCGAGTGGGTGGCCGGGCTCCCGGACGGCATCGACACCCTGCTCGGTCCCGGCGGCACGTCGCTCTCGGCCGGCGAGGAGCAGCTGGTCGCGTTCGCGCGGCTGCTGGTCCGCGACGTCCGCGTCGTCGTGCTCGACGAGGCCACCGCGCGGATGGACCCGCTCACCGAGCGCCGGGTGGTCTCCGCGGCCGACCGGCTGCTCACCGGACGCACCGGCATCCTGATCGCACACCGGCTCTCCACCATCCAGCGGGCTCCGGCGGTCGCGGTCCTCGACCACGGACAGGTCGTCCAGCACGGCTCGCGCGCCGAGCTGGCGCGGGCCGAGGGCCCGTTCCGCGACCTGCTCCTGGCCAGCCGCGCCGAGCTCGACCATTCCGCGCCCGTGGCCGAGCCGGCCGAGGCCGACGACGTCGCCACGGTCGGCGGGCGGCGGCGTACCGGTCCCCCGCCGGAGCTCCCCGAGGTCGGCACCGGGCCGTCCCTGGCCCGTGGCATCGCCCACGTGCTCACCGTGCGTCCCTGGTGGGGTCTGCTCGGCGCGGCGATGTTCCTCGGGATGTCGCTCGTCGGCGCCCAGGGCGCCATCACCGGCCTGGTCTGGGGCCGGATGGTGGAGGACCTGCAGGGCGGCGGCACCCCGCACGTGCTCGCGGTCCTGCTGGTGATCTCGCTGCTCGCCGCGCCGCTCATGCTGGCCGACGCGTTCTGGCGCTACCCACGCTGGTGGATCGAGGTGATGCTCCGGGTCCGGATGGCCGTGCTCTACGGGCAGACCAGCCAGCGACGGCTGCCGCGCACGCCGCCGGGCGAGGTGGTCGCGCGCTCGATGGACGCCGACCGCTACGCCCGGTACGCCGACCGCTGGGTCGACTTCGTCAACGGCATGCTCATCGCCGCGATCACGGCGCTGCTCGCCGGCACGTGGCTGGCCGGCGCGGTGCTGCTCGCCGTACTGCTCACCTCGGCGCTCGCCTCCACGGTCGGGCGGCCCATCGCCGGACGATCCGCGGCGGCGGCGTCGGCGGCACGCGCGCGGTTCGGCCGGGCGCTCGTCTCCGCGCTGGAGTCGGCGCGCACGGTCAAGCTGGCCGCGGCCACGCCCGACGTGCACGCCCACCTGCGCGCGGTCGACTCCGGCCGGGTCGCCGCGGCGGTCCGGGAGCACCGGGTGCAGGCCGTGCTCGACGGCGTGCCGATGGTGATGGTGCAGTGCGGCGTCGTCGCCGCCTGGGCCGCGCACCTCGGCGGGAGCTGGGGCCTGGCGACCACGCTGCTGGTGGCCAACGCCGTCTCCGGGTTCGACTGGTTCGGCCGGGTGGCCGGGCTGGTGGTCACCGAGGCGCCCGGCACCCGCGCCTGGCAGGAGGAGACCAGCCGGTACGCCGGGGGCGTCGACCTGATGCGGCTGCCACCGGGCGTCGACCTGGTCACCGGCGAGGCGCCCTCCCCCGGACCGGTCCATCGGGTCCCCCTCGAGCGACTCGAGCTGCGCGACCTGGCGGCCGTCCACGACGACGGCACGGTCGGCGTCTCCGGGGTGAGTCTCACCGTCGAGCCGGGCGAGCTGGTGCTGCTGGTCGGCCAGGTCGGCTCGGGCAAGTCCAGCCTGCTCTCCGCGCTGGCCGGGCTGATCGCCCACCGGGGCCAGATCGTCTGGAACGACCGCCCGGTCGAGGATCCGCAGCGCTTCCTGCGGCCCGGCCAGGTCGCCCACGTCGCCCAGGTGCCGCGGGTGCTGTCCGGCACCTTCGCCGACAATGTCCGGCTCGGGCACGACCGGGTCTTCGACCGGCCGGTCACCGATGCCCGGCTGCACACCGACATCGCCGACGCGGGCGGCAAGGACGCGCTGGTCGGCCATCGCGGCGTCCGTCTCTCCGGTGGTCAGGTGCAGCGGCTCGCGTTGGCCCGGGCGCTCGCCACCGACGCCGAGCTGCTGTTGGCCGACGACGTCTCCAGCGCGCTGGACGCCGCCACCGAGGTGGAGCTCTGGGCGGCGCTGCGCCAGCGCGGCGTCACGGTGATCGGCGCCACCGCGAAGCGGGCCGCCCTGGCTCGGGCCGACCGGGTCGTCGTGCTGGTCGACGGCGAGGTAGCGGCGACCGGGCCGTGGAGCGAGCTCGCGCCGCGCTGGGGCCACCTGGCGGGCTGATCCGCTGAGCGTGAGGAGGCTCAGCGGGCGCCGATGACCAGCGCGTCGATGCGCACCAGCCTCTTCCGGGTGACCACCTTCAGCTTCACCGTGCCGCTGCGGGGGCTGAAGCCGGGGAGCAGGTACACCTTCTTGTGGTGGGTGCCGCTCGCCTTGAGGTTGATCCGCCCGATCTTCCTCGACCCGACGAAGACGTCGACCTTGCCGCACTTGCCGCAGCTGGTCGCGACCACGCCGACCCGCTGCAGGCGGGCTCCGGTGCGGGTCAGCCTCGCGCCCTTCTTCTTCGTCGACAGCGCGCTGCCGCCGACGTACGCCGAGCCCTTGGTGGTCCGCCAGCCCTTCGACGCCGCCAGCGCGGTCTGGTCGAGAGGCGCGGTGACGCACCGCTCGCCGCTCCACCCGCTCGCGCCGGCGGCGTTGCGGGCGCGGACCGAGTAGCAGTACGTGCCACCCGGCGCGGTCGCGTGGCTCACCCGGCTCCCCGCGACGCCGGTCCACCCGATCACCGGGCTCCCGAACGAGCCGTTCCACCGCGCGGTGCGCACCCGCACGTCGTGGACCGCTCCGGCGACCGGCGTCCAGGCCACCGGCTGCGCGGCGGTGGTCGACACACCGCCCGCCGGGCTGGTGAGCGCCGGCGTGGGCGGAGGCGGCTGGAGCGGTGGCTGCGCGTCGGGGAGGCCGGTGCTGGTCGCGAACTGCAGCCGGTCCACTCCCCCGTCGGGCGACAGCCAGGCGCCGAGCAGGGTGCCGGCCGGCGTGAGCGAGAAGGAGTGCACCAAAGTGCCGCCGCCCGACAGCGGCATCGCGCCGCTCGCCGGCGATCCCGTCCACTCCGAGTCCGCGGGTGCCAGCACGCGGGCACGGTCGGTCGTGCCGACCGCATAGGCGACCAGCGGCACGCCGTCGGCGGTGACCACGGAGCGCCCGCCGGTGCCGATCACGGCCCCGCCGTCTTCGACCACCGCTGCGCTCGGGTTCCAGCTGTCCGTGCCCGGCGCGCGGGTGGCCGTCACCAGCGGCCGGCTGCCGTCGATGCCAGAGGGCAGCACCCCGACGACGACCACGGCATGGCCGCCGGAGATCGCGATGGAGCGGATCGCGCCCTGGGTGTCGGCCGCGGTGATCCGGCTCGTGGCGCCGCTGACGTCGCCGCCGGCGTGCGCCCAGGTCTCGATCCCGGCGACGGTCTGGCGGCGCCAGGCGAGCGCGGCGCCTCCGCCCGGGTCGCCGGCGATGCCACCGAGGGTGAAGTCCCGCGGATCCACCGTCGACCCGGCGGCCAGCTGAGTAGTGCTCGGACCGTGGAGGAAGACGCCCGCCTCCTCGGCCGCCTCGTCCGCGGCCTGCTGGTGCACCCAGGCGATCCACTCCTGTCCCAGGCCGTCGTAGGCGACCACCGGCTGGTCCGAGGGTCCCTCCCGGTCCGGGCAGTCGTCGGGGTCGGGCGCGTCGCAGTTGATCGGGAACAGTGGCGTCTCCACCGAGATCTCCTCGATCGCGGACCAGGCGGATCCGGACCAGGCGATCCGGAAGACCTCCATGTCCTGGCTGTTCTCGCCGGGCGACCTCGCCGCCTCGCGTGCCGTGAAGACGACGCTGGCACGACCGTCCGGGGCGACCGCGACGCTCTTGTCGCCGCCCGAGGAGATCTCACCGACGATCCCGGTCCTGCTCGTGGCGATCGTGGTCGGCGGGGTCCAGGCGCCGGCACCGCTCCGGGTGACCGCGCGGTAGGTCCACACCGAGCCGTCCGGGTCGTACTGCGTCCAGGCCACCACGGCCGCGCCGTCCTCGTTCACGTCCCAGGCGAAGTTGGGGTAGGCCGTGAAGTACTGCTGGAAGTCGCTTACCGCGACCGGAGCCGTCCACGCTCCCCCGCCCGCGGGCCGGGTGCTCGTCCAGACCTGCGCGGGCCCGTCGCCGGCCTGCGCCGGGTGGTCGTAGACCGACCACAGCGCGAGCATGGATCCGTCGGAGAGCTGCCAGACCCCGCCGCGGTCGACGTCCACGCCGACGGGCGAGACGGCCTCCGGGGCGGACCAGGTCACGCCCTCCCAGGGATCGTCCTCCGCCGCGAGCGCTCCCTGGACCGGGGCGAGCGCGGACAGTACGACGGCCAGGACCGCGATCGCGACCGACGTACGCCGCCGGCTCACCGCAGCACCGTCACGAACACGTTCGTGTCGCCGGTCGCCCCGGCCACCAGGTCCGCGGCCGAGCTCAGCGCCATCACCGACCCGTCCGCGGAGAGGGCGGCGCCGAAGCTGGCGCCCGCGCCGCCACGGGTGACCAGCCGGTACGTCCCGGCGGCGCGGTCCCAGACGACGATGTCCTCGTCCGTGCCGTTGGTGTCGCCGGGCATGGGCGTCTCGGTGTTGAGCGCGACGTACCGGCCGTCGGCGGAGATGTCCTCGACGGCGCTGTCACCGGGACCCACCGGGGATGCGAGCAGGTAGGCGCCGGTGGAGGTGCGCAGGTAGACGTCGGTCTGGCCGTTGGTGTCAGCCGGGAGGATGTCCTGGGACGACGAGAACGCCAGCAGACCGCCGTCGCCGCTGAGCCGCGGCTCCCGGGCGCTGGCGCCGGGCGTGAGGTTGGTCCGGCCGCTGATAGCGCCGTCGGCGGCGATGTCCCAGGCGAAGATCGCCGCGCCGTTCACGTTGCCCGGATCGAGAGCCGCGTCACCGCTCGCGAACGCGACCCGCGAGCCGTCGCCGCTGACGTCCATCTCGAAGACGTTGCCGGTGGCCCAGCCCAGGCCGACCCGGTCGAGCGCCCGGGTGGTGCCGGTGGCGCGGTCGCGCAGGTAGGGATGGCGCACGCTGGAGTTGGGCGGCGGGAGGAGGCTCACCAGGTCGTCGGCGTACGAGGTGAACGCGACGAACCGCCCGTCCTCGCTGATGGAGTGCACATAGGAGTGGGTGCTGCCCGCGACGCCCGCGGGTGTCGCGGAGACCAGGTCGACGGCGCCGGTCATCCGGTCGAGGACGAAGACGTCGTAGTCGAGGTCGGGCTCCCCGGACAGGTTCGAGGAGGTCGACTGCAGGGCGACGAAGCGGCCGTTCGCCGACAGCACCGGGTTGTTGACGTGGGAGTTCGCGGCCGGCAGCAGCAGGGTGAGCGCGCCGGTACGCCGGTCGAGAAGATAGGCGTCGTTGGAGCCGTCCGCGTCGGCGGGCAGCAGCTGCGCCTCGGAGGTGAAGGCCACCCAGCGACCGTCGGCCGAGATGGACGGGCTGAAGCTCTCCAGGCCGGCGTCCTGTCCCGCGCTGAGCAGCTCGGTGGCGCGCGTCGTACGGAGGTCCGCCGCGGCCGAGACGACCGTCGTCGAGCCACGGTGGGATTGCCCCACCACCCGGTACGACGCGACGCCGAGTGCCGTGGCGGCGTACCTGATCCGCGCGATGCCGCTGCCGTCGGACTTGCCCGTGGCCACGGTCTTCCAGGCACTCCCGGCGCGGCGCTGCAGGGCGACCAGACGTCCCTGGCGCGCTGGGACGACCCGCGCGGTGACCGTCTGCGCGAGGCCGGCGACCAGCGGGCCCGAAGGCTCCACCCCGGCGCTCTGGCCGGCGACCGTGACCGAGCGGGTGCGGGTGATCGCCTTCGAGCCGCCGCTGCGCGGCGCGTGGACCCGGAACCTCCCGGACTTCGACACCCGAGTCTTGAGCCGGTACGTGCCCGACCTCTTGGACTTCGCGCGATCGACGACCTTCCACTTCTTCCCCGCCTTCTTCTGCAGCACCACCGGTCGCCGGCCGCCCGGCAGGCGACCGGTGAAGACGGTGCGCTCGCCGGCCATCGGCTGGGCCGGCGAGGTCGACACCTTCGCGGCGGCGGGCGCCGCGCCGGCCGTGCCGGGAGTGGCGAGTCCGGCCAGTGCGCAGGCGAGGGCGAGCGGGAGTCCGAGTACGGCGACGAGGCGCGGGCGAGAGGTCAGCACGATCCAGATCCTGTGCGCGTCCCCGGCGCCGCGGGGAGGGCCGCGAACGAGGTTGATACCGGTGTGAGACCTGTCCGACTACCGTGGTCCCACCTGTCCGAGGAGTGCTATGGGAACAGTCCGGTTGCACGCGTCGCCGGGTTCGGGCACGACGATCTCGGACGTGGCACGCGATCTCGACGTACGCCGCTACGTCTGTCCCGACGCCGTCGAGCGCCAGCTGGGCCGGCTGTTCGAGGAGCCCGGGGAGGTCGTGGTCCTCGCGGTGACCGGGCCCGGCGGTGCCGGCAAGAGCGCCGCCCTGCGCAACGCGGCCCGGCGCGCGGCGACCGACGGCTACACGGTGATCCAGCTCGACGGCCGCCACCCGGAGACGCCCGAGGAGATCGCCGGGCTCACCGACCTCCCGGGCGACCGGACCCTGCTCGTCGTGGACGAGGCCGAGCACCTCGGCGCCGGCCTGCACGCCCTGGGCCGCATCCTCGCCGGGCTTCCCGGCTGCACCCGCGTGATCGTCGCCTCCCGGCGCCTACCGCACCGCTGGCTGCCGAGCGGCCTGGAGGAGCTCTCCTCCCGGCTGCGGCTGGCCGGCCTCGGCCCCTCGGACGCCGAGACGCTCCTCGTCCGCCACGGCGTCTCGGACCCGCGAGCACGCGCGGCGATCGCCGACTGGGCGCACGGACTGCCGCTCGCCCTCGTGCTCGGCGCGAGTGCCTGGGCGGCCTCGGACCGGTCGGATCCCGCCCGGCTCGCCGCCGCCCTGCCGGGCGAGACCGAGGACGACCTCATCGACCATCTGGCCGGACCGGCCCTGGCCCACCTGGATCCCGACCTCCTCGCGGTCACCGCGCTGGCCGGCGGCGTCGACCGCGGACTGCTTCGCGACGTGCTGCCGGACGCCGAGGACGGGATCGGCCGGCTGCGCGAGTGCACCTTCGTCGAGCTCAACGACGGCCGGCTGACGCTCCACCCCCGGCTCGCCGAGTCGGTGGCCGCCCGGCTGCGGACCGCCGACCCGTCCCGGGCACGGGAGCTGACGCTGCGCATCGCCGGCCACCTGCGCTCCCGCAGCGTCGACGGCGACTCCGCGGCACTCCCCTGGCTGGCCCGGCTGGTCCAGGACCCGGCGCTCCGGTCCGGCCTGGCGTCGCCGGTCGGCCTCCATCTGTACGGCGATCGCGCACGCCCCGGTGACGGCGCCACCATCCGCGGCGCTCTCGAGGCGCGGTGGCCGGGCTGCTGGTCGCTGGTGGCGCCGTGGCTGCCGGACACCCACGTCGTGCGGCGTACCGACGGACGCCCGATGGCCGTGGTCGCCACCCTCCCCCTCGCCCAGGCCGCGGACCTCGACCCCGGCCGCGCGCTGCTGGTCGACCACGTGCTCGACCATGCCCGGCAGCGAGGAGGCACCGATCGGGTGGTTCTCACCCCGTTTCAGCTGCTCCTCTCCGACGGATCGGGTGAGGAGCCCGATCCCGAGCTGGTCAGGATCCGCAACGCGATCGCGCTGCAGCGCTGCGGTGTCGCCAACCCGCGCGGCGACTACGTCGTGGACCTGACCGGGACCAGCGTCGAGCAGGACATCCTCACCGCGTACGGCTACCGCCATCTCCCCGAGCTCGACCGCGACGTCCACGGTCTCCCGGTGCGCGTCTGGGCCGCCGACGTCGGGCCGGCGGGCCTCGCCGGCCTGCTGTACGACGCCGTGGCCGCCGAGCAGGGCCAGCCGGCCGTCACCCCGACCGGCCTGCTGCTGTGCGCGCTGGAGGACTTCCACGACGACGCCGCGCTCGCCTCCCTCCCCGTGGCCCCGGCCGGCCTGGCCGCCGCGGCCGCCGCCGAGCGGGTGCGGGCCTGGGTGCGTCAGTCGGTGAGCGAGCTGCTCGCCGACCAGCCCGCCCTCCTCGACCTGGTGACCCGCCGCTACCTCCGCCCGGGCAGCACCCACGAGACGGTGATGCGCGAGCTGTTCGCCAGCCGCGCGACGTACTTCCGCCGTCTGCGCCGCGCCCGCGCGCTCCTCGCCGGGACGATGTCCTGAGGCCACCGGCATTCCGTGTGACCGGTGCAACCGATCCGGCACCCCCGAAGCGTCTTCCCATGCAGGGGCATCGCCCATCAGCCCGACAGGAGACGCCGTGCCGAGTCGACCGAGTGACGCGGAGTTCGCCGCCTTCGCGCGCACCGCGTGGCCGCCGTCCGGGACGCTCAAGCTCGGCCTGCTCGATCCGCTCGATGCCTAGAGGCTCGAAGGCCCCTCGGCGAGCAGCCGCTTGAAGCCGTCCTCGTCGAGGACGGGCACGCCGAGCTGCTCGGCCTTGTCGGCCTTGGAGCCGGCGTTCTCGCCCACCACGACGTAGTCGGTCTTCTTCGACACCGAGCCGGCGGCCTTGCCGCCGCGGGCGAGGATCGCCTCCTTGGCGGAGTCGCGGGAGAAGTCGACCAGGGAGCCGGTGACCACGACCGTCAGGCCCTCCAGGGTCCGCTCGGTCGAGGCGTCGCGCTCGTCCTCCATGCGCACGCCGGCGGCCGCCCAGCGGTCGATGATCTGCCCGTGCCACTCCTGCTCGGGATCGTCGAGCCAGCGGCGGATGGACTCGGCGATGGTCGGCCCCACGCCCTCGGCGGCGGCCAGCTCCTCCTCCGACGCCGACCGGATGGCCTCCATCGAGCCGAACTCGGTGGCCAGAGCACGCGCCGCGGACGGGCCGACGTGGCGGATGGAGAGCGCCACCAGCACCCGCCACAGCGGCTGCTCCTTGGCCTTGTCCAGGTTGTCCAGGAGCTTGCGGCCGTTGGCCGAGAGCTGCGGGCCGTCCTCGCCCTTCTTGGGCGCGCGGGTGAACAGCTCGGTCCGCAGCAGCCCGGCCTCGTCGAGGTCGAAGACGTCGCCCTCGTTGGTGATCACGCCGGCGTCCAGCAGCGCCGCGCCGGCCTCGTAGCCCAGGCCCTCGATGTCGAAGGCGTTGCGCGAGGCGACGTAGAAGACCCGCTCGCGCACCTGGGCCGGGCAGGAGCGGTGGTTGGGACAGCGCAGGTCCTTGTCGCCCTCCTTCTGCTCGACCAGCGGCGTCTCGCAGGCGGGGCAGACCTTCGGCATCTCCCACTCCGGCAGCCCCTCGGGCCGCAGGCCCAGCACCGGGCCGAGGATCTCGGGGATGACGTCGCCGGCCTTGCGCAGGATGACGGTGTCGCCGGGGCGGACGTCCTTGCGCTTGACCTCGTAGGCGTTGTGCAAGGTGGCGTGCTCGACGGTCGAGCCCGCGACCTTGACCGGCTCCATGACGCCGTACGGCGTGACGCGACCGGTGCGGCCGGTGTTGACCTCGATGGAGAGCAGCCTGGCGTTGACCTCCTCGGGCGGGTACTTGTACGCGATCGCCCACCGTGGCGCGCGGGAGGTCGAGCCGAGCCGGCGCTGGACGGACACCTCGTCGACCTTGATGACCACGCCGTCGATCTCGTGCTCGACGTCGTGACGCTGCTCGCCGTACCGCTCGATGTATCTCAGCGCGCCGGCCAGGTCGGGCACCACCTCGACGCGGTCGCTGGTCGGCAGGCCCCAGTCGCGCAGGGCCTCGTACGACGCCGACTGGGCGACCGGCTCGAAGCCCTCACGCGCGCCGATGCCGTGGCAGACCATGTCCAGCGCGCGGCTGGCGGTCACCCGCGGGTCCTTCTGGCGCAGCGACCCGGCGGCGGCGTTGCGGGGGTTGGCGAACATCGGCCGGCCCGCGTCGACCATCGCGGCGTTGAGCCGCTCGAAGGCCGCCACCGGGAGGAACACCTCGCCGCGGACCTCGATCAGCTCGGGGACCTCGCGCTTCTCGCCGCTGAGCACGTGCGGGATCGAGTCGATCGTCTTCACGTTGGGGGTGACGTCCTCGCCCGTGCGGCCGTCGCCGCGGGTGAGCGCCCGGACCAGCCGGCCACGCTCGTAGAGCAGGTTGATCGCCAGGCCGTCGACCTTGAGCTCGCACAGCAGCGGCGGGTGGTCGACGCCCTCGCGCACCAGCCGCGCCTGCCAGGCCTCCAGCTCCTCGAAGCTGAAGGCGTTGTCCAGGCTCTCCATCCGCTGCAGGTGGTCCACCGCGGTGAACTCGGTCGAGACCGCGCCGCCGACCTTCTGCGTCGGCGAGTCGGGCGTGCGCAGCTCGGGGAAGGCCTCCTCCAGCTCCTCCAGCCGGCGCATCATCTGGTCGAACTCGGCGTCGGAGAGCGTGGGGTCGTCCTTGACGTAGTAGCGGAACCGGGCCTCCTCGACCCGCTCGGCCAGCTCCTGGTGCTCGCTGCGGGCCTGCGTCTCGTCGTTCGCCGTCGTCACGGGCACCATCTTGCCCGTACCGTGGCCGGCATCACGGCCAGGATCGGCAACCGTTCGCGGGTCCCGTGCGTTCCACTGGGGTAGGGATCCACGTATGCCCCGAGAGGAAGGCCCGAAGCACGGCATGGACGAGAAGCGGAACGACGAGCAGAGCGAACGCCGGCTCGGCCTCTCCATCGCCCAGATCGCCGGCGCTGCTCTCGCGGCGGGCTCCTCGGCCTTCATCGCCTCGACACTCGGCGTCGCCGGCACGATCGTCGGCGCGGTCATCGGCAGCGTCGTCGCCACGATCGCCACGGCGACGTACACCCGCTCGATCCGGCGCAGCACGACCGTGGTCCGGCAGTACTCCTCGCAGCTCTGGGACCGCACCGCGCTGCAGGCGCCGGTCCCCGACCCCAACGCGCCCGTCGTCCAGGAGGAGGACCCGACCGCGGTCCTGCCCGTGACCGAGGTCGAGAGCACCGTGGACAAGGCCGACGGCCTGCCGTGGCGCAAGCTGGCGGGCGTCTCCGCCGCCGTCCTCGCGATCACCCTGGGCAGCATCACCGTGCTGGAGGCCGTGATCGGCGAGCCGCTCTCCAGCGTGGTCGGCGGCTCCGACAAGAGCGGCACCACGCTCGGCAACGTGGGCGATGGCGACTCCCGGCCCGCCCGCCCCCGTCGTACGCCGACGCAGACGCCGACCGTCACCGTGACACCCACGCCGACGCCTCAGCCGACCGCGACGCCCACGGAGATCCCCACGCCGACTCCGACGGAGCAGCCCTCCGAGCTGCCCACGACGCCCACGCCCACGGTGACTCCGACCGAGCCTCAGGAGCCGGCCGCCACCGTCACGCCGACTCCCTGAGAGGGCGTCAGGCCTGCACGAGGGCCCGCATCGAGTTCGCGACGTACTGCCGCGGCGTCACCTCGAAGACGGTCTGGAAGGCCGCGATGTAGGCGCTGGCGCTGGAGTAGCCGACGCGGTGCGCCACCGTCGCCACCGAGTGCCCGGCGTCGAGGAGCTCCACGGACCGCACGACCCGCGCGCGCTGGCGCCACTGCTTGAAGGTCAGGCCTGTCTCGGAGCGGAAGAGGCGCTCGAGCGTCTTGGCCGACGCCCCGACCTCGCGACCCCAGTCGGACAGGCCGCGCTCGTCACCGGGGTTGTCCAGCAGCGCGGCGGTCACCCCGGCCAGGCGGTCGTCGTGCCCGGTCACCAGGTCCATCTGCACGATGTCGAGGTGCGAGAGCTCGTCGACCAGCACTCGCGCGAGGTGGTCGGTCGGGTCGTTCGTCCGGTAGTCCATGTCGCAGGCGCTGAACTGCAGGATGAGCTGCCGCAGGAACTCCGACATCTGCAGCGCGCAGGCCCGGACGGGTCCGCTGAAGCGCTTGGTGCTCAGGTAGATCGTGCGCATCAGCAGCGGTCCGTCGCCGATCTCGAGGGAGTGCTCGACCATGGGCGGAACCCAGATGCCCTCACGCGGGCCGATCGTCCAGTGCTGGTTGGGAGTCCGCAGCTTCATGACGCCGTAGTCGGCGAAGACCAGCTGGGCGCGCGAGTGCGCGTGCGTGCCCACCGACTCGTGCGGCTCGTGATGCTTGGTCAGGGCCACCACGGGCTGCTGATGCGGCAACCAGGGCGAGCGCAACTCCATGCCGGCAGACCGTAGCACCGATCAACGGCCCGATCGGAGGCTCGCGCACGCTGTCGTGTCATCGACACTTGTTGCGCGAATGGATGTATGCGGGCAGCCCGGACGGCTGGAACGGTGGAGGTGGGCCGCGCGGCCCGCTCGGACCCGAACCACCGCCAGGAGCAACGCATGACCCTCGCCACCCAGACCGCCGTCACCAACGAGCTCGCCGGGTTCGTCGCGGACCTCTCGCCGGCGACGATCCCCGACGAGGTGTGGGAGTGCTCGCGGTTCGCGGCGACCGACTGGTTCGCCAACGTCATCGCGGGACGAGGCGAGCGGCTCTCGGGCGTGCTCGCCTCGAGCCTGGGTGTCCTGTCCCCCGGCGGCGGGTCGACCGAGCTCGGGTCGGGTCGCGCGGTCGCGCCCCAGATCGCCGCCATGGTCAACGCGACCCTCGCGCACAGCAAGGACTTCGACGACGTGCACCTGCCGTCGGGGGCGCACGCGACGGCGCCCGGACTGGCGGCCGCCCTGGCCGTGGCGCAGGAGCAGGGCGTGAGGTCCAGCAGGGACGTGGCCGCCGCGCTGATCGTGGGCTACGAGGTGATGGTGCGGATCGGCGCCCCGCTGCACGAGACGCTCTTCCGCACCGCGAGCCACCCGACGGGGACCTTCGGCTACTTCGGCGCCGCCGCCACCTCCGCCCGCCTGCTCGGGCTGGATCGGGAGCGCACGCGCTACGCCCTGGGGCTGGCCGGATCGCAGGCCGGCTCCTGCACACAGGTGCGCGGCACCATGAACAAGCCGTTCCTCGCCGGCCACTCGGCCCAGGGCGGCGTGATCAGCGGCTATCTGGCCGCGCACGGCTACGAGTCGGCCGGCGACATCATCGAGGGAGACTCCGGCTTCTACTTCGCCTTCGGGCACCTGGCCGACGTCGACGCGGTGACCGACGGCCTCGGGTCGCGTTGGGAGATGCTGCGGAACTCGATCAAGGTCCACGCCTCGTGCGCGATGAGCCATGCGCTGATCGACGCCGTCCTCGAGGCGCGCGAGACCGACAGGGCCGGCAGCGAGGTCGAGTCGATCGAGGTCCAGATGTATCCCCTGGGCACCGAGTACCTCGGTCGCCCAGAGGTGAGCACGGGCGCGGGCGGCAAGTTCAGCGCGCAGTACTGCGCCGCGGTCGCCTGGCTGGAGGGCAGTGCCGACCCGACCCGGTTCACCGACGCGAAGGCGCAGGACCCGCTCGTCCAGGAGACGATGCGCAAGGTCCGGCTGGTTCCCCTGGAGGGCGCGCCGGTCGACCTCGCCCAGGTCGACGTCCGGACCACCGACGGCGCCCGGCACACCGCGCGGGTCAACGGGTTCGCCGGATCACCGGAGAAGCCGCTGACCTGGGACCAGCTGTGCGACAAGAGCGACCGGCTGATGAGCCCGGTGCTGGAGGCGCCCGCGCGCGCCCGGCTGCTGGAGACACTGGCCGGCTGGCCCGACGTCGACCTGGCCGATCTGATCGCGCAGGCACGTCCGGATCGGACCGCATGAGCACTCCGTTCCCCGAAGCCCCCGCCCGCCGGCGGGGGCTTCTTCGCGTCCGGATCGCCGGCGGATCCAGGTCCGTCGCGTCATCGACACTTTCTACTCCGATGGAAGTACCAGTCCCCTCGGCCCGGCCGCGAGTGTGGTGCAGGACATACCGATGAGGTCCCAACCCCAGGGACGAACCAGAAAGCTGGCCAAGGAACTGATGGACGCGAAGACCGAGTACGACGTCGTGGTGGTGGGCGCGGGCAACGCCGCCGTGTGTGCTGCACTGTCGGCACATGAGCAGGGAGCCTCGGTGCTCATCTTGGAGGCGGCTCCCGAGAGCGAGCGGGGAGGCAACACGGCCTTCCACGGTGGGATCTTCCGATTCGCCTTCGAGGGCGTCGACGACCTGCTCCAGGTCTGCCCCGACATCAGCGAGGAGGAGCTGGCGAACATCGACTTCGGCACCTACACGACCCAGCAGTACTTCGACGACCTGGCCCGGCTCAGCGGCTACAAGGCGGACCCGGACCTGATCGCGCTGATCGCCGACGAGAGCTTCGACACCGCCAAGTGGCTCTACGCCCAGGGCGTCCGGTTCCAGCCCAGCACCGGCCGGCAGACCTTCCGGGTCGAGGGCAAGCAGAAGGTGTGGGGCGGCGTCGGCCTGATCATGTCCGGCGGCGGCGCCGGCGAGCTGGAGCGGCTGTTCCGCACCGTCGAGAAGGTCGGCATCGACGTCCTGTACGACGCCGAGGCGATGAGCCTGGTCAGCGATGCCTCCGGCGTCCACGGCATCAGGGCCCACCGGCTCGGCGAGGACCTGGAGCTCACCTGCCGGGCGGTCGTCCTGGCGTGCGGCGGCTTCGAGTCCAACCCCGAGATGCGGGCCAAGTACCTGGGCCCGGGCTGGGACGCGGCGCACGTCCGCGGCACCCGGTTCAACACCGGGCGCGGCCTGCAGATGGCGCTCGACGCCGGCGCGGCCGCCTTCGGCCTCTGGTCCGGCAAGCACGCCGCCGCGACCGACATCAACACGCCGGCCTTCGGCGACTACAAGCTGGGCGACCGCTTCCAGCGCCACAACTTCCCGATGGGCATCATGGTCAACGCGGAGGGCAAGCGGTTCGTTGACGAGGGCTCGGGCGTCCAGAGCTACATCTACTCCCGGGCCGGGGACTGGATCATCAAGCAGCCGGGCAACTTCGCCTACCAGGTCTTCGACCAGCACGTCGCGGACATGCTGCGCGACGAGTACAAGGTCAAGGAGGCCACGAAGGTCACCGCCGACACCATCGAGGAGCTCGCCTCCAAGCTGCAGGGCGTCAATGCCGAGCAGTTCGTCCAGACGGTCCGCGAGTTCAACGCCGCGGTGGACACCGGCAAGGAGTTCGACCCCAACGGCCTCGACGGCCGGGGCACCCGTGGCCTGGAGATCAACAAGTCGAACTGGGCGAACCCGCTCGACAAGCCGCCGTTCGTCGCCTACGGCGTGACGGCCGGCATCACCTTCACCTTCGGCGGTCTCAAGGTCGACACCAGCGCCCAGGTGCAGTCGACCACCGGCGCCCCGATCCCCGGCCTGTACGCCGCGGGCGAGATCGTCGGCGGCCTCTACTACGACAACTACGCCGGTGGCACCGGCTCGGTCTCGGGGGCGGTCTTCGGTCGCACCGCCGGCCGTGCCGCGGCCACGTCAGCAGTCAGCTAGCCCACCCACAAGCCTCGGCCCGATGGCGGGTCGACGAACATGGAGAGAATCAGGATGAAGCTCAAGAAGACCATCATCACGGTGCTTGCGTCCGCGTTGGTGTCGCTGTCGCTGGCCGCCTGCGGGTCGGGCACGTCGGACTCGGGCGACGGCGCCTATCCGTCGAAGGATCTCGACTGGACGATCGCCTTCGGGCCGGGCGGCGGCAACGACCGCCTCTCCCGCCAGATCGTCGACATCCTGCAGAAGCAGGACATGTACCCGCACAAGATCAAGGTGGAGAACCGCGAGGGCGGCAGCGGGGCGACCGGCTGGGGCTATCTGCACAACCAGAAGGGCACCGGCTACGGCATCGCGACGACCTCCGGGTCGTTCATCACCACGCCGCTGCAGGCCGACACCGGATGGAACTACGAGAGCTTCACGCCCGTGGGCTCGCTGGTGACCGAGGACTCGTTCTTCATCGTCAACGGCAAGTCCCAGTTCAAGACCTGGGAGGACTGGGTCGCCTACGCCAAGAAGAAGGGCACCGTGGTCGTCGGCGGCGCCGGGCTGATCCAGATCAACTTCATCCTGCAGAAGCTCCTGGCGAGCGCCGAGGGATACGAGATCAAGTACGTCCCGTTCAACGACCAGGGCCAGCTCGACACCGCGCTGCTCTCGAACGCCATCGACGCGACCTTCGGCGGCGCCGGCGAGGTCATGGGCCAGCTCAAGGCGGGCAAGATGCGCGCCCTGCTCTGGACCGGTCCGGAGCCGGTCGCCGAGGTGCCGGACGTCCCGACGGCCGAGTCGCTCGGCTACGAGGGCCTGCCGTCGCAGCCGTACGGCCTGGTGCTGCCGCCCGACGCGCCCGAGGAGGCTCAGGAGTGGTGGATCGACACGATGAAGAAGGTCGTCGCCACGCCGGAGTGGCAGGAGTTCATCACCAAGCAGTACTTCTCGGCGAACCTCATGTGGGGCGACGACTTCACCGAGTACCTCAGCGAGGTCAACACCACCTTCAAGGACATCTTGACCAAGGAAGGTGCCTTGTGACGGTGGCTGACCCCACCGAGACGAGGCCGACCAGGTCCGGCGTCTACTTCTTCGGAATCCTGCTCGTCGTCTGCAGCTGGTACGCCTGGCTGGCGTACCAGCTGCCCACGAGCACGAAGTCGTCGGTGATCGGACCGGGCTTCTTCCCGCGCTACATCGGGGTGATCGCGTGCGTCCTGTGCGCGATCGCCCTGGTGCGCGAGCTGCTCGCCGTCCGCGGCCACGGCAGCTCCAGCGCCGACCCGGACGAGGGGATCGGCGGGCCCTTCTGGGGCGACTTCTGGGCCGTCATCGCGATGTCGTTCCTGGTGCTCGGCTTCTTCTTCGAGATCCTCGGCGCGCTGCTCGCCACGATCGTCTTCACCTATCTGGTGATGAGCGTCATCAACCGCGGGAGGCGGCTGGCCAACGCGACCACGGCGGTGGTCCTGGCGGTCGTGCTCTATCTGCTCTTCGAGGTTCTTCTCAACAGCGGCATGCCAGCGGGAGTCCTGCCGCTGTGAGCCACTTCGACATCGATCCGAGGTAGATCGTGGACATCTTCTCTCACCTGCTGAACGGGATCGCGGCGGTCTTCACGCTGGAGCACCTCGCGCTGCTGATGGCCGGCGTCCTCCTCGGCCAGATCATCGGCGTCATGCCGGGTCTCGGCCCGACGGCCGGCATCGCGATCCTGCTGCCGCTGACCTTCACGATGGATCCGACCGGGGCCATCATCATGCTGGCGGCCATCTACTACGGCTCGATGTACGGCGGCACGGTCACCGCCGTGCTGATCAACACACCGGGCGAGTCGGCCACCGTCGCGACGACCTTCGACGGCTATCCGATGGCGAAGAAGGGCCGGGCCGGCCAGGCCCTGGTGATCGCCGCCGGAGCCTCCTTCCTGGCCGGGATCGTGGGCGCGATCCTCATCTCCGTCGCGGCTCCGGTCGCGGCGAGCGTCGCGGCCAGCTTCGGGCCGCCCGAGATCTTCCTGCTGGTCATCGCCGGCCTGATCACGCTGGTGGTCATCATCGGCAAGCACCGGCTGCTCGGCGCGCTGTCGGCGCTGATCGGGTTCGCGATCGCCACCGTCGGCTTCGACGGCGGCACGGGCGCCCAGCGCTACACGTTCGGCTCGGCCGACCTCATCTCCGGCATCGACTTCGTGCCGGTCGCGATCGGCCTCTTCGGCGTGGCCGAGGTGCTCCACGCGATCTGGCGTGGCGAGCACCGGCAGGACGAGGTCCACGTCAGCCTGGGATCGCGGCTGCGCGACATCTGGCCGAGCAGGCGGGAGATCCGCGAGTCGGCCGGTCCGGCCGCGCGCGGCTCGGTCCTGGGCTTCTTCGTCGGCGCGACGCCGGGCGCCGGGGCCACGATCGCCTCGTTGATGTCCTACAACATGGAGAAGTCGCTCTCCCGCGAGCCGGAGAAGTTCGGCAAGGGCGCCGTCGAAGGCGTCGCCGGTCCCGAGGCGGCGAACAACGCGGCCGCGGCGGGCGCCATGGTGCCGATGCTCACCCTGGGCATCCCGGGGTCGGCGGCGACCGCGGTGCTGCTGGGCGCGTTCTTGATGTGGGGCCTGCAGCCCGGGCCGCTGCTGATGGAGGAGAACCCGGAGTTCGCCTGGGCGCTGATCGCCAGCATGTTCCTGGGCAACATCGTGCTGCTGTTCATCAACGTGTTCACCATCCCGGTCTTCGCCTCGATCGCGAAGGTCCCGCTGCGGATGCTCGCCGCGCCGATCATCGTGCTGGCGACGTTCGGCACGTACGCGATCAACAAGAGCCTCATCGACATCTACGTGATGCTGCTCGCCGCCGTGCTCGGCGTGCTCATGCGCCGGTTCTCGATGTCGCCGGCGGCGCTGGTGATCGCGCTGGTGCTGGGACCGCTGGCCGAGGAGACGCTGCGGCAGTCGATGATCATCTCCGGCGGCAGCTTCGACATCTTCTTCCAGCGCCAGGCCTCGATCATCCTGCTGCTGGTCATCGTGGTGATGTTCCTGATCCCCTTCGCGATGGGGTACGTCCGGCATCGCTCGCCCGTCGTCGACAAGGTCCTCGAGAAGGTGTGAGCCGGGCGGGAGGGCCGAGTCGTCAGAAGCCAGTGGGTGGCAGTTCTCACGCACTGCCTGTTCGTCCAGGTCGTGGCGCATCTCCTGCGACCCGCGGCCAGCTACCGCGCGGTGGAGCTCGGGGCGTCGGTCGTCCAGGTGAGCGTGATCGGCGCGGCGTACGCCGTGCTGCCGATCGTCCTGGGTCCGCTCATCGGCACCTGGATCGACCGCCGGGGCACCCGGATCGTCGCGTTCGCCGGCGCGCTCCTCGTCCTGGCCTCCTCCCTGCTGTTGGCGACGATCGCCGACGAGGTCTGGCTGCTCGCCGTGGCGACCGGGATCCTCGGTCTGGGCCACCTGTGCTGCGTGGCCGCCCAGCAGGTCGTGGTCTCGCACGCCCGGCCCGACCTGCTCGACGTGCGCCTGGGCTACTACACCTTCGTCGCCTCCATCGCGCAGACGGTGGCGCCGCTCCTGCTGGCGGCGTTCGGGGCCGGGGACCTGCTGCCCCGCACGAACGGGATGTTCTGGATGGCGGTCGGGCTGTCCGGGGTGCTCCTGATCGCGACGGCGGGGCTGGACGGGCCGCGGCGCGAACGGGCCGGGTCGACGGCGGCGCAGGGAGGCCCCGGGCCGTCGGCGCGCAGCCTCGCCCCGGCGATGATCAGCGGCGCGGTCGTGCTCTCGACGGTCGACCTGCTGACGATCTACCTGCCGGTCCTCGGCGCCCGCCAGGGCCTGGACGCCGGCTGGGTGGGCGTGCTGCTCGCCGCCCGCGCCGGGGCGTCGATGGTGTCCCGGCTGAGCTTCGGCCGGATCGTGCATCGGGTGGGGCGGGCCAGCCTGCTGACGTGGTCGATGGCCTCGACGACGGCCTGCATGCTGCTGCTCACGGTCTCCACGAGCCTGCCGGTCATCTTCGTGCTGGTCCTGGTGATCGGCTGGTGCCTGGGCGTCGGCCAGCCGGTGACGATGGCCTGGGTCATCTCGCTGACGCCCGAGCGGATCCGGGGCCGGATCCTGGCGCTGCGGCTGGTCGCCAACCGGGTGTCCCAGGTCGTCGTTCCCACGCTCGCCGGCGTCGCGTCGGTCGGCGCCGGCGTCAGGGGCGTGATGGCCGTCGGCGCGGCCGCGACCGGAATGACCGCGATGATGGCCCACCGCGAGCGCCGGCGACCGGATCAGGCTCCCTAGGCGGCGGCTCAGCCCTCGGCGACGTGCCGGGCGGCCTGGCGGAGGAGGCGCAGGGCTGCCAGGGCGTAGGCGGGCGAGGCTCCGGCGAGGCCGCAGGCGGGGGTCAGCACGAGACGGTCCGCGATCTCCTCGGGGGCGAAGCCGAGCATGTCGCAGAGGCGCGCGACCCGGTCGAGGAGTTGGCGCTCGGTCGGCGGCGCGGCGGTGTCGGCAGCCGGCACGACGCCCAGCAGCAGACGCCCGCCGTCGTCGAGCAGGCCGCCGATCTCGTCGTACGCCGCGGCGCCGAGCACCGCGAGGTCGACCGAGATCCCCCGCGCGCCGGCATTGCGCAGCAGCGTGACCGGCACATCGGCGGCGCAGCAGTGCGCCAGCGGGAAGGCCTCGGACTCCGCGATCGTGCCGAGCACCCACTCCAGCGCCTCGGACGCCTCGGGCGGGTGGACGACGCGGTGGCGACCGAAGGCGGAGGCGGTCGGCACCTGGCCGGCAAGGACCGCGGGCAGCGCGGGCTCGTCGACCTGCACCAGCAGGCGAGCACCGGGCAGGCGGCGCCGGACATCGGCCAGGTGCTCGGCGAGCCCGTGCGCCAGGGCCTGGGCCAGCTCCCGCCGCGCGCCGTGGTCGGCCAGCAGCCGGTCCCCGCGCGGCCGCTCGACGGTCGCGGCCAGCGTCCACGGCCCGGCCACCTGGACCTTCAGCTCGCCCTCGTAGCCGTCGGCGAGCTCCTCGACCACGTCGAGGTCGTGCGCGAGCAGCGAGCGCGCCCGGCGGTGGTCCACGCCCGGCCGGTCGGTGAGCCGCCATCCGGCGGGCTGCAGGTCGAAGCCGAGCTCGCCGATCATCGCGAGCGCCCGACCGGTCATCGAGGCCGTGGCGCCGCGCGCCGGCAGCTCGGGCAGGAACGGCAGGTCGGGCACCTCGCCCAGCGCCACCCGGACCGCCTCGGCGTAGTCCTCACCCGGCATCGAGCCGATCCCGCTGGCCACCGTCACGTCCGCGACCCTATCCAGCGGCCGCACCCATCCCGCCCGCCGCCCGCTGCGAACCACTCCCATGAGCAGACCGGACCGCACCACCGCGCGGTACGCCGGCGCGGGGATCGTCGCCGCCGTCACCGCGATGGCCCTCGCCCACCTCGCGGCCGCCCTCCTCGACCCCACGTCCTCGCCGGTGCTCGCCGTCGGATCGGCGGTCATCGACGCGACCCCGACGCCGGTCAAGGAGTGGGCCGTCCGCGAGCTCGGGGCGTGGGACAAGCCGGTCCTGGTCGGCAGCGTGCTGGCCGGCACGCTGGTCCTCGCGGGCCTGGCCGGCGTGCTCAGCCGCCGTCACCCCGTCGCCGGCCTGCTGGCGACCGCCGCGCTGGTCGCGCTGGCCGCCGCCGCGGCCCTCCTCCGGCCAGACGTGAGACCCGCCGATCTCGTCCCCTCCGCGATCGCGCTGGTCACCGGGCCCGCGGTCCTCGCCTGGCTCGGCCGGCTGCTCCGCCGCCAGCCGCCGCCACCCGCTGACGGGCCGTCGCGTCGCGGAGTGCTGATCGCCTCGGGCGTGCTCCTCGCCGGAGCCGCGGTCACGGCCGCGACCGGACAGTGGATCGTCCGGGCTCGGTCGCGGATTTCCGACATCGTGCTCCCCCGGGCCGCCCGGCCGCTGCCCGACCTGCCCGCCGGCCTGGAGGCCGAGCACCGCGGCATCAGCGACTTCCGGACCTCGAACCGGGACTTCTACCGCGTCGACACCAAGCTCTCCGTGCCGATCGTGGACGAGGCCGAGTGGGACCTGCGCGTCGACGGCATGGTCGAGCGAGCCGTTCGCCTCACCTACGCCGACCTGCTGGCGATGCCACTGATCGAGCGCGACATCGCCCTCACCTGCGTCTCCAACGAGGTGGGCGGCAAGCTCGTCGGTGGCGCCCGCTGGCTCGGTGTGCCGCTGACGACCCTGCTCGAGCGGGCAGGCGTCCGCGAGGGGGCGGACCAGATCCTCTCCACCGACGTCGAGGGCTTCACGATCAGCACGCCTCTCGACGCCGTGCTGGACGGCCGCGAGGCGCTGGTCGCGGTCGGCATGAACGGCGTCCCGCTGCCACGCGAGCACGGCTTCCCCGCGCGGCTGGTCGTGCCCGGTCTCTACGGGTTCGTCGGCGCGACCAAGTGGCTCGCCCGGCTGACCCTCACGACGTACGCCGAGAAGCGGGCGTACTGGACCGAGCGCGACTGGGCCACCGACGCCCCCATCCTGATCTCCAGCCGGATCGACACCCCGAAGCCGCTGAGCACCGTCGAGAGCGGCCGCCGCGCGATCGGCGGCGTCGCCTGGGCCCAGCACGTCGGCATCGAGCGCGTCGAGGTGAGCGTCGACGGCGGGCCGTGGCGACCGGCCCGGCTGGGGCCCGACGCGGGCATGGACTACTGGCGGCAGTGGTACCTCCCCTGGGACGCGACCCCCGGCCGGCACCAGCTGTCCGTGCGCGCGATCGGCTCGGACGGCGCCGTCCAGTCGCCCGTGCGCACGACTCCCTTCCCTCGCGGATCCACCGGCATCCAGGAGGTGGTCGTCACCGTGACCTGACTCACCCATCCGAAACCGCGGCAGCTCCGAATCACTGCCGACAACCGGAAAACCACAGACCGGAAGGCACCACGATGACCACCACCCAGCTCCCCCGCCGCCTGCGTCGCACCGGCGCCCTGGCCGCTCTCGCGCTGACCCTCTCGGTCGGCCTGGCGGCCTGCGGCAGCGACGACGGCGACAGCGACACCAGCAGCTCGGCCTCCGACACGCCCTCGATGACCACCGAGGACAACGCCGGCGCCCAGACCTTCGGCGAGGGCTGCGCCCTCATCCCGGCCGACGGCGCGGGCTCCTTCAACGGGATGGCCACCGCGCCCGTGGCGAGCGCCGCCGGCGCGAACCCGCTGCTGACCACCCTGGTCGCCGCCGTGGGCCAGGCCGGCCTGGCCGACACCCTCAACTCCGCGGACGCGCTGACCGTCTTCGCCCCGACCGACGACGCCTTCGGCAAGATCCCGAAGGCCGACCTCGACGCGCTGCTCGCCGACAAGGACGGGCTCACCACGGTGCTCACCCACCACGTGGTCGAGGGCCAGCTCGCCCCCGACGAGCTGGCCGGGACGCACACGACCCTGGCCGGCGACACCATCGAGGTGACCGGCTCGGACGACGACTTCGAGGTCGCCGGCGCGAAGGTCCTCTGCGGCAACATCCCGACGGCCAACGCCACCGTCTACGTCATCGACTCGGTCCTGATGCCCTGACCGAGCCCCTGGCCCCACGCCCCGTCGATACGGAAAGGTCGACACATGCCTGACCTCCGTCCGGTTCCCTCCGGCTCCTCCGAGCCGGAGGGAACCGGGGATCCAGCACCTCCCCTCGCCGGCCTGCTGCGCCAGGCGGCCCGGGGAGACGAGGCCGCGTTCGCCCAGGTCTACGACCTCACCTCGGCCCGGGTCCACGGGCTCGTGCTCCGCGTGGTGCGCGATCCCGCCCAGGCCGAGGAGGTCACCCAGGAGGTCTTCCTCCAGGTCTGGCGCACGGCGTCGCGGTACGACGAGAGCCGCGGCAGCGCCCTCGCCTGGCTGATGACCCTGGCCCATCGCCGCGCGGTGGACCGGGTCCGCGCCGCCGAGGCCGTCCACCGCCAGGAGACGGCGTACCAGCAGCGCACCCACGAGGTCACCCACGACGTGACCGCCGACGCCGCGGAGGCCTCGCTGGACGCCCAGCGGGTGCGCACCGCGATGTCGGAGCTCACCGAGGTCCAGCGCGAGGCGCTGGAGCTCGCCTACTTCGGCGGCTACACGCATACCGAGGTCGCCACCATGCTCGACCTGCCGGTCGGCACCGCCAAGACCCGCATCCGGGACGGACTCATCCGGCTGCGCGACGCGATGGGAGTGAGCCGATGACTCCTCACGAGATCCACGCGCTCTCCGGCGCCTACGCGGTCGACGCCCTCGACGACCTCGAGCGCGAGCGGTTCGAGCGCCACCTGGCCGACTGCGCGGAGTGCCGCGCCGAGGTGGACAGCCTGCGAGCCGCCGCCGGGATGCTTCCCGAGACCACGCCCGTCGCTCCCCCGCCCGAGCTGCGCGACCGGCTCCTGGAGGAGATCCGGACCGTGCGTCCGCTCCCCCCGCTGACCGGCTCCACTCCCTCACCCCGCCGTCGCCGCTGGATCGGGCTGGGCATGGTGGCCGCCGCGCTGGCGATCGCGCTGGGCGGGGCCGGGGTCGTGGCCTGGCAGCAGAGCCAGAGCCAGGCGCCGGTGTCGGCGACCGACCGGGTGCTGAAGGCCGGCGACGCGGAGCGCTACACCGTCACCCTCGACGGCGCGACCGCCACCCTGGTCCGGTCCCCGTCGCAGCACCGGGCCGTCCTGGTCACCGAGGACATGCCGCCCGCGCCGGACGGCAAGGTCTACCAGCTCTGGCTGCAGGACGACGCGGACACGATGGTCCCGGCCGGCCTGATGCCGGCAGGGGCGAACCAGACCGTGCTCCTGGACGGCGACGCGGCCCGCGCCATCGGCGCCGGGATCACCGTGGAGCCGGCCGGAGGCTCACCGGAGCCGACCTCGGGGCCGATCGCGCTCTTCGAGTTCACGGGGCCCGCGTGAGCGGGCCCCGCTCGGTGGCCGTGGTCGGCAGCGGGGTGAGCGGCCTGGTCGCCGCCTACGTCGCCTCGGCGTCGGCACAGGTCACCCTCTTCGAGGCCGACGACCGGCTCGGCGGCCACGCCGACACCCACGAGGTGCCCACCGCCGACGGCCCGGTCCACGTCGACACCGGCTTCATCGTCCACAACGAGCGCACCTATCCCACGCTGATGCGGCTCTTCGCCGAGCTCGGCGTCGCCACGCAGGACTCCGAGATGTCGATGTCGGTCAGCGCCGCCGGCCTGGAGTACGCCGGGGCGAAGGGGCTGGCCGGGCTCTTCCCGACGTGGCGTCACCTGCTGCGGCCGGCGTACCTGCGGATGCTGATGGAGATCCCGCGCTTCCACCGCCGTGCCCGGGCGCTGCTGGACACCCCGGCGGACGAGGGTCTGAGCACGCTGGCGGAGTTCCTGGACGGGGGCGGCTTCTCGGCGCGCTTCCGCCGGCACTTCATGGCGCCGCTGGTCGCGGCGGTCTGGTCGTGCGACCCGGGACTCGCGCTGGAGTACCCCGCCCGCTACCTCTTCGAGTTCCTACGCCACCACGGGATGCTCCGGGTCTTCGGATCGCCCCGGTGGCGGACGGTCACCGGCGGCTCGCGACGCTACGTCGAGGCGGTCGCGGAGGCGCTGGGCGCACGCGGCGCCGAGGTGCTGACCTCGACCAAGGTCACCTCGGTCCTGGAGACGCCCGACGGCGTCGAGATCACCGACGGCAACGGAGAGGCACACCGCTTCGACGCGGTCGTGATCGCCACGCATCCGGGCCAGGCGCTCGCGATGCTGGCCGAGCCCACCCGGCTCCAGCACGAGGTGCTGTCGGCGATCCCGTACTCCCACAACCTCGCCCAGCTGCACACCGACACCTCGCTGCTGCCCCGGAGTCGCCGGGCGTGGGCGTCGTGGAACCACCTGGAGCGCCCCGATCGCACCGGGGTCACCGTGACCTACGACCTGACCCGCCTGATGCGGCTGCCCGGCCCGGACGACACCCGCTACCTGGTGACGCTGGGAGCGCCCGACCTGGTCGACCCGTCGGCGGTGATCGCGACCCGCGACTACGAGCACCCGCTCTACACCCCGGAGTCCGTGGCCGCGCAGCGGCGGCTGCCCGAGATCGCCACCGACCGCGTGGTCTTCGCCGGCGCCTGGCACGGCTGGGGCTTCCACGAGGACGGCGCCCGCTCGGGCGTCGAGGCGGCCTCTCGGCTGGGATTCCCCTGGAGCAAGGTGGCGAGCACGCCTCGGCTCTACCGCACGACGATCAGCCACACCCGTCGTACGCCGCTCAAGCGCCGGTTCACCCTGCGCAGCCACCGCTGGCTGGTCGATCTCGACGACCTGCCCGACCACGGCCGGCTCGCTCCGGTGCTCGGCAGCTTCGAGGCGCGCGACCATCTGGGTCGTGCCGACCGCACGATCCGGGAGAACGTCGAGGCCTTCCTCGCCACTCGCGGCCTCGTCGCCGACGGTCGCATCCTGATGGCCACGCAGGCCCGGGCGCTCGGCTACTGCTTCAACCCGATCACCGTCTTCTGGTGCCACGACCGCGCGGGGGCATTGGTCGCCACGGTCGTCGAGGTGCACAACACGTACGGCGACCGGCACGCCTACGTCGTCCACCCCGACGAGCACGGCCGGGCCTCGGTGCCCAAGGAGATGTACGTCTCGCCCTTCCACGGCGTCGACGGCCGCTACGACGTGGTGGTCCCCGAGCCGGGTGACGACCTCACCGTGTGCGTCCGGCTGGTCACCGAGGACGGCGCGGTCTTCGACGCCTCCGAGCGCGGAACCGTGGCCGACGACCCGCCCTGGCGCGCCGCGCCGGCCGCGCTGCGTGGCGCGGCCCTCATCCGGGCACATGGCCTGTGGCTGTGGGCGCGACGACTGCCGATCCAGCCACGACCCAGCCACCACCAGGAGGGTGTCCGATGACCGCCACGCTCGACCTCGACGCCCGCGCCTGGCCGGACCTGGCGACGGTGCCCCGCGGGCCGCGGACCGCCGTCTCCGCCGCGGTCGCCCGCCGCCTCTTCACCGCCGCGACCGCCCGCCTCGGCCTCACCTGGTCGACCGATGATCCCAGTGCCGATCTGGTGATCCACCGGCCCGACGAGCTCTTCGCACGCCTCGGCTCGGACGGGCTGATCGGCTTCGGGGAGTCGTACCTGACCGGCGCCTGGGACGCGGCCGACCTGGGCGGCACGCTGACCACGATGTGCGCGGAGATCGACGCGCTGGTGCCGCGGTGGATGCAGCTCCTGCGCGCGGCGTACGTCGCGAGACCGCCGCGTCACCACCGCGGCAGCGAGCAGAACACCCAGAGCAACATCGCCCACCACTACGACCTGTCCAACGAGCTCTTCGCGCTCTTCCTGGACCCGACGCTGAGCTACTCCTCCGCGCTCTTCGACACCGACGCAGTGACGCACCGGCGCGCGCCCTCACCCCACACGCGGATGTCGGCGCCCCGGCCGGGCGCGGCGCTGGAGGAGGCCCAGGGCCGCAAGGTGGAGACGATCCTCGACGCCGCCGGCGTCACCGCCGGGAGCCGCGTCCTGGAGATCGGCACCGGGTGGGGCGAGCTGGCGATCCGGGCCGCCCGTCGCGGCGCCATCGTCCATTCGGTGACCCTCTCGGTCGAGCAGCGGGACCTCGCCCGCCGGCGGGTCGACCGCGCGGCGGCCGACGAGGGCTGGGATCCCGGGCTGGTGAGCATCGAGCTGTGCGACTACCGCGCCGTGGACGGGGGTTACGACGCGGTGGTGTCGGTGGAGATGATCGAGGCGGTCGGCTTCGACTACTGGCCGGCGTACTTCGAGACCGTCGACCGAGTGCTGGCGCCGGGCGGCCGGGTCGCGATCCAGGCGATCACCATGCCGCACGAGCGGATGCTGGCGACGCGTCGCACGCACACCTGGATCAACAAGTACATCTTCCCCGGCGGCTTCCTGCCCTCCACCGAGGCGATCGATCAGGTCACCCGGGAGCACACGACGCTGCGGCTGCGGCACCGGGTCTGCTTCGGCAGCCACTACGCCGAGACGCTGCGGCAGTGGGACGAGGCGCTCATGAGCCGTCGCGAGGAGGTGCTGGCGCTCGGCTTCGACGAGACCTTCGTGCGGATGTGGCACTTCTACCTGGAGTACGCGCGAGCCGGCTTCGCCTCGGGGTACCTCGACGTCCAGCAGCTGACGCTCACCCGGGAGGACACGTGACCACCACGCTCGAGACACGGCCTGCGACGACGGGCGCGGCCCAGGCGATCGCCCGGGCCCTGCGACCTGTGGTCGGCGGCGACCTGCCGGTGCGGCTGCGGGCCTGGGACGGCTCGGAGACCGGCGACGGACCGCTGGTGGAGGTGCGCACTCCACGGGCGCTGACCCGGCTGCTGTGGAGTCCCGGCGAGCTGGGCGCCGCGCAGGCCTACGTGACCGGCGAGATCGACGTGCCCGGCTCGACCCGCGACCTCGACGCGGCGCTCACGCACGTCTGGTCGGTCGGGGCCGAGCGCGGGCTCTCGGGAGCCCGCCCGGCCCCGGCGACGGTGGCCCGCGCGCTGCGCACGGCCGTGGGGCTCGGCGCGGTCGGCCGTCGCCCGGCGCCGCCCGCCTCACAGGCACGGGTGCGCGGACGGCTGCACAGCCGGCTCCGCGACCGGGCGGCGATCAGCCACCACTACGACCTGTCGAACGAGCTCTACGCCGCGATCCTGGACGAGCGGATGGCCTACTCCTCGGCGTACTGGACGGACCCGGGGCTGACCCTGGAGGAGGCGCAGGCCGCCAAGCTCGACCTGGTCTGCCGCAAGCTCGGCCTGGAGCCCGGCATGCGGCTGCTCGACGTGGGCTGCGGCTGGGGCTCGCTGTCGCTGTACGCCGCCGAGCGGCACGGCGCGCGCGTCACCGGGCTGACGATCTCCGCCGAGCAGAAGGCATTCGCCGACGCCCGGATCGCCGAGCGAGGTCTCGCGGACCGGGTCGAGATCCGGCTGCAGGACTACCGCGACGTGCGCGGGACCTTCGACGCGGTCGGCTCGATCGAGATGGGCGAGCACGTCGGACAGGCGCGCTACCCCGAGTACGTCGAGGTGCTGCGGCGCTCGGTCCGGCCGGGCGGCCGGGTGCTGGTCCAGCAGATGTCGCGGACCGGGCGGCACCCGGGCGGAGGCCCGTTCATCGAGTCCTTCATCGCACCGGACATGCACATGCGCCCGGTCGGGGAGACCGTCGCCCTGATCGAGGCCGGCGGGCTGGAGGTGCGCGACGTGCATGCGATGCGCGAGCACTACGTGCGCACGGTCGAGCACTGGATCGAGCGCTTCGACGCGGCCCAGGACCGGCTCCGCGCGGTGGTGCCCGAGGAGGTGCTGCGGGTCTGGCGGCTCTATCTCGTCGGAGGCGGCATGGCCTTCCGGGACGGCCGGATGGGCGTCGACCAGATCCTCGCGGTCCGTCCCGGCGCCGCCCACGACCTGCCGGAGGTGCGGGCATGGTGAGCGACCCGCTGATCGTCACCGGGGCCGCGGCGGTCGTGGTGGTGGCGCTCATGGTCCTCACCGCCGCCCTGGCCAGGCAGCTGGGCCGGGTCTCGGTGGTGGACACCGTCTGGGGACTGGGCTTCATCGCGGTCGCGCTCGTCTCGGCCGTCCTCGGCACGGTGCTGCGCGACGCGGCCTACCTGCCGTGGCTGCTGCTGGCGATGGTCGCCCTCTGGGGCGGTCGGCTGGCCTGGCACATCGGCCGGCGCTCGCACGGCGGCGGGGAGGACCCGCGCTACGAGGAGCTTCTCTCACGCGGCGAGGGCGGCATCGTGCGCAAGGTGCTGCTGCCGCAGGGCCTGGCGATCTGGTTCGTCTCGCTGCCGGTGCAGGTCGCCGCGGTCGCGGACCGGCCGCTGGCGTGGGTGGCCGGGCTCGGCGTCGCGCTCTGGCTGGTCGGCCTGGTCTTCGAGTCCGTCGGAGACGCGCAGCTGGCGGCGTACAAGCGCGATCCGGACCGCGGCCCGGTCATGGACCGTGGGCTGTGGCGCTACACCCGGCACCCGAACTACTTCGGCGACGCCTGCGTGTGGTGGGGCATCTGGCTGGCCGTCGCCTCCGCCTGGCCGGGCGTGCTGACCGTCCTCTCCCCCGTCGCGATGAGCTACTTCCTCGTCTACGCCACGGGTGCCCGGCTGCTGGAGAAGTCGATGATGCGACGCCCTGGCTATCCCGAGTACGCCGCCCGCACCTCGATGTTCGTCCCGCTGCCGCCGAGGCGTCGGGCCCCCGCTGGCTGAGCGGTCCGGCTGCCGCTCGCCCGCGTACCTCCTTGCAGGCAGTTCGGCCCGATCAGCGACAGAATCAGGCCGTCCAGGGCCAACTGCCCGCACCCAGGTCCACCACCCGGCCGGCGTGCCGACCTGTCAGTCGACCGGAGCACCCGCCCGCGCGGTCGAGGCGATCGTGCCGGAGCCGACCACCCTGGTGCCGTCGTAGACCACGCAGGCCTGGCCGGGGGCGATGCCGGAGGCAGGGTCGCGGAGACCGACGGCGAAGCCCTCGGCGGTCGGCGTCACGACCGCGCGGTGCTCCTCCCCGTGGGCGCGGAGCTGGACGGTGCACTCCAGCGGCGAGGACAGTGGAGCGCCGACCCAGAGCGGCCGGATGCAGGTGAGCCCGTCGACGGCCAGAGCCGCGCGGGGGCCGACGGTGACGGTCCCCGAGACGGGCTCGATGTCCAGGACGTAGCGCGGCTGCCCGTCGGCGGCGGGGGTGCCGATCCGAAGGCCCTTGCGCTGCCCGATCGTGTAGCGCCACGAGCCCTCGTGCGCGCCGAGCACCTCGCCGCTCTCGTCGACGATCTCGCCGCCGCGGTTCACATCGGTGAGCTTCTCGGAGAGCCAGCCGCCGGTGTCGCCGTCGGAGATGAAGCAGATGTCGTGGCTGTCGGGCTTGTCGGCCACGAAGAGCCCACGCCGCGCGGCCTCCGCGCGGACCTCCGGCTTGGCGGTGTCGCCGAGCGGGAAGAGCGAGTGGGCCAGCTGCTCCTGGGTGAGCACGCCGAGCACGTAGGACTGGTCCTTGCCGGCGTCGACCGCGCGGTGCAGCTCGATGGCGCCCTCGGCCGAGGTCCGCAGCTGGGCGTAGTGGCCGGTCACCACCGCGTCGAAGCCGAGTGCCAGCCCGCGCTCCAGGACCGCGGCGAACTTGATCCTCTCGTTGCAGCGCAGACAGGGGTTCGGCGTGCGGCCGGCGGCGTACTCGTCGATGAAGTCCTCGACCACGTCCTCGTGGAAGCGCTCGGAGAGGTCCCAGACGTAGAACGGGATCCCGATGACGTCCGCGGCCCGCCGAGCGTCGTTGGCGTCCTCGATGGTGCAGCAGCCGCGGGCGCCGGTGCGATAGGACTTCGGGTTGCGCGAAAGGGCCAGGTGGATGCCGGTGACGTCGTGGCCCGCCTCCGCCGCCCGGGCCGCCGCCACCGCCGAGTCGACGCCGCCCGACATCGCCGCCAGAACGCGCATGACTAGCCGGCCGGTCGCACCGAGAGCGCCGCCGCGCGGGCACGCTCGACCACCGGGCCGATCGCCTCGACCAGCGCCGCGACATCGGCCTCGGTCGAGGTGTGCCCCAGCGAGAAGCGCAGCGAGCAGCGGGCGTCGTCCTCATCGCGGCCCATCGCCAGCAGCACGTGGGAGGGCCGCGGCACGCCCGCGTTGCAGGCCGACCCGGTGGAGCACTCGATGCCGCGGGCGTCCAGGAGCATCAGCAGGGAGTCGCCCTCGCAGCTCGGGAAGGTCAGATGGACGGTGCCGGGCAGGCCGTGCCCGGGCCGGTGGTCGCCGTTGGGCACCGCCCCGGGGACGACGTCGAGCACGCCGGCGACGATCCGGTCGCGCAGCGCGGTCAGCCGGATCGCGGCGTCCGGCTGACCGGCGACGGCGGCCGCGCAGGCCACGGCGAGACCGGCGACACCGGGGACGTCGAGGGTGCCCGAGCGGACGTCGCGCTCCTGGCCGCCGCCGTGCAGCAGGGCGACCGGCCGCAGCTCGCGACGGAGCAGCAGCGCGCCCACGCCGTACGGCCCGCCGATCTTGTGCCCGGTGAGCGTCATCGCGTCCACGCCGGAGGCGGCGAAGTCGACCGGCAGCTGCCCGATCGCCTGCACGGCGTCGGTGTGCACCGGGATGCCGTGCGCGTGGGCGATCTCGACGACCTCGTGGATCGGCTGGACGGTGCCGACCTCGTTGTTGGCCCACATCACCGAGACCAGCGCGACGCTGTCCGGATCGCGCTCGACGGCCGCCCGCAGCGCGTCGAGGTCGAGCCGGCCGCGGTGGTCGACCGGCAGCAGCTCGACCCGCGCGCCCTCGTGCGCCTCCAGCCACTCCAGCGGGTCGAGGACGGCGTGGTGCTCGACGGCGGTGGCGAGGATGCGGGTACGCCGGGCGTCCTCGTCCCGCCGCGCCCAGAAGAGCCCCTTGAGCGCCAGGTTGTCCGACTCGGTGCCGCCGGAGGTGAAGACCACCTCACCGGGACGACAGCCCAGCGCCGCGGCGATCTGCTCGCGCGACTCCTCGACGACCCGTCGCGACGCGCGCCCCGAGGCGTGCAGGGACGACGCGTTGCCGGCCCGGCCGAACTGGGCGGTCATCGCCGCTGCGGCCTCCGGCAGCATCGGCGTCGTCGCCGCGTGGTCCAGGTAGACGGTCATCGGCATCCAGGGTACGCGGGCTACCCGAGGCTCAGCCGGGCGACCAGCGCTCGGTGATCGGTGCCGCTCACCCGGCTCGTCGAAGTGCCCACCGCGGCCGGACCGCCGCGGACCAGCACGTGGTCGATGGCGATCAGGCCGATCCCGCCGGGCAGGCCGTGGGCGACGTCGGGATCGCTGGGCCAGGTGGGCTGCCAGCCGGCGTTCGACTGCCGGGCGGCGTCCACCAGGCCGTCGCCGAGCAGGTCGCGCATCTGCCGGTGATCGAGCGTCGCGTTGAGGTCGCCGGTCAGCACCATCGGCCCGTCCACCTCGGCGACCGCCCGGCGCAGGCTGACGTGATCGGTCCGCCAGAGGCCGGGCGAGTTGAGCGGCTGGGCGGTGTGGATGGCCAGCAGGGTGAACGGGTGCTCACCGCCCACCCGCACCCGGTGGCCGCCCAGGGTGACGGGGACGGCCGCCTCCTCGACCACCGGCAGGCGGGAGAGGACCAGCGTGCCGCTGGCGCCGGGAGCGGCCGAGCCGGCCTGGTGGGCGAAGGTGTCCCTCGCGCCCGCGGCGATCAGGCGCTCGTACGCCTCCGGCGTCGTCTCCTCGGTCACCAGGACGTCGACCTTCTCCCGCCGCGCGAGGGCGAGCGCCTCCCCCACGTCGGCCCGCCCGAAGCGCAGGTTGAGCGTCATCACGGTCACGTCGGCCGGACCGGAGGGGTGCTTCCCGGCGTGCGCCGGCGCCAGCAGCACCGCGTGCACGGCGACCCCGGCCAGGGCGATCGCGGCGCCGGCGATCGGCAACGGCGGTCTCGACCCGCGCCACAGCAGGAGGAGCAGCACGGCCGCGACGGCGTACCCGATCAGGGCGTAGGGCGCGAAGGCCACGATCAGCGGCCCGCGACCGCCCAGCCACGGGTCGAGGAAGCGGACGGCGGTGAGAAGCAGCGAGCCGGCCAGGCAGGCCGTCGCCACGAGGGCGACGGCGAGCCTGACCGGCTTCACAGAGCTGACGAGAGGCTGGTGCTGCTCAGCCCTTGCGCTGGTTGATCGCCTCGGTGGCGGCCGGCAGGACCGCGTGCAGGTCGCCGACGACGCCGAAGTCGACCAGCTCGAAGATCGGGGCCTCCTCGTCCTTGTTGACGGCCACGATGGTCTTCGAGGTCTGCATGCCGGCCCGGTGCTGGATCGCGCCGGAGATGCCCGCCGCGATGTAGAGCTGCGGCGAGACGGTCTTGCCGGTCTGGCCGATCTGGAAGGCGTGCGGCTTCCAGCCGGAGTCAACCGCGGCACGCGAGGCGCCGACGGCGCCGCCGAGCGCGTCGGCGAGGTTGTCGACCGGGTCGAAGTTGCCCGCGGTGCCACGACCACCGGAGACCACGATGGCGGCCTCGGTGAGCTCGGGGCGCCCCGAGGACTCGCGCGGCTGCGAGGCCACGATCTGGGCCTTCTTGGCCGAGTCGGAGATCGTCGCGGCGAACTGCTCGACGGCACCGGCACCGGCGGTCTCCTCCGGAGCGGCGGCGTTGGGCTTGACCGTGATGATCGGGGTGCCCTGGGTGACCTTGGCCTGGACGGTGTAGCTGCCCGCGAAGACCGCCTGGGTCGTCACGCCGCCCTCGGCGACGTCCACGGCGTCGGTGATCACGCCGGAGTCCAGCTTGACCGCGAGACGGCCGGCGATCTCCTTGCCCTCCGCGGTGGAGGTGATCAGGATCGCCGCGGGGCTCGCCTGGGCCGCGATCTGCTGGAGGACCTCCGCCTTCGGGGCGACCAGGTAGCCCTTGGTCTCGGCGTCGTCGACGACGTAGATCTTGTCCGCGCCGAACTTGGTCAGCTGCTCCGCCGCGGCCTGGGCCTTGTCGGCGCCGCCGATGAAGACGGCCGAGGGCGAGCCGAGACGCTTGGCGATGGCCAGCAGCTCGAGGGCGGGCTTGCGGACCGCGCCGTCGACGTGGTCGATCAGAACCAGTACTTCACTCATGTCTCTCTACTCCCCGCCTCAGATGAACTTCTTGGACGCGAGGAACTCGACCAGCGCGGTGGCGCCCGAGCCTCCGTCGTCGGTCACGATCTCGCCCTGGGTGCGCGGCGGACGGGCCGTGGCGGCCTCGACGACCGACCACGCGGAGGACAGGCCGACCTCGCCGGCGTCCACGCCCAGGTCGCCCAGCGACCACGTGTCCAGGGGCTTCTTCTTGGCCGCCATGATCCCCTTGAAGGAGGGGTAGCGGGCCTCGCCGGTCTGGTCGGTGACCGAGAGCACCAGCGGAGCGGTCGCCCCGACGATCTCGGTGGCGACGTCGCCGTCGCGCTTGATCCGGAACTCGCTGCCCTGCGACTCCACCACGGAGGCGAAGGTCACCTGGGGCAGGTCCAGCCGCTCGGCGAGCATCGCCGGGACGACCGACATGCCACCGTCGGTGGAGGCCATGCCGGTGATGACGACGTCGACGTCGCCGAGCTTCTTCACCGCGGCGGCGAGCACCTTGGACGTGGCCGGGGCGTCCGAGCCGGCGATCGCGTCGTCGACCACGTGGACGCCCTTGTCGGCGCCCATCTGCAGCGCCTTGCGGACGGCCTCAGCGGCGCCCTCGGGGCCGATCGTCAGCGCGGTGACGGTCACCGACTCGGGGTCGGCGTTCTTCTCCTTGAGCTGCAGCGCCTGCTCGACGGCGTACTCGTCGAGCTCGGAGAGCAGCCCCGCGACCGCGACGCGGTCCACGGTGTTGTCCGACTCGAACTGCTGCTGAGCGGTCGCGTCGGGTACGTACTTGACACAGACGAGAATGTTCATGGGTAACGACCCGCGAGGGCCCCTCCTGGATCAGAGTTGAGTTCGGTTGAGGCTACTAGTCCCGGGCCCTCCTGCCACAGGCCGGGCCCGGGTGGGATCAGTCACAGCGGCCGGTCAGCCCTTGGGGGCGAGGAAGCGCTGCAGGTAGCGCCCGATCACCAGGTAGACGATCGCCGCGACGCCCCAGTTGACGACCGCGCCCTTCGTGGCGGCGTTCTTGCCGTCGAAGACGAAGATGCCGTTGTCACGGCTGAACGGTCCGTCGATGGCATCGGCGAAGCTGAGCACGAACTTCACCAGCGGGTTGTCCTGGCTGACGTTGTCGCCCATGGCCACCAGGAAGGCGCCGAAGGCAAGCACCAGTGCGAAGACGATGAAGACGACCCGGATGATCCGGGCGACGGTCTCCCGGATCCGGTCCACCTCGGCTGCCCTGGTCCGCTCGGGCAACGGCTCGTCGGACTTCACGACTTTGGCCACGCTTGCGCTCCTCTATCCGGTCCAGCCGGGACAACGAACTCGATCGCCACAGGTTAGGCGACGGCGCCCCGATCAGCGTCCGACGAACGTCGCCTGGCCTGGACCATTCTCGATGAACGAGGCCATCCCGATGGTCCGGTCCTCGGTGGCGAAGAGGGAGGCGAACTGCTGCCGCTCGATCTCCAGGCCGGTGTCCAGGTCGACCTCCAGGCCGCGATCGATGGCCTCCTTGGCCGCGCGCACGGCGTACGTCGCCGCGGAGGCGAACTGCCCGGCCCAGGCCACCGCCTCGGCGTACACCTGATCGGCCGGGACCACCCGGTCCACCAGGCCGATCGCCAGCGCCTCCTCGGCCTTGACGAACCGGCCGGAGAAGATGATGTCCTTGGCCCGGCTCGGGCCCACCAGCCGGCTCAGCCGCTGGGTGCCGCCGGCGCCGGGGATGATCCCGAGCAGGATCTCCGGCTGGCCGAGGACGGCGTTGTCGGCGGCGATCCGGATGTCGGCGCACAGCGCCAGCTCGCAGCCACCGCCCAGCGCGTAGCCGTTGACCGCCGCGACGACGGGCTTGGGGATCCGCGCCACCGCGGAGAAGGCGCTGGTCAGCCCCGAGGAGCGCTTGACCATGTCGGTGTGCGACATGGCGGCCATCTCCTTGATGTCGGCGCCGGCGGCGAAGACCCGCTCCCCACCCCAGAGCACCACGGCCTTGACGTCGTCGCGCTCGCTCGCCTCGGCGGCCAGACCCCGGATCTCCTCCTGCATCTGGGCGTCGAGGGCGTTCATCTTGGGCCGGTCGAGCCGGATGGTGCCCACGCCGTCGGCCACCTCGAGCCGCACGAACTCGTACTCGGACTCCTGCTGGGCCATCTGCCTTGCTCCTCCTGGTCGTGGTGACGCCCTCCAACCTATCGCCGTGGCCGGCTCGCCTCCTGCGATGATCGTCCGGTGGAGACCTGGCGCTGGCGCGATCGCGACGAGAGCTCCCCGGTCTGGCCCGGCCGGGCATGGCCGCTGGGCGCCAGGTGGAGCGAGGAGTCGACCAACTTCGCGGTCTACGCACCCGAGGCCACCACGCTGCACGTCTGCCTCTTCGACGAGGACGGCGCCGAGACGGCGTACCAGCTGACCGAGCACTCCCTGGGCATCTGGCACGGCGCCATCCCCGGCGTCGCCCGCGGCACGCGCTACGGCTACCGGGCCGGCGGGCCGTGGCAGCCGTCGCAGGGCCTGCGGTTCAACCCGCGCAAGCTGCTGCTGGACCCCTACGGCCAGGCGGTCAGCGGCGTGGTCACGCCGGGGCCGGAGATCTTCGCCCACGACGTCGAGCACCCGGAGAGCCCGAGCACGCTGGACTCCGCGGGGGTCATGCCGCGCAGCGTCGTCGTGCACGACGAGTTCGACTGGGGCGGCGAGGCGCCGATGCGGCGGCGCTGGCGGGACACGGTCATCTACGAGGTCCACGTCCGCGGCCTCACCATGACCCACCCCGAGATCCCCGAGGAGATCCGCGGGACGTACGCCGCGCTGGGCCATCCCGTGATCACCCGCTACCTCAACGAGCTCGGCGTCACCGCGGTCGAGCTGCTGCCGATCCACCACTTCATCCCCGAGCCGGACCTGGTCGAGCGCGGGCTGACCAACTACTGGGGCTACAACTCCATCGGCTTCCTCGCCCCGCACGCCGGCTACTCCTCCTCCGGCGACCGCGGCGAGCAGGTGCGCGAGTTCAAGCAGATGGTCAAGGACCTGCACGCCGCCGGGATCGAGGTGATCCTCGACGTGGTCTACAACCACACGGCCGAGGCGGGCGCGCTCGGGCCGACGTACTCCTTCCGTGGGCTGGACGACCGCGGCTTCTACCAGCGCGTGCCCGGCAACGGCTCCTCCTCGGAGCTGCCGGCCCACGCCAGGTTCGACGACACCTACTGGGACGTCACCGGCTGCGGCAACACCGTCAACGCGGCCAATCCGCAGGCGCTGCGGCTGATCCTGGACTCGCTGCGCCACTGGGTCACCGAGATGCACGTCGACGGCTTCCGCTTCGACCTGCTCTCGGCGATCACCCGCACCGACCAGGCCGTCGACATGAGCGGGCACCTGCTCACCACGATCGGCCAGGACCCGGTCCTGCGGCACGTGAAGCTCATCGCCGAGCCGTGGGACGCCTCGATGGAGGGCTACCGGCTCGGGGAGTTCCCGCCGCCGTGGGTGGAGTGGAACGACCAGTACCGCGACACGATCCGCGACTTCTGGCGCGGCCACTCCGAGGGCATCCGGACCATGGCGACCCGTCTGGCCGGCTCCTCCGACCTGTACGCCGACGACGGCCGCTCGCCGTACGCCTCGGTGAACTTCGTGACCGCGCACGACGGCTTCACCCTGCGCGACCTGGTCAGCTACGAGCAGAAGCACAACGAGGACAACGGCGAGGACAACCGCGACGGGACCGACGACAACCGCTCCCAGAACTGCGGCGTCGAGGGCGACACCGACGACCCGGAGATCCTGGCCCGCCGCAAGCGGCTGGCGGCCAACCTGATGATCACGCTCTGCCTGTCCAACGGCGTGCCGATGCTGACCGCCGGCGACGAGCGCGGGCGCACCCAGCGCGGCAACAACAACGCCTACGGCCAGGACAACGCGATCTCCTGGGTCGACTGGGGCGTCGACGACGCGTGGCTGGAGATGTGGGAGGTCACCCGGCGGGCCCTGGAGATCCGCCGCGACCACCCCGCGCTGCGGCAACGGCACTGGTTCGAGGGCCGGCCCGCCATCACCGGCGGCCCCAAGGACCTCGCCTGGATCCATCCCGACGGCCGCGAGATGAGCGGCGACGACTGGCACGACGACGACCTGCGGGTGATCGGGATGTTCGTCTCCGGCGACCCCCTGCGCTCCCCCGGCCCCCGCGGCGAGCAGCAGCGCGACGCGTCGTTCCTGATCTGGCTCAACGGCTCGGCCGAGGACCGCGAGGTCACCCTCCCCGAGAACGCCTGGGTGCAGACCGGCGAGGTGGTCCTCTCCACCGACCCCGCCCTGCCCGACGGCACCCCCGTCCGCGCCGGCAGCGGCTTCACCCTCACCGCCGAGTCCGTCGTCGTCCTCTGCCAGACCTGAGGGGCGCCCGGGCCAGCCGGTCGGCCTCCCCGTCCTCCCGAGAGCGGTGATCCTGTTCCCTATCCGATGCCCCGATAGGGAACAGGGTCACCGGCCTTGCCGAGGAAAGGGAACAGGCACACCGCGCCTTGGGGGCACGCAGGCGGAGATCGGGCCGAACAGGCTGGCCCACTGACCGGCGAACACCGGGGCCGGGCCGTCGTGGCCACCGCGCCGGAGGAGCTCGTCGAGACGCGAGATGAGCGGACGCGGCCGGGCCAGGTGCTCCTTGGTGACCTGTACGTAGCGCAGGCCGATCTCGCGGAGCAAGCCGTACCGGTCGATGTCGGCCAGGTACTGGGTCCGATCTGTCTGGTGCTGACTCCCCTCGTACTCGAGGGCAAGCTTCCACCGACGCCAGAGCAGATCGACGATCACGGTGCGCCCGTCGATGTCCAGCCGTGCGTTCACCTCCGGCGCGGGCAGGCCGCCGAACACGATCAGGGCGCGCACCTGCGACTCGGGCAACGACCGCGACTCCGGGTGCAGATGCCTCGACACCCACAGCGCCTCCGGGGCACCGGCACGCCAGCGATCGGCAGACGCGAGCTCACACAGCTCGATGATCGACATGTGGCCGTGATAGACCAGCCAGTCGCCGACCTGAATCGCGTCGATCACCCGAGCGGTCGCGCAGTAGGCGATGAACGCACCGGCCGGAGTGACACCGACACCGTCGGTCGGGGGCAGGCGGCGCGTCCGGTGCAAGAACACGCCCTCGATGTCGATGTGCAGATCGCCGGCCACCACGAACCGCAACGGCCGCTGGGGGCCGAAGCACAGCCCGAGCGCTTGGATGCGGGTGATGCCGGTCAGCTGCGCCCGATCCGTCAAGGCGATCCGCGCGGCCTCGGTCCAGTCGGCGTGGGTCATCTCGTGCTCGACGTGCACCCACACCCGGGGAAACACCCGGCGGAAGCTGCGGCCGCACAGCTGCTTGCGGGTCAGCCCGGCCCGGGCCGCCTCGTGGGTGCCGAACGGCCGATGACGAAGCTCATCGGGGATGCGGGGAGTCGGCGGCATGCGGCCAGTCGACACGCCACGATGGCCGCCGGGAACCGACAATCCAGATCTGTGGATAGGCCTTCATCGCGAGCCCCTGTGGACAGCTCGTGCGGTGACCCTGTTCCCTATCCTCCCGGCAAGCGGTGACCCTGTTCCCTATCCCAGGTGCCGATAGGGAACACACTCACCGCTCCTGAGGATGCAGCCGCTCCTCAGGCGAGGGAGACGAGACCCAGCTCGGCGGGGCTGGCCAGGCCGGGGTGGTGCGGGAGGACCCGGACGGTGTAGCCGAAGGGGCCGGGGGTGCCGAGCTCGAGGCGGCCCTCGAAGCGGTGGCGGCCGCCCTCGTAGCTCTCGGCCAGCTCCAGGACCGTCGTACGCGGCTCGACCAGCTGGTCCTCGCCGCGGACACGGCCGTGGACGACCTGGACCTCGACGTCGCCGGGGGCGAGATCGCCGAGGGAGACGAAGGCGCGCAGGTCGAGCAGGCCGCCGACCTCGGGCGACTCCGCGACGCCGGAGCTCTCCACATGGTCGACGCGCACGTGCGGCCAGCCGGCGCGGACGCGGGACTTGTACGCCGCCAGGTCGCGGGCGCCGTCGTACGAGGTGTTGATCGCGCGGGCGGAGTGCGCGGCCGGCGCGTAGAGACCGTCGACGTAGTCGCGCAGCATCCGGGTCGAGAGCACCTTCGGCCCCAGGGAGCGGTAGGTGTGCCGGACCATCTCGATCCAGCGCACCGGCACGCCGTCCGCGTCGTGGTCGTAGAAGCGCGGCGCGATCTGGCTCTCGATCAGGTCGTAGAGCGAGGTCGCCTCGAGATCGTCGCGGGCGTCGTGGTCGACGATGCCGTCGGCCGACGGGATCGCCCAGCCGTTGTCCCCGTCGTACCACTCGTCCCACCAGCCGTCGAGGATGGAGAGGTTGAGCGCGCCGTTGAGCGCGGCCTTCATCCCCGACGTGCCACACGCCTCGTAGGGCCGCAGCGGGTTGTTCAGCCAGACGTCGCAGCCGGGGTAGAGCGGCTGCGCCATCGCGATGTCGTAGTTGGGCAGGAAGACGATCCGGTGACGCACGTCGTGCTCGTCGGCAAACCGCACGACCTCCTGGATCAGCCGCTTGCCGCCCTCGTCGGCGGGGTGCGCCTTGCCGGCGATGACCAGCTGGACCGGCCGCTCGGGGTGGAGCAGCAGCGAGCGGAGACGGTCGGGGTCGCGCAGCATCAGCGTGAGCCGCTTGTACGACGGGACGCGGCGCGCGAACCCGATGGTGAGCACGTCCGGGTCGAGCACGGAGTCGATCCAGCCGAGCTCGGCCGGAGCCGCGCCGCGCACGCCCCACGACTTGCGCAGGCGGGCCCGCGCGTCCTGGATCAGCCGGAGCCGCAGCGCCCGCTTGACCGACCACAGCTGCTCGGCCGGGACCTTCTCCACGGCCTCCCAGACGTCGTCGGACTCGGTGTCGGCGCCGTGCTGCGAGGCCAGCTCGAAGACCTCGCGCGCCACCCAGGTCGGGGCGTGCACGCCGTTGGTGATCGAGCCGATCGGCACCTCGGCCTCGTCGAACGCCGGCCACAGCCCGTTGAACATCTCCCGGCTGACGTGCCCGTGCAGCAGCGAGACGCCGTTGGCGCGCTGGGCCAGGCGGAAGCCCATCACCGCCATGTTGAAGACCCCGGCGTCGCCGCCCTCGTAGTCCTCGGCGCCCAGCGCGAGGATCTCCTCGACCGGTACGCCGGGCACGGGGCTGCGCGGCCCGAAGTACTGCTCCACCAGCTCGCGCGGGAACCGGTCGATCCCCGCCGGGACGGGGGTGTGCGTCGTGAAGACCGTGCCGGCCCGGGTGACCTCGACCGCGGCCGCGAAGTCCAGGCCCGGGGAGCCCTCGGCCACGCTGAGCTCGCGGATGCGCTCCAGGCCGAGGAAGCCGGCGTGCCCTTCGTTGGTGTGGAAGACCTCCGGCTCGGGGTGGCCGGAGATGCGGCACCAGGCGCGGACCGCGCGGACGCCGCCGATGCCGAGCAGCACCTCCTGACGCAGCCGGTGCTCCTCCGAGCCGCCGTACAGCCGGTCGGTGACCTCGCGCAGGGGCTCGGGGTTGGCCTCGAGGTCGGAGTCCAGGAGCAGCAGCGGGACCCGGCCGACGTGGGCCACCCAGACCTGCGCCAGCAGCGGGTGGTCGCCGGGGACATCGATGGAGATGACCGTGCGGCTGCCGTCGGCCTCGCGCAGCGGCACGATGGGCAGGCCGTCGGGGTCGAGGACCGGATAGGACTCCTGCTGCCAGCCCTCGCGGGAGAGCTGCTGCTTGAAGTAGCCGTGGCGGTAGAGCAGGCCGACGCCGATCAGCGGGATGCCCAGGTCGCTGGCGGTCTTGAGGTGGTCGCCGGCGAGGATGCCCAGGCCGCCGGAGTACTGCGGCAGCACCGAGGTGATGCCGTACTCGGGCGAGAAGTAGGCGATCGCGCGCGGCAGCGACTCGGCGGCGCGGCGCTGGTACCAGCGGTCGCCGGTGAGGTACTCGTCGAGGTCGGCCGCGGCCAGCTCGAGCCGGCGCAGGAAGCGCTTGTCGGCGGCCAGGTCCTCCAGCCGCGCGGCGCTCAGCGCGCCGAGCAGCCTGACCGGATCGTGGCCGCTCTCCTCCCACGCGTCGGCGTCCATGGCGGCGAAGACGTCCTGCGTCTCCGGATGCCAGGACCAGCGCAGGTTGAGCACCAGCTCGCTGAGCGCGGCCAGCGGCGCGGGGAGGACGGGACGGACGGTGAAGCGTCGGATCGCACGCATTGAGTCACCGTAACCCGACTCCCTTGGATCGATCCAATCAACCCCGTCTCAGACGGTGACCTCCTGCTGTCCCCAGGGTGAGCCGTAGGCGGTCAGCAGGTCGAGGAACGGCACGGCGTCGAAGGCCTCGGGACCCAGCACGCCGGCGCCGGACCAGGTGCCGTTCGCCAGCAGCTCCAGGGCGACCACCGGGTTGACGGCGGTCTGCCAGACGACGCACTGGTGGCCGTACTCCGCCATCGACCACTCGTTGTCCACCACGTGGTAGAGGTACGTCGAGCGCGGCTGGCCGTCCTGCCCGGTGCCGGTGACCCACAGCCCGGCGCAGGTCTTGCCCTTCATCTGCGGGCCCAGACCGGCCGGATCGGGCAGGCAGGCGGCCACGACGTCGCGCGGCGAGACCTCCACGCCGCCGACACGTACGCGCTCGGTCTTGTCCAGGCCGAGCTTGTGCAGCGTCTTGAGCACCTCGATGAACTCGTTGCCGAGGCCGTACTTGAAGGTGACCCGCTGGGCGTCGACCCACCGGGGCATCAGCAGCACCTCCTCGTGCTCCACGTTGACGCACTCGACCGGGCCGATGCCCTCGGGGAAGTCGAAGACCTCCGGCTCGCTGAACGGCGGCGTGGTGAACCAGCCCTTGCCCTGCTCCCAGATCACCGGCGGATTCAGGCACTCCTCGATGGTCGTCCAGATGGAAAATGTGGGAGCGAACACGGCGCCTTGGGGTCCCTCGACGGTCAGGTTGGAGCCGTCGCGGGTGCCCAGCTCGTCGATGTGGGAGAAGAGGTGGTCCGCGGCGTACCTCGCGAAGACGTCGGAGAGACCAGGCTCGACGCCGATGCCGCACAGCGCCAGCCGGCCGGCCGACTCCCAGTCGCCGGCCCGCGCGAACTGCTCGTCGCCGAGCTTGACGCCGCAGGTCTCGTAGGGCCGCTCGGGATGGGGATGCGACAGGCTCATCGCCATGTCGAGGTAGTCCGCGCCCGCCTCGAAGGCGCCGTCGAAGATCGGCATCACGAACCGGGGATCGACGGCGTTCATCACGTGCGTGATCCGGTGCTCACGGCACAGCGCCGCGACCGACTCGGCCGAGGAGGCGTCCACGCGCGCCGCCGTGAACCGCGGGTCCGCGGCCTCGGCGACCGCCCGCTCCGCGCGCGCCCGGTCGTAGTCGGCGACCACGCACGCCTCGAAGAACTCGCGCCGCCGCGCGATCGAGACGAATGCCCCGCCGACGCCGCCGGCGCCCACCAACAGGATCCTCATAGCGCCCCCCTCAGGCCGTTCAGCCGATGTTGCTCATCACGTGCTTGATCCGGGTGTAGTCCTCGAACCCGTACATCGACAGGTCCTTGCCGTGGCCGGAGTGCTTGAAGCCGCCGTGCGGCATCTCGGCGACCAGCGGGATGTGGCAGTTGATCCACACGCAGCCGAAGTCCAGCCGCTTGCTCATCCGCATGGCGCGGCCGTGGTCCTTGGTCCAGACGCTGGAGGCCAGGCCGTACTGCACGCCGTTGGCCCAGCGGACCGCCTCGTCCTCGTCGGTGAAGCGCTGCACGGTGATGACCGGGCCGAAGATCTCGTTCTGGATCGCCTCATCGTCCTGCTTCAGCCCCGACACCACGGTCGGCGCGTAGAAGTAGCCGCGATCGCCGACACGCGAGCCGCCGGCCGCCAGGGACGCGTGGTCGGGCAGCCGGTCGACGAAGCCGCTGACCCGCTCGAGCTGGCTGGCGTTGTTGACCGGGCCGAAGAGCACGTCCTCGTCGTCGGGGGCGCCGGTCTTGGTGCCGGCCGCCTGCTCGGCGAGCGCGGCCACGAAGTCGTCGTACACCCGCGGGCTCGCGAGCACCCGAGTGGCGGCCGTGCAGTCCTGGCCGGCGTTGAAGTAGCCGCCGATGGCGATGTTCTCGGCGGCGTCGGCGATGTCGGCGTCGTCGAAGACCACGACCGGCGCCTTGCCGCCGAGCTCGAGGTGGGTGTTCTTCAGGTCGGCGGCGGCCGCGGTCGCGACCTCCATGCCGGCACGCACCGAGCCGGTGATCGAGACCATCTGCGGGGTCGGGTGCTTGACCAGCTCGCGGCCGGTGTCGCGGTCGCCGCAGACCACGTTGAGCACGCCCGGCGGCAGGAACTCCGCGGCCAGCTTGGCCATCCACACCGTCGAGGCGGGCGTGGTGTCGCTCGGCTTGAGCACCACGGCGTTGCCGGCGGCGATGGCCGGCGCGAACTTCCAGACCGCCATCATCATCGGGTAGTTCCACGGCGTGACCTGGGCGCAGACGCCGATCGGCTCGCGCCGGATGTAGGAGGTGAAGCCCTCCATGTACTCCGCCGCGGCCCGTCCCTCCAGCATCCGGGCGGCGCCGGCGAAGAACCGGATCTGGTCGACCATCGGAGGGATCTCCTCCTCCATGGTCAGCCCGAGCGGCTTGCCGGTGTTGCGGCTCTCCACCGCGACCAGCTCCTCGGCGCGCTCCTCGATCGCGTCGGCGATCTTGAGCAGGGCACGCTGCCGCTCCGACGGGGTGGTCTGCCCCCAGGACTCGAAGGCCTTCTCCGCCGCCCGCATCGCGCGGTCGACGTCCTCGGCCGAGGAGCGCGGCGCGGTGGCGTAGGCCTCCTCGGTCACCGGGTCGATCACGTCGTACGTCGCGCCGTCGGCCGCCGGGGTCTCGGCCCCGTCCACGAGGTTGGCAAGCACCTGCTGGGACATCGTTCCCTCTCCTCCTGACGAGTGTGGGGACAGTCAATCCCGCTGCCTGGGGAGCGTCAAGCAGCCACGACGAAATCCGAAGCCCTGCCGGGCGGCGTACGGCGAATCCGTGATCGCAGGCCCCCGCAGACTGCGGATTTCACTTGCTCACAACGGGACCCACGGGCACACTGGGGAGCGATCCCCACGACTGACGAGGTGTCACTCCACCATGACCGACCAGACCGACGCCGCCGCTCTCCAGAAGGCCGGCAAGGACCACCTCTGGATGCACTTCACCCGGCACTCCAGCTATGACCAGGGATCCATCCCGACCATCCTGCGCGGCGACGGCGCCTACGTCTGGGACATCGAGGGCAACCGCTATCTCGACGGTCTCGCCGGGCTCTTCGTCGTCCAGGCCGGCCATGGCCGCGCGGAGCTGGCCGAGGCGGCCGCCAAGCAGGCCTCCGAGCTGGCGTTCTTCCCGCTGTGGTCCTACGCCCACCCCACCGCGATGGAGCTGGCCGCGCGCCTGGCCGGCTACGCCCCCGGCGATCTCAACCGGGTCTTCTTCACCACCGGCGGCGGCGAGGCCGTCGAGAGCGCCTGGAAGCTCGCCAAGCAGTACTTCAAGCTCACCGGCAAGCCGACCAAGCACAAGGTGATCAGCCGGTCGATCGCCTACCACGGCACACCGCAAGGTGCGCTGTCGATCACCGGCATCCCCGGCATGAAGGCGCCCTTCGAGCCGCTGGTGCCCTCGACCTTCCGGGTGCCCAACACCAACCTCTACCGGGCGCCCGAGCAGTTCCTGGGCGGCACCCCGGAGGACGAGCGGGCCTTCGGCCTGTGGGCCGCCGACCGCATCGCCGAGGCCATCGAGTTCGAGGGCCCCGACACCGTCGCGGCGGTCTTCCTGGAGCCGGTGCAGAACTCCGGCGGCTGCTTCCCTCCCCCGGAGGGCTACTTCCAGCGCGTCCGGGAGATCTGCGACGAGTACGACGTGCTGCTGGTCTCCGACGAGGTCATCTGCGCCTTCGGCCGGCTCGGCCACATGTTCGCCGCCGACCGCTACGGCTACCAGCCCGACATCATCACCTGCGCCAAGGGACTGACCTCGGGCTACTCCCCGCTCGGCGCGATGATCGCCACCGACCGGCTCTTCGAGCCGTTCGGCAAGGGCCACGAGAGCTTCATGCACGGCTACACCTTCGGCGGCCACCCGGTCTCCACGGCCGTCGCGATGGCCAACCTGGACATCTTCGAGCGCGAGCAGCTCAACGAGCACGTGCTGGCCACCGAGGGCGACTTCCGCGCCTCCCTGGAGCGGCTCCGCGATCTCGCCCTGGTGGGCGATGTCCGCGGCGACGGGTACTTCTACGGGATCGAGCTGGTCAAGGACAAGGCCACCCGGGAGACCTTCGACGAGGACGAGTCCGAGCGACTGCTGCGGGGCTTCCTCTCCAAGGCGCTCTTCGAGGCCGGTCTCTACTGCCGCGCCGACGACCGCGGCGACCCGGTCATCCAGCTCGCCCCGCCGCTGATCTGCGACCAGCAGCACTTCGACGAGATCGAGGGCATCCTCCGCTCCGTGCTCACCGAGGCCGAGAGCCTGCTCTGAGCCTCGCACCGCGCCGACTCTGCGAGACTCGGCGGGTGGAGCCTGCCGAGACCGCCGTCCAGCTCGCCGACGTCACCTTCGTCCGCGAGGGACGGGAGATCCTGTCCGGGATCGACCTGGAGATCGGCCGCGGCGAGCAGTGGGCGCTCTTGGGACCCAACGGAGCCGGGAAGAGCACGCTGCTCAACATCTGCGGCGCGGTGACCTTCCCGAGCCGGGGCTGGGCGCGCATCCTGGGCCACCGCATGGGCGAGGTCGACCTGCGCGAGCTGCGTCGCTCGATCGGCTTCGTGAACCCCCGGCACCCACTGCGCTCGAACCTCTCCGCCTACGAGGTGGCGCTCACCGGCATCACCGGCACGATCGAGATCGTGCCGCGCTGGGAGCCCGAGGCCGAGGAGGCCGACCGGGCGAGCCTGCTGCTGAAGTCGGTGGGCATCGAGGACCCCGAGGCCCTGCACTGGGACACGATGTCGCAGGGCGAGCGCGGCCGGACGATGATCGCCCGCGCGTCGATGGCGGCCCCTCCGCTGATGCTGCTCGACGAGCCGAGCACCGGGCTCGACGTGGCCGCCCGCGAGCAGATGATCCGCACGATCGCCGGGCTGCCCGAGGCCGTCCCCGGCGTCACGACCGTGATGGTCACCCATCACTTCGAGGAGCTACCGCCCTCCACGACGCACGCGGCCCTCATCCGCGGCGGCCGCCTGGTGGCCGCCGGACCGGTCGAGAGCGTCCTTACCGGCGAGCTGGTGACCGAGACCTTCGCCCACCCCATCACCGTGCGGCGTCACTCCGGCCGCTGGTACGCCGCCGCGGACGGCCCGGCCTGACCGAGGTCAGCCGACGCTGCCCAGGATCGGCTCGGACTCCACGATGCCCTCCTCGCTGGGCGCCGCCTGCTCGGTGAAGACCCGCTCGGCCTGGCGGCGGCGCAGCTCGAGGTGGGCCTCGCGCGGCCGGTCGTAGCCGTAGCGCTCGCGCGCCTCGGCGGGCGTCAGCACCTCGGGGCGAGTGGGCGGCACCTGGCGCAGGACCGGCTCGACCACGGGCACGGTGGCCGGCGAGAGCAGCCCGAGCACGGCCAGCTCGACGGCGGTGTTGAGCTGGGCCGCCCAGAACGCGACGCGCAACACCGGCACGACGGCCAGGTCGACGAGCCGCGACTGCCTGAGCCCGCCCATCTCGCGCATCCAGTGCGGCATCGTCGCGATCGTCCCGGCGCGGAGCACCCGGCTGACCACCCATGCGCCCGGCCGCAGCAGGCGCGGCATCGGCGGCAGCATCACCGAGGCGTCGAGCAGGTGGCTCATCGCCTTGTGGGCCAGGTCGGAGCCGATCAGCTGCGGGCGCATCCGCTCGTAGTAGGCCCGCAGCTCCTCCCGCGATCGCGGGATGTCCTCGGGCGCGCAGGTCTGCAGCTCCGCCGCCACGGCGCACTCGGCCCAGTAGCGCCGCTCCTCCTCCTCGGAGAGCTTGCCCGGCCCGAACATCTCGTAGGCCTTGAGGATCGAGTGCCAGCCGGTGAGCTGGATCCACAGCTGGGAGTCCGGGTCGTTGGCGTCGTACCGCGTGCCGGTCACGGGGTCGGTGCCCACGGCCTTGGAGTGCACCTTGACCAGCACGTCGGCCGCCTGCGAGGTCGAGCGGCTGTCGGCGAAGGCGACCATCGCGAAGTAGCGCAGGGTCCGGTCGTAGCGGGTCCGCGGACGGGTGTAGATCCCGCCGGTCCTGTCGACCGCGGCGACCAGATGCGGATCGAGCTCCTCGATCACCACGGCCCGCTGGAAGCCGATCGTCAGCGAGGTCGGGTAGGACCAGACCTTCCAGGTCACCGAGCCGGGGCCGAAGAAGCCGTAGTCCTCGTGAGGAGTCACCTGCCGGGAGCGTCGAGAGAGAAGACCCATGCCCCTATTACTACACATGAGTCAATATTTGGGAAGACCCACGCGCCGGGGGCTCTCGGCTGATTAGGGTGAGGCCCGTGAGCACCCCGGAGGTCCGCCGGCGCAGGCCGTACGCCGCGCGCGTGCCCGCCGACGTACGCCGCGAGCAGCTGATGGACGCCGCCTTGGCGCTGCTCGTCCGCGAGGGGTACGACGCGCTGACGGTCGAGGCGATCTGCCGCGAGGCCGGCGTCACCCGGCCGGTGCTCTACGGCGTGTACGACGGCCTGGGCGATCTGCTCGGCGCGCTCCTGGACCGCAGCCAGCGACGGGCCCTGGACGACCTCGCCGCCGCCGTGCCGCCGCTGGACCAGCTCACCGACCCCGACGCGTTCCTGGTCGAGGCCGCCCGGCGGCTCCTGGCCCGCGTCCACGCGGAGCCCTCCCACTGGCGGCCGATCCTGCTGGCGCCGAGCAACGTCCCCGCCGAGGTCGCCGAGCGGATCGCCCGGGACCGGGCCGAGTTCCTCGACCAGCTGACCGATCTGCTCCGGATCGGGCTCCCCCTGCGCGGCGGGCCGATGGTCGACCCCCGGGTCGCCGCGCACATGGCGCTGGCCCTGCTGGAGTACTTCGGCAGGCTGCTGCTCACCGACCCCGACGCCGTGCCGCCGGAGCAGGTGCTCGCAGCCGTCGAGACCCTGCTCGCCAGCCTGCGGCCCTAGCGGAGCCCGGGCCGGTCAGGACGCGAGCGCCTTGGCCTGCCGCCGGTTGCGCATCTCCCCGCCGAAGACGATCACGATGGCGATCAGGAACATCACCGTGCCGACCACGTTGACCTGCATCGGCACGCCTCGTTGCGCGGCGCCCCAGACGAACATCGGGAAGGTCGTCGTGGTGCCGGCGTTGAGGTTGGTGATGATGAAGTCGTCGAAGGAGAGCGAGAAGGCCAGCAGCGCCGCGCCCAGGATGCCCGGGAAGACCAACGGGAAGGTCACCCGCCAGAACGTCTGCGACTCGGTGGCGTAGAGGTCCATCGCCGCCTGCTCGAGGTTGTCGTCGAGGCCGGCCAGGCGCGCTCGCACGGTGACCACCACGAAGGACAGGCAGAACATGATGTGGGCGATCAGGATGGTCCAGAAGCCGAGCTGACCGCCGAAGCCGGCGGCCACGAAGAGCGCCAGCAGCGAGGAGCCCATGACGATCTCAGGCGAGGCCATCGGCAGGAAGATCACCAGATTGGCCACCGAGCGGCCGGCGAAGCGGTGCCGCACCAGGGCGAACGCCGCGAAGGTGCCGATGATCGTCGAGACCACCGTCGCCAGCAGGCCGATCTGGATGCTGCGCGAGAGCGACTCGCACATCCCGTCGGGCCGGCACGGGTGCAGCCAGTTGTCCAGCGTGAACGAGTCGAAGCGGTAGATCAGCCGGCTCGACGGCTTGTTGAAGCTCATCAGCACGACGATCGCGATCGGCACGAACATGTAGATCAGCACCAGGATGCCGCCGGCCAGGATGAAGTGGTCGCCGATCCACCGGCCGAGGCGCTGCAGGGGGCTCACAGCAGGTCCTCCGTCCCCACGCGGCGCACATAGACCAGGACCATGCCCACGATCAGCGCCATCAGCATCACCGAAAGCGCGCCCGCGGCCGGGAAGTCGTTGGCGTCGGTGAAGAGGTTCTGGATGATGTTGCCGATCATCCGGGTGTTCGGACTGCCCAGCAGCTCGGCGTTGATGTAGTCGCCGGCCGCCGGGATGAAGGTCAGCAGCGTGCCGGAGACGACGCCTGGCAGGGCCAGCGGCCAGGTCACCTTCCAGAAGCCGACCCACGGCGAGGCGTAGAGGTCACCGGCGGCCTCGATCAGCCGGAAGTCGATCTTGTCGATGCTGGCGAAGAGCGGCAGCACCATGAAGGGCAGGAAGTTGTACGTCAGGCCCGCGACGACCGCGACCGGCGTGGCGAGCAGCCGGCCGTCGCTGCCGAGGATGTGCAGGAACTGCAAGGTGTTCACGATGAAGCCGTCGTCGGCCAGGATCAGCTTCCACGACAGCGTGCGGACCAGGAAGCTGGTGAAGAACGGCGCGATCACCAGCACCAGCATGAGGTTCTTCCACTTGCCGGCCTTGAAGGCGATCGCGTAGGCGAGCAGGAAGCCCAGCACCAGGCAGATCAGGGTGGCGATGCCGCCGTACACCAGCGCCCGCACCAGCGGCTGCCAGTAGTCCTTCAGCGCGTCGACGTAGTTGCCGAACGACCAGTCCATGTCGTAGCCGCGCAGGACCGAGCCCTCGGGGTTGTAGAGGCTGGTGGCGACCAGGGAGTAGAAGGGGATGACGAAGAAGAGCCCGAGCCAGATCGCGAGCGGGAGCAGCAGCAGGTAGCCGGTGTAGCGACGGCGCCCGATCACCCGCGCCTGGTCGCCGCCGCCGCCCGATCCGTCGCCCGCGGTGACGGCGGCACCGCCGAGGGCGACGCTCACAGCTCATCCTCTCGCTGGACGCCGGCCGTCGCGTCCTGGCTGTGGTCCAGGAGGAAGGCGTACTCCGGGCGCCAGGACAGGTCGACCGTCTCCCCCGGCGAGAAGAGCCGGCGGCGGCCGGTGTTCTGCTCGAAGACCTGGAGCTCCTGGCCCCACGGCATCCGGACGAGATACTGGGTGCTCACGCCGACGAAGCTGACGTCGGTGACGACGCCGCCCTCGAAGTGGTTGCCCGGGGCGTCGATCTCCTCCCCCACACCCGCGATCAGGACCTTCTCGGGGCGGATGCCGATCCACCCGCGCGAGCCCTCGGCGTGGGCGCGGGCGGCCGGGATCGACACGATCGTGCCGTGCATGTCGACCTTGACCCAGTCGCCGTCGCGGCCCTGGACGGTGCCGTCGATGAGGTTGGACTGGCCGAGGAAGTTCGCCACGAAGGTCGTGCGCGGGTTCTCGTAGAGCTCGGCCGGAGCGCCCATCTGCTCGATGACGCCGCCGTTCATCACCGCGACCGTGTCGGCCATCGTCATGGCCTCCTCCTGGTCGTGGGTGACGTGGATGAAGGTCAGGCCGACCTCGGTCTGGATCCGCTTGATCTCGATCTGCATGGAGCGGCGCAGCTTGAGGTCGAGGGCGCCCAGCGGCTCGTCGAGCAGCAGCACCTCGGGGCTGTTGATCAGCGCCCGGGCCAGCGCGACCCGCTGCTGCTGGCCGCCGGAGAGCTGGGCCGGCTTCTTGCGCGCCTGGGTGGTCAGCTCGACCAGGTCGAGCATCTCGTTGACCTGCTTCTCCACGCCGTTCTTGCCGCCCTTGCGGCGCAGCCCGAAGGCGACGTTCTCGAAGATGTCCAGGTGCGGGAAGAGCGCGTAGTTCTGGAAGACAGTGTTGACCGGCCGGCGGTACGGCTTGTCGTAGGTGATGTCGCGCCCCGCCAGCGTGATCGACCCCGACGTCGGCGTCTCCAGCCCGGCCACCATCCGCAGCGTCGTCGTCTTGCCGCAGCCCGAGGGGCCGAGCAGGGCGAAGAACGACCCGACCGGCACGTCGAGGTCGAGGGAGCGTACGGCGGTGAAGGTGCTGAACTCCTTGGTCAGCGACCTGAGCCGCAGACCGCTGAAGCCGTCCGCCCCAGCGTCCGGTCCAGTGGCCGGGCGCGCAGTGGTGTCATCCACCTGTGACATCGGACCAGTCTCCTTCGAATTGGACCGTCTGACGGTCGTCGAGCAGCATGAAGTCGAACGTGTTCGCGAGCATCTCGTCGTCGGGGAAGATCAGCTTGTTGTCCACCAGGGAGGGATCGATCTTCTCCATCTCCTCCTTGGCCCCCTTGACCGGGCAGATGTAGTTCACCCAGGCGGCCAGGCGGGCGGCGATCTCCGGCTCGTAGTAGAAGTCGATCCACTTCTCCGCGTTCGCCTGATGGGTCGCCATGTTGGGCACCATCATGTTGTCGCTCCACAGCGACAGGCCCTCTTCCGGCGTGACGAACTTGATGTCCGGGTTGTCGAACTGCGCCTGGATCACGTCGCCGGACCACGCCTCGCAGGCCACGATGTTGCCCGCCGCCAGATCCTGGATGTACTCGTTGCCGGTGAACCCGCGGATCTGGCCGGCCTTGACCGCCTTGCGCAGCCGCTCGATCGCGGCGTTCCACTCGTCCTCGGTGAACTGGTCCGGGTCGGCGCCGACCACCCGGAGCATGAACGCCATCGTGTCGCGCATCTCCGAGAGCAGGGTGATCCGGCCCTTGAGATCGGGCCGGGTGAGCAGCTCCTCGAAGCTGCGCACCTCCTTGACCGCCTTGGCGTTGTAGGCGATACCGGTCAGGCCGCTCTGCCAGGGCGCGGAGTAGGCGCGCTCGGGGTCCCACTGCCGGTTGCGCAGCGGGTCGATGAGGTTCTTGTGGAACGTCGGCAGGTTGGCGGCGTCCAGCGGCTGCATCCAGCCCAGGCTGATCATCCGTCCGGCCATCCAGTCGGTCATGATGATGATGTCGCGGCCGATCGGCTCGCAGGCGCCCAGCTGGTTGCGGACCTTGGCGAAGAACTCGGCGTTGTCGTTGATGTCGTCGGTGTAGGTGACGTCGATGCCGGTGCGCTTCTCGAAGGTCTGGATCGTCGACTCCTCGCCGTCCTCGGCGGGGTCGATGTAGGAGGGCCAGTTCGAGACGATCAGCCGCTTCTGGCTCCCGGACAGGTCGGTGGCCCGGCACTTCAGCGGGTCCTGCTCGACCCCCTCGGTGCCGAAGAGCGGCAGCACCGCCAGGCTGCCGACGCCGAAGGCCGTGGCCCCCGCGCCACGGAGCAGGGTCCTGCGACTGACCGGGCTCATCCGGAGACTCCTCGGTGGTTGCGGAACACGGTGCGGTGCCAGGGCTTGACCGCCTCGGCGGTGATGTCGTGCATCACGTGCTTGATCTGGGTGTACTCCTCGAAGGCGTACGCGCTCATGTCCTTGCCGAAGCCGGACTGCTTGTACCCGCCGTGCGGCATCTCGGAGATGATCGGGATGTGGTCGTTGACCCACACGCAGCCCGCGGCGATCTCCCGGGTCGCCCGGTTGGCGCGGTGGACGTCGCGGGTCCAGACCGAGGCCGCCAGGCCGTACGGCGTGTCGTTGGCCAGCGCGATCGCCTCGTCGTCGGTGTCGAACGGGACGGCCACCAACACCGGCCCGAAGACCTCCGCACGCCAGATCGCCGCCGAGGTGTCCACGCCCAGCAGGGTCGGCTCGTAGTAGGCGCCCGCGGCCAGAGCGCCGCCGGGCGCCTGCGCTCCGCAGAAGACCTTGGCGCCCTCGGCGACGGCGCCGTCCACGTGCGCGGCGACGCGGTCGCGCTGGATCGCCGAGACCAGCGGGCCCAGGTCGGTCGCCTCGTCGCCGGGTGAGCCGAGCACCACGCCGGCCATCACGTCGGCCACGCCGGCGCAGAACTCGTCGTACACCGACCGGTGCACGATCGCGCGGGTGGCGGCGGTGCAGTCCTGGCCGGTGTTGATCAGCGACCCGGCGACGGCGCCCTGGATCGCGGCGGCCAGGTCGGCGTCCTCGTGGACCACGAAGGGCGCCTTGCCGCCGAGCTCGAGGTGGACCCGCTTGGCGGCGCCCGCGGCGAGCCCGGCCACCTGCCGGCCGACCGCGGTCGACCCGGTGAAGCTGACCATCGAGACCGACTCGTGGGTGACCAGCTCGGCGCCGATGCCGGCCCCGGTGCCGTTGAGCACGTTGATCACGCCCGGCGGCATCCCCGCCTCCTGCGCCGCCTCGGCGTACATCAGCGTGGTCAGCGGCGTGAGCTCCGAGGGCTTGATGACGACGGTGTTGCCCGCGGCGACCGCCGGGAGCAGCTTCCACGCGGCCATCTGCAGCGGGTAGTTCCAGGGCGCGATCGCCGCGACGACGCCGATCGGCTCGCGCCGGATGGTCGAGGTGTGGTCCCCGGAGTACTCCCCGCTCGCCAGGCCGGGCAGGTGCCGGGCGGCCCCGCCGAAGAACGCGGTGTTGTCGACCGTGCCCGGCACGTCGAACTCGGCGGCCAGGCGGACCGGCTTGCCGGTCTGGGAGGACTCGACGCGGACGTACTCGTCTCCCGCGGCGTCCACCAGACCCGCCCAGCGGGCCAGCACGGCAGCACGGTCCCCGGGCGTGCTCCGTGACCACTCGGCGAAGGCCTCACGCGCGGCGGCGACCGCCGCCTCGACCTCCGCCGGACCCGCCAGGTCGGCCTGGACGACGGTGTGCCCGGTGGCCGGATCGACCACCGGGCCTTCCCCCCCGGATCCGACGACCCGAGAACCCCCGATGAGCTGATGACCTGCGGTATTCCGTGACGTCACCGTTATCTCCTCGCCGTTCCTGCGTCGAATCCTGACACGACCACCCGGCTACGACAAGAGATTCCGAAGCAGAAACCTGACTGAACAACGGAAACCGCAGGCAGCGGACAACTTGCGCAAAGGTGACGCCGACCGCGACCATGTGCTCCATGGCTGCCAAACCGCACCGGGGACAGGCCCGGCCTCAGCTCGACGACGTCTCCAAGGCGATCATCGAGCAGCTCCAGCAGGACGGACGCCGGGCGTACGCCGCGATCGGCAAGGCGGTCGGGCTCTCCGAGGCTGCCGTGCGCCAGCGGGTCCAGCGCCTCACCGACAGCGGCGCGATGCAGATCGTCGCGGTCACCGATCCCCTGGAGCTCGGCTTCGCCCGGCAGGCGATGATCGGCCTCTCCGTGGACGGCGAGCTGGAGCCGGTGGCCGACGCGCTCGCGGCGATGGACGAGATCGACTACGTGGTGATCACCGCGGGCGGCTTCGACATCCTCGTCGAGGCGGTCTGCGAGAGCGACGAGCACCTGCTCGAGGTCCTCTCCACGCGCATCCGGACGATCCCCGGCGTACGCGGCACCGAGACCTTCGTCTACCTCAAGCTCCGCAAGCAGACCTACTCCTGGGGCGTGCGCTGAGGGTCGCTCACGCGACCGGCTCGTTCATGAGCGCGGCATAGCCGGGCTTGATCACCTGGTCGATGATCCGCAGCCGCTCGTCGAAGTGCAGGAACGCCGACTTCATCGCGTTGATCGTCACCCAGCGCAGGTCGGACAGTCCCCAGCCGAAGGCCTCGACCAGCGCGGCCATTTCGTGGGTCATCGAGGTGCCGCTCATCAGCCGGTTGTCGGTGTTGACCGTCACCCGGAAGCGCAGGTCGGACAGCAGGCCGATCGGGTGGTCGGCGATCGAGGCCGCCGCGCCGGTCTGCACGTTGGAGTGCGGGCAGAGCTCCAGCGGGATCCGCTTGTCCCGGACGTACGCCGCCAGGCGGCCCAGCCGCGGCGTCCCGTCGACCATGGTGATGTCGTCGACGATGCGCACGCCGTGGCCCAGCCGGTCCGCACCGCACCACTGGATCGCCTCCCAGATCGAGGGCAGCCCGAACGCCTCGCCGGCATGGATGGTGAAGTGCGCGTTCTCCCGCTGGAGGTACTCGAAGGCGTGCAGGTGCCGGGTCGGCGGGTAGCCCGCCTCCGCGCCCGCGATGTCGAAGCCGACCACGCCGCCGTCACGGTGGGCGACGACCAGCTCGGCGATCTCGCGGGAGTTGGCCTGGTGGCGCATCGCGGTGAGCAGCTGGCGCACGACGATCCCGGTCGCGGCCTGGCCCTCGTTCAACCCGCGCTGGACGGCCGCGACCACCTCCTCGAGGGACAGCCCGCCCTCCAGGTGCTGCTCGGGGGCGTAGCGCACCTCGGCGTACACCACGCCGTCGTCGGCGAGATCCTCCACGCACTCGCGCGCGACCCGGCTCAGCGCTCCGGCGGTCTGCATCACCGCCACGGTGTGGTCGAAGGTCTCCAGGTAGCGCTCCAGCGACCCCGAGTCGGCCGCCTCGACGAACCACCGCCCCAGCGACTCGGCGTCGGGCGTGGGCAGCTCGTGGCCGATCTCGGCGGCCAGCTCGACGATCGTCGCGGGCCGCAGGCCGCCGTCGAGGTGGTCGTGGAGCAGGACCTTCGGCGCCCGGCGGATCAGCTCACGGGTAGGTTCGGCCATGCATCCCATCCAAGCATCACCGAGTCCCCCGGCAGGAGCACCAGCAATGCGCGTCTTCACCACGTTCGAGGACGTCGAGGCCGCCGCCGGCGAGGAGCTCGGCACCAGCGAGTGGGTCGAGATCACCCAGGAGCGGGTCGACCAGTTCGCCGACGCCACGGGCGACCACCAGTGGATCCACGTGGACGTGGAGCGCGCCAAGGACGGTCCGTTCGGCGGCACGATCGCCCACGGCTACCTGACCCTGTCGATGGTGCCCTGGCTGGGCATGCGGGTGTTCTCGCTGGAGACGCCCGGCGCGAAGCTGAACTACGGCGTGAACAAGGTCCGCTTCCCGCACCCGGTGCTGGTCGGCTCCCGGATCCGCTCGACGATCTCGCTCGCCGAGGTCGCCGGCGTGGCGGCCGGCACCCAGGTCACCCTGCGTCACGTCATCGAGATCGAGGGCGTGGACAAGCCCGCCTGCATCGCCGAGACGGTCGTCCTGCTGCTGCCCTGAGCCGGATCGGCTAGCGGATCACGGCCACCGGGCACTGGGCCCGGTGCAGCACGTCCTGGCCGACCGAGCCGAGCAGCATCCCCTCGACCGCGCCCCGGCCGCGCGAGCCGACGACGACCAGCGCCGCGGTGAGCGAGGCGTCGGAGAGCAGGTGGGCGGGCGCGATCGGCACGCTGTCGACCTCGACCTCGACGCCCGGATGGGCGGCCTTGGCACGCTCGACCATCTCGACCGGGATCCGCTGCTCCTCCTCGATCCGGGCACCCAGCGCCGGCGGCATCTCCCCGTGCCGGTCGAGCGGGACGTTGGTGAGCTTCCAGCCGTGCCGCACCGCGACCGGCACGCCGAGCGCCTCGGCGACGTCCATCGCGAAGCCCAGGGCGCGCTCGCTGTGCTCGGAGCCGTCCACGCCGACGACGATGCGCGTGGCCGTCTCGTCGGCGGGCGCGCGCACCACGACGACCGGGCAGGTCGCCCGGCGCGCGAGCGCCTGGCTGACCGATCCCAGGAAGGCGCCGGCCACGCGGCCGTGCCCGAGGCTGCCGACCACGAGCAGGCCGGCGTCCATCTCCAGCAGCGTGGAGACGACCGGGCCGTTGACGCTCTCGGCGACCGGCTCGTCCACGCCCGCCTCGCGCAGCCCGGTCGCGGCCTGCTCGACCAGCCGCTCGGTGTAGCCCTCGCCCCAGTCCAGGCCGACCCCCGCGGTCCAGTCGTCCGGCGGCACGACCACCACCGCGCGCACGGGGAGTCCGGCGCGGGCGGCGTACCGGCCGGCCCAGGCCACGGCGAGATCGGATTCGTCGGAGCCGTCGTAGGCGACGATCACAGGTGCGTCCATGGGACCACCCTGACCGGCCGGCGGCCCCTTTGCCAAGGGCCGAACGACCTCCGCCGATCGCACCGGCTCAGCCGACGCGGTCGTGGATCAACGGCGTCGCCTGGTACGCCGAGCCGCCGGACGCGACGTCATAGCCGCCCTCCAGCGCGGCGAGCGCCCGCTCGAAGCGCTCCGGCTCGTCGGTGTGCAGGGTGAGCAGCGGCTCGCCCTCGCTCACCTGGTCTCCCGGCCGGGCATGCCACTCCACGCCGGCTCCGGCCTGCACGGCGTCGCCGAGCGAGGCCCGGCCGGCGCCCAGTCGCCAGGCGGCCATGCCGACCGCCATCGCGTCCAGGCGGGTCAGCGTGCCGGAGGCGGGCGCGGCGACGACGTGCTGCTCGCGCGCCACCGGGAGCGGCGCCGACGGGTCGCCGCCCTGAGCGGCGATCATCGCCCGCCAGGTGTCCATCGCCGCGCCGGAGGCGAGCGCGTCGGCCGGGTCCACGTCCTCGCGACCGGCCCCGGCGAGCATCTCCCGGGCCAGCGCCAGGGTCAGCTCGACCACGTCGGCCGGTCCGCCACCGGCCAGCACCTCGACGGACTCCCGCACCTCCAGCGCGTTGCCGGCGGTGAGCCCCAGCGGCGTGGACATGTCGGTGAGCAGCGCGACGGTCCGCACGCCCGCGTCGGTGCCCAGCGCGACCATCGTCTCGGCCAGCTCCCGGGCGCGGTCCAGGTCCTTCATGAAGGCGCCGGTGCCGACCTTGACGTCGAGGACCAGCGATCCGGTGCCCTCGGCGATCTTCTTGCTCATGATCGAGCTGGCGATCAGCGGGATCGCCTCGACGGTGCCGGTGACATCGCGCAGCGCGTAGAGCTTCTTGTCCGCGGGGGCCAGGCCGGCCCCGGCCGCGCAGACCACCGCGCCGATCGACTCCAGCTGGGCCAGCATCTCCTCGTTGGACAGCGCCGCCCGCCAGCCCGGGATCGCCTCCAGCTTGTCCAGGGTGCCGCCGGTGTGGCCCAGGCCGCGCCCGGAGAGCTGCGGCACGGCGACACCGCACGCGGCCACCAGGGGCGCGAGCGGGAGGGTGATCTTGTCGCCCACGCCGCCGGTGGAGTGCTTGTCGGCCGTCGGCCGGGAGAGCCCGGAGAAGTCCATCCGCTCCCCCGAGGCGATCATCGCCGCGGTCCAGCGCGCGATCTCGGCGCGGTCCATGCCGTTGAGCAGGATCGCCATCAGCAGCGCCGACATCTGCTCGTCGGCGACCACGCCGCGGGTGTAGGCGTCGACGACCCAGTCGATCTGGCTCTCGCTCAGCACCCGCCCGTCGCGCTTGGCGACGATCACCTCGACGGCGTCATGTGCCTCGGTCATGTGAGCTCCTCTCAGGCCGGGTCCCCGGAGACCCGTACCCGCTCGTAGCCGCGCAGCACGAACGTGCCGCGGCTGACCGGCTCGTCCGCGAGGGCGAGCCGGGGGAATCGGTCGAAGAGCGCGGTGACGGACTCGACGAGCTCCATCCGCGCGAGCGGGGCGCCGATGCAGAAGTGCACGCCGACGCCGAAGGCCACGTGGTTGTTGGGCGTGCGGTCGACCCAGAGCTCGTCGGGCTCCTCGAAGACCTCGGGATCCCGGTTGGCCGAGCCCAGCAGCACCGCGACCTTCTGGCCCTCCTCGATCACCACGTCGCCGATTTGCACCGGCTCCAGCGCCGTGCGCTCGAAGAGCTGCCCGGCCGCGTCGAAGCGCAGCATCTCCTCCACGGTCAGCTCGACGTCGTCGCCGGGACGCAGGTCGCGGCGGAGCATCGCGGTCAGGCCGTTGCCGAACGCGTTGACCGACGCCTCGTGCCCGGCGTTCAGCAGCAGGACGACCGCGGCCACCAGCTCGTCCTCGGTCAGCCCGGACTCGCCGCCGGACGGCGACTCCATGGCCACCAGGTCGCTGATCAGGTCGTCGCGCGGGCTCGCCCGCCGCTCGGCGATCAGCTCGCGGACGAGCGCGGCGAAGTCGGTCGCGGCGGCCACGGCGGCGTCGACGACCCCGGGACCCGGCGGCACCTCGTACATCCGCACGATCGCCTGCGACCAGTCCCGCAACGACGGGGCGTACGACGCGGGCACGCCGAGCAGCTCGGCGATCACCAGCACCGGCAGCGGCTCGGCGTACTGGCCGATGACGTCGAAGCCCGCGGGGTCGGCCTCGTCGAGCAGCTGGGCGGCCAGCTCGCGCACCCGCGGCCGGAGCCGCTCGATGTGACCGCGGTTGAACGCCTGGGCCACCGGCCGGCGCAGGCGGGTGTGCGCGGGCGGCTCGTTCTCCATCATCTGGTTGCGGTGCAGCAGGTTGAACGGCTCGAGGTAGTCGACCGGTTCCTTGTCCCGCCACACCCGCCCCAGCCGCCGGTCCCGCTGGATCGAGCTGACCGCGGCGTGCGAGAACGCGAGGTACATCCCCGAGCGCTCGCTCCAGCCGAGACCGCCGGTGGGGCTCAGCCGGGTCCGCTCCTCGGCGAAGAACGGGTACGGGTCGGCGATGACCTCGGCCGAGGTGAGGTCAAGCGAGGTTGTCGGGACCGAAGGCATCGGGGAGCACCTCCTCCATCCGTCGTACGCCGGAGACGGTCAGCAGGATGAGGTCCGGCCCGCCGAACTCCCAGAGCAGCTGCCGGCACCGGCCGCACGGCATCAGCACCTCGCCGGCGCCGTCGACGCAGACGAAGTGGGTCAGCCGGCCTCCGCCGGTGAGCTGCAGCTGGGAGACCAGCCCGCACTCCGCGCACAGGCCGACGCCGTAGGAGGCGTTCTCCACATTGCAGCCGGTGACCGTGCGGCCGTCGTCGACCAGCGCGGCGGCGCCCACGGAGAAGCGCGAGTACGGCGCGTAGGCGTGCCGCATCGCGTCGGTGGCCGCGGCGCGCAGCGCCGACCAGTCGAAGCCGGCGGTCGCGTCCGAGACGTCGCTAGCCAACGCTCCCCTTTCGATAGATCTGGCCGTCGGCCTTGGGCATTCGGAGCCGTTGCGAGGCGAAGGCCAGGACCAGCAGCGTGGCGACGTACGGCGTCATGCTGGTGAAGTCGCGCGGCACCTCGTCGGTGAGCGCGAACCACAGCAGGAAGACCGCGGCGAACCCGGCCAGCACGATCGCGCTGGTCCGCATGCCCTTGTAGAAGCGCCAGGCGGCGAAGACCAGCAGCCAGAAGCCGACGAGCAGCAGCAGGGCGTGGATGGTCGCCGGATCGCGCAGCCGGAGGCTGTCGGTGTAGCCGAACATGCCCGAGCCCAGCAGGATGCCGCCGGGACGCCAGTTGCCGAAGATCATCGCCGCCAGACCGATGTAGCCGCGGCCGTTGGTCTGGTTGGTGTGGAAGCCCGGCGAGGAGACCAGCGCCAGGTAGCCGCCGCCGAGCCCGGCCAGTCCGCCGGAGACCAGGACGGCCGCCCACTTGTGCAGGATGACGTTCACGCCGAGCGTCTCCGCGGCCTGCGGGTTCTCACCGCAGGAGCGCAGTCGCAGGCCGAAGGTCGTGCGCCACAGGATCCAGCCGGTCGCGATCAGCAGCAGGAAGACGCCGATGGTCACCACCGAGATGTTGGTGGTCACCGCGGCGATCAGCGCCGCCACGTCGGAGATCAGGAACCAGTGCCGCTGGGCCAGGTCCGTCGCCACGTCCGAGACCCACGGCACGGTGATCACCGGTGGCTTGGCCAGACCCGTCAGCTGCTGCGCGCCGCCGTGGCCGAACTCGGAGTCCAGGTCGGAGAAGAACGCCTCGGCGAGGAACGTGGTCAGGCCCAGGGCGATGGTGTTCAGCGCGACACCGGAGACGATGTGGTCGACGCCGAAGGTCACCGTCGCCAGCGCGTGGATGGCGCCGCCCAGGACGCCGAACGCGATGGCGCCGAGCAGGCCGATCCAGGGGTTGAAGTAGTAGGTGAAGAATGCGCCGCCCCACGTGCCCAGCAGCATCTGGCCCTCGAGGCCGATGTTGACCACGCCGCTGCGCTCGCTCCACAGACCGCCGAGCGCGGCCAGCAGGATCGGGCAGGTCGCCACGATCGCCGCCCGCAGGCTGCCGGTGGAGTCGATCTCGTGAGCGCCGGTCACCACGCGGACCGTGGCGACCGAGGTGAGCGCCATCAGGCTGATCACCAGGTAGATCTGGGTGCGGCTCAGCGCACTGCTCCGGGGAGCCCGGGGGGCGGGAGCCTGTGGCGGTGCGAGCGTCGCGCTCATGCGCTCACCGCCTCGGTGTCGTCGCCGGGCGCCTGGGCCTCCAGCTGCGCCTTCAGCTCGCGCTGCTCATGGGCCTGGCGCCAGCGGCGTACCACCTCGTAGGCGATGACCACCGCGAGGACGACCACGCCCTGGGTGATCTGCACGACCGACGGCGAGATGTCGGCGATCAGGCCGAGCGGGTTGGCCTGCTCGGAGAGCCAGGCGAAGAGCACCGCGCCGAAGAAGATGCCCAGCGGCCGGTTGCGGCCGAGCAGCGCGACCGCGATGCCGGTGAAGCCGAGCAGTCGCTGGAACGGTGGGCCGTAGTAGTCCGCGCCGCCGAAGAGCGCCGGCATCCAGATCAGTCCGGCGATCGCGCCGGAGATGAGCATCGAGACGACCACCATCCGCTTGACCTTGACGCCCGAGGCGACCGCGGCGCTCTCGTTGGAGCCGGTCGCGCGCAGGTCGAAGCCGAACGTGGTCCGGTTGATCACCACCGACATGGTCACGCCGGCGAGGACGGCGAGGATGGCCAGCGTCCAGATCGCGCCGTCGCCAGGAGCCCACGGGGTCCATCCGGCCAGCTGGCTGGACTCGGGGATGGGCGTGGTGCGCCGGCCCTGGCCGTACTGCTGGCCGTGGTTGGAGAGCAGGTAGCCCACGATCGTGCCGGCGATCGCGTTGAGCATGATCGTGGAGATGACCTCGCTGACGCCGCGGGTCACCTTCAGGACGCCGGCGATGCCGGCCCAGGCCGCGCCGGTGGCCATGGCGACCAGCAGGGCGAGCAGGATGTTCAGCTTGCCCGGCACCAGCGCGAGGCCGGCGACCAGCGCCGCGGTGTACGCCGCCAGGGTGTACTGCCCCTCGATGCCGATGTTGAAGAGGTTCATCCGGAACCCGATCGCGGCCGCCAGCGCCGCGAGGAAGATCATCGAGCTCTGGTTGACGATGTTGACCATGTTGCGGTGGCTGGGCCACTTCAGCATGACGTCCCAGAAGTCGCCGACCGAGGCGCCGGCGATCATCACCACGACGCTGGTGACCAGCATCGAGGCGACCAGCGCGATCACCGGCGCGGCGAGCGCCTGGACGGCCGAGCGGGCCAGAGCGCCCGGGTTCACGCCGGTCATGCCGGCTCCTCTCCGTCGCGGCCGCCGGTCATGGCGGAGCCGAGCTCCTGCGGGGTGACGGTCTGCGGGTCGAACCGGCCCACCAGCTCGCCGCGGAGGATCACCTCGATGGTGTCGGAGAGACCGATCAGCTCGTCGAGGTCGGCGGAGATGAGCAGCACCGCGAGGCCCTCGCGGCGGGCGCGCTTGATGTGGTCCCAGATCGCCGCCTGGGCGCCGACGTCCACGCCGCGGGTGGGGTGCGAGGCGATCAGCAAGACGGGGTCGCTGCTCATCTCCCGGCCGACGATCAGCTTCTGCTGGTTGCCGCCGGACAGAGCGCGCGCGTGGGTGTTGATCGAGGGCGTGCGGACGTCGTACTCCTCGACGATCCGCTCGGTGTCGGCCTTGACCGCGCGCCGGGTGACGAAGCCGTGGCTGCTGGACGGCTCGGCGGTCTGGTGGCCGAGCATGCGGTTCTCCCACAGCGGCGCGTCCAGCACCAGCGCCAGCCGGTGGCGGTCGTCGGGGATGAAGGCGATGCCGGCCTCGCGCCGATCACGGGTGTCCCAGCGCTGGATGGAGCGGCCGTCCATGACGATGTCGCCGGAGACAGCGCTCTTGGGGCGCATGCCCATGATCGTCTCGACCAGCTCGGACTGGCCGTTGCCCTCGACACCGGCGATGCCGAGCACCTCGCCCTTGTGTATGACCAGGTCGATGTCCTTGAGCAGCTCGCGGCCGCGCTCGTCGACCAGGGCGACGTCGCGCAGCTCGAGCATCACCTGGTCGGTGACGGTGGACTCCTCGGTCTCCGGCGAGGGCAGCTCCGAGCCGACCATCATCTCGGCGAGCTGGCGCTTGGTGGCGGTCTTGGGATCGGCCTCGCCCACGGTGGCGCCGCGGCGCATCACGGTGATGTCGTCGGCGATCGCGAGGACCTCGTCGAGCTTGTGGGAGATGAAGAGGATCGTGTGGCCCGAGGAGCGCAGCTCGCGCAGGTTGCTGAAGAGCGCGTCGACCTCCTGCGGCACCAGCACCGCCGTCGGCTCGTCGAGGATGATGATGCGGGCGCCGCGGTAGAGCACCTTGAGGATCTCCACGCGCTGGCGCTGGCCGACCCCGAGGTCCTCGACCAGCTCATCGGGGTCCAGGCCGAATCCGTACGCCGCGGAGATGCGCTCGATCTCCGCGCGGGCGGCGTCGCCGATGCCGTGCAGGCGCTCGGCGCCGAGGACGACGTTCTCCAGGACGGTGAGGTTGTCGGCCAGCATGAAGTGCTGGAAGACCATGCCGATGCCGGCCTTGATCGCGTCGGTCGGCGAGGAGAAGCGCACCTCCTGGCCGTCGACCTCGATCGTGCCGCCGTCGGGCTTCTGCACGCCGTAGAGGATCTTCATCAGCGTCGACTTGCCGGCACCGTTCTCCCCGATCAGCGCGTGCACCGTGCCGGGACGGATCGTGATGTTGACGTCGTGGTTCGCGACGACGCCCGGGAACTGCTTGAGGATGTCGCGGACGACGACTCCCCCGGACGTCTCGGGACTGCCGCTGACCTCTGTCGCAGACGCGCTCACCGCACCCGCTCCCCTCTCCCTCGGCACCGTGGTTCGTGGCGATTGGACGCACTCTGGCGGATCGCGCCGCACACCGCAATCCCGGCGACGGCACCGGTCACCGCCGAGACGGACCCGGGCCCGGACTCACCGTAGTGGATCCGGGCCCGGGAGAATCGACGAGTCGATCAGGGCTTGTCCGGCACCTTGATCTCGCCGGACTTGATCTTGTCGCCGTAGCCGTCGATGTCACCCTTGATGTCGTCGACGAAGCCACCCGACGTGGAGTACCCGACACCGTCGTGGGCCAGGTCGTAGGTCTGGTAGCTGACCAGCGGCTTGCCGTCGGCCACCGACTTGATCATGTCGAACGTCGCCACGTCGACGCGCTTGAGCATCGAGGTGAGGATGTGCGGCTTCTGGTCGGCCGGAGCGGTGAGGTACTGGTCGGAGTCCACACCGATGGCCCACTTGCCGTCGCCGGCAGCGGCCGCGGCGGCGAACACACCGGAGCCCGAGGCGCCGGAGGCGTGGTAGACCACGTCGGCACCCGCGTCGAGGATCGCCTCGGCCGCGCTCTGGCCACCGGCGGGGTCGCCGAAGCCGGAGAGGTCGCTCTCCTCGATGTACTTCACGTCGATCTTGATGCTCGGCTTGACGGCCTTGGCACCCGCCACGTAGCCGGCCTCGAACTTCTTGATGAGGTCGTTGTGGACGCCACCGACGAAGCCGATGTGGTCGGCCTTCGTCTTCATCGCGGCAGCGACGCCGACGAGGAAGGAGCCCTCGTTCTCGGCGAAGCCGAGGTAGGCGACGTTGTCGTTCGGCTTGTCGTCGGGGTCGAAGCCGTCGATGACGCCGAAGCTGAGGTTGGGGTAGTTCGGGGCCACCGCGTTGACCGCCTCGCTGTAGGCGAAGCCCACGCCGATGATCGGGTTCATCCCGGCGTCGGCCATGTCCTTCAGACGGGTCTCACGGGCCGCCTCGGCCTCGCCGTCGGTCGCCTCGCCCTCGACACAGGTCGCGCCGAGCTCCTCGACGGCCTTCGCCAGACCGGCGTACGCCGAGTCGTTGAAGGACTGGTCGCCGCGGCCACCCACGTCGTAGGCCAGACCCACCTTGGGGCCGTCGCCGTCCGCGGTCTTGCAGACGTCCTTGCTGGCGGCGTTGTCACTGCCGCCCTTCTTGGTGCTGTCGTCGTTGCCACAGCCGGTCAGCGCCATGGACGCCACCAGTGCAACGACGGCGATCTTGCTCACGCGACGCAAGATGCCTCCTCGGGTCTCGACCGCCACGTCGAATCGATGGGCGGATTGGCCGTCACCCTAGGGGACGGACCCACCCTGACGGCATGGCGGAAGGCCGATCCGGGACAGTTGTTATCGGGTAGTGACCATGCCGGGTCCGCCGGCCGCCGTCTGCGCCCGCACCGCGGCGACGGCGAGCACCTTGGCGGCGACCGCGACGGAGCCCTCGTCGACCTCCAGATCGCCCTGGTGCAGGTCGTACGTCGGCCCGCCCGGCGCGCGGGTGCCGAGCCGCCCCATGGCGCCCGGGACGTGCTCGAGGTACCAGGCGAAGTCCTCCCCGCCGAGGCTCTGCGTGGTGGCCACGTGACCGGACTCCCCCAGCACGCTCTCCACCGCGGCGGCGAGCATGGCGGTGGAGTCGTGGTCGTTGACGACCGGCGGCACGCCCCGGACGTAGCGGATGTCCGCGCGGACGCCGTACGGCTCGATGATCTGGCCGACGGTCTCGCGGACCAGCTGCTCGGCGTCGGCCCAGGCCACGGCGTCGAGCATCCGGACCGTGCCGGCGGCGCGGCCGACCGAGGGGATGACGTTCATGGCCGAACCGGCCCGGACCACGCCCCAGACGACGCTGATACCGGCGCGCGGGTCGAGGCGGCGGGAGAGCACGGCGGGCAGCTCGGTGACCAGCTTGCCGAGCGCGAAGGCGAGGTCCTCGGTCAGGTGCGGCCGCGAGGTGTGGCCGCCGTGGCCGGTGAGCCGCACGTCCAGGGAGTCGGCCGCGCCGGTCAGCGGGCCCTCACGCAGCCCGACCTGGCCCACGTCGGTGCCGGGGTCGCAGTGCAGCATGAAGATCCGGGAGACGCCGTCGAGCGCTCCGGCGCCGATGACCTGGAGGGCGCCGCCGGGCATGATCTCCTCGGCCGGCTGGAAGATCAGGCGCACCCGGCCGGGCAGATCGGGGCCGAGCGCCTGCAGGGCCAGGCCGGCGCCGATGAGGCCGGCGGTGTGCACGTCGTGGCCGCAGGCGTGGGCGACGCCCTCGACCGTGCTGCGCCACGGGGCCGTCGTGGTGTCGTCGACCGGCAGGGCGTCGAGGTCGGCGCGCAGCGCGATCATCGGCGCCGCCCCCGCTTCCGGGCCGGCGCCGATGTCGGCCACCAGCCCGGTGTTGCCCAGGGGTCGCGTGGCGACGCCGGCCTCGGCGAGGCGCTTGGCGACGACGGCCGTCGTCCGCTCCTCCTGCCAGGAGAGCTCGGGGTGGGCGTGCAGGTCCCGGCGGATGTCGATCAGCTCGTCGGTCAGCTCCTCCACGCACGAGACCACGCGCGCGATCAGGGCGGAGTGAGCGGACACAACGCTCAAGGCTACCCGGGCAGCACGTCGGCGAACACGAAGCCGTCCCGCTCCACGATCTCACCCACCCGCACGGCCAGTGGCGCGGCGAAGCCCGGGCCGCCGTGGACGAAGGTGTGGAACTCGCCGTTCTCGCCGCAGGGGTCGACGTCCCCGGGCAGATCGGCCAGGAGATCGGCGTCGAACACGCGGCCCGCGAAGGAGCGGTCGAGCCGGGCCGGGTCGACGCAGGTCAGGGTGGCGCGGACGCCGCGGTCGAGCATCTCCCGGGCCAGCGCCGCGGTCGGCCGTCCCCAGAGCGGGAAGACCGGCTCGATCCCGCTCGGGGCGAGCATCCGCTCGCGGTAGGCCCGGACGTCGGCGAGGTGGAGGTCGCCGAAGACCATCCGGCTCACGCCGTCGGCCAGCGCCGCCTCGACGGCGGCCGACATCCGCTGCTCGTAGACCTCGTTGGGACAGTCCGCCGGGATCTCGACGACGTGCAGCGGGAGCCCGAGGGCCGCCGCCTGCCGCTCCAGCAGCACGCGGCGTACGGCGTGCATCGCCACCCGGTCGGCGTCCTCGTTGAGCGTGGTGAGGAGCCCGGCGACCTCCAGGGAGGAATCCGCTCGGGCCTCGGCCAGCGCGAGCGTGGAGTCCTTGCCGCTGGACCAGCTGACCCAGGCGCGGGCCGTCATCGCCTCAGCCGTCGCCGTCGTACGCCGCCAGCAGCTCGTCGGCCGCGACCGGCGCGGTCAGCGTGCCCTCGGCGAGCCGGCGCCGGACGTCGTCGCGGATCGCCGCGACCCCCGGCGAGCGGCGCAGGCGGTCGGCCAGCTCGTCGCGGACCAGCGCCCAGGTGAACTCCAGCTGCTGCTCGGCCCGCTTGGCGGCCAGGCCCTGCTCCCCCAGGAACTCGCGGTGCGCGAGGACCCGCTCCCAGACGGTGTCGATGTCGCGGCCCTCCAGCGCCGAGCAGATGAGCACCGGCGGCACCCAGCCGCTGCCGCCGCCGTGGACCAGCCGCAGCGCGCCGGCGAGCTCGCGGGCCGCGCTCTTGGCCTCCATCTCCCTCGAGTCACCGCCGACGTCGTCGGCTTTGTTCACCGCGATCACGTCGGCGATCTCGAGGATGCCCTTCTTGATGCCCTGGAGCTGGTCGCCGGTGCGGGCGAGCGTGAGGAAGCAGAACGTGTCGACCATCCCGGCGACGGTGATTTCCGACTGGCCGACGCCGACGGTCTCGACCAGCACCACGTCGTACCCCGCCGCCTCCAGCACCAGCATCGCCTGGGTGGTGGCCCGGGCGACGCCGCCCAGCGTGCCCGCCGAGGGCGAGGGGCGGATGTAGGCCAGCGGATCGGCCGAGAGCCGGGCCATGCGGGTCTTGTCGCCCAGCACCGAGCCGCCGGTCCGGACGCTGGAGGGGTCGACGGCGAGCACGCCGACGCGCAGGCCCTGCCCGGTCAGGTGCGTGCCCAGCGCCTCGATGAAGGTCGACTTGCCCACGCCCGGCACGCCGGAGATGCCGACGCGCACCGATCCCGTCGAGCCCTCGCCGGTGAGGGCGGCGAGCAGGTCCCGGGCCGCCCGGCGGTGGTCCGCGCGGGTGCTCTCCATGAGCGTGATCGCCCGGCTGACGGCCGACCGGTCGCCGGCACGCACGCCCGCGACCAGGGCCTCGACGTCAGGAGCCGCCATCGATTCCGACCAGCGCTCAGGCCGCGTGACCGAGCTGGGCGGAGAGCTTGCCCAGCAGCTCCAGCGCCGACTCGGCGATGACCGTGCCGGGCAGGAAGACCGCGGCCGCGCCCATGCCCAGCAGCGTCGGCACGTCGTCGGGCGGGATGACGCCGCCCACGACGACCATGATGTCCTCGCGCCCCAGCTCGGCCAGCGCCTGCTTGAGCGCCGGCACCAGGGTCAGGTGGCCGGCCGCCAGCGAGTTCACCCCGACCACGTGGACGTCGGCGTCGACCGCCTGCTGGGCGACCTCCTCGGGCGTGCTGAACAGCGGCCCCACGTCGACGTCGAAGCCGAGGTCGGCGAAGGCGGAGACGATGACCTTCTGGCCGCGGTCGTGGCCGTCCTGGCCCATCTTGGCGACCAGGATGCGCGGCCGGCGGCCCTCGGCCTCGGCGAACCGGTCGGTGGCGGCCAGCACGGCGTCGACGGTCTCGCTGGACCCGGCCTCGCGCTTGTACACCCCCGAGATGGTACGGATGACGGCCTGGTGCCGGCCGTAGACCTTCTCCAGGGCCTCGGAGATCTCCCCGACCGTGGCCTTGGCCCGGGCGGCGTCCACGGCCAGGGCCAGCAGGTTGCCGTCCAGCGAGCCGTGCTGGGAGCCGCGCTCGGCCGAGGCGGTCAACGCCGCCAGGGTGCGCTCGACCTCGCCCTGGTCGCGCTCGGCGCGGAGCCGGTCGAGCTTGGCGAGCTGCTGCTTGAGCACCTGCTCGTTGTCGACCTTGAGCACCTCCAGCGGGTCCTCGTCGGCCAGCCGGTAGGTGTTCACGCCGATGACCGGCTGGACGCCGGCGTCGATGCGCGCCTGGGTGCGCGCGGCGGCCTCCTCGATGCGCAGCTTGGGGATGCCCTGCTCGATGGCCTTGGCCATGCCGCCCGCGCGCTCGGCCTCCTCGATGTGCGCCCAGGCGCGGTTGGCCAGGTCGTGGGTGAGCCGCTCGACGTAGTACGAGCCGGCCCAGGGGTCGATCGTGCCCGTCGTACCGGACTCCTGCTGCAGCAGGAGCTGGGTGTTGCGCGCGATCCGGGCGGAGAAGTCGGTCGGCAGCGCGATCGCCTCGTCCAGCGCGTTGGTGTGCAGCGACTGGGTGTGGCCCTGGGTGGCGGCCATCGCCTCGATGCAGGTGCGTTGGACGTTGTTGAAGACGTCCTGCGCGGTGAGCGACCAGCCGCTGGTCTGGCTGTGCGTGCGCAGCGACAGGGACTTCTCGTTCTTCGGGTCGAACTGCGCGACCAGCCGGGCCCACAGCGCACGGGCCGCGCGCATCTTGGCGATCTCCATGAAGAAGTTCATGCCGATCGCCCAGAAGAAGGAGAGCCGCGGCGCGAAGGCGTCGATGTCCAGGCCGGCGTCGAGACCGGCGCGGATGTACTCCACGCCGTCGGCCAGGGTGTAGGCCAGCTCGAGGTCGTTGGTCGCCCCGGCCTCCTGGATGTGGTAGCCGGAGATCGAGATCGAGTTGAAGCGGGGCATCTTGGCGGCGGTGTAGGCGAAGATGTCGGAGATGATCCGCATGCTCGGCACCGGCGGGTAGATGTAGGTGTTGCGGACCATGAACTCCTTGAGGATGTCGTTCTGGATGGTCCCCGCGAGCTGCTCCGGCTTCACCCCCTGCTCCTCGGCCGCGACGATGTAGAGCGCGAGGACCGGCAGCACCGCGCCGTTCATCGTCATCGACACCGACATCTGGTCCAGCGGGATGCCGTCGAAGAGCGTGCGCGCGTCGTAGATCGAGTCGATCGCGACGCCCGCCATGCCGACGTCGCCGCGCACCCGCGGGTGGTCGGAGTCGTAGCCGCGGTGGGTGGCCAGGTCGAAGGCCACCGAGAGACCCTTCTGGCCGGCCGCCAGGTTGCGCCGGTAGAACGCGTTGGACTCCTCGGCGGTGGAGAAGCCGGCGTACTGCCGGATCGTCCACGGCTGCGTGGTGTACATCGTCGGGTAGGGACCGCGCAGGAAGGGCGTCAGGCCGGGCCAGGTGTCCAGCGCGTCCAGGCCGGCGAGGTGCTCGGGCCCGTAGACGGGCAGGACCGGGATGCCCTCGGGCGACTCCCAGGCCTCGCCACCAGCGGCGGCCGGTCCGGGGACCGCTCCACCCGCCAGGGGCAGGCCGGCGAACGACTTCGGAACGCTCACTTCAGCTTCTCCCTCGTCCTCGTCAGGAAGTCCAGGGCGTCCAGGCCCATCGCGCAGGTGTCGTCGACCTCGACGCCCTCGGGAGCCTTGCCGGCCAGGATCAGCCAGCGAGCGCCGGCCTCACGCAGCGCGGCGGCCAGCGGCGCGCCCCACTCGGCGTACGCCGCTTCGGCGCCGGTCAGGCAGACCACGGCCGGAGATCCGGCCTCGCGATGGGCGGCGACGACGGCCTCGACGTCGTCGGCACGGCCCGGGTTGATCGTGGCGATGCCACCCGCCGCGAAGAGGTTGGCGGCGAACGTCGCCCGCGCGGTGTGCGCGGCGACGGTGCCCATCGTGGCCAGGAAGACCGGGGCGGCCGCGGGAGCGTCGCGCAGGGCCTCGAAGGCGTGGCCGTAGGAGCGCACGTCCCAGGCTCCGGCGGCGTGCGGCTCGCGAGCCGGCAGGGTCTCGCCCAGATGCGGGAACTCCGAGAGGCCGGTGAGCGGGCGCTTGCGGCGGGCGACCTGGCGGTCCCGCTCGGCGACGACCTCGTCGATGCGGCCGCGCAGCGACCCGTCGGTCAGCGCCGCCTCGATGCCGCCTGCCTCCTCGATGCGGCCGAGCTCCTCCCACGCGGCGACGGCGAGGTCGTCGGTGAGCCGCTCCACGGCGTACGCGCCGCCGGCCGGGTCGGTCACCCGGGCGACGTGGGACTCGTGGATCAGCAGCGAGGAGGTGTTGCGGGCGATGCGCCGCCCGAAGGCGTCGGGCACGCCCAGTGGGGAGTCGAAGGGCAGCACGGTGACCGCGTCGGCGCCGCCGACGCCGGCCGCGAAGGCCGCCACCGTGGTGCGCAGCATGTTCACCCAGGGGTCGTACTTGCTCATCATCGGCCGGCTGGTGACGGCGTGCTGGCGCTGGACGGCCTCGCCGGTCAGGCCGGAGAGCTCGAGGACCCGTCTCCACAGCCGCCGCGCGGCACGCAGCTTGGCGATCGTCGGGAACTGCTCGTCGGTGGCGGCGTACCGGAACTCCAGCAGCGCGTCGGCGGCGGCGACGTCGAGGCCGGACTCGGTGAGCCGGCGCAGGTAGGCGATGCCCGCGGCCAGCGAGTAGGCCAGCTCCTGGGCGTCGGAGGCGCCCAGGTCGTGGACCACGGTGGCGTCGACGACGATCGCGCGGACACCGGCCTCCCGGGCCAGCCCGATGATCGAGGCGAGCTGCTCGGCCGCGGCCGGGTGACCGCCCGAGCGGACGGCGTCGCCGATCGGGTCGGCGCCGAGGTTGGAGTCGGGGTGCAGCGCGGTCCCGTGGTCACGGGCGGCGGCGACCAGGGCCTCGCCCGCCGCCAGGGGCGCGGAGGGCGCGTCGAGCACGACCGGAGCGACATCGAGCAGGACGCCGTCCAGGACCGCGCCGAGGTCGGCGCCGTCGGCGCGGACCCAGAGCGAGGTGGCTCCGCCGTCGAGCTCGGCCAGGGCGTCGGCACGGGCGGCCGCGCCGCGCTCGCCCTCGACCAGCACCCGGATGTCCCAGGCGCCCTCGCGGGCGGGACGGCCGGCGGTCACCGCGTCGTCGAGCAGATCGGGCGTGCCCAGGGGGCTCACGCCGATCCCGTCGAGCGTGCGCCGGGTGAGCCGGTCCCAGACCAGGTCGTCGGGGTCGTCGGCGCCCAGCCGCCCGGACTTGCGCAGCACGGCGGCGGCGCTGCGCTCCCAGTCGGCGCGGGTGTGTTCCGCTCCCTCGGACGCGAGCGGGATCGTGGCCGCGGCGCCGGGGGTCTCCTCGGCAGTGGTCATGGGGCGAACAATAGGGACGGCGCGGACGTGGAGCCACTTCGTGTGAGGCGTTCCACGGGCGCCCATGCGGCCGCTCCTCGCGGTACCAGCCGGTAACCGGGGGTATGTCACACTCCCTGCCCGTCATCAGCCCCCGGAGGTGGCGGTACGGTGACCTCCGTGGCAACCCAAACCTCCGGCCCGACCCTGGTGAAGGGCGCACGGGCGACGCGCAACACGATCTTCCTCAAGCTGACGATGGCGGTCAGCGGCATCGTCTTCATCGGCTTCGTGCTGTTGCACATGTACGGCAACCTCAAGGCGTTCGGCGGCGAGCTGACCTTCAACGAGTACGCCGAGCACCTGCGCGAGATCGGCGAGCCGATGCTGCCGTACGGCGGCATGCTGTGGATCATCCGCGCGGTGCTCCTGGTCAGCCTGGTCGCGCACGTCTCGTCGGCGGCGGTCCTCGCCGCCCGCGCCGGCCGCGCCCGGCAGCAGAAGTACGTGATGAAGAGGAACCTGTCCTCGTCGCTGTCCTCGCGGACGATGCGCTGGGGCGGCGCCGCGCTGCTGCTCTTCATCGTCTGGCACCTGATCAACTTCACCATCGGCAAGGTCAACGTGACCGGCGGGCCGACGAACAACCCGTTCGAGCTGCTCTACGACAGCTTCAGCACCTGGTGGCTGACGCTCATCTACCTGCTGGCGATGCTGGCGCTGGGCTTCCACCTGCACCACGGGACCTGGAGCGCCGCGCAGACGCTCGGGCTGACCAACACCGCCCGGTCGCGGCGCAACGCGAAGGCCCTCGGCTGGGTCGTCGCGGTCGTGATCGCCGGAGGCTTCTCCCTGGTCCCGCTCAGCATCCTCGTCGGCATCATCGAGAAGTAGGAGACGCGACAGACATGGCTGGCTCCACCCTGCACGACGGCCTCACCCCGCTCAACGACGCGCCGGAGCAGAAGTCCGACGACGCCCGCGGCTACTACGTCCTCGGCGACAAGATCGCCGACCCGGTCGCCCCGGTCGGCCCGATCAAGGACCGCTGGACGACCCGGAAGTTCGAGAATCGCCTGGTCAACCCGGCCAACCGCCGCAAGCTCGACGTGATCATCGTCGGCACCGGCCTGGCCGGCGGCGCGGCCGCCGCGACCCTGGGCGAGGCCGGCTACAACGTGAAGTCGTTCTGCTACCAGGACTCTCCGCGCCGCGCCCACTCGATCGCCGCCCAGGGCGGCATCAACGCGGCGAAGAACTACAAGGAGGACGGCGACTCGGTCTTCCGCCTCTTCTACGACACCGTCAAGGGCGGCGACTACCGGTCCCGGGAGTCCAACGTCTACCGGCTCGCCGAGGTCAGCGCCAACATCATCGACCAGTGCGTGGCGCAGGGCGTCCCCTTCGCCCGTGAGTACGGCGGCCTGCTCGACAACCGCTCCTTCGGCGGCGTCCAGGTCTCCCGGACCTTCTACGCCCGCGGCCAGACCGGCCAGCAGCTGCTGATCGGCGCCTACCAGGCGATGGAGCGGCAGATCGCCGCGGGCACCGTCACGGCGTACACCCGGCACGAGATGCTGGAGCTGATCGTCGCCGATGGCCGTGCGCGCGGCATCATCGCCCGCGACCTGGTCACCGGCGAGATCGAGACCCACCTGGCCGACGTCGTGGTCCTGGCGAGCGGCGGCTACGGCAACGTCTTCTTCCTCTCCACCAACGCCATGGGCTCCAACGTCACCGCGACGTGGCGGGCCCACCGCAAGGGCGCCTACATGGCCAACCCCTGCTACACCCAGATCCACCCGACCTGCATCCCGGTCTCCGGCGACCACCAGTCCAAGCTGACCCTGATGTCGGAGTCGCTGCGCAACGACGGCCGGATCTGGGTGCCGAAGAACCCCGAGGACTGCGACAAGGACCCGCGGGAGATCCCCGAGGAGGACCGCGACTACTACCTGGAGCGGATCTACCCCTCCTTCGGCAACCTGGTCCCCCGCGACATCGCCTCGCGCGCGGCGAAGTACATGTGCGACGAGGGCCGCGGCGTGGGCCCCGAGGTCGTGGAGACCGACAAGGACGGCAACCAGGTCAAGCGCCGTCGCGGGGTCTACCTGGACTTCTCCGACGCGATCCGCCGCCTCGGCAAGGCCGGCATCGAGGAGAAGTACGACAACCTCTTCGACATGTACGCCCGGATCACCGGCGAGAACCCCTACGAGACGCCGATGCGGATCTACCCGGCCGTGCACTACGTCATGGGCGGCCTGTGGGTCGACTACCACCTGCAGTCCAACGTGCAGGGACTCTTCGTGACCGGCGAGGCGAACTTCTCCGACCACGGCGCCAACCGCCTGGGCGCCTCGGCGCTGATGCAGGGCCTGGCCGACGGCTACTTCGTGCTGCCGAACACCATCCGCGACTACCTCGCCGACGGTCCCTTCGAGCAGCTCGAGGAGTCCCACCCGGCCGTGGCCGAGGCCCGTACGGCGGTCGAGGAGCGCGTCCAGCGCTTCCTGTCCATCGGCGGCACCCGCTCGGCGGACTCCTTCCACAAGCAGCTCGGCGCGATCATGTGGGAGTACTGCGGCATGGAGCGCACCGAGGACGGCCTGCGCAAGGCGATCGACATGATCCGCGAGCTCAAGGCCGAGTTCTGGAGCAACCTCAAGGTGCTCGGCACCGCGGACAGCCTCAACCAGAGCCTGGAGAAGGCCGGCCGCGTGGCCGACTTCATCGAGCTCGGCGAGCTGATGTGCATCGACGCGCTCAACCGCCGCGAGTCCTGCGGCGGCCACTTCCGCGCCGAGTCGCAGACCGAGGACGGCGAGGCGCTGCGCCACGACGACGAGTTCGCCTACGTGGCAGCCTGGGAGTGGGGTGGCGGCGACGGCGACCAGCCGGTGCTGCACAAGGAAGACCTGATCTACACCGCCATCGAGATGAAGCAGAGGTCCTACAAGTGAGCGGCATGAACCTGACCCTGAAGATCTGGCGGCAGGCGGACGCGGGCTCCGAGGGCGCGATGCACACCTACGAGGTCAGCGGCATCTCGCAGGACATGAGCTTCCTGGAGATGCTCGACGTGCTCAACGAGCAGCTCAACGAGCGCGGCGAGGAGCCGATCGCCTTCGACTCCGACTGTCGCGAGGGCATCTGCGGCATGTGCAGCCTGATGATCAACGGCCAGGCGCACGGCCCCGAGGTGACCACCACCTGCCAGCTGCACATGCGCTCCTTCTCCGACGGCGACACCATCACCATCGAGCCCTGGCGTGCCGAGCCGTTCCCGGTGATCAAGGACCTCTGCGTCGACCGGGGCGCCTTCGACCGGATCATCCAGTCCGGCGGCTACATCTCGGCCAACACCGGCTCGGCCCCCGAGGCCAACTCGGTGCCAGCGCCGCGCGACAAGGCGATGCGCGCCTTCAACGTGGCCACCTGCATCGGCTGCGGCGCCTGCGTGGCCGCCTGCCCCAACGGCTCGGCCTCGCTCTTCGTGGGCGCCAAGATCACCCACCTGGGCGAGCTGCCGCAGGGTCAGCCGGAGCGGTACAGCCGCGTCGTCGACATGGTCGCCCAGCACGACCACGAGGGCTTCGGCGGCTGCACCAACATCGGCGAGTGCGCCGGCGCGTGCCCCAAGGAGATCCCGCTGGACGTCATCTCCCAGCTCAATAAGGACCTCCGCACCGCGCTGCGTCAGGGACACTGAGATCCCAGGGGGCTCGCGCAGCACCGAGAAGAGCCCCGTGGACGGCCTACGGCCACGGATTCCGTAGCCCCGGACGCCGTCCGCGACCGATCGACGCGAATATTCCGACAAACCTGGTTAAACCGGACATTTAGGTCGTATCGTTCTCCCTATGGGGGAAAATCGCCAAGGATGGCGACCCCTGGGGCTTGCCACCTCGGTGGCGCTGGCTCTGGGGATGATCGCAGGGATGAACTTGATCGCCGCACCGGCGCATGCGCGGGAGCACGGCGAGAAGACCACCGCACGGTGGTCCGGGGCGCTGCGTAGCGGCAGCCTGACGGCCGTGAACGCCGCCTACTGGAGCCAGTACGCCGGCAGCATGGCGCTGCCCGTCTCGTGGGTCGGTGGCAGCCTGGACGGTTGCCGAGCCGGCGCATCGGCGGCGAGCTCGAACAGCCAGACGCTGCGCTCGCTGAACTACGTGCGCTCGCTGGCCGGCCTGGCGCCGGTCACGTTCTCCAGCAGCCTCAACTCCGCCGCCCAGCAGACCGCGCTGATGATGGCCGCCAACCGGACGCTGGACCACCACCCGGGCCGCAGCTGGCGCTGCTGGAGCTCGACCGGCGCCGCGACCGCGGGCAAGTCGAACCTCGCGCTGGCCTACCCGTCGATCCGCTCCGGGCAGATCATCGACCTCTACATGGAGGACGCCGGCAGCACCAACACGGCCGTCGGCCACCGGCGCTGGCTGCTCAACCCGTTCTCGACCACGATGGGCACCGGCAGCACCGACAACGCCAACGCCATGGTGGTGATCGGCCCGACCAAGGCCAACCGGCCGAACCCGCGCTGGGTGGGCTGGCCGACCGCCGGCTACTTCCCGAACCCGATGGAGCCCTCCGGCCGCTGGTCGCTGAGCTCGGGTCTGCGCAACGCGAGCTTCGCGAAGGCCAAGATCAAGGTGAAGTACGCCGGCCGCAAGGTGGCCATCCGCAAGTTCCGGGTGGTCAACGGCTACGGCATGCCCACCGTCGTGTGGCAGATGCCCAGCTCGATGTCGAAGAACGGCAACTACCGGGTGATCGTCAAGAACATCCGCCTCGGCAAGAAGCGGGTCAAGCACGCCTACACGGTCTCGCTGTTCACGCCGACGCACTGAGCGTCGCGCGGCATCGCCCACCCACAGACTCAGCTGGGGGGCCGGCTCACTCCCTCGTGCCGGTCCTCCAGCTGTTCTTTCTCACCTGAGCGAGAACGCCTCGGTCGGCTGCCAGCCGGCCACCTCGTCGTGGACGTAGAGCCAGAACTCGCCCACCTCGAAGCGGGCCTCGAAGCCGGAGAGCTCGGCGAAGGCCCGGTCCAGCAGCGTGTCGTCGAGCTCGTGAGCCACGGTGACGTGCGGGTGGTAGGGGAACCTCGCGCTCACTCCCAGCGGCCCGCTGCGTACGTCGGCCGCGAGCACCTCGCACGAGGAGATGCCCTCGGCCACCGCGACGAAGACGACCGGCGAGACCGGCCGGAAGGTGCCGGTGCCGCGCAGGTGCACCTCGAAGGGTCGCTGCCTCGCCGCGACGCCGCGCAGGTGACCGACCACCTGGTCGATCTCCGCGCGCGGGTAGGCCAGCGGCGGGACCAGCGTGATGTGCGTGGGGATCTGGCGGGCGCTCTCGTCGCCCAGGGCGACCCGGTAGTCCTGCAGGTCGGTCCCGAAGGGGTCCGGGACCGCGATGGAGACCCCGATGGTCCGCACGGGCGGTCCTACCGCGCCACTCGGATCAGGCCGACGCGGTCGTAGACGTCGGCGAGCGTGCGGCTGGCCACCTCGCGTGCCGCCTCGGCGCCGCGCCGGAGGATCGCCTCGAGCTCGGCACGATCGTCGAGCAGCTTGAGGGTCCGGTCGCGGAAGGGCGTCACGAACTCCACGACGATGTCGGCCAGGTCGCCCTTCAGGTCGCCGTACCCGCGCCCGTCGTACTCCTTCTCCAGGTCCGCGATCTCACGGCCGGTGAGCGCGCTGTAGATCGTGAGCAGGTTGGAGACGCCCGGCTTGGCCTCCTCGTCGTAGCGCACGACCGTGTCGGAGTCGGTGACCGCCGAGCGGATCTTCTTCGCCGAGACCGACGGCTCGTCGAGCAGCTCGATGATGCCCGTGGGCGCCGACCCGGACTTCGACATCTTCGACTCCGGCGCCTGCAGGTCGAGGATCTTGCCGGTGCTCTTGAGGATGTAGGGCTCGGGCAGCGGGAAGGTCTTCTTGAACCGATGGTTGAAGCGCTGTGCCAGGTCGCGGGTCAGCTCCAGGTGCTGGCGCTGGTCCTCGCCGACCGGGACGTACTTGGGCCGGTAGAGCAGGATGTCGGCCGCCTGCAGGATCGGGTAGGTGAAGAGCCCGACCGAGGCGGCACCCTCGCCGCCCTTGGCCGACTTGTCCTTGAACTGGGTCATCCGGCGCGCCTCGCCGAAGCTGGTGATGCACTGCAGGATCCAGCCGAGCTCAGTGTGCTCGGGCACGTGCGACTGCAGGAAGATCGAGGACCGCTCCGGGTCGATGCCCATGGCGACGAGCTGGGCCGCGCAGCGCACGAAGCGCTCGCGCAGCACCTTCGGGTCCTGCTCCACGGTCAGCGAGTGCAGGTCGGCGATGAAGAAGAAGGCCTCGTGGCCGTCCTGGAGATCGGCCCACTGCCGCAGGGCGCCGAGGTAGTTGCCGAAGTGGAACGAGTCGGCCGTGGGCTGGATCCCGGAGAGGACCCGCGGCCGGGCGGTGGGCGCGGTGGACATGCCGGCCATTGTTCCAGTCTTCAATCATCTGGCGCGACGCAGGTGGCGGGTGGCCCCTCACATCACCAGACGGCCGGAGGACCTCGGATGATGACTCCCGACGACCCGGAGATGGCCCACAGGTGACACAGTGCGGTCATGACGACCCGCACCCCGGTCCTGACCGACGGCGAGGTGACCCTGCGCGCGCACCGCGACGAGGACATCGAGCGCTGCGTGGAGCAGAGCCTCGACCCGCTCAGCCGGCGCTGGACGACCGTGCCGACCGACTACACCCGCGAGGACGCGCGCCGCTTCGTCCGCGAGATCATGCCGGGCGGCTGGGTCACCGACCAGGAGTGGGGCTTCGCGGTCGAGGTCGCCGGAGCGTACGCCGGCACGGTCAGCCTGCGCCGCCGCGAGGACGGTCGCGCCGAGATCGCCTACGGCTCGCACCCCGCGATCCGCGGCACCGGCGCCATGGAGAGGGCGCTGCGGCTGCTGCTGGAATGGGGCTTCTCCCCCGCCGGGCGCGACCTGCGGGCGGTGCACTGGTGGGCGGTGACCGGCAACTGGGCCTCCCGCAAGCTCGCCTGGCGGCTCGGGTTCTCCGTCGAGGGGACGGTACGCCGGACGCTGACCGAGCGTGACCGCGCCGGCGGCAAGGACCATCTGGCCGACGGGTGGGTCGGCACCCTGCTGCGGGAGGAGGAGCGGGGCCCGCGGCACCCGTGGCTCGACGTGCCGCGGATCGAGGGCGAGGGAGTCCGGCTGCGGGTGCACCGCGAGGACGACGCCGACCGGCTCGTGGAGGCCTGCTCCGACGAGCGCACGGCGTACTGGCTGGGCGGTCTCCCCCAGCCCTACACCCGCGAGATCGCCGAGGACTTCCTCGCGGTGCGCCGCTTCGAGGACATGGCCCGGGGGACGGCGCTGCACTGGATGATCGCCGGCGCCGGCGATCCCTGGGATGACGACCGGCTCCTGGGCACCGTCTCGCTGAACGGCCTGCAGAGCGAGGCCGGCGCCGAGCTGGGCTACTGGGCGCACCCGGACGCGCGCGGCCGCGGCGTGATGACCGAGGCGGTCCGCCTGGCGGTCCGGCACGCCTTCGTGCCGGTCGAGGACGGCGGGCTCGGCCAGCCCAAGGTGCGGCTGATGGCCGCCGTCGACAACGCCGCCTCACGCCGCGTGGCGGTGGCCAACGGCTTCGCCGAGGTCGGCGTCGAGCGCCTCGCCACGCGATGCCGCGACGGGCGCCACGACGCCGTTCTCTACGACCTGGTGCCGGCCGATCTGGCCGGCACAGCTCGCTAGAGAGCCGCGAGCGCGTCGTTGAAGGTCTTCGACGGGCGCATCACCGCGGCGGTCTTGATGGGGTCGGGGGCGTAGTAGCCGCCGATGTCGACCGGGCTGCCCTGGACCGCGATCAGCTCGGCGGCGATGGCCTCCTCCTGCTCGCGCAGGGCCTTGGCCAGCGGCGCGAAGGCGGCGGCGATGCCGGCGTCCTCGGTCTGCGCGGCCAGCTCCTCGGCCCAGTAGAGCGCCAGGTAGAAGTGCGAGCCGCGGTTGTCGGTGGTGCCCAGCCTGCGGCCCGGCGAGCGGTCCTCGTCCAGGAACGTGCCGGTGGCCCGGTCCAGCGCCGAGGCGAGCACCCGCGCGGCGGGGGCGTCGGCCTGCTCGGCGTACTTCTCCAGGGAGGGGACCAGCGCGAAGAACTCGCCCAGGCTGTCCCAGCGCAGGTAGTTCTCCTCGACCAGCTGCTGCACGTGCTTGGGCGCGGAGCCGCCGGCGCCGGTCTCGAAGAGGCCGCCGCCCGCGATCAGCGGGACGACCGAGAGCATCTTGGCCGAGGTGCCCAGCTCCAGGATCGGGAACAGGTCGGTGTTGTAGTCGCGCAGCACGTTGCCGGTCACCGAGATGGTGTCCTCGCCCTTGCGCATCCGCTCCAGGGAGTACCTCGTCGCCAGCTCCGGGCTGAGGACGCGGATCTCCAGGCCCTCGGTGTCGTGCTCGGGCAGGTAGGCGTCGATCTTCTTGATCAGCTCGGCGTCGTGGGCACGGGACTCGTTGAGCCAGAAGATCGCCGGGGCGCCGGTGGCGCGGGCGCGGCTGACGGCGAGCTTGACCCAGTCGCGGACGGGGATGTCCTTGGTCTGGCAGGCGCGCCAGATGTCGCCGGTCTCGACGTCGTGCTCGAGCAGCACGTCGCCGTCGGCCGACAGGACCCGGACGGTGCCGTCGGCGGGGATCTCGAAGGTCTTGTCGTGCGAGCCGTACTCCTCGGCCGCCTGGGCCATCAGGCCGACGTTGGGCACGGTGCCGATGGTCGCGGGGTCGAGCGGGCCGTGGGCCTTGCAGTCCTCGATCACGGCCTGGTAGACGCCGGCGTAGGAGGAGTCCGGGATCACCGCGAGGGTGTCGTCCTCACCGCCGTCGGAGCCCCACAGCCGGCCGCCGTTGCGGATCAGCGCCGGCATCGAGGCGTCGACGATGACGTCGCTGGGCACGTGCAGGTTGGTGATGCCCTTGTCGGAGTTGACGTAGGACAGGCGCGGGCCGGCGGCCATGGCGGCGTCGAAGGCCGCGCGGATCTCGGCCCCGTTGGGCAGCGCGTCCAGACCGGCGAGGATCGCCCCGAGGCCGTCGTTGGCCGAGAGCCCGGCGGCGGCCAGGTCGTCGCCGTACGTCGCGAACACGTCGGCGAAGTACGCCTTGACCACGTGACCGAAGACGATCGGGTCGGAGACCTTCATCATCGTGGCCTTGAGGTGGACCGAGAAGAGCACGTCCTCGGCCTTGGCCTGGGCCAGCGCGTTGACCAGGAAGGCGCGCAGGTGCGCGGCCTGCATCACGGTCGCGTCGACGATCTCGCCGGCGAGGACCTCCAGGCCCTCCTTGAGCACGACGGTCTCGCCGCCCGTGGTCTCCAGCACGATCGAGAGGGTGTCGTCGGCCGCCAGGGTCACCGACTTCTCGTTGGCGGCGAAGTCGTGCGCGCCCATCGTCGCGACGTTGGTCTTGGAGCCGTCGGCGAACGGCTTGTTGGTGTGCGGGTGGCTCTTGGCGTAGCTCTTCACGCTCAGCGGCGCGCGGCGGTCGGAGTTGCCCTCGCGCAGCACCGGGTTGACCGCGGAGCCCTTGACCCGGTCGTACTTCGCGCGGATCTCGCGCTCCTCGTCGGTGGCCGGGGCCTCGGGGTAGTCCGGCACGGCGAAGCCCTTGTCCTGCAGCTCCTTGATCGCGGCCTTGAGCTGCGGGATGGAGGCGGAGATGTTGGGCAGCTTGACGATGTTCGCCTCGGGGGTCTTGGCCAGCTCGCCGAGCTCGGCCAGCGCGTCGTCGGCCAGGCCGAAGGCGCCGAGGATGCGGGCGGCCACGGAGATGTCGCGGGTCTCCACGCGCACGCCCGCCTTGGCGGCGTACGCCTCGACGATGGGCAGGAAGGAGTAGGTCGCCAGCAGCGGCGCCTCGTCGGTGTGGGTGTAGATGATGCTCGTCATGGTGTCCTCCGTGCCGGCCGAAATCTCTCGACATCAAGATATCTGACGCCGTACGCCGGCGCGACACCACCCTCGCAGCGGTCGCCGAGGTCACACAACCTGGGCCTCGCGCCGCGTATCGTCCGAAGGCAGCGGCCTCCGCCGTGTCTCACCCACGAAAGGTGAAGCTCTCATGGAACCCACGATGTCCAAGAAGGCGGCGGCCGAGCTCCTCGGCACGTTCGTGCTCGTCTTCGGCGGCTGCGGCACCGCCGTGCTCGCGACCAACACCGATCTGTTCCCGGGCAAGGCCGTCGGCTTCCTCGGCGTCGCCCTGGCCTTCGGCCTGACCGTGCTCACCATGGCGTACGCCGTGGGTCACGTCTCGGGCGGGCACTTCAACCCGGCGGTGACCGTCGGCGCGGCCGTCGCGGGCCGGATCTCCTGGAAGGACACCCCGGTCTACTTCATCTCCCAGCTGGTCGGCGGCGTGGTCGCCGGAGCTGCGTTGCTGCTCATCGCCTCGGGCCAGGACGGCTTCGACGCGGTCAAGAGCGGCTTCGCTTCCAACGGGTACGACGACCGCTCCCCCGGCGGCTACACCCTGCTGGCCTGCCTGGTGATCGAGGTCATCCTCACCGCGGTCTTCCTCTGGGTGATCCTCGGCGTGACCGACGTACGCGCGCCCAAGGGATTCGCCCCGCTGGCGATCGGCCTGGCACTGACGCTGATCCACCTCATCTCGATCCCGGTCACCAACACCTCGGTCAACCCGGCCCGGTCGATCGGCGTCGGCCTCTTCGCCGGCAGCGACGCCATCGCCCAGCTGTGGCTGTTCATCGTGGCTCCGGTCATCGGCGCGATCATCGCCGGGGCGTCGTACCGGGCGATGCTGGACGACCCGGGCGTGAGCGGCGACCTCGCGGAGGCCGCGGCCGGCTGAGTCCCGTCTCAGCCTCAACCCGGACGAACCGGCGCCGGCAGACCGCTGCTAGCGTCGGTTCGTCATATCCGGACGCATTTCTTTGGTAGGAGACCTCGTCGTGCCCGCTCCCCTCAAGGTGGCCGTCACCGGCGCCGCCGGTCAGATCGGCTACAGCCTGCTCTTCCGTCTCGCCAGCGGCTCGCTGCTCGGCGCGGACCGCCCGATCGAGCTGCGGCTGCTCGAGATCGAGCCCGCGCTCAAGGCTCTCGAGGGCGTCGTGATGGAGCTCGACGACTGTGCCTTCCCGACCCTGGCCGGCGTCGAGATCGGCGCGGACCCGGAGAAGATCTTCGACGGCGTCAACCTTGCCCTCCTGGTCGGCGCCCGCCCGCGCGGCCCGGGCATGGAGCGCGGCGACCTGCTGGAGGCCAACGGCGCGATCTTCACCGCCCAGGGCAAGGCGCTGAACAAGGTCGCCGCCGACGACGTGCGCGTCGGCGTCACCGGCAACCCGGCCAACACCAACGCGCTGATCGCGATGACCAACGCCCCCGACATCCCGCGCGAGCGCTTCTCCGCGCTGACCCGCCTGGACCACAACCGGGCGATCTCCCAGCTGGCCGCCAAGACCGGCGCGCGGGTCACCGACATCGCCAAGATGACGATCTGGGGCAACCACTCCGCGACCCAGTACCCCGACATCTTCCACGCCGAGATCGGCGGCCGGAACGCCGCCGAGGTCGTGGGCGACCAGGCCTGGATCGAGAACGACTTCATCCCGACCGTCGCCAAGCGCGGCGCCGCGATCATCGAAGCCCGCGGGTCCTCCTCGGCCGCCTCGGCCGCGTCGGCCACCATCGACGCCGCCCGCGACTGGCTGCAGGGCACCCCCGCCGGCGACTGGGTCTCCATGGCCGTGGTCTCCGACGGCTCGTACGGCGTGCCGGAGGGCCTGATCTCGTCCTTCCCGGTGACCACCTCCGGTGGCGACTGGGAGATCGTCCAGGGTCTGGAGATCGACGACTTCTCCCGCGGCAAGATCGACGCCTCCGTCGCCGAGCTCGCCGACGAGCGCAGCGCGGTCACCGAGCTCGGCCTCATCTGACCCACTCGTTCCACATAGCGCGGTGCCCTGCTGTCACCTGGTGACAGCAGGGCACCGCGCTATTCCTACGCTCAGGCGGCGTGACTCCCTACCTCAGGGTCAAGCTGACCACCGATGGCGGTTGGAGCTCCGCCGACCTGAAGACGATGCCGGCTGATCGGTCTGTCGGATCAACGGGGAGCTTCGCAGTCACCTGACGACTGCAAGACTCCCCGTTGTCTCGCCACGCTCGCCGATCACAGCTGGTCGGGGATGTTGGCCGCGAGCACGACCAGCGCGGTCCCGACCACGGCGAGGAAGCCGACGTCGAACCAGCGGCTGCGCACGCGGAGCATGCCGGCGTCGTTCTCGGCGATGACCAGGCGCGCGCCCGCGGCGAGGATGAGGGCCACGCCGATGATCGCGATGCCGCGCCGCCACGGCCCGAAGGCGACCACGGCCAGGCCGGCCATGGTGACCAGGCCGACCACGATGTAGACGAGCCCGCCCAGCGTCGAGGGATAGCGGCAGCGTGCCTCCTCCGGCGCCTCCGGCAGAGGCACGACGGGTCCGGTGCTCGGCTCGGTCATGGCTCAGCCGCGCTCGGCGGTCTCCACGATGTTGGACAGCAGTATCGCCCGGGTCATCGGGCCCACGCCGCCGGGGTTGGGCGAGACCCAGCCGGCGACCTCGCGCACGTCGCCGGCCACGTCGCCGGCGATCTTGCCGTCGACCCGGGAGACGCCCACGTCGAGGACCGCGGCCCCCGGCTTGACCATGGCGCCGGTGATCAGGCCCGGCACGCCCGCGGCGGCGACCACGATGTCGGCCTGCCGCACGTGGCTGGCCAGGTCGCGGGTGCCGGTGTGGCACAGCGTCACGGTGGCGTTCTCGCTGCGGCGGGTGAGCAGCAGGCCGAGCGAGCGGCCCACGGTGATCCCGCGGCCGACCACGGCGACCTCGGCCCCGGCGATCTCCACGCCGTGGCGGCGCAGCAGCTCGACGATGCCCAGCGGCGTGCAGGGCAGCGGCGCGTCGTGGCCGAGAACCAGCCAGCCGAGGTTGGTCGGGTGCAGGCCGTCGGCGTCCTTGGCCGGGTCGATCGCGGCGAGCACCGCCAGCTCGTCGATGTGCTTCGGCAGCGGGAGCTGGACGATGTAGCCGGTGCAGGCCGGGTCCTCGTTGAGCCGGCGTACGGCGTCGAGGACCTCGTCCTGGGTGGCGCTCTCCGGCAGGTCCACCCGGATCGACTCGATGCCGACCTCGGCGCAGTCCTTGTGCTTGCCGTTGACGTACCAGGTCGACCCGGGGTCGTTGCCGACCAGGACGGTGCCCAGGCCCGGGTGGAGGCCCCGCTCGCGCAGGGCGGCAACCCGTCCGCGGAGCTCCTCCTTGATCGCGGCGGCGGTCGCGGTGCCGTCGAGGATCTGGGCTGTCATCGGTGCGTTCCCCTCGTCTGGTGTCAGTGGAAGAAGTGCCGGGTGCCGGTGAAGTACATCGTCACCCCGGCAGCCTCGCAGGCCTTGATGGTGAGCTCGTCGCGCACCGATCCGCCGGGCTGGACGATGGCGGCGATGCCCGCGTCGATGAGGATCTGCGGGCCGTCCTCGAACGGGAAGAACGCGTCCGACGCGGCCACCGAGCCGGCCGCGCGGTCACCGGCCCGCTCGACGGCGAGCCGGCAGGAGTCGACCCGGTTGACCTGGCCCATGCCGACGCCGACCGAGGCGCCGTCCTTGGCCAGCAGGATCGCGTTGGACTTCACCGAGCGGCAGGCCCGCCAGGCGAAGGCCAGGTCGGCGAGCACCTCGGGCGAGGCGGCCTCGCCGGTCGCCAGCGTCCAGGTCGCCGGGTCGTCGCCGGGGGCGTCGACCAGGTCGCGACGCTGGAGCAGCAGCCCGCCGGAGACCGGGCGCATCTCCGCTCCCCCGGGCTGCGGGGCCGGGCAGACCAGGAGGCGGATGTTCTTCTTGGCGGTGAGGATCTCCACCGCCCCCTCGTCGTACGCCGGAGCGACGACGACCTCGGTGAAGACCTCGGCCACCTGCTCGGCCATCGCCACCGAGACCGGCCGGTTGGTCGCGATCACGCCGCCGAAGGCCGAGACCGGGTCGCAGGCGTGGGCCCGACGATGCGCCTCGGCGATGTCAGCGCCCACGGCGATGCCGCAGGGGTTGGCGTGCTTGATGATCGCCACCGCCGGCTCGTCGAAGTCGTACGCCGCCCGCCGGGCCGCGTCGCCGTCGACGTAGTTGTTGTAGGACATCTCCTTGCCGTGCAGCTGCTCGGCCTGGGCCAGCCCGGTGCCACGGCCTGAGACAGCTCCGGTCGAGACGTAGAGCGCCGCCGGCTGGTGCGGGTTCTCGCCGTAGCGCAGGGTCGCGACCTTCTCCCAGGTCGCGCCGGCCCATGCCGGGAAGCCGGTGCCGTCGGAGGTGTCGGTCAGAACGCTGCCCATCCAGGACGCCACCGCGACGTCGTACGACGCGGTGTGGGCGAACGCCTCGGCGGCGAGCCGCTGCCGGTCGGCCAGCGTGAAGCCCCCGGCCGCGACGGCGGCCAGCGTGTCGGCGTACCGCTCGGGCGAGGTGACGATGGCGACCGAGGGGTGGTTCTTGGCGGCCGCGCGGACCATCGAGGGCCCGCCGATGTCGATCTGCTCCACGCACTCGTCCGGCGTCGCGCCCGAGGCGACCGTCTGGGTGAACGGGTAGAGGTTGGAGACCACCAGGTCGAACGGCTCGATGCCGAGCTCGGCCAGCTGGCTCACGTGCGACTCCAGCCGGCGGTCGGCGAGGATGCCGGCGTGCACCTTGGGGTGCAGCGTCTTGACCCGGCCGTCGAGGCACTCGGGGAAGCCGGTCAGGTCCTCGACCTTGGTGACCGGCACGCCCAGGCCCTCGATCAGGGCGGCCGAGCCGCCGGTGGAGACCAGGGCGACCCCCGCGTCGTGCAGGCCGCGGACGAGGTCCTCCAGCCCGGTCTTGTCGTAGACGGAGACGAGCGCCCGCCTGATCGCGATCCTGCCGTCAGTCATCGGCCGATCCGGACCTTCCTGTTGTCGATGGTGAATCCCTCGCGGGCCAGCCGGCCCACGGCGTCGGTGAGCATCCGCCGCTCGGCGGTCTTGATCCGCTCGTGCAGCGTCTCCACGTCATCGTCCTCCTCCACGGGGACGGCGACCTGCGCCACGATCGGGCCGGTGTCGACGCCGCCGTCGACGACGAAGAGCGTGGCGCCGGTGACCTTGACGCCGTAGTCGAGCGCGTCGGCCGGCCCCGCCGTCCCGGGGAACGACGGGCAGAGCGCGGGATGGGTGTTGACGACCCGCCCCTCGAAGCGCTCCAGGAACCCCGGGCCGACCAGCTTCATGAAGCCCGCCAGCACGATCAGGTCCGGGGCGTACGCCGCGCAGGAGTCGGCCAGCGCCGCGTCCCACTGCGCCCGGTCGGCGAAGTCCTTGACCCGGTGCACGAACGTCGGGACCCCGGCCCGCTCGGCCCGCGCCAGCCCCTCGATCCCGTCCCGGTCGGCCCCCACCGCGACCACGGTCGCGCCGTAGCCCGGGTCGGCGCAGGCGTCCAGCAGCGCCTGGAGATTGGTGCCCGATCCCGAGACGAGGACGACCAGGCGAGCGGTGGCGCGGTCGTCGGCGTGGGGCACGCGCACAGGCTACCGGCGGCGGCGCCACCAGGTCGCCGCGAGGCCGCCGACGAGACCGCCGATGCTCATCAGCCCGGTGGCGAAGACCAGCACCTCGCTGACCGGCGCCCCGATCTCGGTCATCCGGCCGGTGCCCAGCGAGCCCCCGGCCAGGGCGATCACGGCGGTCACCAGCAGTCCCGCGCCGAACCCGGCGCCGGCTCCGCGGAGCGCGGCAAGGTCGTAGGGCGGCGGCTCGTCGCTGCCGGGACGGGTCGCGATCCAGGCGCCGACGGCGGCCGCCAGCACCGGGACGGCCAGGGCGGCCATCAGCCAGTCCGGCGGGGCGCCCTCGGCGGGCAGTCCGGCGAACGGCGGGAAGGCGGGCACGGCTCCGAGCGAGACCGCGGTCGGCGAGACCGTCGTACCGACTCCGACGGCGAAGCCGGGACCGAGCAGCCAGGAGGCGCCCAGGGCCGCCACGTTGGGCGCGAGGGCCGCCACCACGGCGGCGTAGCTGAGCGCGTCACCGGCGTCGAGACCGAGCCGCGAGATGACCGTGGCCGCCTCGTTGAACGAGACCAGCATCGAGATCCCGGCGAGGATCCCGCCGGCTCCCAGGAGCAGCAGCGCGCCGCTGACCGCGCCCAGGGCGATCCCACCGGCCCAGCCCGGGCCCGCGGCGAGCCACGCCCGCGCCTGTCCGGAGCCGACGGCAAGACCGCCGCCGCCCGCGAGGCCGGCGAGCAGCAGCGCGCCGAGGACCGTGCGGGGCAGCGACGCGCCGGAGTCGGAGGCGGTGACCGCCAGCAGCACGGCGACGACGGTGTAGACGCCGGCATGGACCGCGATGGCCAGCGGCACCGAGGCGTCCGGGTCGTCGGCGCCCTGGCGGGCGGCCCACCGGCCGCAGCGCCAGGCGACCAGCGCGAGCATGAGGGTCAGGCCGAGCGGGGCGATGCCGATCGGGATGCCACCGACCTGCAGCCCCGCGCCGAGCGCCAGCAGCCACATGCCGACCCCGGCCCGCAGCGCGTCCGGGGTGCTGCCGTGCGCCCCGGCATCGGCCAGGAACCACCCGATCAGGGCCAGCGAGCAGCACAGGATCAGGGAGACCAGCGCCGAGACGACCGCGGCGATCCCCGCGCCGACCACCAGCGAGCGAGCCGCGCGGCCCGGCTCCGGGCCGGGCGCGGAGGCGTCGCGTCGGCGGGGTCGGCTGATCAGGTCCGTCATGTCCCTCACATCCTCACCGACGACCGGGCGGCAGCCGTTGTGCCGCGCCGGTAGCCTGAGGGGCGTCATGGCAAGCGCGGAGGAGTTCGACGAGTTCTACCTGTCCGCGCGACGCATCCTGCTGCTGCAGACGTACGCCGTGACGGGTGACCTGAGCGCCTCCACGAGCGCGGTCCGGGACGCCTTCGTCGCCGCCCGCCACCACTGGGCCAAGCTCTGCCGCCTCGCGGAGGCCGACCCGGAGTCGTGGGTGCGCTCGCGCGCCTGGCGGATCGCCCAGGCCCGCCACAGCGCCAACCTGCCCGCCAACCTCCGGGCGCGCATCCAGCGCAAGGACAGCACGCTCGCCCCCGAGCACGCGGAGGTGCTCGAGGCGCTCCAGCAGCTGCCCGACGCGCAGCGCAAGGTGCTCGTGCTGACCCACCTGGCCGCCGCGCCGCTCGACCAGATCGGCCGTGAGGTCGGTCTTCCCCGCCCGCGTGCCGAGGAGCTGCTGCAGACCGCGACGGCCACGATGGCGCTCGCGCTGGAGTGCGACTCCACCGCCCTGCGCACCCGGCTGGACTCCCTGGGCGAGATCGTCGACACCGTCCGGCTCCCGCGTCCCTCGGCGGTACGCCGCAGCGGCCTGCGCCGGCGCCGCAACCACGCCGTGCTCGGCTCGGTCGGCGTCGTCGTGGTGGCCCTGGCCGCCGGCGCGGCCGTGCTGACCCCCGGAGCCGCCGATGCCGGCCGCGAGGAGCCGCTGATCACCAAGCGGATGCTGCTCACCCCGGCCGAGGCCGCCCCGCTCGCCGCGGCCAAGCCCGCCGCGGCGCGGACCACCGGCTGGCAGACCATCCGGACCTCGGACAACACCGAGGGCGACGGCATCAACACGATGTGCCAGACCGCCCGGTTCGCCGACGCCGACGGCCTGGGCATGCTGGTGCGCACCTTCGCCACCGCCGACGAGCAGCCCCGGCAGCTGGTGCAGACCGTGGAGATCTCCAACTCCCCCGGCGCGGCCCACAAGGCCTACCGCAGCACGCTGGGCTGGTACGCCGGCTGCACCACCGAGCCCGTGGGACTGCTGGACGCCCACGGTGTCACCGGCCTGGGCGACGAGGCGATCCTTCTGCGAATGCGGCAGCCGGCCTCGATGGGCACCTCCTACGCCGTCGCGATCGCCCGGACCGGCGCGCTCACCGTCTCCGCGGTGCTCAGCGTGCCGAAGGGCACCCCGAAGGTCGCACCGGCGACCCAGGTGCTGACGGCCGCGGTCGCCAAGCTGTGCGAGTCCCCGGTGGCCGGCGAGTGCGTCGTGGCGCCACAGGTCGCGGCGGCGGCCGTGCCGCTCTCGGGCGAGGCCCCCGGCACGCTGGCCTCGGTCGACCTGCCGCCGATCCGGCGCGTGACGCGGCCCTGGGTGGGCACGGACCCGGCGCCCGCCGCCGGCCAGAACCCCGCGGCGACCACCTGCGACCGGGCCGACTTCGCGCGCGGCGGAGCCACCGACCCGATCACCCGCACCTACCTGATCCCGATGGCCGGCCTGCCCGAGCGCTTCGGCATCACCGAGACGGTCGGCGCCTTCCCCAACGCGCGCGCGGCGACCAAGTTCACCGAGACGATGGATCGCAAGATGCGGGCCTGCCCCGACAAGGAGCTGGCCAGCACGGTCAACGACGCGGTCACCGGGCGCGCCACGACACCGGCCAGCCCGGCGACGTACGCGCTGTGGCGGCTGACCAACCAGATCAACAACCGCGAGGACGAGGTCAGCTATTGGACCGGCGTCGTCCGCTCCGGCCGCTACGTTGGGCAGGTGACCTTCACTCCCGTGGACCGCTACGACATCGACCGCGCGACGTTCCGCGCCCTCCTGGAGCGCGCCGGCCAGCGACTCGCCGAGCTGAGGAACCCGTGAGCGACCGGGCGCGGCGGCTCGACGAGAGCTCGCCGCTGGCCGGGACCCGGGAGCGCTTCCGGCTCCCCGACGGAGTGATCTATCTCGACGGCAACTCGCTGGGCGCCCTGCCCGTCGGCGTGCCCGACCGGGTGGCGCGGGTCGTCGAGCGCGAGTGGGGCGAGGGCCTGATCCGGTCCTGGAACGACGCCCGCTGGATGGAGCTCTCCGGCCGCGTCGGCGCCCGGATCGCCCCGCTGGTCGGCGCCGCTCCCGCGGACATCCACGTCGGCGACTCCACCAGCGTGTCGCTGTTCAAGACCATGGTGGCCGCGGCGCGGCTGCGACCGGACCGCCGCGTCCTGGTCGTCGAGCCGTCGACGTTCCCCACCGACGGCTACATCGCCGCCGGCGTCGCCGACCTGCTCGGGCTGGAGCTGCGCTGGTGCGACCCCGCGGACCCGCTGGCCTCGGTAGACGAGGACGTCGCCCTGCTCAGCCTCACCCACGTCGACTTCCGCACCGGGGCGATGTACGACATGGCCGGCATCACCGCCGGCGCCCAGGAGCGCGGCGCGCTGGTCCAGTGGGACCTGTGCCACTCGGTGGGCGCGGTCCCGGTCGACCTGGCCGGCGCCGGAGCCGACCTGGCGGTGGGCTGCACCTACAAGTACCTCAACGGCGGGCCCGGATCGCCGGCCTTCACCTGGGTCTCCCCGCGGCACCAGGCCCAGGCGCGGCAGCCGATCACCGGCTGGATGGGCCATGCCCGCCCGTTCGCGATGACCCGCGACTTCGAGCGTGCCGAGGGGATCACCGGCTGGGCCAGCGGCACCCATCCGGTCATCGCGCTCTCCTCGCTGGACGCCGCGCTGGACGCCTTCGACGGCGTCGCCATGGCCGATCTGCGGGCGACCTCGCTCTCGCTGACCGATCTGTTCATCGAGCTGCTCGGCGAGCGGCTGCCGGAGCTGGAGATCGTCACCCCGCGCGACCACGGCCGGCGCGGCAGCCAGGTCTCCTTCCGCCACGAGCACTCCTACGGCATCGTCCAGGCGCTCATCGCACGTGGCGTGATCGGCGACTGGCGCGACCCGGACATCGCCCGGTTCGGCTTCGCCCCGCTCTACGTCACCCACGCCGACGTCGTCGCCGCCGTCGAGCACCTCCAGGCCGTCCTGGAGACCGGCGAGCACCTCGACCCGACGTACGCCGTCCGCAACGCGGTCACCTGACACACCGCCCCGGACGCAGCGACGGCGCGGAGGGATCCCCTCCGCGCCGTCGTCGTCTATGGCGGTCAGCCCAGGCCCTGCTCCTTGAGGATGGCCCGCATGAGGTCCGCCGTCTCCGACGGGGTCTTGCCGACCTTCACGCCGGCGGCCTCGAGGGCCTCCTTCTTCGCCTGGGCGGTGCCCGAGGAGCCGGAGACGATGGCGCCGGCGTGGCCCATGGTCTTGCCCTCCGGGGCGGTGAAGCCCGCGACGTAGCCGACGACCGGCTTGGTGACGTGCGCCTTGATGTACTCCGCGGCACGCTCCTCGGCGTCGCCGCCGATCTCGCCGATCATCACGATCGCCTTGGTATCGGGGTCGTTCTCGAACGCCTCGAGCGCGTCGATGTGGGTGGTGCCGATGATCGGGTCACCGCCGATGCCGATCGCGGTGGTGAAGCCGAAGTCCCGCAGCTCGTACATCATCTGGTAGGTCAGCGTGCCCGACTTGGAGACCAGGCCGATCGGCCCGGCGCCCGCGATCGTGTGCGGGGTGATGCCGGCCAGCGACTGCTCGGGACTGATGACGCCCGGGCAGTTGGGGCCGATCATCCGGGTCTTCTTGCCCTCCAGGTAGGCGAACACCTCGGCGGTGTCCTGGACCGGCACGCCCTCGGTGATGACCACCAGCAGCGGGATCTCGGCGTCGATCGCCTCGATGCAGGCGTCCTTGGTGAAGGCAGGCGGCACGAAGGCGACCGACACGTCGGCGCCGGTCTCACGCATCGCCTCGGCGACGGTGCCGAAGACGGGCAGCTTCTTGCCGCCCAGCTCCACGGTGGTGCCGGCCTTGCGGGCGTTGACGCCGCCGACGATCTCGGCGCCGGACTCGACCATCAGGGTGGTGTGCTTGGCACCCATCCCACCGGTCATGCCCTGGACGATGATCTTGGAGTCCTTGGTCAGGTAGATAGCCATGTCAGTCTCCCCCGTCTCAGGCGTTCGCCAGCTCGGCGGCCTTGTCGGCCGCGCCGTCCATCGTCTCGACCATCGTCACCAGCGGGTGGTTGGCCTCGGCGAGGATCCGCCGGCCCTCCTCCACGTTGTTGCCGTCCAGGCGTACGACGAGCGGCTTGGTGGCCTCGTCGCCGAGGATGCCCAGCGCGCCGACAATGCCGTTGGCGACCTCGTCGCAGGCGGTGATGCCGCCGAAGACGTTGACGAACACGGACTTGACCTGCGGGTCGTGGAGGATCACGTCGAGGCCGTCGGCCATCACCTGGGCGTTGGCGCCACCGCCGATGTCCAGGAAGTTGGCCGGCTTCACGCCGCCGTGGTGCTCACCGGCGTAGGCCACCACGTCCAGCGTGGACATGACCAGGCCGGCGCCGTTGCCGATGATGCCGACCTGACCGTCGAGCTTGACGTAGTTCAGGCCCTTGTCCTTGGCCTTGGCCTCGAGCGGGTCGGTCTCGTCGCGGATCTCGAACTGCTCGTGGTCGGGGTGGCGGACCTCCGAGGCGTTGTCGTCCAGCGACACCTTGCCGTCCAGGGCCTCCAGCTTGTCGCCCTCGAGGCGAGCCAGCGGGTTGACCTCGACCAGGGTCGCGTCCTCCTCGACGTACACCTTCCAGAGGGCCTGGACCATCTCGATGGCCTGGTCGCGCAGCTCCGCGGGGAACTTGGCCTCGTCGACGATCGCGGCGGCCTTCTCCGGGGTCACGCCCTCGAGCGCGTTGACGGGGATCTTCTTGACGGCGTCGGGGTTGGTCTTGGCGACCTCCTCGATCTCCACGCCGCCCTCGACCGAGGCGATGCACAGGTGCGAGCGGTTGGCACGGTCGAGCAGGAAGGAGAAGTAGTACTCCTCCACGGGGGGCGTCGCCGGGGTGACGAGCACCCGGTTGACGGTCAGGCCCTTGATGTCCATGCCCAGGATCGCCGAGGCGTGCTGATAGGCCTCCTCGGGCGTCTTGGCCAGCTTCACGCCGCCGGCCTTGCCGCGGCCTCCGGCCTTGACCTGCGCCTTGATGACGGTGACCCCGCCGATCCGCTCGGCGGCCGCCTTGGCGTCCTCAGCGGTCTCGACGACGACGCCGAGGGTGGTGGCCACCCCATGCTTGGCGAAGAGCTCCTTCGCCTGGTACTCCATCAGATCCACGGTTCAACCCGTCCTACTCGGTGCGAAAGATTGAGCACCGCCGACCTTAGACCTGTCGCGGGACCGCTCGTGACACGGGTGCGTTCGTGGACACCCGGCGGACGGACGCCCGGTCGGAGCGCCTCAGTCCGCGGTGGGCCGCTCGGCCGCCCACACGGCGATCTCGGCGGCGCTCGCGTCCGGGCCGAGCACCGCGATGTCCTCCGCGTCCCGGTCGGCGAGCAGCTCCAGCACGCGGGCGAGCTCGGCCCGGTCGCCGCCGGCGAGGCCGATCAGGCCGGCGTCCTCCTGCAGCGCGGCCTCGACGACCCGCTCGGGGGTCTGACCAGGCCCGGCGTACACGACCTCGTGGCCGGCGTCGCGCAGGGCGTGGGCGATCGCCGTGAGCTCTCGGTCGGAGTCGCCGAGCCCGGCGACCAGGATCCGCAGCATCCCCGGATGCTAGCCGGAGTCGGTTTCGACCCGGTTCGACCGGTTCCGGGTCCTGGCCCGCCCGGGTCCCGGTCCAGTCCACTCCGCGCCGGAATCCGCCGCGTCCCCGCGTGGCGAGCGCCCGGCCCCCGGACCGATCGGCGTTGTCCCCCTAGCCGTCCCACGCCGTGAGACACCCGGGATTTCCCTCTCTGTGACCGGTCCGTTATGGTCGGGGCCGCTGCGGTCGTACGTCGGACTCACCTTGGAGGGCGGTTCGCCGGTCACCGCGCACCCGTGCGCTCGGGCACTCGCCGTACTCGTGCGCACACCTGGACCGACCGGGTGAACAGACGCCGAACGTGTGAGGACGAATGGGCAACCACCGGGCAGATCGCCGGAGCCGCAAGCGGCCTGCCGGCGAGGGGACCCCGGTCGCGCCCACGGCGCACGAGGAGTACCGCCCGAAGCGTCGCGCCGACGTGCCCACCGACTCCCCCGCGCCCAGCGCGACCGTCGTGGCCCGCAGCGAGAAGCCGGCCGGCGGCCGGCGCAAGGCCGAGCCGGCCCGTCCGGCCCCCAAGCGGCGCTCCCCCGCGATCTCCCCGCTGATCAAGGTCCCGGCCCTGCCGACCATGGTCGGCGCGGTGGCGCTGGTCGCGGCCGCGGGCGGCGCCATCGGCATGGGCGGCGGCACGCTCCCGAGCACCGCCGGCCTCCAGCTCTCCGCCGGCAGCGCCGCCAGCGACCTGACCGGCACCGACGCGATCGGCTTCACCGACCGCAACTCCCGCGCCAGGGCCATCAGCCGCGACTCCCAGCGCCAGGCGCTGCAGGACGCGGCCGACCAGGATCTCAAGGCCGCCGCCGAGCAGCAGTCCCAGCAGCGCAACGCCAAGCTCGCCTCGCTGGCGGCCTCGGCGGAGAAGTTCGGCGCCGAGATCGCCAAGAACCGCTGGGTGCTGCCCACCGTCGGCTACCACATCACCGCCCGCTTCGGCTGGTCCAGCGGCCTGTGGTCGCACGGCCACACCGGCCTGGACTTCGCCGCCCACGTCGGCACGCCGATCTACGCGATCGCCAACGGCGTGATCACCGACGCCGGCTACGACGGCGCCTACGGCTACAAGACCGTGCAGACCCTCACCGACGGCACCGAGATCTGGTACTGCCACCAGAACTCGATCGGCGTCAAGGTCGGCGAGAAGGTCATCCAGGGCAACCAGATCGGCGAGGTCGGCAGCACCGGCAACACCACCGGCCCGCACCTGCACATCGAGGTCCGACCCGGTGGCGGCGACCCGGTGGACCCCTACCCGGCGTTCGTCTACCACAGCGTCACGCCGTAGCTCTCCCCGAGACTCCTCAGAGCTTCTCGACCGGCGCGTAGCGCAGCAGCAGCCGCTTGACGCCCTCGCTGCCGAAGTCGATCGAGGCGACCGCGTTGTCGCCGGCTCCCTCGACCGCGATCACGGTGCCCAGGCCGAACGAGTCGTGCTGCACCCGGTCGCCGGGGTCCAGGCTCGGGACCTCGCGGCCGGCCTTGGCCTTGCGCGCGGCGTCGGCCTTGGCCGTGGCGCTGGAGAAGCGGCTCTGCATCGCCGAGCGGCCGCGGCCGGTGAGGTCGCTGCTGGAGAAGGCCCCGCCGAAGGAGCTGCTGGCCAGATCCGGACGGGTCCACGAGGTCTGCTCGGCCGCCGTACGACGCCAGTCCAGGAGATCGGCCGGCAGCTCGTCGAGGAACCGCGAGGCCGGGTTGTGCGCGGGGGCTCCCCAGGCGGAGCGGACGATCGCCCGGGAGACGTAGAGCCGCCGCTGGGCACGGGTCAGGCCGACGTACGCCAGCCGGCGCTCCTCCTCCAGCTCGGGCTTGTCCCCCAGGGAGCGCTGGTGCGGGAAGATCCCGTCCTCCAGGCCGGTCAGGAACACCACCGGGAACTCCAGGCCCTTGGCGGTGTGCAGGGTCATCAGGGTCACCACCCCGGGCGCTTCCTCGTCCTCGGGGGTGTCCGGGATCTCGTCGGCGTCGGCCACCAGGGCGACCCGCTCGAGGAAGTCGGTGAGCCCGGGAGGCTCCGGCTCCTCCCCCAGCTCCTGGGCGGCGGGGTCGGCGCTGGGACCGAGCACCGGGTCGTCGGCGAACTCGCGCGCGACCGCGACCAGCTCGGCGAGGTTCTCCACCCGGGTCTCGTCCTGCGGATCCTCGGAGTCCTCCAGCTCCTTGAGGTAGCCGCTCAGGGTCAGCGTCTGCTCCAGGACGACGTCGACGCGCTCGCCGGCCTCGACCATCGACTGCAGCTGCTCGATCAGCTCGACGAACCCACGGATGGCGTTGAGCGAGCGGCTGGCGATGCCCGGGGCCTCGCCGGCCCGCTGGAGCGCCTCCCAGAAGGTGATCTGCTCCCGGGCGGCGAAGGCGTCCACGCAGGCCTCGGCGCGGTCGCCGATGCCGCGCTTGGGGGTGTTGAGGATCCGGCGCAACGAGACCTGGTCGGCGGGGTTGGCGAGCGTGCGCAGGTAGGCCAGCGCGTCGCGCACCTCGCGGCGCTCGTAGAAGCGGACGCCGCCGACGACCTTGTAGGGCATGCCGACCCGGACGAAGACCTCCTCGAAGACCCGGGACTGGGCATTGGTCCGGTAGAAGACGGCCACGTCCCCGGCCCGGGCGTCACCGCTGTCGGTGAGGCGGTCGATCTCCTCGGCGACGAACCGGGCCTCGTCGCGCTCGTCGTCGCCGACGTACCCGACGATCTTCTCGCCGGCGCCGGCGTCGCTCCACAGGCTCTTCGGCGTCCGGCCGGTGTTGTGCCCGATCACGGCATTGGCCGCGCTGAGGATGGTCTGCGTGGAGCGGTAGTTCTGCTCCAGCAGGACGGTCTCGGCGTCGGGGAAGTCCTGCTCGAAGTCGAGGATGTTGCGGATGTTGGCGCCCCGGAACGCGTAGATCGACTGGTCGGCGTCGCCGACCACCATCAGCTCGGCCGGCGGGACGGCCTCCTGCGCCGGCTCGCGATGGCCCTCCGGGTCGTGGGCGCAGAGCTCGTGGATGAGCGCGTACTGCGCGTGGTTGGTGTCCTGGTACTCGTCGACCAGCACATGCCGGAACCGTCGCCGCCACGTCTCCCGGATGTCGGGGAACTGCCGGAAGAGGTGGACGGTCATCATCAGCAGGTCGTCGAAGTCCAGCGCGTTCGCCTGGCGCAGCCGCTCCTGATAGAGCCGGTACGCCGCCGCGTAGGTCTCCTCCTGGGCGTTGCGGGCGTCCTTGGCGGCATCGGCGGGGTCCTGCAGCTCGTTCTTGGCGTTGGAGACCCAGTTGAGGATCGCCCGCGGCTGGAAGCGCTTGACGTCCAGGTCGAGGTCGCGGCAGACCAGCGTCATCAGCCGGCGCGAGTCGGCGGCGTCGTAGATCGTGAAGCTGCTCTTGAAGCTCATCCCGGGATCCGCGTTGAACGCGGTGATCTCCCGGCGCAGGATCCGCACGCAGGCGGAGTGGAACGTGCTCACCCACATGATCCGCGCCCGGCCGCCGACCAGCTCCTCCACCCGCTCGCGCATCTCGGCGGCGGCCTTGTTGGTAAAGGTGATCGCCAGGATCGAGCCGGGGTGGGCGCCGCGCTCGGAGATCAGCCAGGCGATCCGCCGGGTGAGCACCCGGGTCTTGCCCGATCCCGCGCCGGCGACGACCAGCAGCGGTGTGCCCTCGTGGACGACCGCCCGCCGCTGGGGCTCGTTCAGCCCGGCGAGCAGCTCGTCCTTGCCGGGGCGACGCCGCCGCCCCTCCTCGGCCGGCGGAGCCGGCAGACCGGGGATGGGGAACTGCATGGCCCCACTCGTCGGTCGCTCGCTCCGCTCGCTCATGTCGGGACCAGCCTAGGCGTGGGCACCGACAGCCGGGCACCGGCCGAGGAGCCGGTGCCCGGTCAGCGCGCGTTCAGGCCGCGCCGACGGAGCGCCAGTAGTCGTTGAGCGCGCCGTTCGTCTTCACGAACCAGACGATCGGCAGCACCAGCAGGAAGGAGCCCGGGAAGTACCAGAGCCCGGTGAGCGCGCTCACCGGCGCCGGGCGGCCGGCCGCCTGGTAGAGCTTGCCGACCTCGTCGGAGGTCACGAAGGCCGCCACCGGCGAGATGAGGAAGGCCAGGATCAGCGCGAGGAGGCCGCCGATGCCGCGGCCGGTGTGACGCTTCATCTCCTCGTGCACGAAGAACCACCAGAACAGCCCGTAGATCCCGAGCGTCACGATGAAGAGGAGGATCGACACCCCCGTGGAGCGGACCTTGCCGACCGGGCCGGCAGCCGGGACGGCGACGGGCACGGACGCGGAGGGCGCTGCCGGGTAGGCGGCCGGAGGGGCCGCCGGAGGCGGGTCGGCGGGGACGGCGGAGGCCTGCTCGTTCTGCTCGGTCATGGGCATGAACCTACCGCCCCAGCGCCGACCACCAATCGCTCGTCGGCAACGGACCAGACCGCTCCACGCGCTCACCCGGCCGCGGTACGCCGGCCCGGACGCCGGCCTCGTCCGCCGCACGGAGCAGCCAGGCCGGCGGCTCGGCCCAGCCGTGGAAGGCCAGATCGTAGGTCGCCCAGTGGATGGGCAGCAGGAGCTCGCCGCCGACGTCGAGATGGGTCCGCACCGCCTCGGCCGGGTCCAGGTGCACGTCGCGCCAGCGGCGGTCGTAGGCGCCGATCGGCAGCAGCGTGAGGTCGAAGGGGCCGTACCGCTCGCCGATCCCGGCGAAGGCGGGCGTGTACCCGGTGTCGCCGCCGAAGAACACGCTCGTCGCGCCGGCCCGCACCACCCACGAGGACCAGAGCGTCCGGTTGCGGGTCAGCGACCGGCCGGAGAAGTGCTGGGCCTCGGTACAGATCAGCTCCAGGTCACCGACGCGGTGGGACTCGTCCCAGTCGAGCTCGACGATCCGTCCCTCCGGGACGCCCCACCGGCGCAGGTGAGCGCCGATGCCGAGCGGCACCACGAAGGGCATCGACTGCTCGCGGGTGAGCCGGTCGACGGTGGCGGTGTCGAGATGGTCGTAGTGGTCGTGGGAGATCAGCACGGCACTCAAGGCCGGCAGCTCGTCGAGGGCCAGCGGGACGGGGTGATGGCGACGCGGCCCGACCGTGGCCGAGGGCGAGACCCGCTCGCTCCAGACGGGATCGGTCAGCACCCAGTGCCCGCCGACCTCCAGCAGGACGGTGGCGTGGCCGAGCCAGGTCGCGGCGAGCTCACCGGCCCCTGCCGACAGCTCGGGGCGCACCAGCGGCACCGCCCCCGCCGGCCGGCCGGCGTCGCCGCGGGCCAGCCAGTCCCGCAGGAACGAGCCGTCCGCGGAGTCCAGCAGCCGCGAGGGCAGGCGGTTGCGGAAGACGCCGTCGGCGAACTGCGGCGAGTCGTACGCCGGCGGGGTGGCGCCGAGCGAGCGGCGTACACCGCGGGCGGCGCCGGCGACGGGGCCCACCAGCCCGGTCGCCAGGGCGGCTCCGGCCATCAGCGGCAGGGTCAGGCGTCGGCTCACCCCACCATTCTGCTCGCGCTATCCACAGATCTCTCGACGGGACTCCCCACCGTCCTCGCGGCGGTCTACGGTGGCGGCAACGAAAGGAGCGGCCATGGACCACGTCGAGACCGAAGTGACGCTGCGGCGGCACGCCAACGACATCGGCGCGATCTACGAGCCGCTGGCCGACATCGACGATCGCCAGACCGAGCAGGCCGCCACCCTGGAGCGCCACGGGCAGATCCTGGACGACCACACCCGCACCCTCGCGGAGCACGGCCGCATCCTCCACGAGCACAGCCGCAAGCTGGACGAACACGGCCGCATCCTCGATGAGCACACCCGCACCCTCGCGGAGCACGGCCACATCCTCCACGAGCACACCCGGATCCTCCACGAGCACACCCACACCCTCGACGAGCACGGCCACAAGCTGGACGAGGTGCTGGAGATCCTCCGCGCCAGCTGATCAGGCGAGGTCCCAGACGTAGCGGCCGGTGGGCACGAGGTCGAGGTCGCGATCGGCGCCGAAGGCGGCGACGCTCTCCATCAGCCGGGCGATGCGGCGGCCGAGCTCGACGTCGTCCCCACCGCTGCCGTAGAACGCGTGGATGTCGCCGGTCGCCGCGGCGGGGAAGAGCTCCTCCACGATCGCGTCGAGCGGCGGAACGTCGTCGGTCAGCCCGGCGACGACGCGGTTCTGGACGTAGCCGAAGGTCGCCTGGGTCTCCATGGCGATCTGGGTATGCGGGCCCCACCAGTGCGCCAGCCAGGCGTCGTACGCCAGCTCCTCGGGACGCCGCAGGAAGGCCAGGTTCGCCAGCGCGTCGGCGCGGACGCCGTCGGGCACCGCTGGCGGCGCCAGCGGCACCCGCTCCTCCACCAGCCAGCCCTGGGCGCCGGCATCCACGACGCGGACCGCCTCCAGCGCGGCCCGCGGATCGCCTGAGGTCCAGACCGAGACGACGGCGGCGACCGGCGCCGGGAAGTGCTGCAGCCGCAGGGCGGACTCGACCGCGGCGTCCACGACGTTGAGCTGCAGCCGCGTGACGCCGCACCCCCGCAGGCTCTCCCGCAGCGGCCCGAGGACGGCAGGACCCGGCAGGTCGGCCGTCCTCCAGAGCGCGATGACGGCCTTCACGGGAGGGGTGGTCATGGGCTCACTCTAGGGACGGGCAGCGCTCGGCCCCGGCTGCCGCCGCCGGTGGGCGACGACAGCCGGGGCCTCAGGTGATCACCAGCCGAAGATCAGCTTCACCACGACCGGAATCACGTTGGTCACGCCCAGCACGTCCGCCTTCGTCGACGTCAACGTGGTGGACACGTAGCCCGGGTGCGTGGCGGCCACCTTCACGCTGACCGCGTGCCCGGAGTCGGCCAGGCCGGTGGTGTACTTCGCCGACGTCGCGCCGGCGATCACCTTGCCGTCGCGCAGCCACTGGTAGGCGAACGTCGTGCCGGCCGGGAAGCCGGTGGGCGACGCCTCCAGCGTGGCCCCCGGCAGCGCCGGGGTGCCCAGGCTGCGCAGGCCGACTGTGCTCGGGAACGCCGGCACCTTGGCCAGGCCCACCGGGTCGACGATCACGCCGTTGACCACGCCGTCCTCGTCCAGCGCGCCGCCGTCGGTGACCGTGTAGGTCAGCTTCAGCGCCGGCTGTCCCTGGTAGGTCACCGCCGTGACCACCGCGCCGGGGATGTCACCCCAGGTCTGGGTGGTCCGGTTGTACTTGCGCGCCCTGACCTGGTCCGGCAGCAGCGAGCTGGGGAAGACCAGCTCGATCGGAATGCTGGCGCCGGCACTGGGGGTGCTCACCGTGAAGTCGAGCAGGCCCACCGGGTAGGTGAAGCCCCCGTCGGTCGAGGGAGGCGTGACGACCTGGGCGCCCGGCTGGATCGAGGCGCCCTGGGGCACCGTCAGCGTGGCCGGCGTGCTGCCGCCACCCTGGACCGGGATCTCCACCTGGGTCACCGGGGTGCTCTCGGCGACCAGCTTCGTGGCCGCGTTGAAGTAGGCCAGGTGCGCCTGCGTCAGCGCGCCGGCCTGCCCCAGGGTGAGGTAGCCACCGACCGCGAACGACCTCGGCGCGTACGTCGAGGCGTCGATGGCCGTGACGTTCCAGCCGACGTCCTCGGTCCGGACGACGTAGGAGTCGGACAGCTCGAAGGGCAGCGGACCGGACTCGTTGGGCTGGAGGTACTCGAAGGGCACCTCACCGACCATGGTCTGGGCCAAGGTGGCGTCCGCCGGGTACCTGATCCAGTAGACGTCGTGACCCCAGCGCTGGCTGGGCTCGTAGCCGGTGAGCACGGCGTGGAGCGTCTGGCCGGGCTCGGGGGTGCCGGTGAGCGTCATCGAGCCCCGGGTGCCCTCGGAGTTGCGGTCCAGCGCGATGTCGATGCCGGTCACCGCGGAGTGACCCGCGTCCGCCTCGATGAGGGTCGCGCCCGCGCCCACCGGGGTCGCGGCGCCCGGGTCGAACGACGGGTTGCCGCTGCCGTAGGCCTCCGGGATCCAGACGTAGCGCGACGAGTTCGCCCAGGACGGGGCGTTGAACACGGCGTCGTAGACCGGGTAGGTGGTCGTGTCCGTGGAGTACGCCGCGACGGCGTAGGACCCGTCGTCGAGGCCGGTGACGCTCCAGGCGCCACCCGGACCGGCGGTGGTGGAGCCGGCCTGCTCCCAGCCGCCGCCGTTCTGTCGGTAGAGCTGCACCAGGATGCTGCCGGGGGCCCCGGGCCCCTCGGCGGTGACGGTGCCGGAGATGGAGTTATCACCGGCGGCATGGGCCGGTCCCGCGGACACGGCCTGTAGCGCTGCGATCAGCAGCCCCGTGGTCAGCGCGGCGACCAGGCGTCGCGGTGACCGGGTTCGGGCATTTGACATGCGTTTACTCCTCTTGATGACAGCTCCCTCGCGCGTGACAAACGACACATCGGTGGCGAGGTCACGCCTCACCCGTCACATGCGTTGCAGGTTTCGGGCGGGAGCCGCCCCGGCCGGGGCCGGGCTCAAGCGGAGGCGCGGTGGCGAGGACCGCCGGCGACCATCGCCGCGCTGGCCCGCCGCACGGAGGCCGCGCGGCGCCCGGCGAGCCGGGCGACCTGCGAGCCGACCAGCACCGGGGGCAGAGCGGCCGGCGAGGCCGGCTGCTCGGTCAGCACGCCGAGCACGTTCTCGGCGGCGCAGACCGCCACCTCGCCGACGATCTCGAAGACGGGGTCCAGGCGCTCCAGGCAGACCATCGCCGCCACCGGGGCGCCGCCGAGCCGGGCCCGCAGCCCGGTCGCGGCCTGCCCGATCTCGGCCAGTACGTCGGCATGCGAGCGCTCGCCCCATCGGACGTCGCCCGCGGTCACCTCGACCGGGCCACGCCCGTGCACGGAGGCGACCAGGTAGACCCCGGAGGGTCCGGCGAGCAGGTGGTCCACCTTCAGCAGGGGCTTCTCCGGCCTGCCGACCATCAGCTCGAGGTCGTGCAGGACCAGCCAGTCCAGGGCGCGCAGCAGGTCGAGGCCGGCGCACGTGGCCTTCGCCGCCTCCTGGCGCTGCTCGTGGTGGACGGATTCGGGGGAACGCTCGGTCTGCTGGGAGTCATCCATGACTCGAGCCGCGGCGTGGATCATCGGGGCCTCCTGCACTGATGGGGAAACCGGATCTTACGTGACAAAACGGACAATGACTAGAGGCCAATGCGCGATGTGACTCCATGTGACCCGTCCGGTGCCTGATCTAGCCCGTACGGGCTAGCCCAGATGGGTCAGCCCAGGCGCTCGCGCAGCGCCTCGGTGAGCAGCGAGGCGAGCGCCTCCAGCTGGACGTCGACCGTGGTCTCCACGTCGGTGGCCCCGTCGAGCGCGGTCGCCGCCAGACCGGCCTTGCGGTCGATCAGCTCGGCGATCCGGGCATCCATCGTCTGGGCGGCGATGATCCGCCAGGCGGTGACCGGCTCGGTCTGGCCGATCCGGTGCACCCGGTCGATCGCCTGGGTCTGCTCGGCGTCGGTCCACGACAGCTCGGCCAGGACCACGTCGGAGGCCACCTGCAGGTTGAGCCCGACGCCGGCCGCGGTGAGCGAGCAGACCACGATCTGCACCTCGGGGTCGTTGGTGAAGGCGTCGACGTTGCGCTGGCGCACCGCCGTGGTCTGGTCGCCGCGCACCGAGGCGTAGCCGATGCCCTGGGCCGCGAAGAGCTCCTCCGCGGCGTCCATGACGTCGATGTGCTTGGCGAAGAAGACGACCTTGCCGGCGCTGCGGGCCAGCTGGGCGGCGAAGTCCGCGGCGAGCGGCCCCTTGGCCTGGCCGATCCGGCGCACCATCGCGAAGACGTTCTCCCCCGAGGTCTCCTCCGCCCCGTCGGAGAGCTCCCAGCCGGCGACGCGGTGGACCAGCTCGTGGTCGATGCCGTCGGGGCTGGTGATCTCGGCTCCCGCAGACCGGGTGCGCAGCGCGGCGTCGTACCGCTCCATGAGGCGCTCGGCCAGCTTGCGCTCGGCCTCCCGCACCGAGCGGCCCACGGCGCCCTCGAGCTCGACGGGCATGTCCGCGATCCGGCGGGCCGGGATGTCGGCCGCGACCTCGACCTTGCGGCGGCGGACGATGCCCAGGTCGACCACGGTCTGCCGGGCGGCCGGGTAGAAGGCGTGATCGGCCGGGGTGAAGCCGTTCTCCTCCAGCCGAGCCATCAGGATCGGCAGCGGCTTCTTGTCGTCGATCCAGCCCAGGAACTCCCAGATCGCCCGGAAGTCCTCGATGTCGTTGATCAGCGGCGTGCCGGTCAGCGCCATCATCAGCGGGCGCGGAACCCGCTCGCGGATCCGGTCGGCGATGTCGCGGACGTGCTGGGAGCGCTGGGACTTCTTGTTCTTGATGAAGTGCGCCTCGTCGACCACCATGCCGCGGAAGCCGAGCTCGCCCATCCAGCCGACGTGCCGGTCGAGCACCTCGTAGTTGACCACGATGACGTCGGCGAAGCCGTCGAGGTCGCCGCCGTCGCCATGGACCACGCTGACCGTCCGCCGCGGGATCCAGCGGCCGACCTCACGCGCCCAGTTGACCTTCACGACGTTCGGGACGACACACAGCAGCGGGAAGGCGTCGGCGGCCTGCGCGGCGAGCAGCGCCTGCGCGGTCTTGCCGAGGCCGGGCTCGTCGGCCAGCAGGAAGGTCCGGTGTCCGGCGGCCGCCGCTGCCACCAGTCGCGCCTGGTGCGGCATCAGCTCCAGGCCGCGGTGCTGCTTCCCCGGCGCCTTGTACGCCGGGGCCTCGGGCAGGTCCATGCACGAGGACGCGCCCGGCGACGGGTGCTCGAAGGCGTTGAGCAGCGGCCCGATCAGCTCCCAGCCGGCCAGGATGTGCGACTGCACGCGCGGCGGCGGGGTGGAGAAGTCCGGGGCCATGAACGGATTGGCCAGCTGGCGGGCGACCACCGAGCGCGGCCGGGCCTGCCGCTCTGTGCCGGCGGCCTCCTCGCCCTCCTCGCTCTCCTGCGGCTCCGTGGCGGTGTCGAGGCCGGCCTTGGCCTGCATCTCCCGCTTCAGCGAGCGCACCTCGGAGGTGATCTCGGCGTCGTCCTGGAGCAGCTCGAAGAACGTCGGGTGGCTGGCCGCGATCTGGGCGAGGATCGCCGCGATCCCCTCCAGGCGCTTGAGCTCGGTGTCGCGCCGGGCGTCGTCGATGGCGCGGTCGCCACGGACCCGGACCCGCTCCTCGCGGGCCAGGATGGCGACGACCTGGTACTTGGTCCGGTCGGTCGTGGTCACCCGGCCGCGCTGGACGGCGTTCTCCACCTCGCGCACGGCGCGGGCGAGCACGGGGATGATCCCCTGCTGGTCGTCGTACCGGCGACCGTTGCGCCCCGACTGACCTCGGCCGTTGCGGCGCTGTGCTTGCCCGCCGCCCGAGCGGCCGGTCTGCCGGCCTCCCCGCGACGCGGTCTGGCTCCCTGATGCCAACGAACTCTCCTCGGGGCCCTCGGGCCCGTCTCGGCCGCCATGGCACTCGCCCATGCGACACGGATGCGTGCGGTTGCGCCCCGCACTGGAACCCCCACGGCGCCGGGAACGGAGTCGGTCCTCGCTCGACGCATGAGGCATTGGGTGGTGCTCCACCCAGCGAGTCAAGACTACCGCACGCCGGGCGGTCGGGGCAGCGGTCAGCCGGCCTGGTCCCCGGGAAGGTCGGCGTACTGCGCCAGATAGTCGCCCAGGAGGCCCTCGACGGTGGAGTCCACCGAGGTCTCCAGCGTGGCGCCCACGGCGGCCAGCGCCAGCGCCCGGAACCGGGTGAGCAGCACGACGAGATCGCCCACCTGGTCGCTGGTGGGGGTCTCCTCGCCGAGGAAGCGCGGCCCCAGCAGGCTCAGGCCGCGGCTGACCAGCAGCCTGGTGATCTCCTCGACGTGCACCGTGATCGCCTGGTGCAGGTCGATCAGCTCGTCGTTGCCCAGGCCGTACTCGCGCATCTCGGCGAAGGAGCGCAGCAGCCCCGGGCGCAGCACCCGCACCTGGTCGCGCTGGATCTCGACCAGGCCGATGCGGGCCATCTTGCGCAGCTCGGCGGCGCCCCCGGCCAGCTCCCGCGCCTCGGCCGGCGACATGGTGACCGGGCGGTCCTCGACACCCGAGCCGACCAGGGCACGCTCCAGGCCGAGCACGTCACCCAGGTCCCGGCCGGCCTCCCAGGCGCTCAGCATCTCGGCGATGTGCGCGGAGGTGTAGCCGCGGGCCAGCATCGAGGCGATGATCTTGAGCCGGGCCAGATGGGTGTCGTCGAAGTAGGCCACCCGGCCGCTGCGCTCGGGCGGCGGCAGCAGGCCGCGCTCCTGGTAGGCGCGGATGTTGCGCACGGTGACGCCGCTGATCTGGGCCAGGTCGTCGATGCGATAGGTACGCCGGTCCGGATCGGCCGCGCTCTCCTGGGGCGGGCGGGACCGTCCCAGCGAGAGGAGCTGGCTCACCGCCGACTCGACGGCACCGCGCGGGTCGCGGGCGAGCTGGCGCTGTCCGCGGCGCAGCTCTCGGCGCAGCGACTCCAGCACCGAGTCGACGGCACGCGCGTTGATCGCCGGGAGCTGTCGGGCCACGTCCGGGATCCTCTCAGACCGCCACGCTGGAGGCGTTCCAGAGCCGCTGGGCGGCATGCGAGGAGACCTCGTAGTCCTCGACCCGGAAGTCCAGCATCTGCCGGAGGTACTGGGTGGCGAAGCCGGGGTACATCGAGGCGTTGTAGCCGTCGCTGGTGAGGTACCAGCTCGAGCAGCCCGACATCCAGGTCGTCGAGCGCAGCCGCCGCTGGATCCGCTCGCTGTAGGCGTCCTGGACCTCCTGGCGAACGTCGAGCCAGCGCAGGTCCTCCTTGAGGATCGCGGAGATCCCGGCGACGGCGTACGCGATCTGACCCTGGGCGTAGACCAGCAGCGAGTTGTGGCCGGGGCCGGAGTTGGGGCCGCAGGTGAGGAAGAGGTTCGGGTAGCCGTGCACGTTGATGCTCTTGTAGGCGCTGGGGTGCCCCCGCCACTCCTCCTGCAGCGACTGGCCGTCCATGCCGGTGACCGGGAAGGGCGGACCGTCGAGGTGGACGTCGTACCCGGTGGCGAAGACGATCGCGTCCAGCTCGTGCTCGATGCCGTCGCTGGTGCGGATGCCCTTCGGGCTGAGCGTCGCGATCGGCCAGCTGATCAGCTTGCAGTTGTCGCGCTGCAGGGCCGGGTAGTAGTCGCTGGACATCAGCATCCGCTTGCAGCCTGCCCGGAAGTCCGGCGTCAGCTGGCGGCGCAGCCACGGGTCCTTCACCGCCAGTCGCAGATGCAGCCGGCCGGCCCGCTCGATCAGGCTGGTGACCGGAGTGTCCCAGACCAGCCCGGTCGCGGCGGCCTCGTGGCCGAGGTAGAGCGCGGCGCGCGCCGCCCGCTGCGACAGCGGGACCCGGGCGAAGACCTCCTGCGCGACCCGCGGGATCGACCCGTCCACGCGCGGCAGCACCCAGCCGGGCGTGCGCTGGAAGACCTTGACCGAGGCGGCGGTCTTCACCAGCTCGGGCACGATCTGCACCGCGCTGGCGCCGGTGCCGATGACCGCGACGTTCTTGCCCGCCAGGTCGACGTCGTGGTCCCAGCGCGCGCTGAGGATCTTCGCGCCCTCGTAGTCGTCGATGCCCCGGATGTCGGGCAGGCTGGCGTCGGAGAGCGGGCCGGAGGCGACGACGACCGCGCGGCCGAGGTAGGTGCCGGCGGTGGTCTCGACCCGCCAGCGACCCTCCTCGCGCTCGAAGGCGAGCGCCGTGACCTCGGTGCTCAGCCGCAGCTGGTCGGCCAGCTCGAAGCGCTCCACCAGGTCCTCGATGTGGGCGCAGATCTCGGCGCTCGGCGAGTAGGCCCGCGACCAGCGCGGGTTGGTGGCGAAGGAGAAGGAGTAGAGCAGCGAGGGGATGTCGCACGCGGCGCCCGGGTACGTCGCGTCGCGCCACGTGCCGCCGACGCGGTCGGCGCGCTCGAGCACCACGACGTCGGTGATGCCCGCCTCGCGGAGCCTGATCGCGGTGCCGAGACCGAGGAACCCGGCGCCGATCACCACCACGTCGTGGGTGGTCATGCGGCGTTCATCCCCTTGCGCACCGTCCGGCTGATCGGCTCGTAGGTGAGCTCGCGGAACCAGGTCGGGATCGGCCGGAAGAGCGCCCGCGGGTAGTAGTCGGAGAGCTTCACCAGCGGGTTGGCGATCAGGTGGTACGGATGCTCGGGGTTGACCACCATGCCCGCGTGCACCCGGAGCACCTGGTAGAGCGGCACCCTGCCGGTGTGCTCACCGCGGCTGCCGAGTCGCTCGAAGCGGCGTACGGCGTTGTAGAGCTTCTCCGGCTGCAGGCCCATCTCCACGATGTTGTTGCGCATCCGGTTGAGCAGCGGGACGTACATCAGCGCCCCGATGATCAGCCCGGGCGAGGCGACGTTGCCGACGAACTCGACCGCGAGCGAGCGCGCCTTGGCGTGCCCGATCAGGTCCAGCACCTCGAAGTCGACGGCGATGTGCCGCGACTCGTCGCTGTTGATCTTCTCGAAGACCTGGTGGCAGACCGGGTCCTGGACCTCCTCGAGGAGGAACTTCAGCAGGGCGCCGTCCAGCGCCACCTCCAGCATCGGGATGACCGTCCCCAGCACCGACAGCGGCATCTCGTCGCCGTAGGTGTCCAGCCACTCGATGGCCATCCGGATGTTGTTGTTCGGCTCGGGCAGCTCGTCCTCGCCGATCATCCCCCAGCGGCGCATCAGGGCCAGCTCGGCGTTGGCGTGCCGCTGCTCCTCGGCGTGGAAGTACCGGTAGATCTCCGCGATCGTCGGCGTCGGCGCCTTCGTGGCCATCGCCGCGAACCCGCGCGCCCCGACGTTCTCGATCCAGCACAGGTCGGCCATGAACTCCTTGAGCCGCGGCCGGAACTCGTCGCTGATCGTCTCCGCTCCGGGCGCGTCCCAGTCGATGTCGGCCAGCGCCCACTGGCGGTCCTTGATCTTGGCGAGCATCTGCTCCATGTCCATCGCCATGGTCAGCGTCCTTCCTGGGTGAGGTCAGCGGTCTCGTCGGGCACCGGATCGACGGGGCTGTCTCCCAGCGGCGCGAAGCGCTCCAGGAAGCCGGCCATGCGGGTGTAGGAGTGCGGCAGCGTGCGCTTGACCTGCCAGCCGATCTTGGCGTCCAGCTGCGGCATGACGTACAGCCCGCCGCGGTCGTGGGCGTCCAGGCAGATCCGCGCGACCTTGTCCGCCGACATGCCGAACCTCATCAGCCGTGTCGCCGCGGCCGCCGCCTGCGCGTCGATGCGGCCGGAGGTGACGATGTTGGTCTTCACGAACGTCGGGCAGAGCACGGTGACCCGGACGCCCGTGCCGGCGAGCTCGGCCGCCAGGGTCTCTGAGAGCGAGAGCACGCCCGCCTTGCTGACGTTGTACGCCGCCATCCGCGGCGCGGCGCCGAAGCTGGCCGCCGAGGCCACGTTGATGATGCCGCCGTGCCTGGCCTCGCGCAGGATCGGCGCGAAGACGTGGCAGCCGTGGATCGGTCCCCACAGGTTGACCCCGAGGGTCCACTCCCAGTCCTCGATCGGCACCTCGCCGATGACGCTGCCACCGGCCCCGACCCCGGCGTTGTTGACCACGAGCGTGGGCACGTCGCCGAACCACTCGGCCGCCTCCCGCGCCAGGTCCTCGACGGCATCGAGGCGGGAGACGTCGCAGGGCACGACCAGCGCGCTGCCCCCGGCGTCCGCGATCGCCTCGGCGGTACGACGGGCGCCGACGTCGTCGATGTCGCTGACCACGACCCGCCCGCCGCGCCGGGCGATCTCGAGGGCGAACGCCCGGCCGATGCCACTGCCGGCGCCGGTCACGACGGCCCGGGCGTCCCGGCTGATCCGGGGTCCTCCGAACAGCGGCCTCACGCGGTGTCCTCCTCGCGGATCGTCGTGCCCGCCCTCTCCGCGAGCGCCGACCGGGCGAAGCGCGCGGCGCGGTCGAGCGCCGCGTAGGACTCGGGCACGAAGCGCAGTGCCGCCTGGAAGACGTGCATCTGCCCCGGCCAGACCTCCAGGGTCACGTCGGTGCCGCTGGCGGCGAGCATGTCGTGCAGGTGGTGGGCGTCGGCGGCGAGCATCTCCGCTCCGCCGGCCTGGATCAGCGTCGGCGGGAGGGCCTCGTGGGCCTCCAGCGCATGGGTGAGGCGGGGATGGGCCGGGTCGACGTCCTGCAGGTAGTGCCCGACCAGCCGGCGGGCCGCCTCCGCCGAGGTCATCGGGTCCGGCCGGACCTCCTCCCGGCCACGCGCCAGCTCGAAGGTCGGGTCCACGAGCGGTGAGAACATCACCAGCCCGGCAGGCGACTCCTCGCCGTTGCGCAGGAGGTGCAGGGCCAGGTCGAGGATCAGGTGCCCGCCCGCGGAGTCGCCGGCGAGCAGCACCTGGGCGGGCGCCCATCCCTGGGCGAGCAGCCACCGGTAGGCCCGCTCGATGTCGTCGGCGGCCGCGGGGAAGGTGTGCCGCGGGGCCAGGCGGTACTCCGCGCTGAACACCTGCAGCCCGGTCCGGGCGGCCACCTGGCTGACCAACGGCCGATGGGTGCGCACCGAGCAGAGGTTGTAGCCGCTGCCGTGCACGTAGAGGACGACGCCGCCGGGCTCCGGCTCGTCGGGCCGCAGCCACTCCCCCTTCACCCGGCCCACCGGACCGTGTCCGGCGCCCGTGGTCTCGGAGTCGACCGGGGTGACGGTGATCCCCCGGGCGCTCACGCCGCCGAGCGCCATGCTGCCCGCGAGGACGCGCCGGGCGATGCCGACGCCGAGCTCGTTGGCCGGCAGCCGGACGGAGACGGGCCGCAGGGTCAGGCGGGTGACACCGCGGGCGAGATCGGCGCGCCGGGAGGCCGGTCGCGGCACGAACGGAGAGCTGCGCACTCGGTCATACCATCGACGACTGCGCCATTTGTCAATGGCATCGTCGCGTGTCGCGCGCTCGGCTCACAGCTCGCGCCGCATCACCACCCGCGGGAAGCCGCCGGAGATCGCGTCGGTGTCGGCGGCCTTGACGAACCCGGCCCGCTCGAACATCGCGCGCGTCCCGACGTACGCCATCGTCAGGTCGACCTTCTCACCGCGATTGTCCACCGGGTAGCCCTCGATCGCCGGAGCTCCGTGCTCCCGCGCGAGCTCCACGGCGCCAGGCAGCAGCGACGCGGCCACGCCGCGGCCGCGGCGACCGGGACGGACCCGCAGGCACCAGACCGACCAGACCGGCAGGTCGTCGACGTGCGGGATCTTGCGGGAGCGGGCGAACGGCAGGATCGCGCGCGGCGCGACCGCGGCCCAGCCGACCACCTCGTCCCCGTCGTAGGCCAGCACACCGGGCGGGACCGGCTCGGCACACAGGCCGCGGACGAACTCCCCGCGCTCCGGGCCGACCAGGCTGCGGTTGGTCTTCGCGTCGAGCCGGTGGCTCAGGCACCAGCAGACGCTGGAGGTGGGGTTCTTCGGCCCGAGCATGGTCGCCACGTCGTCGAAGCGCTCCGAGCTCGCCGCCCTGATGTCGATGGCCATACGCGCACGGTACGCATGACCACCGACAGCTCCGGTGTCCCTAGCCGGGTGGCGCGAGGTCGGTCGGGCTGGGCTGGATGTTCGGCTCGATATCGGGCTCGTCGGGGTCGACACCCGGCTGGATGTCCGGGTCGACCGGCGGCGGCGCCTCGGGATCGACCGGGATCGGTCCCGGGTCCTGCGGAGTCGTGGTCATGCGGCACTCCTCTCACTCGTCTGCTTCATGGCCCGGTACCCCGGCAACCGGAAGGCCACACCGTCGCAGCGCGACCACCACGCCCCGCCCCCGTACGGCGCGATGCTCGGTCGCCTCCAGACCGGCGGCCGCGAGCTCCCCGCGCAGCCGGCCGATCTGATCCTCGGTGCCGAGCTGGAGCAGGGCGACACCCTCGGGAGCGAGATGCCGGCCGATCACCACGACGCACTCCCGGGCGAGATCGAGACCGTCGGCGCCGCCGTCGATCGCCCGCCGCGGATCCTCGGGATAGTCCGGCACGCGATCGGTGGGCACCCACGGCGGGTCCGCGAGGATCAGCGGGAATCGCTCCTCGGGCGCGATCATCCGGGCCATCGGGCCGTGCCGGACCTCCGCCTCGATCCCGTGCGCGACCGCGTTCCGGCGGGCCCAGGCGCAGGCGTGCGGGTCGATGTCGACGGCCACCAGGCGCCGTCCGTTCCCGTGGACGGCCAGCAGGCCGATGTGGCCGGCGCCGGTGCAGAGCTCGAGGACCGGGCCGTCCGGGAGCCCGGCCAGCAGCTCCGAGGCCCAGGCCGACTGGGTCCGGGTCCACTCCCGCGGCCGGAGCACGCGCTCGTCGTACTCGATCAGCAGCGGCCCGAAGGGGATGCTCATGGCGCTCATGAGCGCCCCAGTACCCGTTCCGGGCTCCGGCAGACGATCAGGCCGGCACGGGCACGTGCTCGCCGAGGAAGGCGATCTCGTCGGCCACGACCTGCTCGAAGGCCTCGCCGAAGTAGATGTCGAAGTGGCCCTCGGCGTACGTCCGCACGGTGCCGCGCGGCGCGCGGCGCGCGTGCCGGATGGTCAGCTCGGCGGGAGCGACCGAGTCCCGCTCACAGACGGCGAAGAGGATCGGGCAGGAGACCTCGGGTGTACGCCGGCCCGGGCGATGCAGGGGGATCCGCATGGCGACCCGCCCAGGGACCTCCACGTCCTCCTCCAGGCCGGCCGCCGCCTGGAGGGCTCGGTAGCCGGCCAGCACGTCGGGTGCGTTCATCAGCGCGACCTCGCCCGGTGCCCCGGCGACGCGGACCCGCACCGGCTCGCGCCGCAGGAAGGCCGCGAGCAGGTCGGCCGCCGCCACCAGGCCGAGCCGCGCCTGGGTGATCAGGGACAGCGTGCGGCGTGAGGCCCAGCCGTCGGTGAACGGGCACTGGGCGATCGCGGCCGCGATCCTCGGGTCACCGGCGGCCGTGGTGATCGCGTGGCCGCCACTGAAGGACGTGCCCCAGACGACGACCCGGTCGGGGTCGATGCCGGGCAGGTCGCGGGCATAGGAGACCGCCGCCCGCCAGTCCTCCTCCTGACGGCCGATGTCCAGCAACTCGCGCGGCTGCCCGGTGCTGCCGCCGAAGCAGCGGTAGTCGAAGACCAGGCAGGCATAGCCCGCCGCCGCGAAGCGCTCGGCGAAGGCGTCCAGTCGGGCGGTCTTGATCGCGCCCAGCCCGTGCGCCATCACCACGATCGGCAGCCCCGCCGCCTCGCCCTGCGGGCGGTAGAGCCAGGCGTCGCACTGCTCCTCACCCGAGGGGAAGTGCACCGTCGTCCGCGTCGTCCCCATCGGTCCGCCCTTCACTGTTGAACGATGTTCAACAACGTAGCGAAGCGCCCCCACGGCGTCCACCACGCCGGCGAACCGGCCCAGACCTCCCTCGCGGCGACAAGGAGGAAGTCGGCCTGCCCCGGCCGGCAGGCGGGTGTGGCCTACCATCGCGATGAGCGGGGTCAGGTCGGACGGAAGGGACAGCGGCGGAGTCCATGGAACAGCTGCTGGCGCACATGCGCACCCTGCTCCGTGAGCGAGACGACGCGATGGTCGAGGAGATGCTCCGGCGCATGAGGGCCGACACCCCTGCGTTCTTCAGCTCCGACGATCCCGACTACGTGGCCGTATACACGGCCAGCTGCTACGACCACCTCGCCCTGATGGTCGACGAGATGACCTCGCAGCGAGATCTTCCCCATGCTTTGCCGTTCTCCTCCGTCGAGGAGACTCGCACGGTGGCCCAGTGGGGCATCTCCCTCGAGGCCCTGATCCAGACCTATCGCAGTGGCCACTCGGTGATCTGGGACCACACGATGGAGGTCGCCGAGCTCTGCGTCCCCGATCCGCATGACCGCTCGCAGATCCTGAGACTCTGCTCCCGCTACCTGTTCGCCTACTTCGATCAGATGATCGCCCTGGTGGCCGAGGTCTACGAGAGCGAGCGGACGTCGCTCTTCCACGAGAGCGATCGGCGACGCCGACAGCTGGTGAGAGATCTGCTCGAGGGCCTGCCGGTCGATCACGGCAAGCTGCAGTATCAGGTGACCGGCGTGCACATGGCGGCGATCTCGACCGGGGAGGGCGCCGAGCGGGTTCTCCGGCAGCTCGCGGCGCGCTGCAGCTTGAGCTGCCTCACGGTCCGCGGACCCTCCCACTCTGCCTGGGCCTGGTTCGGCGGCAAGAGCCTGACCGACCCGACCACGCAGCAGGCGGTGGTGGCCGCCGTGCCGAGCGGAGCATTTGTCGCGTTCGGCGACGTCGCGGAGGGGATCGAGGGCTTCCGGGTCAGCCACCGCGAGGCCCGCGAGGCCTACCGCATCGGTCGGCAGCTGGGATCGGAGACCCTGCAGTACGGCCAGGTGGCGCTGCTGTCCCTGATCAGCCGCGACGACGTCCTGGCTCGCGAGTTCGTCCAGCGCGAGCTCGGCTCCCTGGCCGAGCACGACCCGCGGGCCCAGGAACTGCGGCAGACCATTCGTGCCTATTTCGATGCCGGCCACAACGCGTCGGCGGCAGCCCAGCGGCTCTCGCTCAACGATCGAACGGTCGGCTACCGGCTCCGGACCGTCGAGGAGCGGCTGGGTCGCCCGCTTCTGTCCCGGCGCGACGAGCTGTCCGTGGCCCTGCGCCTGTTCGAGATGTACGAACGCAAGGCGGGATCGCCCGAGCCCGAGGATTCCGACCTCGGGTAGACCCAGGTCGACGGGCGCGTGACGAACATCGCAATGCCGGGCGACGAAGTTTGCCGAACTTCGTAATTCAGATCACAGCCCGTCTCGCGCAGAGTGATCCGCACGCGCCAGGGGGCGCGGCCAGATCAGTGGCCCGGGCACCAGCAGGTGCCCGACAACCACGTGCGGACACATCTGCCGAAGGACGGACTGCGTGACCCAGTACAGCGACGACATCGACACCGACGAGCGGCGGATCATCGGCGAGCGGCTGAGCCGCTGGCTTCCGGCGGAGAAGGTCGCCGGCGCGAAGGTGGAGGTTCTCTCCGGGGGTGCGATCAACCGCAACTACCTGATCGACGTGGACAGCGGCTACGTCCTCAGGCTCGCTCCACCGGTGCAGTCCAGGACCGAGATCGGCATCGACATGGCGAACTCCGCCATCGTGGCCACGCTGGCCGGAGAGACCGGAGTCGGTCCGGCGGTCGCGGCAGTGGACGACGAGACCGGCGACTCGCTGATCGAGTTCCTCCCCGGCGTCCTGAACGCGCGGACCATCCTGGACCCCGAGATCCTGCGGCAGGTCGGCCACGCCGTCCGCACCCTGCATGCCGTGCCGATCGGAGACATCCGCCGCGTGTCGGCGTTCGACGAGCTCGAGAGATGGGTGGACAACGCCCTGGCCCGTGGTGCGCGCCTGCCGGATGGCTATCCCGAGCTCTGGAAGGCCGCCGAGGAGTGCCGCACCATCCTGGAGAGCGTCGAAGGCGTGTGCCTCTCCCATCGCGACCTCAACCCGCAGAACTGCATCCACAGCGATGGCACGGTGAAGCTGATCGACTGGGACTTCTCAGGCGTCGACAGCCCCTACCTGGACATGGCGATGCTGGCCACCTACGCCGAGCTGAACGATGACCAGCTGGACATCTTCCTGCGAGCGGCCATGCCCGATTGCCGACCCGAGGACCTGGCGCGAGTACAGCTCATGCGCTTCGCCCACGCCCTTAGGGAATGGGCCTGGTGCCTCAGCGCCAGCGACGTGCTCGCCGACCGAACCCATGCGGAGGCCGCGTTGCTGCCCACCCAGGCCAGTGGCGAGACGAACTTCTACGACGGCTACCGCGAAGTGAACTGGGGATTCGCCGAGCAGCTCCGCCGTGACCCGCGATGGGAGTCGTGGTTGCGCGATGCGGCATCGCCGCTCCCGGCACCGGGCTTCCGGCCCGTCGACGAAGGGGCGATGAGCCGATGACCGGAACGGCGACGGGAGAGGACGGCCGGAGCGTGGTGACCGGGGCGTACACGTCGACCGTGGACTGCCGGCGACTCGAGCCGATGACGGCTGAGGAGATCGGCCTGACGAACGTCACCGGCGATCCCCACATGCTGGTGCACCAGCTGCGGTCGACAAGTGGCGAGCTCGGCGATGTCTGGGCGGCGGTCGTCACCCTGGACCCCTGCTCCTTCGACTACACCTTCGCCGGGGACGAGACCATCCACGTGCTCGAAGGAGAGGGCACCGTCGAGCTGCTCGACGGCCAGACCGTCGACCTCGCGCCCGGAACCATCGCCTCGTTCGCCAAGGGGGTCAGCTCCCACTGGCGCATCCACAGCCGGCTCCGTGAGTTCGCGGTCCTCACCGGCAGTGGGACGCCGACCCCATGAGCGCCCGACCACGTCGGTCTGTGAGCGCCGTACACGTCCCACCGAATCTTGACCTGATGCGAAAGGAAGAAAGTGACTGAGGTGACCGAGACCCGTCCGGCGAAGGGCGCGGGAGCGCCCCGCCCCGTCGACGGGAACGTCTTCTGGCTGGATCCCGAGGCCGGGGCCCCACGTGTGTCCGCCCAGCCCTCCCTCAGGGGCGAGGTGCACGCGGAGTACTGCATCGTCGGCGGTGGCTTCCTGGGCCTGTGGACGGCGTTGAAGCTGCTGGCGGCCGAGCCGGATGCCGATGTCGTGCTCCTGGAGGCGAAGACCTGCGGGTACGGCGCCTCCGGGCGCAATGCCGGATTCGCCATGACGATGTGGTCCAAGGCCGCGTCGCTGACCCACCGCGCGACCCCCGAGGACGCGGCGCACCTGGCCCGGGCGAGCGAGCGGGCACTGACCGAGATCCGGGACTTCTGCGTCGATGAGGGCATCGACTGCGGCTTCGAGATGTCCGGCTGGCTGTGGACCGCCAACGCGCCGGCACAAGCCGGCTCATGGGACTCGACCGTCGCGGCCGCCGAGTCCCTGGGCGGCGACACGTTCCGGACCATCTCCGCCACCGATGCCCGGGAGCGGCTTGGCACCGACAACGTCTTCGGCGCCGTCCTGGAGGAGACCTCGGCCATCGTGGATCCCGGCCGTCTGGTGCTCGGGCTACGGGACGCGGTCCTACGTCGCGGCGTGCGCGTGTTCGAGAACTCACCGGTCACGGCGATCGACCGAGCCAGCCAGGTGGTCACGACCGGGAGCGGCACGGTACGCAGCCGCCAGCTCATCCTGGCCACGAACGCATGGCTGGCAGAGCTCCCGGAGCTACGGCGGGTCATCGTTCCCGTCTCCGCGGATGCCATCGCGACCGAGCCGGTGCCGGAGTTCCTCGAGTCGCACTGGCGGGGCGGTGAGTCCTGGACCAACTCCGGCACGGTGGTCGACTTCGCCCGGCCCACCACCGACCGGAGGGTCGTGTTCGGCCGGGGAGCGGCCGCCATCGCCTTCCGCGGACAGATCGGCCACAGGTTCTTCGCGAACCCGCCGCGCACCTTGGAGCTCTCCACCGCCCTGGCGCAGCAGGTGCCCCGGCTGCACGGCGCCCGGGTGACCCACTCCTGGTCGGGGCCGGTCGACCGCACCCAGGACGGTCTTCCCATCGTCGGCCGGCTGCCCGGATCACAGGTGCTCTTCTGCGCGGGATTCGCCGGCAACGGGGTCGGGCCCGCCGTGGTGTTCGCGGAGGTGCTCGCCTCGCTGGCCCTGAGACGAGATGACGCCTGGTCGGCCAGCAGCTACGTCGGCGTGCCCAGCTACCGCTTCCCACCCGAGCCGGTGCGCTACGTCGGCGCGCTGATGGTCCGCGCCGCCGTACGACGGCAGATGGCGGCGAGCGACGGCGGCCGGACGACGTCGTTGCTGACCAAGAAGCTCGCCGAGCTGGGACCCACCGGGCTCATGAAGGTGAAGTGATGGGCGCGAGAACCGAGGCTGTCCCCGTCTCGGCCGGGGCCGAAGGCCGATCCGGCTACGGCCTGTTCGTCGGCGGCTCCTTCCGCGCGGCACGGGACGGCGCCGTCTTCGGCTCGGTCAACCCGTTCACCGGCGAGGAGTGGACCACCATGGCGCGCGCCGGCGCCGCCGATGTGGATGCGGCTGTCGGTGCTGCCCGGCGCGCGTTCGAGAGCTGGTCAGCGACATCCGGCCGGCGGCGGGCGGTCCATATGCGCGATCTGGCTCGGCTCGTCGAGCGCGACGCCGACCGTCTGGCTCGCGTCGAGAGCATCGACAACGGCAAGCTGCTGGCCGACACAGTCCGGCACGCCCGGGCGCTGCCCGCCTGGTTGGACTACTTCGCCGGACTGGCCGACAAGCTGCACGGCGCCACGATTCCGCTCGACGAGCCGGAGCTGGTCGCCTACACCAGGCGGGAGCCGGTAGGCGTGGTCGCGGCCATCATCCCCTGGAACGCGCCGCTCGCGGTGCTGTTCTGGAAGCTGGCCCCGGCCCTGGCCGCCGGCTGCACGATGGTGATCAAGCCCTCGGAGCATGCGTCCGCCTCGACCCTCGAGCTCGCCACCCTGTGCATGGAGGCAGGGCTGCCGGACGGCGTCGTCAACGTGGTGACCGGCTTCGGCGACGATTGCGGCGATCCCCTGGTGCGCCATCCCGGTGTCGACAAGGTCTCGTTCACCGGCTCGACCGCCGTGGGCGAGGCGGTGATGAGAGCCGCAGCCACCAACGTCACCGGCATCTCCCTGGAGCTGGGCGGGAAGTCGCCGAACATCGTCTTCGACGACGCCGACACCGAGGTGGTCTCGCGTGCCGCCGCGAAGGCGATCTTCGCCTCCACGGGTCAAAGCTGTCAGGCGGGCTCCCGTCTCTTCGTGCAGCGCGGGATCTACGACGAGGTGGTCGAGCGCGTCGCCGGTCACGCCACGGCGATGAGACTGGGCAACCCGCTGGATCCCGCCACCGACATGGGCCCCGTGGCCTACCGCGCCCACCAGGAGCGCATCGCGGCGATGGTCGCCGGCGGTGTCGACGAGGGCGCGACCCTCGCCGCGGGCGGGGGCGCCCCGAGCGACCCGGAGCTCGGCAACGGGTACTTCGTCGAGCCGACGGTGCTCAGCGATGTGCGCAACGACATGGCGATCGCTCAGGAGGAGGTCTTCGGGCCCGTCGTCGTGGCGATCCCCTTCGACGACGAGAGCGACGCGATCCGCCAGGCGAACGACACCCCCTTCGGTCTCGCCGCCGGCGTCTGGACACGCGACATCGGCCGCGCCCACCGGGTCGCCAACCGTCTCCGCGCCGGGACCGTCTGGATCAACACCTTCCGCAGGATCGATCCGGCCATGCCGTTCGGCGGCGTCAAGCGCAGTGGCATCGGCCGGGACAGTGGCATCGAGTCGATGGACGAGTACCTGGAGACCAAGGCCGTCTGGATCGACACGTCGATCTGAGCGGTCGAGAACGAAGCGAAGAAGGAGCCGAATGGACCACAAGGGCCTCATGGCAGGCAAGGCAGTCATCGTCACCGGTGCGGGCACCGGGATCGGAGCGGCCGTCGCGCGGCGAGTTGCCGAGGAGGGTGGCGACGTCCTGCTGCTCGGACGCCGCCTGAGCAAGCTCGAGGAGACGGCCCACGCCCTGGGTGACCGCGCCCTCGTGCAGCAGTGCGATGTCACCGTGCAGGCCGACATCGACCGAGCGGTCACCCTCGCCGTCGACGCCTGGGGACGCATCGACGGACTCGTGAACAACGCCGGGATGTTCATCATGGCGCACGCACTGGAGATGACTCGCGAACAGTGGAACCAGGTCATCGACGTCGACCTGACCTCGTCGTTCTTCTTCACCCAGGCTGCCGGACGAGTGATGGCGCGCGCGGGCGGCGGTGCGATCGTCAACGTCGCCTCGGTCAACGGGCATCAGGGCGAGCCACTGAATGCGCCGTACAACTCGGCTAAGGCGGGCCTGATCGGACTGACCCGATCCCTCGCCATGGATCTGGGACGCCTGGGCATCCGCGTGAACTCGGTCAGTCCCGGCTATGTCGACGGAACGCCGATGGCCGATGACACCGGTGACTCCGACCGGCCGATGCACGAGCTTCTCCGCGACTGGGGGCGAGCGCCGCTACGGCGGATGGTCGACACCACCGAGGTGGCCGAGGCCTGTGTGTTCCTCCTCTCGGAGGCGGCGTCCGGCATGACCGGGTCGGACGTGGTCATCGACGGCGGGATGCTGACGAACCACTACGCCCTCGAGTCCGTTCCGGCAACGGGGTGGGCGTCCTACCAGGACGACGTCCTGGCCGACGTGAAGGGCAAGCTCGCCCGCGGCGAGCTGTAGGCACCCGGTGCGACACCCCACGATCTGGCGCTCGACGAGAGCGAGCCTCATCACCAGGGCAAGCGAGCGCTTGCCACACACGAAAGAAAGGCAGTGGCGTCGATGAACGACCTGGAGCTCGTCTATTCAACCGTTCAGCGGGAAGCCGACGCGACGCGCGGCTTCGGCATGAGGGAGCTGACCCGCATCTCGGTGGTGACGCTGGGGATCGGACTCCTTCTCGTCCTGATCGGGGTCGTGCTGTGACCGCCGGCGAGGACGTGGCCTCGAACGCCTCGCGTCCCACCCTTCCGGGCGAGCGGACGTGGGGTGGAATGGCGGCAGCCGGCCTGTACGCGTCGACCGCGATGGCCACCTGGTGCTTCATCATCGGCGGCTACGTGGCCTACTACCTCGATGCGGCCTCGGCGATCCCGATCATGATCGCCGGCGGGCTCTTCGGCATCTTCCTCATCTATCTGGCCCTGGTGCCGGCCAGCACGAGGTACGGCGTCGAGTCCATCGTCTCGACCCGTCCCGCCCTCGGGGTCCGCGGGTCCGCGCTGTCGCTCGGCCTCGCCGCGCTGATCCTGATCGCCTGGAACGCCATCCTGCTGATCTTCCTGGGACGCGCCCTGGCCACGATCCTGGTCACGGCGGGCGTCATCGACCAGGACGCCACCCGGTGGGTGGTGAGCGGCGGCGGACTGCTGGCCGTGGCCATCTCGTGGATGATGATGGCTCGTGGCTCGCAGGTGATGAAGGCGTCGGGTATCTGGATCGCGGTCACGGTCACTCTGCTCGCCATCTGGCTGGCCGCGGAGCTGGTCTCCGGCGTGGGGATCCGGGCGGTCCTCGACGCCGCGCCGCTGGCTCCCACGGAGGATCGGACCACCGACGTCACCCTGGGCATCGAGATCATGATCGCCTCGACGCTGTCCTGGTGGCCCTATGTCGGAGCCATCACCCAGCGTCTGTCGAAGAAGACCTCGCCGGTGGCACCCGTCATCCTCGGGCTGAGCCTGCCGCTCTCGGTGATCAGCGTCGTGGGCCTGCTGGCCGCGCTGGCCTTCCCCGACTCGGGAGGAGACCCGACGCGCTACGTGATGGAGCTCGGCGGGAACCTGCTGGGAGCGGTCGCTCTGGGCTTCGTCATCCTGGCGAACATCGGCACCGTCGTCGTGGGCGTCTTCAGCCTGTCCAACGGCATCAGGCAGGGCGCGCCCTCCGGGATCAGGATCGGCTGGAACACGGCCCTGTCGCTGTCGTTGCTCCCGGTCGCCTTCATCGTGGCGTTCATCCCGAACTGGTTCTTCGACAACCTCGGCGCCGTGCTGGCATTCGCGGGCGTCCTGATCGCTCCGCTGTGCGGGGTGCAGATCGCGGACTACTTCTTCCTCCGCCGGCAGTACTGGAACGTCGCGGCACTGTACGACGTCCGCAAGGGATCGCCGTACTACTACATCGGCGGATTCAACCCGATCGGGATCGGCTCGGTCGTCTTCGGGTTCGCGGTCTACATCTACCTCCTCGACCCTGTCTCCTACGAGACGGCCTCGATGTTCAGGCTCCTGACCGCCAGCATCCCGGCCGCCGTCATCAGTGGAGTGCTGCACACGGTCCTCACGCTGGCCGTGACTCGCCGAGGACGCTGGGGTGGCTACGAGCAGGCCAGGACCTCGACCCGTGGTGTGTCCGCGCCGTCCGGGGAACCGCTGGAGGGCGTCCAGTGACCGAGCTGCTGTTCATCCGGCACGCGCAGCCGTTGTCAGGCGAGGCGGATCCCCGGCTGTCCGCCGCCGGCAGACGCCAGGCCGAGCGTCTGGGGCAGTGGCTCACCGGGGAGCGGATCGACGTGATCGTGACCAGCCCGATGGCTCGTGCCCACGAGACCGCCGAGATCGCGGCCGAGCGGATGGGTCGGCCGATCACCGCGACCTTCGAGGCGCTGCGTGAGTGGGACAAGGACCACCTGGCCGACGGCAACTACGTGGCCCTGGAGGACCTCGGGGCGGGCAACGCCCGCTTCGAGGCCCTCCGGACGGGGCGCTACGAGGACTTCATCCCGGCCATCGATCGGGGTGAGTTCCTCTCCCGTGCCCGACGGGTCATGGACGAGCTGGTGGACCGCTGGCCGGACCAGCGGGTGGCGGCGTTCAGTCACGGCGGGCTCATCAACGCAGCCCTGGCGACCCTGCTGGGGCTGGAGGAGAGGCTGTTCTTCTTCCTGCCCGACTACACGTCGATCTCGACGGTCCGGGTGATGCCCGGCGGCCGGCGGGTCGTGCGCGCGCTGAACGCCACGGCCCACCTCGACGGTCAGCGTGATCCGGAACCGGCCCTACGGGTCGCGACGAGTCTGTAAGGCCCGATCTCGGTGCCATCGGTGAGGAGGGACGCAGTGGGATCCACGACCTCGGTCGAGCCGGTCTCCCTGGTACAGGCCTGGCGGCAACGGGTCGAACGCGCGCCGGACGCGCGCGCGCTGGCGTACTTCGACGGGGCGATGACGGCCCGGGAGCTCGACGACGCCAGCGACGCCCTGGCCGCGGCGCTGCGCTCGCTCGGGACGCGACGCGGCGACCGGGTCGGCATCTACCTGCAGAACATCCCGCAGTACGTCCTGTCCTTCCTCGCCCTGTGGAAGCTCGGCGCCACGGCGCTCGTGCTCAATCCGATGTATCGGGGGCAGGAGCTGAGGCGACTGATCGACGACGCCGGCGCTGTCGGAGTCATCTGCACCGACGCCGCCTCCACCGAGACCTCCGCGACGGTGGCGGGCAGCTCGGTGCGATGGATCGTCAGCACGTCGCCGCGGGGCTTCCAGAGCCGCGACGACCCGCGCGTGTTCGGCGAGACCGAGGGCGTGACTGCCGTCGGCGACGGCGATCTCGAGGACCTGATCGACGCCTTCCGGGGTGCCACGGTGCCCATGCTCGATCTGGGACCCGACGACGTGGCGCTGCTGACCTACACCTCCGGCACGACAGGTCCGCCCAAGGGCGCCATGAACACCCACGGCAACGTGCTCGCGGTGGCGCGCAGCTTCGCCGGCTGGATCGATCTCCGGCCCGGGGACGCGGTCTTCGCCATGGCGCCGATGTTCCACATCACCGGCGCCGTCATCAACGCGACGATCGCCCTGCTCCACGACGCGGTGCTGGTGATGGCCGGCCGATTCGACCCCGAGGTCGCCATCGAGGCCTTCGTGGAGCACCGGGTGACCTTCACGGTCGGATCGATCACGGCGTACAACTCCATCTACCAGCTGCCACATGCGGCACGGGAGCACTTCGCCTCCGTCAAGAGCCTGTACAGCGGAGGGGCGCCGATCCCTCCGTCCACCACGGAGCGATTCCAGGACCGCTTCGGCGTCTACATCCACAACGCCTACGGCATGACCGAGACCTCCGCGGCCGTGGTCGCCGTGCCGCTGGACGTCCGAGCGCCGGTGGACCCCGAGAGCGGCGCGCTGTCGGTCGGCCGGCCCCTTCCGGGAATCGAGGCACGGGTCGTCGATCCATCGGACCGACCGGTGCCGCCGCATCATCAGGGCGAGCTCGTCCTGCGCGGCCCGCAGGTGATCCCGGGCTACTGGGGCAAGCCCGAGGCGACCGCGACGACCATCCCGCAGGGCTGGCTGCACACCGGCGACGGCGCGATCATCGACGAGGACGGGTGGATCTACCTCGTCGATCGCCTCAAGGATCAGATCAACACCTCGGGCTACAAGGTCTGGCCACGCGAGGTCGAGGATGTGCTCGCCGCGCATCCCGCGGTGCTCGAGGCCGCCGTCGTGGGCCGGCCCGACGACTACCGGGGCGAGGCCGTGGTGGCGTACGTGTCGCTGCATGCCGGCGCGGTCGCGACGGATGCCGAGCTGAATGCCTTCGCCCGGAGCAGGCTGGCGGCCTACAAGTGTCCCCGCGAGATCCGGCTCGTACCCGACCTGCCCAAGACACAGACGGGCAAGATCCGGCGCAATGCCCTGCGGGACTAGCCCGGTGGCCCAGAGGGAGGCCGGGCCTCGTCCGGCGGATGCCGCCGATGCCGACACACCCACGACCGCCACCGGGGCGGCTCCCTCGGCCATCTGGCGACTGGGTCCCAGCTTCCTGGCCGGCGAGCACGTCGTGGCCAGGTACGTCGCCAGGCCCCTGGCCGACTTCCTCCGGATCGAGGCGGCGGGGAGCGTGGTCCTCCTCGCCGCCGCCCTGATCGCGCTCCTCTGGGCCAACTCCCCCTGGGCCGACTCGTACGCCACGCTGTGGCACAGCACCGCCACCGTCTCGGTCGCGGACTGGAGCATCTCCGGCGACCTGCGCCACTGGGTCAACGACGGCCTGATGACGATCTTCTTCTTCGTGGTCGGCCTGGAGATCAAGAACGAGATCGTGCGAGGACACCTGCGCGACCCTCGCGCGGCCCTGACCCCCGTGCTCGCCGCTGCCGGTGGCATGCTGGTCCCCGCGGTCATCTATCTACTGGTCGCGCACGGCACGAGCTCGTCGGGGTGGGGCATCCCGATGGCGACGGACATCGCCTTCGCGGTCGGCGTCCTCGGACTGCTCGGACGCCGGGTGCCGCCCGCGGCGCGCGTCTTCTTGCTGACCTTGGCGATCGCCGACGACATCGGCGCCATCCTCGTGATCGCGGTGTTCTACGCATCCGCCATCAGCTGGGGCTGGCTGGCGCTCGTCGTGGTCCTGCTCGCCGTCGCGCTGACACTCGGCAGACTGCGGGTCTGGTCGATCCCGGTCTACCTCGTCCTCGGGATCGCCACCTGGTTCGCCATGTACCAATCGGGCGTGCACGCCACCATCGCGGGCGTGGCGCTCGGGCTGCTGACACCCGCGATCCCACTGCTGCGCCAACGCGAGGCCCGGGCGTCCGCGACCCACGTCCTCACCGGCGGCGACTACACCATGACCGAGCTGGTCCGCCTGAGATTCCTGCTGCACGAGTCCGTTCCGGTCGCCACGAGGCTGCAGTCGAGACTGCATCCGGTGAGCAGCTTCGTGGTCCTGCCGATCTTCGCGCTGGCCAACGCCGGAGTCGCCATCGATCCCGGCTCACTGGAGCGAGCCCTCTCCTCTCAGGTGACGCTGGGCATCGTCCTGGGTCTCGTCGTGGGCAAGGTGCTCGGCATCACGGCGGCGACCTGGCTTGCCGTGCGCATGCGGATCGGCCAGCTTCCGGCGAAGACCTCCTGGTCGATGCTGGCGGGAGTGGGCCTGATCGCGGGCATCGGCTTCACGGTGGCGCTCCTGGTGGCCGAGCTGTCGTTCGCTCGTCAGCCCCTGCTGCTTGAGGACGCCAAGATCGGAGTCCTTCTGGCCTCGCTCGTCGCGACGACGGCCGGGGCCACCGTGGTGCGCACGGTCTCCGCACGTGGCGAGTGACCGTCGGCGTCGGGAGCCGGACGCGCTCGTCGACGGCAGGACGTCAGGGAATCGAGCCGCACCGTCATCTCCCCCCCACCGGCCGAGGGCCGGCCCGCACACGCGGACCGGCCCTCGGTGGTGGCGAAGCCTCAGCTGCATCCGCTGGTGCTGCCGCAGCCCTCGCAGACGTAGCAGGAGCCGGCGGGACGCATCTTGGTGCCGCAGGTCATGCAGAGCGGCGAGTCCACGGCGGTGCCGGTGATCTTCTCCAGCAGCTCGGCGCTGGTGTGCGCCTCGGTCGCGCCGAACAGCACGTCGACCGGGTCCCGAGGAGCCGCGCTGCGGCTCTCCTGGACCTCCTGGACCGGCTCCTCGACCTCGACCACCGCGCTCTCGACGGGGGCCTCGTCCGCGATCAGCTCGGCCGCGCCGCCGGTCTCGGCGACCGGCTCGTAGGACCCCGTCTCCAGGTGGCGCTGACGCTCCTCGGCGGAGTAGATGCCGAGCATCGAGCGCTCCTCGAAGGACATGTAGTCCAGCGCCAGGCGGCGGAAGACGTAGTCCATGAGGCTCTGCGCCATCCGCACGTCCGGGTCGTCGGTCATGCCGCTGGGCTCGAAGCGCAGGTTGGTGAACTTCGAGACGTAGGTCTCCAGCGGAACGCCGTACTGCAGGCCGATGCTGACCGCGATCGAGAAGGCGTCCATCACGCCGGCCAGGGTCGAGCCCTGCTTGCCCAGCTTGAGGAAGACCTCGCCCAGCTCGCCGTCGTCGTGGGCACCGGAGGTCATGTAGCCCTCGGCGCCGCCCACGGTGAACGACGTGGTCCGCGAGATGCGCGACTTCGGCAGCCGCTTGCGGAAGGGCTTGTGGACCTCGACGACCTTGACCTCACCCTCGCTCTCACCGGAGGCGAGCGCCTGGTCGGCCTTGGAGGAGTCCGACTTGCCGTCCGAGAGCGGCTGGCCGACCTTGCAGTTGTCCCGGTAGACCGCGGTGGCCTTGAGGCCGAGCTTCCAGGACTCCATGTAGATGTCCTCGATGTCCTCCACGGTCGCCGACTCCGGCAGGTTGACCGTCTTGGAGATCGCGCCCGACAGGAACGGCTGGCAGGCCGCCATCATCCGCACGTGGCCCATCGGCTTGAGCGCGCGGGCGCCCATCGCGGTGTCGAAGACCTCGTAGTGCTCCGGCTTGAGGCCGGGGGCGTCGATGACGTGGCCGTGCTCGGCGATGTACTCCACGATCGCCTCGATCTGCTCCTCGACGTAGCCGAGCTTCTTCAGCGCCCGCGGGATCGTCTGGTTGACGATCTGCATCGAGCCGCCGCCGACCAGCTTCTTGAACTTGACCAGCGAGAAGTCCGGCTCGATGCCGGTGGTGTCGCAGTCCATCATGAAGCCGATCGTCCCGGTGGGGGCGAGCACGGAGGCCTGGGCGTTGCGGAAGCCGTTCTTCTCCCCCACCGTCAGCACGTCGGCCCACGCCTTGGTGGCCAGCTTGTGCACCGCGGCGTCGGCCGCGCCGAGCGTGCGGACCACGTCGTTGGCGGCCTGGTGCTTGCGCATCACCCGCTTGTGCGCCTCGGCGTTGCGGGCGTAGCCGGCGTACGGGCCGACGACGGCGGCGAGCTCGGCGCTGCGCTTGTACGACGCCCCGGTCATCAGCGAGGTGATCGCCGCGGCCATCGCCCGGCCGCCCTCGGAGTCGTAGCCCAGGCCCATCGCCATCAGCAGCGCGCCGAGGTTGGCGTAGCCGATGCCGAGCTGGCGGTAGTCCACCGTGGTCTTGCCGATCGACTCGGTCGGGAAGTCGGCGAAGCAGATGGAGATGTCCATCGCGGTGATGATCAGCGCGACGGCCTTGGCGAAGAGCTCACCGTCGAAGGTGTCGTCGTCCTTGAGGAACTTCAGCAGGTTCAGCGACGCCAGGTTGCACGAGGAGTTGTCCAGGCTCATGTACTCCGAGCACGGGTTGGACGCGGTGATCCGGCCGGTCTCGGGGTTGGTGTGCCAGTCGTTGATCGTGTCGTCGTACTGCAGGCCCGGGTCGGCGCACTCCCACGCCGCCTGGCTGATCTTGCGGAACAGGTCGCGGGCGTCGACGGTGCTGATCGTCTCGCCGGTCGTGCGCGAACGCAGCCCGAACTCGGCGCCGTCCTCGACCGCGCGCATGAACTCGTCGGAGACGCGCACGGAGTTGTTGGCGTTCTGGTACTGCACGCTGGTGATGTCGCGGCCGCCGAGGTCCATGTCGAAGCCGGCGTCGCGCAGCGCGCGGATCTTGTCCTCCTCGCGCGCCTTGGTCTCGACGAACTCCTCGATGTCGGGGTGGTCGACGTCGAGGACGACCATCTTGGCCGCGCGGCGGGTGGCGCCGCCGGACTTGATGGTGCCCGCGGAGGCGTCCGCGCCTCGCATGAACGAGACCGGCCCGGAGGCGGTGCCGCCGCTGGAGAGCAGCTCCTTGGAGGAGCGGATCCGGGAGAGGTTCAGGCCGGCGCCGGAGCCGCCCTTGAAGATGAAGCCCTCCTCCTTGTACCAGTTCAGGATCGAGTCCATCGAGTCGTCGACGGAGAGGATGAAGCACGCCGAGACCTGCTGCGGGGACTTGGTGCCGACGTTGAACCAGACCGGGGAGTTGAAGGAGAAGTACTGGTGCACCAGCAGCCAGGTGAGCTCGTGCTCGAAGAGCTCGGCGTCGGCGTCGGAGGCGAAGTAGGCGTTCTCCTCGCCGGCCTTGCGGTAGGTCTTCACCACGCGGTCGATGAGCTGCTTGAGGCTCCACTCGCGGGCGCTGGTGCCCACGGCGCCGCGGAAGTACTTGGTGGTGACGATGGTCGAGGCGTTGACGGACCAGAAGTCGGGGAACTCCACGCCCCGCTGCTCGAAGACCGTCTCGCCGGTCTTCCAGTTGGTCTGCACCACGTCGCGGCGCTCCCAGGCGATCTCGTCGTACGGGTGCACGCCCTCGGTGCTGAAGACCCGCTCGATCTTCAGTCGCTTGGTCCGCGGCTGCTTGGCGATCCCGCTCACCGTCTCCGTCATGACTCTCCTTCGATCCTGGTTCGATCCGGCTGGAATGGTGCTGAACTTGCTGGGTGCTGCTGGACGGCCCGGAGGTCCGGTCGTCGGCCCTTTGGCGGGGCTCAGTGCCCGGCGCGCAGCTTCCCCACTACGCGCCGGGCGGCTCGTGGTCAGCCCCCGCTGAGGGGCTGAGGGACTCGATGGCTTCCAGGAACCAGCTCCGGGGCCTCCCGGGTGGCTCGCTCGGCGCGGAGCAGGGCGATCTCGGTCTCGAAGTCGTCGGCGGACTCGAAGCCGCGGTAGACGCTCGCGAAGCGCAGGTAGGCGACCTCGTCGAGCTCACGCAGCGGGCCCAGGATCGCCAGGCCGATCTCGTGCGCCGGCACCTCCGCCCAGCCACCCGCGCGCAGGGTGTCCTCGACCGTCTGACCCAGCCGAGCCAGGTCGTCCTCGGAGATCGGGCGCCCCTTGAGCGCCTTGCGGACCCCCGCGACGGCCTTGTCGCGCTGGAACGGCTCGCAGGCGCCGCTGCGCTTGAGCACGGTGAGCTGCATCTGCTCGACCGTGGTGAAGCGCTTCTCGCAGTCGGGGCAGGTACGCCGCCGGCGGATCGAGGTGCCGTCCTCGGAGACCCTCGAGTCGAGGACCCGGGTGTCCGTGCCACGGCAGTAGGGGCAGTGCATCGCGAGTCTCCTCTCCAAGGGTGTGAACACCGATCCGGCACTGTGGATTCCTGGGGAAAACCGGCCTCGACCTGTGTCCAAGTCGGCGTTCCTGTGGAACTAGATGTGGAAAACCACAACCGTGTAACTACTAGATGTAGTGACCCTACGTCCTGGCGAAGTGACCTGCAACACCTCGGCGTCATCGTTTTCTCACCCGTCCTTCGGACCGTCGCATAACCGCAGGTCAGGTGCCCCGAGGCCGGCTCGGAACACCTTCGATCCGGGTGTGTCGCGACCTGTGGCGAGCCGCTGATCCGGATCAGCCCCAGCATCGCCCGCGGGTCCGACACAATGGGCCCACGATGGGCACCGTGGGCAAGCACTCAGGCGAGCGTCCCGAGCCGGCAGGCAGCGCCGGCCGGTCGCCGCGAGCGCGGCTGCTGCTGCTCAGCGCCGCGGTCACCGCCGCGCTGGTCGCCTGGGGGTTCCTGGTCTGGTCGGCGATCGACTTCGGCGCGCAGGCACGGAGCGGCGAGGGCCTCGCCTGGCTCTTCCTCGCCCTGGCGACCATCGGCGCGACCGCGTGCCTGTTTCTGACCCTGATCCTGGGCGGCCGGCTGGTCGGCGCGCTCCGCGGCGAGATCCCGCCGCCGACGTCCCCACCGGGTGGTCGCCGCGCGGCTCGTTAGCGGTCGGTCCTGGCGGTCGGTCCTAGCGGTCGGCGAGCCGGCGGACCAGCTTCAGGCCGGACCAGACCTCGTCGACGGCGCAGACCTTGACGTCGACCAGGCCGGCCGCGAGGCCGATCTCGCGGACCTCGTTCTCGCCCAGCGTCGCCTCGATCAGGCCCGCCTTCACCGCGGCCCTCTTCGGCCAGCACACCCAGATCATCCCGTCCGGGACGGTCCGCTCGATCAGGACCGGCAGCCGCGCGCGCAGGCTCGCCGCCGCGGTGTGGAAGGTCAGCGTGGCGCGGGCCGCGCTGGGCAGCCTGGTGGTGGTCGGCACGTCCAGGGCGAAGCCCTCCGGCGGGCGATCCAGGAAAGTGGTCTCCTCGGGCCGCACGCCGAGCTTGCGCTCCAGGGGCGTTCCTGAGTAGCCGGCCACGGATCGAGGCTATCCACAGCCATACCGGGAAGGTGGTCGGGCTTCGGGGCGGGTGAGCAGACTGGTCCCCACCTCCCGATGGGCACTCGGCACCCCCACGACTGGAAGGACCGTGATGCCCACGACGTCCCGGCCCGCCGCGCTAGCGGTGGTGGCCGCCTGGTTGGTCGCGCTGCTGCTGGTGGTGAGCGGGTGCGGTGGCGACCCCGAGGAGCCCCGCCCCTCCGCCTCCCCGACCCCGTCCCCCTCCGCCCCCGTCGTCCCGACCCTCCCGCCCGAGGCCCAGCACGACGGCCGCGCCGGTGCGGTGGCGTTCGTGAAGCACTACATCGAGTTGCTGAACTACGCGCAGGCGACGGGAGACGTCGATGGCCTTCGGGAAGCCAGTTCCCCTCGTTGCCGGTCGTGCTCAACCACCACGCGTCGGCTTGCAGAGCTATACAAGGGTGGCGGATCCCTTGATGGTGGCGAGCTTCGGTTCATTGACGATCTGACCAGCCACAACGCAGCGGAAGAGACTTGGCTCGTCACGGCACGTGTTGAGTACGCGCCACAAGTCGTCCACAACATCGACGGGAGCACCCTCAACCTGGAGGGCGGGACACGTGCGCATGACTTTGTCGTGCGCTTTCAAGACTCGCGTTGGACGGTGATCCGATGGTCCCGCGTGTCATAGCGGCTCTTCTCGCTGCGGCGGCCTTGGTCCCGCCCGGTCAGGCATCCGACAACGCCAGCCGGGAGACGTCATGCAGCAGCTCCGTCGAAGCATCAGGGAGCTTCGTTGATGCAGGCGTCGAGTGCGGCCTAGACGGACACAACAACGAGCAGCCGACCACGCACCACACCTCTGGCAAGCCCTTCTACACCGCCTACCGCTGGAAGGCGGCGTGCGGGGACAAGCTGGACGACCACGTCACCAAGCCCTGCCCGACGGACGTGGACTGGTGTCCCGACGGCGAGCGGCTGTTCTGGCTGCAGGGGCTCCATGACGGGCGGTGGTACGACCTGGGACGGCGGTGCGCGGCGATCGAGCCGACGATGGAGGACGCGGCGGAGCTGGTGACACCGGGGATGGTGCTGCGGGAGTTCGAGCGGGTGCCGCTGCCGCGGCTGCGCTCCCTCACCCAGCCGGCGGACACGACGCTGGTCAACCTCGCCACCATCTTCCACGTCGAGGCGGAGCCGCTGCGGCGCACGCTCACCCTCGCCGGCCAGCGGGTCGACCTCGACATCACGCCGGCCTCCTTCCACTGGGTCCACGGCGACGGGACCGACTCGACCACCCGGACACCGGGAGCGGCCTACCCGAGCCGGGAGGTGACGCATCGCTACCAGCGCGCCCACGTCACGGTCCGCCACCACGTCGAGGTCACCTGGAGCGCCCGGTGGCGGCTCAACGGCGGGCCCTGGCAGGACGTCCCGGGCACGGTCACCGTGAGCGGGCCGGCGACCGCCCTCCGCGTCGTCGAGGCCACCCCGGTGCTGTCCGGCGACGGTCACTGAGCCGGGCCGCGAGTCCCGTCGCCGCGGCACGACGCGTGAGAGCATGCCGGCATGCGTCGTACCGCCCTCGGGACCCTGACCGCCGCCGCACTCGTCGTCGTCACCGCGTGTGGCGGACAGGCCGCTCCAGGCCAGGAGCAGCCGGCCGAGGGTCGCCTCGCGGCCGCGGGCACCGCCAAGGCCAAGCACGTCGTGGCGATCTCCGTCGACGGCCTCAACCCCGCGTCGATCAAGCGGCTGGGCAAGAAGAAGGCGCCGACCTTCCACAAGCTGATCAAGAAGGGCGCGACCACGCTCAACGCGCGTACCGAGTACGAGCAGACCAACACGCTGCCCAACCACACCGGCATGCTGACCGGCCGGCCGATCAGGGGAGCCACCGGCCACGGGGTCACCTTCAACGTCGACAACGGTGGCACCGTCTCCGAGGCCGCCGGTCACTCGGTCGCCAGCGTCTTCACCGCCGTCCACGACGGCGGCGGCACGACGGCGCTCTACACCGGCAAGTCGAAGTTCCTGCTCTTCAAGCGCAGCTGGCCCAAGGCTGTCGACACCTACGTCTACAAGCCCAAGGGCCGGGTCCTGGTGAACCGGGTCGCCGCCGACTTCGCCGACGGCGCGCCGACCTTCACCTTCATCCACCTCGCCATGCCGGACAACGCCGGTCACGCCCACGGCTTCATGGGCCGCGCCTATCTCGCCGCCGTGCGCACCACCGACCGGCTCCTGAGCCGCATCCTCACCGCGATCAAGCAGAGCCCCCAGATGCGCTCGAGCACCACGCTGATGCTCACCGCCGACCACGGCGGCCTGCACAGCCACCGCGATGCCAAGGACTGGCACAACTTCCGGGTGCCGTTCATGGCCTGGGGCACCGGGGTGCCGAAGGGCGCCGATCTCTACGCCCTCAACCCGCAGTACGGCCGGCCGGCCAAGGTCCGAGTGCCCTACAGCGCGGTCAAGCAGCCGATCCGCAACGGGTACGTCGCCAACCTGACCACCACGGCCCTCGGCCTGACTCCCGTCCCCGGCAGCGTCTTCGACACCGACCAGTCCTTCACGGTCTGGCGTCCGTGAGCGCCAGGCTCGCCCGGCGGCTCCGGACCGCCTATGCCGTCCTCGCGACCGTCGACACCGCCCTGGCCGGCAGCGGGCGACCCGCCGCGCGGCGTCTGCGCCGGGTCACCAAGCCGCTGTTGATGCCGGTCCTGGCCGGCTCCCTGGCCCTCGACCCGGCCGCGCGGCACTCACCGCTGCGCACCAGCACCCTCATCGCCCAGGCCGGCGGCCTGGCCGGCGACGTCTTCCTGCTCGGCGAGAGCCGCGAGGACTTCCTCCGCGGCAGCGCCGCCTTCGGTGTCGGCCACCTGGCCTACATCGCCGGCTTCTGGTCGCAGCGCGGTCCGGCCCGTCCCGCTCCGGCACTCGCCGTCGCCGCCTCGTGGGCGGGCAGCGCACCGGCACTCGCGCTCGCGGCCTCCCGGCACGATCGCCGCCTCGGTCCGGTCGTGGCGGCCTACGCCGCGCTCCTGGCCGGCACCACGGCCGCGAGCACTCAGCTCGACCCGGCCCTGCCGGCTCGAGCCCGGCACGCCTCGGTCGCGGGCGCGACGCTCTTCATGCTCTCCGACTTCATCATCGGCGTGCGGACCTTCGTGCTGCAGGATCCGCCGGCCTGGACCGACGCGGCGGTGATGTCGACCTATACCGCCGGGCAGTATCTGCTCAGCACGGGCGCCGCCCACGCCCGACGCTGAGGCAGCGCCGGATCACCAGCGGCTCGACACCCCGGCCGCGGCGGGCCGATGACCGATCCGGCTCAGCCGACCGGCACGGCGAGCTTCTGGCCCGCCTGCAGCCCACCGCTCGGCAGCGCGTTGAGCTGCCGGATCCGGTGCACCATCTCGCGGACCTCTCCCGGGCCGGCGAGCTCGCCGGCGATCGCGTAGAGCGTGTCGCCGGGCTGCACCTCGATGACGCGGACCGGCTCCGGCGTGCCCGCGTCGCGGGTCGCGGTCGCCCAGCCGCCCAGGCCCACCATCACCGCGAGGGCGAGGGCGAGGAAGAGGGCCATGACCACGATCCGGCCGCGCCGGGTCAGCCGGACCGCGCCGGCGACCTGGGGCGAGCGCCCCGCCCTGGCGACCGGTCCACGACCGGACGCTGCGTATCCCGGGGACATCGTCATGCTGCTCATCGGCTGACCTCCTGGTCGTCGTGCGACCCCTGCTTCGTCGACCGATGTCTACGCAGGGGGTCCGACACAACCGGGCCACCCACTCGAAGAGACGTTCGATCGAACATGTGTACGAGGCTAGAGCACATGTTCGAATGACGCAAGAACACCTGTTCGAACGTGTCGCGGGCAAAGGGAGGGCGGAAGGGCCGACACGCCGTTCGAACACATGTTTGAAGCCGGGGTCGGATCGGTCTACCGTGACCCGCATGGCCACCGACCGGACCCCACGCAGGAGCGCGACCGTCAGCGAGCTGCCCGACGCTCCCCCGGACGCCACCGGGCTCACCCCTCGCCAGCAGCGCATTCTCACGGTGCTGCGGGAGGCGATCGAGCAGCGTGGCTATCCGCCGAGCATCCGGGAGATCGGTGACCTGGTCGGCCTGGCCAGCTCCTCCAGCGTGGCCCACCAGCTGCGGGTCCTGGAGGAGAAGGGCTTCATCCGGCGCGACCCCAACCGCCCGCGTGCCCTGGAGGTCTTCATCCCCGAGCTGATGGCCGCGCGGCGCGCGATCGCCAGCGCCGACAGCGGCGAGGACGTCATCGACCCCACGGGCATCGGCGACGCGGTGCCGGCGGCGACGTACGTCCCGGTCGTGGGCCGCATCGCGGCCGGCGGGCCGATCCTCGCCGAGGAGCACGTCGAGGAGGTGTTCCCGCTGCCCAAGACGCTGGTCGGCGACGGCACGCTCTTCCTGCTCGAGGTCCGCGGCGACTCGATGGTCGACGCCGCGATCTGCGACGGCGACTACGTGGTCATCCGCCAGGAGCAGACCGCGAGCAACGGCGACATCGTGGCGGCGCTCATCGACGGCGAGGCGACGGTGAAGACCTTCCAGCGCAAGGACGGCCACGTCTGGCTGCTTCCGCACAACGACGCCTACGAGCCGATCGACGGCACCCACGCCTCCATCCTCGGCAAGGTCACCGCGGTCCTGCGCCGGGTCTAGGCAACCTGCCACCAGATCACACGGAGGACTGCTCCAGTACAGCGGGGTAGTGCCCGCGAACTCCGGGAAAACAGGCATGATGCGGCACGTGGATGGACCCGTGACCGTCATCGGCGGCATCAACATGGACACTCTGGCCCGCGTCACCGGGCCGGGCACCGACGCGCGCACCAGCAATCCCGGGCGCACGCACCGCTCCCCCGGCGGCGTCGGGCGCAACGTGGCCGAGGCGCTGGCGCGGCTCGGCTCGCCCGTGCGGCTGATGGGCGCGGTCGGCGAGGACACCGAGGGGACGGTGCTGCTGGACGGGCTCCGGGAGGTCGGCGTCGACGTGACCGGCGTACGCCGCTGTGCCGACTCCACCGGCACCTACACGGCCGTCCTGGACGACCGCGGCGACCTCGTGGTCGGCGTGGCCGACATGAACGCCACCGAGCGCATCGCCCCCGACGACCTCGACCCCGACTGGCTGGCGCAGTCCTCCTGGCTGGTCCTCGACGGCAACCTCCCCCGCGCCACCATCGCCCGCGCCCTGCTCATCGCCCGGGCCCGCAAGGTCCCGGCCGTGCTCGACCCCGTCGGCGTGGCCAAGTCGGCGCGCCTGGGCGCCCTGCCGGGCCTGCACACGTTCACGCCCACGGGCCAGGAGCTGCAGGCGTGGAGCAGCGCCGCCGACCCGATCGCGCACGCTCACGCGCAGGGGGTGTGCGTGGTGTGGGTGCGCGACGGCGCGGCGGGCAGCACGCTGCACCCGGCCGGGCAGGCGCCGATCCCGTTGCGGCTGCCACCCGCCGAGGTGGTCGACGTGACCGGCGCCGGCGACACCGCCCTGGCCGCCTACGTCCACCGCCTGCGCGGTGGCGCGAGCCTGGCGGAGGCCGGCTGGTTCGCGGCGGCCGCGGGATGGCTGGCGGTCGGCGCCGCCGAGGCCGTTCGGACCGATCTGAGCGAGGACCTGGTCGAGAAGACCCGAGCGGAGCTCACCGGATGAGCCTGTGGCGCGCCACCCAGGAGGTCGGCGACGCGCTGGCCGAGGGCCGGCCCGTGGTGGCTCTGGAGAGCACGATCATCAGCCACGGCATGCCCTATCCGCGCAACGTCGAGATGGCCCGCGAGGTCGAGCGCATCGTCCGTGAGCACGGCGCGACGCCGGCGACGATCGCGGTCCTCGACGGCGTGCCCAGGATCGGCGTCGACGACGACGCGCTGGAGCTGCTCGGAGGAGCCGAGTCCGAGGTCCGCAAGGTCAGCCTTCGCGACCTGCCCTACGTCGTCGCCCGCGGCGAGCACGGCGCCACCACGGTCGCGGCGACCATGCGGCTGGCCTCGCTGGCCGGCATCCGCGTCTTCTCCACCGGCGGCCTGGGCGGCGTGCATCGCGGCGCCGAGACCAGCTTCGACGTCAGCGCCGACCTCACCGAGCTGTCCCAGACCCCGGTGACGGTGGTCAGCGCCGGGGTGAAGAGCATCCTGGACATCGGCCTGACCCTGGAGACGCTGGAGACGCTCGGCGTGCCGGTGGTCGGCTACGGCACGGACGAGTTCCCCTCCTTCTACTCCCGTTCCAGCGGGTACGCCGTGCCGATGCGCGCCGACTCGCCGGAGGAGATCGCCGCCCTCATGCGCGCCCAGGACGACCTCGGCCTGCGCGCCGGGATCAACGTCGCCAACCCGATCCCCGCGGACGAGCAGATCCCCCGCGACCGCATCGACGCGGTCATCGAGCGGGCGCTGGCCGATGCCGACGAGCGCGGCGTGATCGGCAAGGACATCACGCCGTACCTGCTCGGCCGGATCGTCGAGCTGACCGACGGCGACGCGCTGCGGGCCAACATCGCCCTCGTGCGCGACAACGTGGCGCTGGGCGCGCGGATCGCCATGGCGTTCTCCGCGCGGGCCTGAGACCGGTTCCCGGTTAGGAATCACCACTTTCAGGGCACACTAGGGTCCGTGCACCGCCGGGGGAGGATCCTGGGATGGGTGGGCGCGATGACCGCGCTCGCCCTCATGAGCCTCCCCGCGATCGCCTCGGCGCCGTCCGGTGAGGACGGCACGAGCACGACGACCGCCGGCCCGCTCGCCGCCGGCGCCTCCCCCGAGAGCGACCGGGTGACGCCGGCCAAGGCGTCCGCGAAGGCGCCCGAGCCCCGGCTCTACCTCGACGAGCCGGCGCACGGAGCGGGCGCGATCGAGGCCCTCGGCGAGCACCTCGACGAGGTGGCCGCGATGAACGCGATGAGCGCCCCCGAGCTGCGCGGCCTGCTCCAGAACGACAAGACGCTGTGGCTGGGCCGCGACGGGCGGGCCTTCTACGCCGATCCGGTCTCGGAGCACGCCGAGTCGGGCGAGGGCGAGTTCGCCAAGGTGCCGGACAACGCCGCGATGGCGACGTACCCGGAGTCCCAGACCTTCCAGCTGCACAGCCTTCCCGGCTCCGCCAAGACGATCTACCTGGACTTCGACGGGATCACCCTGGGAGACACCTACTGGACCGACAGCGGCTTCAGCGCCACGCCACTGACCCAGGGCGCCTACCCGGGATTCAGCCTGGACGGCAATCCCGCGTTCAGCAGCGAGGAGAAGGCCTACATCCAGACGGTCTGGCGGATCGTCGCGGAGAAGTACGCCACCTTCGACGTCGACGTCACCACCGAGGACCCCGGCCAGGCGGCGTACAACCGGGCCACGTGGGCCGACACCGGCTACGGCGCGCACGTGGCGATCACCAGCAGCCCGACCGTGGCGCCGAAGCTCTGCAGCGGCACCTGCGCCGGCATCTCGCTGATCGGCACCTTCAACGACCCGCTCAGCTACTGGAACGTCCCGGTCGACTACCTGCAGCCCTCGTGGGTCTTCACCAGCGGGTTCTCCTCGCTGGCGCCCAGCCGGGCGGCGTACCTGGTCGCCAACGTCGCCACCCACGAGGCCGGCCATCAGCTGGGCCTCAACCACGACGGGGTGTCGCCGAGCACGCCGTACTACCAGGGCGCGGGCAACTGGGTCCCGGTGATGGGTGAGTCCAACTTCAGGTCGGTGGTCCAGTTCGACAAGGGCGAGTACACCAACGCCGCCTTCGTCTGGTGGGACGGCACGACCAGCCAGTGGCGTACGACGGTCCCGCAGGACGACTTCGCGGTCATGGCCGCCGACGACACCTACAAGCCGGACGGCAACTTCCTGGTCAACGGAGGCGGCCTGCCACGACGAGCCGACACCATCGCGAACAACCCGGGCGAGGCCAACAACCCGAGCGCGCCCGTCCTCGGCCCGATCAGCACCGCGGCGGTCGACGGCGTCATCGAGAGCCGCGGCGACGTCGACGTGGTCCGCGTCGACCACCGCTGCGACGGCGACCTCACGGTGGCCGCGAACGGCATCGGCGTGGGCGCGACCCTGGACATCAAGCTGGACCTGCTCGACGCCTCCAGCGGCGTCCTCGCCAGCCACGACCCCACCTGGACCAGCGGGGACTCGGTGGAGGACCCGGTGGGGATGGACGCCACCGTGACGGTGCCCGCGCTCCCCGCCGGCACCTACTACGCACAGGTCGACGGCGTCGGTCGCGGGCTGGCCACGGGCAACGGCTACACCGACTACGGCAGCGTCGGCCAGTACCGCATCACCACCAGCGACTGCCCGCCCCCGGCGCCGACGGACGTCCTCGCCGCGCAGACCACGACCTCGCACGGCTCGATCTCCTGGACGCCCGCCCCGGGCGCGGAGGAGTCGGTGACCGGCTACCGGGTCAGCGGGCTGCCCGGCGCCGACATCACCGTCCCGGCGCAGACGACCTCGATCCTGGTCTCGGGCCTGGAGGGCGGCCGGGACTACCCGGTGAGCGTGAAGTCGGTCAGCGTCTACGGCGTCTCGGCTCCCGCGTACGCCGAGCTGGTGACCCAGTCCTGGGCACCCGAGACGGCTCCCGGCCTCGACGTCGAGGTGGCCGCCGATCAGGCCGCGCTGACCTGGAGCCCGCCGGCCAACCCGGGCGGCGCCGTGCTCGGCGACTGGCGCCTGGTGGTGACCGGCCCCGACACCGACATCGACCAGAGCGAGGACCTCGCCACCACGAGCCTGGAGCTCGACGACCTCGCCCCCGGCGCCTATGAGGTCTCCCTCACCCTCGGCACCGACGGCGGGGACACGCCCGCCGCGACGAGCAGCTTCACCGTCACCGGACCGCCGACGGACCTGACCGCCGATCTCGTCCACGGCGACGGCACCCTCACCTGGTCCGCGCCCGCCGACGACGGCGCCTCCGGGATCACCGGCTACCGGATCACCGGCCTGCCGGGCGGCGAGCGGGTCACCGAGGACGCCATCCCGACGCTGACGGTCGAGGACCTGCCGGGCGGCGAGCGGTTCGACCTCACCATCGTCGCCCTCACCGCCCACGGCGAGTCCGCGCCGTACGACGACTCCTTCACCGTCCTGACCTGGCTGCCGTCCGCCACGCCGACGCTCGGGGCGACGGTCAGCGGCACCCGGGCGCGGATCAGCTGGGAGGCACCGGCCAACCCGGGCAACGCGACGCCGACCGGGTGGCGGCTGCAGATCGCCCGCGGCCCGGCCATGGTGCTGGACCAGCAGCTCTCGGCGTCGAGCAGGCTGGCGACGCCGAGCCTGCCGGCGGGCGACTACCGGGTCACCCTGACGCCGTCGTACGACGGGACGGCGACGCCCGCCGCCGGGACGGTCTTCTCCATCCGGACCGCTCCCTCAGCGCCTCGGATCGGCAAGGCCGCCTCCGGCAAGCGCGGCAAGCCGGTGACCGTCCGGGCCCGGTGGAAGCCGCCGGCGGACTCGGGCAACAGCACGATCACCGGCTACGTGGTGATCGCCAAGCGGGTCGGGAAGGCCCCGAAGGGCCAGGCGCGCAAGAAGACCATCTCCTCGCCACTGCTCGGCGCGAGCACCCGCTCGTACGTCATCCGGCTGCCCAAGGGGAAGTACCGGCTCCGCGTCGTGGCCCACAACGGGATCGGCATGAGCCCGTCGTCGGCCTGGTCGGGCAAGGTCACCGCCCGCTGAGGCGCATCAGCGCCTTCCGCACGACCTCGGGATCGCTGGTGCTCCACATCGGCGGCAGGCTGGCGCGGAGGAACCCGGCGTACCGGGCGGTGGCCAGGCGCGAGTCGAGCACGGCGACGACGCCCTTGTCCCTCGTGGTGCGGATCAGCCGGCCGGCTCCCTGGGCGAGCAGCAGGGCGGCGTGCGTCGCGGCGACCGCCATGAAGCCGTTGCCGCCGGCCTGATCGGCAGCCTTCTGGCGCGCCGACATCAGCGGGTCGTCGGGTCGCGGGAAGGGGATCCGGTCGATGAGCACCAGCTGGCAGGTCTCCCCCGGCACGTCGATCCCCTGCCACAGGCTGAGCGTGCCGAACAGGCAGGTGTGCGGGTCCTCGGTGAACTGCCGGGCCAGCTCGGGGAGCTGGGCGTCGCCCTGGACCAGCGTGGTCAGGTGCGGCAGCCGGGCACGGACCTCCTCGGCCGCGGCCTCGGCGGCACGGCGGCTGGAGAAGAGCCCCAGCGTGCGGCCGTCGGCGGCGTCGACCAGGTCGACGATCTCGTCCAGGTGCGCCTGCTGCAGACCGTCGCGACCCGGCTGCGGGAGGTGCTTGGCGACGTACAGGATCGACTGGCGGGCGTAGTCGAAGGGCGAGCCCACGTCGAGCCCCTGCCAGGCGGTGCCCTCGTCGGCAGGGTCGAGGCCGAAGGACCGGGCGACCGGCACGAAGTCGCCGCCGAGCCGCAGAGTGGCCGAGGTGAAGATGGCGGTCTTCTCCTCCAGCAGCCGCTCACGCATCGGCACGGCGACCTGCAGCGGCGCGACGCACAGCGCGCTGCCGCCCCGGCGCTCCTCGCGCTCGCTGATCCAGAGCACGTCGGCGTCGGCGTCGGCGGCCATTCGCTCGGCCGTGGCGAAGACCTCCTGGGCCCAGCCCTTGGCCTGGGTGGCGCCGGCGTCCGGGTCGCTGTCCTTGGGGAAGGCGCTGACCAGCGCTCGGGCGGCGTCGCGGACCAGCACCAGCGCGTCGCTCAGCTCGCCGGAGAGCAGGTCGATCCGGCCGGCCGGCGTCTCGGAGATGGCCGCGCGCAGGGCCTCCCCCGCGTCGGCCAGGTCGTCGGCCTCGCTGCCGTCGACGTGTCGCTGCGAGCGCCGGGCGGTCCGGTCGACGTCGGCCGGCGACAGCTCGTCGGTGGCGGCCTGGGTGACGCGGGCGACCAGCTCGTGCGCCTCGTCGATCACCACGACGTCGTACTCGGGGATCATCGGGATCCCCTCGATCGCGTCGATGGCCAGCAGCGAGTGGTTGGTGACCACCAGCCGCGACCTCGCGGCCTTCTCCTTGGCGCGCTCGGCGAAGCACTCCGCGCCGAAGGGACACTTCGCCGCGCCCAGGCACTCGCGGTGGCTGACGCTCACCTGCCGCCAGACCCGGTCGGTATGCCGCGGGGCATGGTCGCGCTCCCCACTGCCCCCGGACCCGGCCTGCTCCTCGACCCACTCGCGCATCGCCACGACCTCGGCGCCGACCGAGCCCTCGGGCAGGTCGACCAGCACCCCCTGGTCGTCGGGCACGCCCTCGCGCACACGGTGCAGGCAGGCGTAGTTGGAGCGGCCCTTGAGCACGGCGTACGTCGCGTCCTCGCCCATCACCTCCGCGGCGGCCTCGACCAGCGCCGGGATGTCCCGCTCGACGAGCTGGTGCTGCAGCGCGAGCGTCGCCGTCGCCACGACCACGCGGTCGTGGTGCAGCAGCGCCGGGACCAGGTAGCCCAGCGACTTGCCCGTGCCGGTGCCCGCCTGGACCAGCAGGTGCCGCGAGGACTCCATCGCCCCCGCGACCGCCTCGGCCATCTGGACCTGGCCCGGGCGCTCCTGACCGCCGACACTCGCCACCGCGGCGGCGAGCACGTCACGGACTGCGGCGCGCTCCTCGGACACCCGAGCACCCTATGCCCCGGCGCCCCCATGGCCGCAGGGCTCTAGGGTGAGGGCCATGGCGCTCGACTACACCGACGATCTCCGGCTGGCGCACGTCCTGGCCGACGACGCCGACGCGCTGTCCACCTCGCGGTTCAAGGCGCTGGACCTGCACGTGATGACCAAGCCGGACCTCACCCCGGTCACCGACGCCGACCGTGCCGTGGAGGAGAGCATCCGCCGCTCGCTGTCGCGCGCCCGCACCCGCGACGCGGTGCTGGGCGAGGAGCACGGCGAGGCCGGCCACAGCCAGCGACGCTGGATCATCGACCCCATCGACGGCACCAAGAACTACGTGCGCGGCGTCCCGGTCTGGGCGACCCTGATCGCGCTGGAGGTCGACGGCGAGGTCGTCGTCGGCGTGATCTCCGCCCCGCAGCTCAACCGCCGCTGGTGGGCGATGAAGGACGGCGGCGCCTGGACGGGCAAGTCGCTGCTGCGCGCCACCCAGTGCCAGGTCTCCGACGTCTCCCGGATCGAGGACGCCTCGCTCTCCTACTCCTCCCTCGACGGCTGGGAGGAGCGCGGCCGGCTGGACGACTTCCTGGCCCTGGCCCGGCGCTGCTGGCGCACCCGCGCGTACGGCGACTTCTGGTCCTACATGCTGCTGGCGGAGGGCGCCGTCGATCTCGCCGCCGAGCCGTCCCTGGAGCTCTACGACATGGCCGCGCTCGACGTGATCGTGCGCGAGGCCGGCGGCCTCTTCACCTCGCTGGACGGCGAGCCCGGGCCGTATGGCGGCAACGCGGTCGCCAGCAACGGCAAGCTGCACGACCAGGCGCTGGCCTTCCTCGGCTCGCACGCCGGTCATCAGGGTCACGTCGCGCCGCAGCCGGAGACAGTCGGCTCGGTGCACGACCTGGCCGAGCGGCGGCGTCTGGCCGAGGACCCGGCCGAGGACTGAGCGCTACGGCTCGACGACCGGCGCCCAGGGCAGCGGCTGGGAGAGGATCATGCTGCTGCTCGGTCTGCCGTACGCGGCCAGCCGGTCGATGAACGCCTCGAACTCCCCCATCGTCGGCACCGCGGCCACCAGCACCGAGCAGCCGTCGCCGGTGATCCGCAGCACCTGACGCACCTCCGGCCAGGAGAGCACGCTCGGGTCGCGCAGCAGGCAGGTCGGGCCGTGACAGCCCATCACCACCAGCGCCTGCACCGAGCGGCCGAGCTCGGCCGGGTCGACATGCGCGTGGTAGCCGGTGATCGCGCCGGACGCCTCGAGCCGGCGTACCCGCTCGGCCACGGTCGGCGCGGAGAGGTGCACCCGGCGGGCCAGCTCGTTGAAGGAGAGCCTGGCGTCGGCCTGGAGCTCGGCGAGAAGTCGCCAGTCGAGGTGATCCACCTTGTGATCGTAAGCCAGATCCGCGAATCCCGTGTCGTTCGCAAGCACAATCCGCCGATCTGGTGCCCAGTGACCATTCCGTACGCCGCCCGATCCGGCCATCCTGTGGGCATGGACGAGCCCTTCCGCACCATCATCGAGCCCTTCCGCATCCACTCCGTCGAGCCGCTGCGGATGACCACCGCCGCCGAGCGGCGCGAGCACCTCGCCGCGGCGTCGTACAACCTCTTCCGGCTGCGCGCCGAGCACGTGCTCATCGACCTGCTCACCGACTCCGGCACCGGCGCGATGTCGCGCGACCAGTGGGCGGCGATCCAGCGCGGCGACGAGTCGTACGCCGGCTCCCCGTCGTACTTCGTCTTCCGCGACGCCGTCCGCGAGCTCTTCCCCTACGAGCACGTGATCCCGGTCCACCAGGGCCGGGCCGCGGAGCGGATCCTCTTCTCGGTGCTGGGCGGGCCGGGCACGATCGTGCCCAACAACACCCATTTCGACACCACCCGCGCCAACGTCGAGGCGACCGGCGCCGAGGCGCTGGACCTGGTCATCCCCGAGGGCCGCGACCCGCGATCGGACCACCCGTTCAAGGGCAACATGGACCTCGACGCGCTGGAGGCGCTGCTCGCCGAGCGCGGCGACGACATCCCGTGCGTGATGGTGACGATCACCAACAACAGCGGCGGCGGTCAGCCGGTCTCGCTGGCGAACCTGCGCGGCGTGCGCGCGCTGTGCGACCGGTTCGGCAAGCCGCTCTTCCTCGACGCCTGCCGCTTCGCCGAGAACGCCTGGTTCATCCGCGAGCGCGAGGAGGGCCAGGGCGAGCGCGACGTGCCCGACATCATCCGCGAGATCGCCGGCCTGGCCGATGGCATGACGATGAGCGCCAAGAAGGACCCGATGGGCAACATCGGCGGCTGGTTGGCCCTCAACGACGACGAGCTGGCCCAGCAGTGCCGCAACCTGGTCATCCTCACCGAGGGCTTCCCGACGTACGGTGGGCTGGCCGGCCGTGACCTCGAGGCGCTGGCCCAGGGCCTCCAGGAGGTCGTGCAGCACGACTACCTGCGCTACCGGATCGGCTCGACGGCCTACCTCGGCCGGGCACTGGCCGAGCGGGGCATCCCGGTGCTCAGTCCCTTCGGCGGGCACGCGATCTACATCGACGCCCGGGCCCTGCTGCCGCACGTCGAGCCGCTGCGGTTCCCCGGCCAGGCGGTGGCGGTGGCGCTCTACGAGCTCGGGGGCATCCGCAGCTGCGAGATCGGCACGGCGATGTTCGGCCGGCACCCCGACGGCTCGGAGCACCCGGCGGCCATGGACCTGGTCCGGCTGGCCATCCCCCGGCGCACCTACACCCAGAGCCACATCGACTACGTGATCGAGGTGTGCGAGCGGCTCGCCGACCGGGCCGAGTCGTTGCCCGGCTACCGGATCGTCGAGGAGCCGCCCGTACTGCGGCACTTCACCGCGCGGTTCGCCCCTCTTCGGTAGGGCAAGGACGCACACCGACGGAGTGAAGTCGGCCGAGACGTCTCTCTCACGCGGGAGACCGCCGCCCGGCGGTCACTTCACTCCGTCGGTCAGCGGACGTCGAGCAGGTCGACGACGAAGATCAGCGTCTCGCCGGGCTTGATGACGCCGCCGGCGCCACGGTCTCCGTAGCCCAGGTGCGGCGGGATGACGAGCTGGCGGCGGCCGCCGACCTTCATCCCCTGCACGCCCTGGTCCCAGCCGGCGATGACCCGTCCGGCCCCGAGCGGGAAGTCCAGCGGCGCCCCGCGGTTGTAGGAGGCGTCGAACTCCTCCCCGGTCGAGTGCGCGACACCGACGTAGTGCACCGAGACGGTGCTGCCGGCGGTCGCCTCGGCGCCCTCGCCCACGGTCAGGTCGGTGACCACCAGGTCGGCGGGCGGGTCGAAGTCGGGGAAGTCGATCTCGGGCTTGTCCATGTCCTCCACCCTATGCGGGGGATCAGTGGACGGCGCGCTCGGTCTGGTGCACGTAGGAGTCCAGCTGGTCGCGCTCGAACTCGACCTGGGAGATGTGGTGCTTGACCACGTCGCCGATGCTGATCACGCCGACCAGGCGGCCCTCGTCGACGACCGGCAGGTGGCGGATCCGCTGCTCGGTCATCTGCGCGAAGACCTGGTCCAGGGTGTGGCCGGGCTCGGTCGTGTGCACGGCGGCGGTCATGATCGAGGAGACGGCCGCGCCGAGGATCTGCTCGTCGCCGTGCAGCCGGCGGACGACATCTCGCTCGCTGACGATCCCGTCCACCGCCGTGCCGTCGCCACTGACAATCGCGGCGCCGATGTTGTGCTGCGCCAGCAGGGCGAGCAGCTCGCGCACGCTCGCGTCGGGCGAGATCGTGACGATCTCCTGACTGGCCTTGCCGGCGATCACGTCGCTGATCCTCATCTGCGCCTCCAGGCTCCGTAGCGGTAGTCCAGACGTGCTGGGGTCATCGAATCTAGTGGTCCCGGGCGGCGATGCCAACGGTTCGTCCGCCGAGTGTCACCAGATCGCCCGGGACGAGCTGCCGGCCACGGCGGGTCTCGACCTCCCCGTTGACCCGCACCTCGCCCGCCTGGATGCGCGCCTTGGCCTCCACGCCGTCGTCGACCAGATCGGCCAGCTTGAGGAACTGCCCGAGCCTGATCGACGCATCCCTGATCTCCACCGTGTCCACTTCACAGCACCCCCGACACCGCGTGGATGAGGACGCCGACCAGGCCACCGACGATGGTCCCGTTGATCCGGATGAACTGCAGGTCGCGGCCCACGTGCAGCTCGATCCGCTCCGCGGCCTCGCGGCCGTCCCAGCGCTCGACGGTGTGCGTGATCACCGCGGTCAGCTCGCCGCCGTAGCGACGTACGACGAAGACGGCGGCGTCGGCCACCGAGGCGTCGATCCGGGCCCGCAGCGCCTCGTCGGAGCCCAGGCGCTCCCCGAAGGCGACCAGCTCGGCGGTGATCCGGCGCCGCAGCGGCCCACCCTCGTCGCCCAGCGCGTCGAGCAGGGCGCGGCGCATCGCGTCGAAGACGGCCAGGCCCGAGGCAAGGAGCTGCGGGTGCTCCAGCACCCGGACCTTGAGCCGCTCCGCGCGCTCCTGGGTCTCGGGGCGGTAGAGCAGGTCCTCGGCGAGCTGGGCCAGCAGCGAGTCGAGTGCCTGCCGCGCCCGATGAGAGGGATCGCGGCGGATGTCGGAGAGCCAGCGCACCGCCTCCAGGTGCAGCCGGTCGGTGACGATCTCGTTGAGCCGCTCCGGGGCCCACCAGGGCGCGCGCTCGCCGATGACCTCGGTGAAGGTCGCCTGGTTGTGCACCAGCCAGTGGTGGCCCTCCTCCAGCGCCAGGTCGACCAGGCCGTGGTGGGCGTTGTCGCTGAGGATCTCGGCGAGCAGGTTGCCGGCGATGGGCGCGATCGGCTCCTCGATCAGCCTCGGGAGCAGTACGTCGGACAGGAGCGTCTCCACGTCCTCGTCGCGGACCCGGCCCAGCGCCGTCGTCAGCAGCGTCGAGGCCTCCGCCGCGACCCGCGCGGCGTGCTCGGGCTCGCGCAGCCACTCCCCCGCGCGGGCGGCCACCTGGGCCACCTCCAGGCGGTCGCGGATGATCTGCTCCTGCAGGAAGTTCTGCTGGACGAAGTCCTCCAGGCTGCGGCCGAGGTCGTCCTTGCGCTTGGGGATCAGCGCGGTGTGCGGGATCGGCAGGCCCAGCGGGTGCCGGAACAGCGCGGTGACGGCGAACCAGTCCGCGATCGCGCCGACCATGCTGGCCTCGGCGCCGGCGTTCACGTAGCCCCAGAACCCCTCGCCCTCGCGGGTGAGCACGTAGACCACCGCCGCGAAGAGCAGCAGTCCCAGTGCCAGCGCGCGCATCTGGCGAAGGCGGCGCCGGCGGAGTGCGTCCGCCTGTGAATCGGCACTGCCCTCCGGGAGGACCATCGAGATGCTCATCGAGGCAGACGCTACAAGGGGCGCCGCATTTGCGTTGCACGGTCAGGTTCGCAACTGTGGAGCCCATGGTGGGTCGCATCCCGGTCATGGACGTGACGCCCGTGGTCGAGCACGGGCGGTACGCCGCCAAGTCGGTCGTGGGCGAGGCCTTCGAGGTCACCGCCCTGGTCTTCCGAGAGGGTCACGACCGGCTCGGCGCCGAGGTCGTGCTGATCGACCCCGACGGCGTACGACGGCCGCCGGTGCGGATGCGGCCCGTCGCCGGCGAGGTCGACCGGCTGGCCGCGACCGTCAGCGCCGACCGGACCGGCGCCTGGACCTTCCAGATCGAGTCGTGGAGCGCCCCGGTCGACACCTGGCTGCACGACGCCGGGATCAAGATCCGCGCCGACGTCGACACCGAGCTGATGTTCACCGAGGGCGCGCTGCTGATGAAGCGCGTGGCCGACGGGCTGCCCCGCGGGGCCAAGGCCGAGCGCGAGGTGCTCCGGGCCGCGGCGAAGGCCTTCGAGGACCGCAAGCGCCCGGTCGAGGCCCGGCTCGCCGTCGCGGAGAGCTCGGAGCTGGCCGCCGTGCTCGACGCCCACCCGCTGCGCGACCTGCTCACGGTCGAGGGTCCCTATCCGCTCTGGGTGGAGCGCGAGCGGGCGCTGTTCGGCAGCTGGTACGAGCTCTTCCCGCGCTCGGAGGGAGCGACCACGAAGGGCGACACCGTCGTCAGCGGCACCTTCCGCACCGCCGCCGAGCGGCTGCCGGCCGTCGCGGCGATGGGCTTCGACGTGGTCTACCTGCCGCCGATCCACCCGATCGGCGAGGTCAACCGCAAGGGCAAGAACAACTCCCTGGTCGCCGAGCCCGACGACGTCGGCTCGCCGTGGGCGATCGGCTCGCGCCTCGGCGGCCACGACGCCGTCCATCCCGATCTCGGCACGATCGAGGACTTCGACGCCTTCGTGGCCCGCGCCGGCGAGCTCGGCCTGGAGGTGGCGCTCGACATCGCGCTGCAGGCGGCGCCGGACCATCCCTGGGCCAGCGAGCACCCGGAGTGGTTCACCACCCGCGCCGACGGCACCATCGCGTACGCCGAGAACCCGCCGAAGAAGTACCAGGACATCTACCCGCTCAACTTCGACAACGACCCCGAGGGGATCTACGCCGAGGTGCTGCGGGTCTTCCGCCACTGGATGGACCACGGCGTGCGGATCTTCCGCGTCGACAACCCGCACACCAAGCCGGTCTCGTTCTGGGAGGAGCTGCTCGCCGAGCTCCGCGAGACCGACCCCGACGTGGTCATGCTCTCGGAGGCGTTCACCTCGCCGCCGATGATGCACGCGCTGGCGAAGGTCGGCTTCCAGCAGAGCTACACCTACTTCACCTGGCGCAACACCCGCGACGAGCTGGCGGAGTACCTCACCGAGGTCGCCCACGACTCCGCGCACTTCATGCGACCGAACTTCTTCGTCAACACCCCCGACATCCTGCACGCGTTCCTGCAGTACGGCGGCCCGGCGGCGTTCCGCATCCGCGCGGTGCTGGCGGCCACGGGCAGCCCCAGCTGGGGGATGTACGCCGGGTTCGAGCTCTACGAGCACGTGGCGCTGCGTCCCGGCAGCGAGGAGTACCTCGACTCGGAGAAGTACCAGATCCGCATCCGCGACTGGGCCACCGCCGACCGCGAGGGCACCACCCTGGCGCCGTACGTCACGACCCTGAACCGCATCCGCCGCGAGCACCCGGCCCTCCGGCAGCTGCGCGACCTGACCATCCTGACCAGCGACGACCCGCACGTGCTCGCCTTCGCCAAGAGGTCGGGCGACGACATCGTGATCGTCGTGGTCAACGTCGACCCGCACGCGGCCCACGAGACGATGGTCCATCTCGACCCGGTCGCGCTCGGCCTCACCGTGGCCGGTGACCGGGGCGGCTTCGCCGTCCACGACCAGCTCAGCGGGCAGACCTGGGAGTGGGGCCGCGACAACTACGTCCGGCTCGATCCGGCCGTCGACGTGGCCCACATCCTCACCGTGCCCAGCGGCGCCCGGCGACGCCCGGGAATGGACGGGACGTAGTTGACGTTTCAACCGAAGATCGGCCCCATCAGGGGCCCTGTCTTCGGAGGTACTCGATGGATGTCGTCTTCCTGATCGCCCGGATCCTGTTCGTCTACCTGTTCCTCGGCTCGGCCATCGGCCACCTGACCCAGACCACCGCCATGGCCGGGTACGCCGCCTCCAAGGGCGTGCCGGCCGCCAAGGCCGCCACCTGGGGCTCCGGTCTGCTGATCCTCGTGGGCGCGCTGATGGTCCTGCTCGGCGTCTGGGGCGACCTCGGGGCGCTCCTGCTCGTGGTCTTCCTGGTGCCGACCGCCTTCCTGATGCACGCCTTCTGGAAGGAGACCGACCCGATGGGCAAGCAGATGGAGATGGTCGGGTTCAACAAGGACATCGCCCTGGCCGGCGGTGCCCTGGCCTTCTACGTCGTCTTCTACGGCGACCCCGGCCTCACCCTCACCGCCCCGCTCTTCGGCTGACGCGCCGGCGCCGTGGGCGGCGCGTTTGCGTTCGCCCACGGTGTTCGCGAGGGTTGGTGCCATGAGTGCCCCCTCGACGCTCGACGAGCCGGAGTGGTTCAAGACCGCCGTCTTCTACGAGGTTCTGGTCCGCTCGTTCTACGACTCCGACGGCGACGGGGTCGGCGACTTCAAGGGGCTGACCCAGAAGCTCGACTACCTGGCCTGGCTGGGAGTCGACTGTCTCTGGGTGCCGCCGTTCTTCACCTCACCCCTGCGCGACGGCGGGTACGACGTCGCCGACTTCACCGGGATCCTCCCCGAGTGCGGCACGATCGAGGACTTCGCGGAGTTCGTCCAGGAGGCCCACGCCCGCGGCATCCGGGTGATCATCGACTTCGTCGTCAACCACACCAGCGACGCGCACCCGTGGTTCCAGGCCAGCCGCGAGGATCCCACCGGCCCGTACGGCGACTTCTACGTGTGGTCCGACACCGACGACCTCTACAACGAGGCGCGGATCATCTTCGTCGACACCGAGCCCTCCAACTGGACCTGGGACCCGGTCCGCCAGCAGTACTACTGGCACCGCTTCTTCGCCCACCAGCCCGACCTCAACTACGACAACCCGAAGGTCCACGAGGCGATCCTCGAGGCGATGGCCTTCTGGCTGGACATGGGCCTGGACGGCTTCCGCCTCGACGCCGTGCCCTATCTCTACGAGCGGCCGGGCACCAACGGGGAGAACCTCCCCGAGACCCACGCCTTCCTCCGCAAGATCCGCGCCTGGGTCGACGAGCACTACCCCGGCCGGGTGCTGCTGGCCGAGGCGAACCAGTGGCCCGCCGACGTGGTCGACTACTTCGGCGACTTCGCCAGCGGCGGGGACGAGTGCCACATGTGCTTCCACTTCCCGGTGATGCCGCGCATCTTCATGGCGGTACGCCGCGAGTCGCGCTACCCGATCTCGGAGATCATGGAGCAGACCCCGGCCATCCCCAGCGGCTGCCAATGGGGCATCTTCCTGCGCAACCACGACGAGCTGACCCTGGAGATGGTCACCGACGAGGACCGCGACTACATGTGGGAGGAGTACGCCAAGGACCCGCGGATGAAGGCCAACATCGGCATCCGCCGCCGGCTCGCTCCCCTGCTGGACAACGACACCAACCGGATGGAGCTGTTCACCGCGCTGCTGCTCTCGCTCCCCGGCTCGCCGGTGCTCTACTACGGCGACGAGATCGGCATGGGCGACAACATCTGGCTCGGTGACCGCGACGGAGTCCGCACTCCGATGCAGTGGACCCCCGACCGCAACGCCGGCTTCTCCACCGCCACGCCCGGACGGCTGCACCTGCCGGCCATCCAGGACCCCGTCTTCGGCTACCAGGCCGTCAACGTCGAGGCCGGCCTGGACAACGCCTCCTCGCTGCTGCACTGGACCCGGCGGATGATCCACGCCCGGCAGCAGCATCCCTGCTTCGGGCTGGGCGGGTTCCGCGACCTCGGCGGCTCCAACCCGTCGGTGCTCAGCTACGTACGCGAGCACGTGTCCGCCGACGGCACGACCGACACCGTGCTCTGCGTCAACAACCTCTCCCGCTTCCCGCAGCCGGTCGAGCTCGACCTGCGCCGCTGGGAGGGCGTGGTCCCGATCGAGCTGCTCGGCGGCGTCCGCTTCCCCGAGATCGGCGAGCTGCCGTATCTCCTGACGCTGGGTGGGTACGGCTTCTACTGGATCAGGCTTCCCGACACAGAGGACGACCAGTGAGCAACCACTCTCCCGAGCTGCCCGACCTGCTGCACGAGCACATCGGCTCGGCGCGGTGGTTCGGCGGCAAGGGACGCGACTTCGAGGTCGGCGACGTGCGCCGGATCCCGCTGCGGTCCGGGCGGACCGGCGAGCCGGAGGACCCCGACGTGACGGTCATGCTCGTCGAGGTGGCCTACGAGGACGGGGCCGGTGACGTCTACCAGGTCGCCGTGGCGTCGTACGCCGCGCCCCAGGACCGCATCGAGCACGCCCTCATCGGCGAGCACGAGGACCGCCACCTCTACGACGCCGTGCACGACCGCTTCGCCATGGCCGCCTGGCTGGAGGCCTTCGCGGGAGCCGATGCCGAGCCCGGCCTGGCCTTCCGGCGCGTGGGGCGCCCCGAGCTCGACACCGAGGTGCACTCGACGCTGCTCTCGGCCGAGCAGAGCAACAGCTCGGTGGCGTTCGGCGAGGACAGCCTGCTCAAGTTCTTCCGCCGGGTGACGCCCGGCATCAACCCCGACATCGAGATCCTGCACGCGCTCACCGACGCCGGCAGCTCGCACGTCGCGGCGCTCTACGGCTGGGTCGAGCTGCCGGGCGACTCCTCCGCCGAGGTCGTGCACCTGGGCATGCTGCAACAGTTCCTGCGCACCGCCAGCGACGGCTGGGAGCTCGCGCTGGCCAGCGTGCGCAACCTCTACATGGAGGCCGACCTGTACGCCGGCGAGGTCGGCGGGGACTTCGCCGGCGAGGCACATCGGCTGGGCGTCGCGGTGGCCGAGATCCACGACCAGCTGCGGGCGTCCTTCCCGACCGGCCAGCTCGACGCCGTCGCCACGACGAAGGCGATGCACGAGCGGCTCGACGCCGCCGTCGAGATCGTCCCCGAGCTGGCCGCGCGGACGCCGGCGCTGGGGGCGATCATGGATGCCGTGCGCGACTGTGGTGGGGACGCCCAGCGCGCCCAGCGTGTTCATGGAGACCTGCACCTGGGGCAGACCCTGCGCACCTCGCTGGGCTGGAAGCTGGTCGACTTCGAGGGCGAGCCGGCCAAGCCGCTGGCCGAGCGCCGGCGGCCGGACTCCCCGTGGCGCGACGTCGCCGGGATGCTGCGCTCCTTCGACTACGCGGCTCGCATCGTGGAGCGCGATCTCGCCGAGCCGTCGGCCGAGGGCGCGCAGATCGGCTACCGCGCCGAGGAGTGGGTGGCGCGCAACTCCGAGGCGTTCCTGACCGGCTACGCGGAGGTGCTGGGCCGCCCGCTCACCGGGCAGGAGGAGACGCTGATCGCGGCGTACGTCGTGGACAAGGCGATCTACGAGACCGTCTACGAGGCCCGCAACCGGCCCGGCTGGCAGGACATCCCCCTGGCCGCGATCCAGCGGCTGACGGAGGTGGAGGAGCCGTGAGCGCGGCCGGCCGGTCTCTGGGCGACGTCGACCTGCACCTGATCGGCGAGGGCTCCCATCACCGGCTGTGGGAGGCCCTGGGCGCGCGCCCCGGCCCCGACGGCACCCGGTTCGCCGTCTGGGCGCCGAACGCGCGGGAGATCCAGGTCAAGGGCGACTTCAACGACTGGGACGGCGGCCGAGCGCCGATGACCCGGCTCGACGACTCCGGCGTCTGGGAGGTCACCGTCCCTGGCGTGAGCTCCGGCGCGCGCTACAAGTACGCCGTCCGCGGGGCCGACGGGCGCTGGCGGGACAAGGCCGACCCGATGGCGCAGCACACCGGCGTGCCGCCGGAGACGCACTCGGTGGTCTTCGCCAGCCGGCACGCGTGGACCGACCAGGAGTGGATGGACACCAGGCAGGCGTACGACGCCCCGATGTCGGTCTACGAGGTGCACCTCGGCTCGTGGCGGCAGGGGCTCTCCTACGACGACCTGGCCGACCAGCTCACGGCGTACGTCCTGGAGACGGGCTTCACCCACGTAGAGCTCCTGCCCGTGATGGAGCATCCCTACGGCGGCTCGTGGGGCTACCAGGTGACGTCGTACTACGCGCCGACCGCGCGCTTCGGCGACCCCGACGGCTTCCGCCGCCTCGTCGACCGGCTGCACGGCGCCGGCATCGGCGTGATCCTGGACTGGGTGCCGGCGCACTTCCCCAAGGACGACTGGGCGCTCGCGCGCTTCGACGGCACGCCGCTCTACGAGGACCCGAACCCCAGCCGCGGCGAGCACCCCGACTGGGGCACGCTCGTCTTCGACTTCGGCCGGGTCGAGGTGCGCAACTTCCTGGTCGCCAACGCGCTCTACTGGCTGCGGGAGTTCCACGTGGACGGCCTGCGCGTCGACGCCGTGGCCTCGATGCTCTACCTGGACTACTCCCGCGAGGAGGGCGCCTGGACCCCGAACACCTTCGGCGGCCGGGAGAACCTCGAGGCGATCGCCTTCCTGCGGATGCTCAACTCCACCGTCGGCGCCGAGGCGCCGGGGGCCGTGGTGATCGCCGAGGAGTCGACCGCCTGGCCGGGCGTGACCCGCGCCGTGCACGACGGCGGTCTGGGCTTCGGCTACAAGTGGAACATGGGCTGGATGCACGACACGCTGGCCTATCTGCAGCGCGACCCGATGTACCGCTCCCACCACCACGACCAGCTCACCTTCAGCATCGCCTACGCCTGGTCGGAGAGCTACGTGCTGCCGATCTCCCACGACGAGGTCGTCCACGGCAAGGGCTCGCTGCTGCGCAAGATGCCCGGCGACCGCTGGAAGCAACTGGCCGGCGTCCGCGCCTTCCTCGGCTACCAGTGGGCGCACCCGGGCAAGCAGCTGCTCTTCATGGGCTCGGAGTTCGCCCAGGACCGCGAGTGGGCCGAGTCCGGCGAGCTCGACTGGGGCCTGCTGGCCGACGAGGAGCACCGCGGGGTCCGGTCGCTGGTGATCGACCTCAACCGGGAGTACGTCACCAGCCCGGCGCTGTGGACCCAGGACGACCGGCCCGCCGGCTTCACCTGGCTCGCCTCCGACGACGCCAGCGGCAACACCATCGCCTTCGTCCGCTGGGGCAGCGAAGGCGAGTCGCTGGTCTGCATCTCCAACTTCTCCGGGATGCCGCACGAGGGCTACCGCCTCGGCCTCCCCTTCCCCGGCGAGTGGGCCGAGGTGATCAACACCGACGCGGAGATCTACGGCGGCTCCGGCGTCGGCAACCTCGGCACCGTCACCGCGCTCGACGAGCCCTACGCCGGCCAGCCCGCGTCCGCCGTCCTGCGCATCCCGCCCCTCGCCACCCTCTGGCTCGCCCCCGCCCGCTCGTAGGAGCACGGACCTAACGGGCCACCGGATCCAGCTCCCCCGCGGGAGGGCTCTGCCGAGACCGCCGATAGGTCCGTCGCGGTACGACGGGCGCCGGCCGCAGGGCGACCAGCACGCCGACGAGCCCCGGGGCCCAGCCAGTCCGGCTACGAAACCTCCTCGGGAGGCAACTCCGCGATCAACTGCTCCCACTCGTCAAGAATCCCCTGCGCATCGAGTACCCCACGTAGGCCTTGGCGTATCTTCGCCACCGCGGGTCGGAGATCCCTGCTCTGCTTAGCAGTTCCGGCGAGTACGTCGTAAAAGCTCTGAACGTGCTGGGCCGCGTCGCGGGACATTTGCACCATCCCGACAATGGCCTCGAACAGCTCCACTGCGGCTTCGCGGTCTTCTGCTTCGAGGTCAGGGTTCGAAGCAAGGGTGATCAGCGCGCGCATCCCGGGATCCAGATCAACGACCTGGGACGCGTAGACCTGGCCGAGACGATTAGTCTCGGACGACGGCGCCTCAAGAGCTGCGGCCAGCTCTCGGGCAACCACGACGCGGTAGCCGAACCCCTTGCCTTCAGCTTCGCCCTTCTGCATCTTCGCCGTAGCCTCATCCGTGGCCGCGCTGATGATCTCCATCTGCGCTGGAATGGCGGTGATCGTCTCAAGCCACTTTGGGCTGTTCTCCTCAAACTCAGCAATCAGGTCGATAAGTCCGGGTTCGTCGGAGTCATCGTCACCACTGACCGTTGCGATAGCCGCTTCCTTAGGAGTGACGGACGGTCGCGATCCATAGCTCTCAGCGATCCCTGCAAGACGGGTAGCGAGCTCGTTGACCGCACGGCCATAGTTCTCGGACGATTCGTCAGTGAGTCGTAGGTCCCGCCAGTCAGAGTACTGAGTACTGGCGATCAGAGCCTTGGCCTCGTCGTCGCTGTCCTCATTCAGATCGGCAACATTCACGTAGAGGATCGGCAAGAGCAGCTCCACCGCGTCGAGGCTCCTCACGTGGCCCGCAAACTTGAGCAACTCCTTGCGGCACTCCTGGCTGTTGAAGTATCGCGGCGTGATCACCGGGATGAAAAACGTGGTCTCCTGAAGGGCGGTGTCGATCCTTTCCTTCCACTTGTCGCCCCACATGATTGACTCACGATCCAAGAAAAGCTCTAGATCGTCGCCCGTGAGCAGCGAGTACTCGTCCTTGATTCGCGAAGCCAGTCGGGTGATCCGGTCGCCGACCTGATCGTTGTCCTTGTGCGCGTAACTCCAGAACCCAACGGGTCCAATGTCCTCGGCCATGTGGCCTCCTTTCTTCGATTGGGGAGGACCCTAGTACCGTGCCCCGACAAATTGCACGTAGAGGTGGGCAGCGGGGTTCTCCAAGAACTTGATGCTTTCGTTTCCGGTCGATCCGGCCTGCCGATCCGAGCCGGGGGCCGAAGCCCCTCCCGTGCCCTTCGCGCAGGCAGTTCGGCAATCAAGGCGGCCAATACCGCGCCAACTGTGCGGACTGCCCGAATCCAGAACCGCCACACGCCGCCCCTCGCCACCCTCGGGCTCGTACCAGGACGGACCTAACGAGCCAACGGATCCAGCTCTCCCGTGGAACGGTTCCGTCGCGACCGCCGATAGGTCCGTCCTGTTACACCGGGCTCCGGCCGCAGAGCGACCAGGACGCCGACCAGCAGCAGCACCCCGCCGGCGGTCTCGGCGGGGTTGGGGCGCTCGTCGAGGAGGGCCCAGGCGGAGGCCATCGCCACGACCGGGGCGAGCAGCACCCAGGGGACGACGGCGGAGGAGGGGTAGCGCGAGAGCAGGCCGTTGAAGATCGCGTAGCCGACCAGCGAGGCCAGGACCGCGGTGTAGAGGGTCGAGGCGATCGCCTGCCAGCTCAGCCCGGCGAGGGCGTCACCGACGACCACGGGACCGTCCACCAGCAGGGAGAGGGCGAGCAGCGGGACCGGCACCACGACGGCCGACCAGACGGTGAGCGAGAGCCCGCCGCGGATGCCGGATGCGCGGGAGATCACGTTGCCGACGCCCCACGAGAGCGCGGCGGCAAGGCAGAGCAGGAGGGCCCCGAGCGGCACGTGGGCGCTCCGGCCCGCGGCCACGACGATCAGCCCGGCGCACCCGACGGCGACGCCGGCCAGCTGGGCCGGCGTGGGCACCTCGCGCAGCCAGCCGGCGGCGATGGCGATGGTGAAGACCACCTGCGCCTGCAGCACCAGCGCGGCCAGGCCGGGCGGCATGCCGAGGTGCATGGAGAGGTAGAGCAGCGCGAACTGGCCCAGCGACATGAAGACGCCGACCCCGGCGATCGTCCGCCACGGCGCGTCCGGGCGAGGCACCAGGAAGATCGCCGGCAGCAGCACGACCGTGAAGCGCAGGGCCGCGAAGAGCAGCGGCGGCACCCCGGCCATGCCCCAGTCGATCACCACGAAGTTGAAGCCCCAGATCGCGGCGACCAGCGCCGCCAGAGCCATGTCCCGATTCCTCACGGGCTCCATGGTGAGGGCAGGCGACCATGTAGCACCAGCAAATACATTTCACCTCAATCATGTAGCGTTCCTGCATGATCGATCTCGATGCCCTCATCTCGCTGCGGGCCGTCGACCGATCCGGCTCGGTGGTCGGCGCGGCCCAGGCCCTCGGCTACACGCCCTCCGCCGTCTCCCAGCAGGTCAAGCGGCTGGAGCGCCAGGCCGGCGTGCCGCTGCTCGAGCGGGTCGGCCGCGGCGTGATGCTCACCGAGCACGGCCGGCGGCTGGTCGACGCGGGCGGCCGGCTGCTCACCGACATGGAGGCGCTCCAGGCCGGGCTTCACCGCGACGCCGGCCGGGTGGCCGGACGCGTCCGGCTGGCGGCGTTCTCGACGGCGATGCGCGGGCTGGTCGCCCCGGTCGCGCGACATCTCCTCGACGCGCACCCCGAGCTGGACCTGCGGGTGAGCGAGAAGGAGCCCTGGGAGGCGATCGACCTGGTCGCGGAGGGGCACTGCGAGGTCGCCATGGTGCACAGCTGGGGCGATGTGCCGCTCGCCATCCCCGAGCACGTGGTGAGCACGCACCTGCGCGACGACGAGGCCGACGTGCTGGTGCCGGCCGGCCATCGGCTCGCCGGGCGGTCCCGGGTCGCGCCGCGCGACCTCGTCGAGGAGGACTGGATCGCCACGCACGAGGGCACGATCTGCCGGCAGTGGCTGCACCGGATGTACGACGGCACGGGACGCCAGCCGCGGATCGCCCATCAGGCCATGGAGTTCGACACCCACATCGCCCTGGTGGAGGCCGGTCTCGGCATCGCGCTGGTCCCTCGCCTGGGCCGCTCCACGCTCCCCGACGGCGTCGTCGCCGTGCGCGCCCACGACCCCGCCCCGATCCGCACGATCGTGGCGCTGCACCGGCGCAGCATGGCCGAGTCGCCGGCCGTGGGAGCCGTCCTCGACGCACTGCGAGCCGCCCCGGGCCGCGACGGCCGCCACCGTAGGGTGACAGCGTGACGCCCGAGCTGACCGAGATCGCCCCCGGCGTGCTGCGGCTGACCTGGTCGGAGGCGCTGTCTCAGGAGGACCTGCGCGCGGCCGTCGGAGAGGTCCGCACGGCGATGGAGGCGGCGTTCGCCGAGGGCGCGCACCGCGTCGAGGTGCACGTGGCTCCCGGCGACGAGCTGGCCCAGCGGGTGGTCACCTTCGGCGGCTTCCACCGCGAGGGCACCGCCCGCGGCGTGGATCGCGGCGAGGATCGGGTGGTCTACTCGCGCGTGCTCGGCGACGTGCCGGTCGACCAGCCCGGCGGCTTCCGGTCGCTGCTGAACTCCTTCCTGCCGCGCAAGCGGGCGATCAGCCAGTTCCTGATCCGCTCCACCGACGCGCGGGTTCTGCTGTGCCAGCTGACCTACAAGAACGACTGGGACCTTCCCGGCGGCGTGGTCGAGGTCGGCGAGTCACCGCAGCTCGCCGTCGCCCGCGAGGTCGAGGAGGAGCTGGGCCTGACCATCTCCCCCGGGCCGCTGGTGCTCACCGACTGGCTGCCCCCGTGGGGCGGCTGGGACGACGCGGTCTGCCTGGTCTTCGACGGCGGCGTCCACGAGGCGTCGCTGCTGGACACGGTGGTCCGCCAGGAGCGGGAGATCCGCTCGGCCTCGTTCTGCACCCTCGACGAGGTCCGCGAGCGGTGCGCCGACTTCACCGCGCGGCGGGTCGAGGCCGCGCTGCGCAGTCTCGACGCCGGCGCCGGGCCGGCGTACACCGAGAGCGGCCGCTAGAAGAGCGCCGAGGCGAGGTCCCGGCGGGCCCGCTGCACCCGTGCGTCCTCGTTGCCCACGGCGCTGAAGAGGCCGATGAGGTGCGTGCGCGCCTTGTCCCGGTCATCCTCGGAGGTACGCCGGACCAGGTCGATCAGCCGGTTGAAGGCGTCGTCGACGTGCCCGCCGAGCATGTCCAGGTCGGCCACCAGGGTCTGTGCGTCGATGTCGTCCGGCGATGCGGCGGCCGCCTCGCGCGCGGCATTGAGGTCGACCCCCTGCGTCCGCTGGAGCACGAGTGCCATGGCCAGGCCGGCCGCGGCCTCGGCATCGGCGGGGTTGCCGTCCACGAGCCTCTGGTACTCGACCACCGCGGCGTCGATGTCACCGCGCTCCAGCGCGTCCTGGGCCGGGGCGTAGCGCGGGTCGAGCGTCTCCTCGCCCGTCTCGGCGTCGACCTCGCCGGCGCGCGGCTGGTGACGACCGGTGAAGCCGCCGGCGGTGAGCTGGCCGAAGACCTGGGTGAGCGCCGAGCGCAGCTCGTCGATCGGGGCGGCCTGCTGCAGGAGCGGCGCCGGGCGGCCCTGGGCGACGAGGAAGACGTAGGGCACCGAGGGCACCTGCACCGCCTGGGCGATCTGCGGCGCCTCGTCGACGTCGACCCGGCCGAGCAGGAAGCGGCCCTCGAACTCGTTGGAGAGCGTCTGCAGGTCCTCGGCCAGCCGGACGCTCTCCGGCGACCGGGACGCGGAGTAGAAGACCAGAAGGACGGCCGCGTTCATCGAGCTCTCCAGGACCGAGGAGAAATTCTGCTCGGTGATCTGGACGGCATAGGCGCCACTGACCGCCTCACCGGCCGCGACGGAGGCCGGATCGGCCTGGAGTCCGGAGAGGTCGACGGCGCCTGGGCGGGAGAAGGGCTGCTGCGTCATGGGCACCATTCTGGCCGACGTACCCAGCCGGCGGACGGGCGGCCATCGGGTCCACCGCCCCTGCACCTATCATCGTGGGGTGACCGAGCTGTACCCGGCTCAGGTTCGCGAGTCTCATGGGGGGGCTCATGGGGGGGTACTCGCGCGTACTCGCATGCCCGAGAACACCCGGCTGCTGATCTTCTGCGTCGCCGGACTGGCAGCGGGACTGCTCAGCCAGGTGGGCGCGGACGACAGTCTCCACCTCCCGATCTTCTGGCCGGCCGCCGCGCTGCTGATGGTCTGGTTCGCCACCACGCCGCCCCACCGGCTGGGCATCGACCTGACCGCCCTCGCCCTCCTGTCGGGCCTCTCCGGCCTGGCCGCGGGCGTCGGGCCGGTGACCGCGCTCTCGATGGTCACCGGCGGTCCGATCCGGATGCTGGTCTATCTGCTGGTGTTCGCCCGCCTCAACCCGGACACCTGGGGCGCGGGCGGGCACCGGCCACTACAGACGGTGCGCGACCTCGCCGGGCTGGTGGTCGCCGTGGTGGCCGGGGTCGGCGCCGAGCTCGGCGGGGCGCTGCTCTTCACCGCGACGCTGGGCGACCCGACCCTGGACCTCTCGCTGCTGGCTGCCGCGGGCCGAGCTGCCTCGATGCTGTCGCTGGGCGCGATCGGCCTGCTGGTCGGCGGCATCCTGGCGTCGTACGACGGGTCGCTGCACGTCGCCGTACGACGGATGACCATCGCCGTCACCTCGCGCCGCGTCGCCGAGTACGCCGCGTACGCCGTGATGACCGCGGCCGTCGTCGCCGGCGGGTTCTGGATCAGGCCGGTCATGCCGGCGACGTTCGTGGTGCTGCTCACCACCGTCCTGGTGGCCGTGCGCTTCTCGCCGCTGGTCGCCTGCCTGCACGCGTTCGGCACCTGGACGGCGGTCTTCTGGCTCTCCGTGGCTGGCCACGGGCCCATCGCCGGCACCGAGGACCCCGTCCGCCGGGTGCTGATCACCCAGGTGTTCCTGATGGCGATGACCACGACCGCTCTGGTGGTCGCGCTGAGCCGCCGGGAGCGCGACACCACCATCGAGCGCCTGCGCGAGTCCGAGCACGACACCGCCGTCCTGGCCGACGACCTGCGCCTGGTGCTGACCAGCCTCAAAGAGGGCGTCGCGGTGCTGGAGAAGGGCGGCCGGGTGGTGCACGACAACCCGTCGCTGACCCGGATCCTGGGGCTGCCGGCGTTCCCCGGCGGGCGGGTGCGCGACACCGACGACTACGGCTTCACCCACTCCGACGGCACTCCGGTGCTGACCGCGGAAGTGCCGCACGTGCGGGTCTTCGCCGGGGAGCCGGAGGCCACCTTGGTGGTCCATCAGCGCCGGCCCGACGACGGCCCGATGGGCGCGACGACCCGGGTGCTGGAGATCAACGCCTACCCCCTGCCGGTGATCCGCAGCGGCGACCGCCCCCGCGCCGCGGTGACGGTGCGTGACGTGACCCAGGAGCACCGGCAGCGCGACGCGCTCACCTCCTTCGCCCACGTCGTGGCGCACGACCTGCGCAACCCGCTGACCGTCGTCGGCGCCTGGGCCGAGCAGCTCGAGGAGCGCGTCGAGGAGCATGGCTCGGTCTCCGCGGAAGAGGCCCTCATGGTGGCCGAGCGGATCCGCTCGGCGACCGATCGGATGCGCGGCTTCATCTCCGACCTGCTGACCTACGCCATGTCACGCGACCAGACGCCGACTCCGCGGGAGCTGCTGGTGAGCGAGATCGTGGAGGAGACGATGTCCACCCGCCGCCTGGTCGACGGCCTCGGCTCGGAGGTCACCGTCACCGAGGATGGGATGGTGTGGGCTGATCCGCTGCTGGCCGGCGAGCTGTTCGACAACCTGATCGGCAACGCGCTGAAGTACGTCGACCCGGGGGTGATCCCGCGAGTGCAGATCGAGGCGCGGCGGCAGGGCGACTGGGTCACGGTCGGCATCACCGACAACGGCATCGGCATCCCCGAGCCAGAGCGCGACCGGGTCTTCGAGAGCTTCGAGCGGCTGCACGGCACCGACTACGACGGCACCGGCCTCGGCCTGGGCATCTGCAAGCACATCGTTGAGGCGCACGGCGGCCACATCCGGATCCTCGACCCGGCCTCCGGCACGGGCACCCTGATCGAGCTCACCCTGCCGGCCACGGAGTCGGCCTTCGATGCCGCCACCACGCGGCGCCGGCCTATCTGAAGGTCAGCCAGAGGCCGATCAGGCCGGGGATCAGACCCAGCAGGAGCCACCAGGTGCGCGGCGAGCGCTGGTGGATCATGAAGCCGGCGGCCACGGAGAGCACGCCGAATGCGGCGGCGATGACGTTCAGGCCGATGCGGGCGTCGACGCGGTCAGGCTCGACGTACATCGCGGCGAGGACCAGGCCACCGGCCATATGCAGCAGGGTGGAGACCGCGGCGGCCGCGATCACCCACCGCTGGACCTGGGTCAGCGACATGCCGCGCGGGGCCGTCGCCGTGGTGTCGCCGTCCCGGCTCGCCCGCCGCTCGTAGTCGCGTCGCACCTGTTCGGGATCCAGCAGGTGTCGCTGCCGCGACTGGGTCATCTCGCCCTCCAGGCTCGGTCGTCGTTCCCTCATACCCTACCGGGTATGAGGGAACGGGCCGCGCTCAGGGAACCCGCGGCCCTCGCAGGCCGGCCCGCTGGACCACGCGCTGGATGGCGAGGTCGCGGTCGTCGGGCCGGGCGACGTGGGTGATGTCGCGCAGGCCCTGGTCCTGGGCGGCCGACTCGAAGGTGAAGTGCCCGAAGCCCAGCATCCGGCCGTGCAGCGGCTTGACCACGGTGATGTCGAGGATGCGGCCCAGCGGCATGGTCGCCAGGGAGCGGGCCAGCACGCCCTTGACCCGGAAGACCCGCATGTTGGTGATCACGAAGCGGTCCAGGTGGTGGCCCAGCGCGCGCCAGGCGGCCCAGGTGATCGCGGCCAGGCCGGCCACCAGGGGCAGCCAGGCCACCTGGACCGACGCGAGCAGGAAGGTCCACAGGAGGATCAGCCCGAGGAAGCCCACCAGGCTCGGCACGACGTACACGATCCAGTGCTTGCGCACCTCGTCGACGATGACCTCGCCCTCCTCGCGCAGCAGGTGCCGCCCGATGTCGGGGTCGGCAAGGAACCGCGGGAGAAGCATGGCCGCGGGCTACTGCACGATCGCGTGCAGGAAGTCCAGCATCGCGGTGAGCAGCTGGGTGACGCCGTCCCAGATCCGCCGGACCAGGTCCGCGAGACCCGTCGGGTCGGTGAAGAGATAGAAGCCCACGAAGAGGACGAGGAGCAGGAGTACGCCCTTCTTCAGCGCACCGGTCATCATCGCCTCCTGAAGATCGGGGAAGTTGCGGAGGACCACACTTGCCACTTGTGTAACAGATCGAGGCGCTCGGCTGGGGGACGCGCGCCGGTGGGACCGCTCAGCGGGTTCCGGCGCCCCAGGCCAGGAGCGTGGCGAGATGGACACCGGAGCGATCGCGGAGGTCGGCGGCCTGGGTCCGGCAGGAGAAGCCGTCGGCGAGGAAGACCGCGTCGGGCAGCTCGTCCAGCGCCGGGAGGAGCTGCTGCTCGGCCACCGCCACGGACACCTCGTAGTGCCCGCGCTCGACGCCGAAGTTGCCGGCGAGACCACAGCAGCCGCCGAGCCGGCGTACCGAGGCGCCGGCCTGCTCCAGCAGCGCCAGGTCGGCCGCCCATCCCATGACCGCGTGGTGGTGGCAGTGCGGCTGGGCCACGATCTCGACACCACTCAGGTCCGGCGGCGCCCAGTCGGGGTCCTCGCGCAGCAGTTCGGCCAGGGTGCGTACGCCGGCTGCGACCACCCGTGCCGCCTCGGTGTCGAGCAGCTCGACGGCGTCGTGCCGCAGGGCCGCGGTGCACGAAGGCTCGATGCCGACGATCGGCACGCCGGCCCGGACGTAGGGCTCCAGCGCGGCGACCGAGCGATCGAGACGGCCACGGGCCGCGTCGAGCTGGCCGGTGGAGATCCAGGTCAGGCCGCAGCAGACGTCCTCGCCGGTCAGCTCGGGCTCGTAGCCCGCGGCACGCAGCACCTCGACGACGTCGACGGCCACCTCCGGGGCGAAGGACTGGGTGAAGCTGTCCAGGAAGACCACGACCGGACGACCGGTGCCGGGCGTCCCCTGCCCGACCAGGCGGCGCGCGCCGGTCCGGGCGAAGCGCGGGATCGACCGGCGCGGGTCGACCCCGGCCAGCCACAGCGCCAACCGCCGCAGGCCGGGGATCGCCATCACCGCGTTGGCCAGCGCCGGCCAGAGCATCGCCAGCCGCGACCACATCGGCAGCCGGCCCAGCGTGTAGTGCGAGCGCGGTCGCAGCCGCCGGCGGTAGCGCTGGTGCAGCACCTCCGACTTGTACGTCGCCATGTCGATGCCGGTCGGGCAGTCGGACGCGCATCCCTTGCAGGACAGGCAGAGGTCCAGCGCCTCGGTGACGGCCGGGTCCTTCCAGCCCTCCCGCACGACGCTGCCCGGTCGATCACCCCTGAGCATCTCCTGCAGCACGCGCGCGCGGCCGCGGGTGGAGTGGATCTCCTCCCCCGTCGCGGCGTACGACGGGCACATGACGACCCCGGGCCCCTGCGCGACGGAGCGGCACTTGCCCACGCCGGTGCAGCGGTGGACCGCCTCGACGAGGTCACCGGCGTCCTCGGGGTAGGCGAACGCCAAGGACCGGCGAGGCGTCCTGGCGGCGGGACGGCGCAGGTCCACGTCCACCGGCCGCGGCGCGACGATCACCCCGGGGTTGAGCACGTCGGTGGGGTCGAAGAGGCCCTTGACGGCACCGAAGAGGTCGAGCATGCCCGGGGAGTACATCCGGTCCAGGAACTCGCTGCGTGCCCTGCCGTCGCCGTGCTCGCCGGACAGCGAGCCGCCGTGGCTCGCGACCAGGTCGGCGGCATCAGAGATGAAGGAGCGCAGTCGCCGCGGGCCCTCGTCGTCGCCGAGCTCGACGTCCACCCGGACATGCAGGCAGCCGTCGCCGAAGTGCCCGAACGGCATTGCGCTCAGCCCGTGCTCGCCCAGCAGGGCGTCGAACCCGCGGAGGTAGGCGCCCAGCTCGGCCGGCGGGACCGCGGCGTCCTCCCAGCCCGGCCAGGCCGGGCGTCCCGTGGGCGACCGGCCGGACAGACCGGCGCCGTCCTCGCGGATCTTCCAGAGCACGGCGGCCTCGGCCTGCTCCGCGACAATCCGCGAGCCGACGCAGTCGATGCCGCTCGCCAGGGCCTCGGCGCGCCGGATGACCTCGGCGCGATCGTCGCCGGCGAGCTCGACGAAGAGCCAGGCGTCGCCGGACGGAAGGTCAGGCACGGAACCCGGTCCCCGGCGCTCGCGGACCACCGACACGATGCGGGCGTCGAGCCCCTCGCAGGCGACCGGCTCGTGCTCCAGCACCGCGAGCGTGGCATCGCCGGCGGTCGGGAAGTCCGGGAACCCCAGCACCACCATGATCCGGTGCGCCGGCTCGGCGACCAGGCGGACCGTCGCCTCGGTGACGATCCCGAGGGTGCCCTCGCTGCCGACCAGCATCCGGGTGAGGTCGAAGCCGTGCTCGGGCAGCAGGTGGTGGAGCGCGTAGCCGGAGATCTGCCGGTCGAAGCGGCCGAGCTCGGTGCGCAGCGGCCCCAGGGAGCCGGCGACGAGGTCGCGCAGCGAGGCGATCAGCCCGTCGGCGCCCACCGGATCGGCGCCCCGCGTCGTGGACAGCCGCTCGCCGGTGCCGGTCAGCAGCTCCAGGGACTCCACGTTGTCGGCGGTGCGGCCGTAGCCCAGCGAGCGCGAGCCGCAGGCGTCGTTGCCGATCATCCCGCCGATGGTGCAGCGGGTGTGCGTCGAGGGGTCCGGCCCGAATCTCAGCCCGTACGGCGCCGCGGCGCGCTGCAGCACCGCCTGCACGACACCGGGCTGCACTCGGGCGAGCCGCGACCCGGGATCGACGTCGAGCACCCTGCCGAGGTGTCGGCTGGTGTCGACCACGATCCCCTCGCCGACGGCGTTGCCCGCGACCGACGTACCTGCCCCGCGCATGGTCAGCGGCATGCCCAGCGAGCGGGCGACCTCGAGGACCGCGCCCAGCTCGTCGGTCTCGCGCGGCCGGACGACGGCACGCGGGACGACGCGGTAGAGCGAGGCGTCGCTGGAGTACGCCGCCCGGGTCGTGGTGTCGAGGTGGACGTCGTCCAGTCCCGCCCCCCGCAGCGCGGCGAGCAGATCCCCTTCCGACATGGCGGAAACTCTAGACGGGGCCGGCGCCGCTCTCGCCGTCAGTCCGCGTACGCCGCGAGCAGCCGGTCGGCGGCGCTGTAGGGATCGGTGTCGCCGGCGACGACCTCCGCGGCCAGCTCGTCGAGCTCACCGCGCTCGTCCAGTGGCCGCCAGCGCTGCCGCAGCGCGGTCAGGGCGATCGCCTCGATCTCGTCACGGGCCCGGCGCAGCCGCCGGACGTGCAGCTGACCCGAGGAGGCCAGCCAGTCGTGGTGCCGATCGATCGCCAGGGCCACCTCGTCGACGCCCTCGCCGGTCTGTGCGACGGTCTTGAGGATCTCCGGCTTCCAGCCACCTCCACGGGCGCCCTCGGCCCGCTCGCTCAGCGCCAGCATCCCGCGCAGCTCGCGGCGCACCTGGTCGGCGCCGTCGCGGTCGGCCTTGTTGACGACGTACAGGTCGCCGATCTCCAGGATCCCCGCCTTGGCGGCCTGGATCCCGTCGCCCATGCCGGGCGCCAGGAGGACCAGCGTGGTGTCGGCCATGGCGGCGATCTCCACCTCGCTCTGCCCGACGCCGACGGTCTCGACCAGGATCACGTCGCAGCCGGCCGCGTCGAGGACCCGGATCGCCTGGGGCGCGGCCCAGGAGAGCCCGCCGAGATGGCCGCGCGAGGCCATCGAGCGGATGTAGACCTCCGGGTCGAGGGCGTGGTCCTGCATCCGGATCCGGTCCCCCAGCAGGGCGCCGCCGGAGAACGGCGAGGACGGGTCGACGGCCAGGACGCCGACCCGCTTGCCCTGCCGGCGCAGCTCGGTGACCAGCGCCGAGGTCGAGGTGGACTTGCCGACGCCGGGGGCGCCGGTGATGCCGACGATGTGGGCGGTCGGCGGGTGCTGGTCCTGATCCCGGGCGAGCACCGCCATCACCTCGCGCAGCAGCGGCGAGGCGTCCTCGACCAGCGAGATCAGCCGGGCGACCGAACGCGCGTCCCCGCCTCTGGCCTTCTCGACCAGGGCGGGGACGTCAGCGTGGGATCTGCGCACTCAGGCGGCTCGGGCTGGGCTCACGAACGCGGCACGCGCACGATCAGCGCGTCGCCCTGGCCGCCACCACCACACAGCGCGGCGGCGCCGACGCCGCCACCGCGGCGCTTGAGCTCCAGGGCCGTGTGCAGCACGACGCGGGCCCCGGACATGCCGACCGGGTGGCCCAGCGCGATCGCGCCGCCGTTGATGTTGACCTTCGACTCGTCGAGGCCCAGCGCCCGCATCGACTCGATGCCGACCGCGGCGAACGCCTCGTTGAACTCGACCACGTCGAGGTCGGTGGGCGCGATGCCCTCCTTGTCGCAGGCCAGCTTGGTGGCGTTGGCGGGCTGCAGCTGCAGGCTGGAGTCCGGGCCGGCGACCATGCCGTGAGCGCCGATCTCGGCGAGCCACTCCAGGCCGAGCTCCTCGGCCTTGGCCTTGCTCATCACCACGACCGCGCAGGCGCCGTCGGAGATCTGCGAGGCCGAGCCGGCGGTGATGGTGCCGTCCTTGGCGAACGCCGCCGGCAGCTTGCCCAGCGACTCCGCGGTGGTGTCGCCGCGCACGCCCTCGTCGGCGGAGACGACCACCGGGTCGCCCTTGCGCTGCGGGATGGAGACCGGGACGACCTCGTCGTCGAAGACGCCGTTCTTCCAGGCCTCGGCGGCCTTCTGGTGCGAGGCGGCCGCGAAGGCGTCCTGCTCCTCGCGGGTGAGCTTCACGCCCTCGGCGTTGATCTGCTCGGTGAGACCGCCCATGGCCTGCTTGGTGGCCTGGTCGTAGAGCGCGTCGTACGCCATCGAGTCCACCAGCTTGGTGTCACCGAACTTGAAGCCCTCGCGGGACTTGGGCAGCAGGTGTGGAGCGTTGGTCATCGACTCCATGCCGCCGGCCACGATGATCTCGTGCTCGCCGGCGCGGATGAGCTGGTCGGCCATGGCGATCGCGTTGAGGCCGGAGAGGCACACCTTGTTGATGGTGATCGAGGGGATGTTGGCCGGAAGGCCCGCGGCGAGACCGGCCGAGCGGGCGGGGTTCTGCCCGGCGCCGGCCAGGATGACCTGGCCCATGATCAGGTAGTCGACCTGCTCGGGGGCGACGCCGGCCTTGTCCAGCGCGCCCTTGATGGCCACTCCGCCCAGGTCGGCCGCGGAGAGCGACTTCAACCCACCGAGCAGACGGCCGATCGGCGTACGAGCGCCGGCGACGATGACAGAACCGGACATGAGTCCTCCTGGATGCTGGGGCTCGCCGGGCCGTCGGGCCCACGAGCGATGATCTCCTTCAGACCTTACCCACGTGGATCGGGCCGCGGCGATGTCGGACGGATCACACGACGTTGAGCCAGGATCGCCGGTGCATGAGGATGGCCCCATGAACGCTCCGCTGGACATCCCCGACCACCTCTTCCTCTGCATCGACCACGTCGGCGTCGCCGTGCCCGACCTGGACGAGGCCAAGGCCTTCTACTCCGAGAAGCTCGGCATGAAGGTCCTCCACGAGGAGACCAACGAGGAGCAGGGCGTCCGCGAGGCGATGGTCGCCGTAGGCGAGAGCGGCTCGTGCATCCAGCTGCTCGCGCCGCTCAACGAGGAGTCCACGATCGCGAAGTTCCTCGACCGCTCCGGCCCCGGACTGCAGCAGCTGGCCTACCGGGTCGCCGACGTCGAGCAGGTCTCCGCGATCCTGCGCGAGCGCGGCCTGCGGCTGCTGTACGACGCCCCGCGTCGCGGCACCGCGGACAGCCGGATCAACTTCGTCCACCCCAAGGACGCCGGCGGCGTGCTCGTCGAGCTGGTCGAGCCGGCCGCCGTTAGCGCCCACTAACCGGACCGTGAGACGCTGCCCACACCGCCGGGCGTGGCGGCGTACCGCTCGGTAGCCTCCGGTCCAACCACCCGACGCCATCTCTCCGCAGGAGCCCTGACGTGCAGCACATTCTCGACGCGATCCTCGCCGGCGACACCAGCAGCGAGGACTTCGCCGCCCTCGACCTGCCCGAGTCCTACCGCGCCGCCACGGTGCACAAGGACGAGGTGGACATGTTCCAGGGCGTGCCAAGCAAGGAGAAGGACCCGCGCAAGTCGCTGCACGTCGACGACGTCCCGCTGCCCGAGCTGGGTCCGGGAGAGGCCCTGGTGGCGGTGATGGCGAGTGCCATCAACTACAACACCGTCTGGACCTCGATCTTCGAGCCGGTCTCGACCTTCGGGTTCCTCGAGCGCTACGGACGGCTCTCCGCGCTGACCAAGCGACACGATCTCCCGTACCACATCGTCGGCTCCGACCTCGCCGGCGTCGTCCTGAAGACCGGCGTCGGGGTCAATGCCTGGAAGCCCGGCGACGAGGTGGTCGCGCACTGCCTGTCGGTGGAGCTGGAGAGCCCCGAGGGCCACAACGACACGATGCTCGACCCCCAGCAGCGCATCTGGGGCTTCGAGACCAACTTCGGCGGGCTGGCCCAGATCGCGCTGGTCAAGTCGAACCAGCTGATGCCCAAGCCGGGTCACCTCACCTGGGAGGAGGCGGCCTCCCCTGGCCTGGTGAACTCCACGGCGTACCGGCAGCTGGTCAGCCGCAACGGCGGTGACATGAAGCAGGGCGACAACGTGCTGATCTGGGGCGCGTCCGGCGGACTCGGCGGGTTCGCCACCCAGTACGCCCTCAACGGCGGCGCCACCCCGGTGTGCGTGGTCTCCAACGAGGAGAAGGCCGACATCTGCCGCAAGATGGGTGCCGAGCTGATCATCAACCGGTCCGAGGAGGACTACCGGTTCTGGAAGGACGAGCACACCCAGGACCCCAAGGAGTGGAAGCGCTTCGGCTCCAAGATCCGTGAGCTCACCGGCGGCGAGGACATCGACATCGTCTTCGAGCACCCCGGCCGGGAGACCTTCGGCGCGTCCGTGTACGTCACCCGCAAGGGTGGGACGATCACCACCTGCGCCTCCACCAGCGGCTACATGCACGAGTACGACAACCGCTACCTGTGGATGAACCTCAAGCGGATCGTCTCCAGCCACTTCGCCAACTACCGCGAGTCGTGGGAGGCCAACCGCCTCATCGCCAAGGGCGCGATCCACCCGACGCTCTCCAAGAGCTACTCGCTCGACGAGGTCGGGCAGGCCGCCCTGGACGTGCACAAGAACGCCCACCAGGGCAAGGTCGGCGTCCTCTGCCTCTCCCCCGAGGAGGGCCTCGGCGTCCGCAACGAGGAGCTGCGCGCCCGGCACCTGGACCAGATCAACGCCTTCCGGGGGCTGTGAGATCTCGGGGGTAGGGACTGCCGTCGCAGGCATTCGCCCGGCCCGCCGCACCTCCGCGGCCGACCCGGCTGGGAATGCCCGTCCGAATCCGCAAGACTGGGGACTCCAGCACCGACGAGGCGGCCAGCGAGGAAGAGACGCATGAGTGAAGACCGAGGCCTGTCCATCTTCGACGACCCGGACGACGGCAACGAGCCGACCCAGGTGATCCCCCGGATCACCCCGGACACGCCGCCGACCGGTCCGGCGGACTCCTCGGCTGCTCCGAGTGGCGGCCACCGGGCGGAGACGCCTCCTCCCCCGCCGCCCCCGGCTCCGGCTTCCTCGACACCCCCGGCGCCCGCCTCCTCGACGCCGCCCCCGCCTCCGGCGCCCACCCCGTCGAGCACGGTGCCGCCGCCCCCGCCGCCGCAGCGCCCGATCCCGCCGGCCCCGGCCCCCGCTGCCGAGCGGCCGGTCGTCCCGCCGGCCCCGGCTCCCACCGGCAGCCTGCCGATCGTCCGGCGTGGCGGCTACGACAAGGACGCCGTCGACCGGCACCTGCGCACCCAGGCCGCGGAGAAGGCTGGCCTCACCGCCAGCCTCGGCGAGGCCCAGGCCCGGCTGAAGTCCCTCGAGGGCGAGCTGGCCGCGCTGCGCGAGAAGCTGGCCGAGAACGAGACCCCGTCGTACGCCGGTCTCGGCGGCCGCGCCAGCGAGCTGCTCCGGCTCGCCGAGGAGCAGGCCGAGGACGTCCTGCGCGAGGCCGGCGAGGAGGCGATCCGGCTGCGGGCCGAGGCCGCTCGCGAGGCCGCCGCCATCAAGGCCCAGGCCGAGCGCGACGCCGAGGACATGCGCGTGGTCCAGCTCGCCGAGCTCGATGACCAGCGTGCGCGCACGGTCGCCGAGATCGAGGCCGAGCGCCGTCGGCTCAAGGCCGACGCCGACGACCACCTGGCCGCGACGAAGCGGGAGGCCGAGCAGCTGCGGCTGGCCGCCGAGCAGGAGACCAACACCCTGCGCACGACGGCTCTCCGCGAGGCCGAGCAGCAGCGCGCCGCCGTCGACCGGGAGGTGCAGGAGGCCCGGCGTACCCTCGCGGTCGAGCGCGAGCGCCTGGCCCGTGAGGCCGCGGAGCACCACGACACCGCGACCGCCGAGACCCAGCGCCTGGTCGCCGAGGCCGAGGCCCGTGCCAACGCCGCCGAGGACCGCGCCCGCGAGGCCACCCAGGCCGCGACCACCCAGCGTGAGCAGGCCGGCCTGGAGGCCGAGTCGCTGCTCACCAAGGCGCGCCGCGAGGCCGAGCAGCTGGTGACCTCGGCCAAGAAGGAAGCCGAGAGCATCCGCACCACCGGCCACGTCGAGGCCGAGCGCGAGCTTGCCGCCATCCGCTCGGAGGTCGACCGGATGACCAAGCGTCGCGACGCGATCGCCGCCCAGCTCGGCGCGCTGCGCGACGTGGTCGCCGGCTTCGGCGACGACGAGAGCTGATCGCGTGACGGACACCAGCGCGGCTCCCGAGGGGGCCGAGCCGGCGGAGGAGTCGGCGTACGGCACACCCGGTCCGCCGCTGGAGCGCACCCCGTTCTACGTCGGCATCCTCGGCGGGCTCGGGCTGGCCGTCGCCTGGTGGCTGGCGACCCGGGTCCTGATGGTCGGGTCGATCCTGGTCCTGGTCACGGTGGCGATGTTCCTCGCCGTCGGCCTCAGCCCGGCGGTCGAGTTCTTCATGCGCTGGATGCGCCGCTCACTGGCGCTGATCGTGGTCATCGCCCTGGTGCTGCTGGCGATCGCCGGCTTCATCTTCACGCTGGTGCCGGTGATCAGCGACCAGGTCACCGCGATCGGCCGCAACGCCCCCATCTGGTTCGACAAGCTGCAGCACAACCAGATGATCCAGGACCTCGACCGCGAGTACGACATCGTCGACAAGGCCGAGCAGTACATCACCTCCGGCGACCTCTGGCAGACCGTCTTCGGCGGCGCCCTCGACGTCGGCCTCAAGGTGCTCTCCGTCCTGGGCAACACCTTCGTAGTGGTCGTGCTGACGCTGTACTTCGTCGCCGCCCTGCCCTCGATCACCCGCGGCCTCTACCGCCTGGCGCCGGCGTCGCGGCGGGTCCGCGTCACCAAGCTCGGCGACCAGGTCCTGCGCAACGTCGGCGGCTACGTCTCAGGCGCGTTCCTGGTGGCGCTGTGCGCGGGCATCTCCTCGCTGGTCTTCCTCTTCGCCATCGGCCTGAGCGAGTACGCCGTCGCGCTGGCCTTCGTCGTCGCCCTGCTCGACGTGATCCCGATGATCGGCGCCACCATCGGCGCGGTCATCGTCAGCGCCATCGCCTTCGCCACGGACCCGAAGATGGGCCTGGCCTGCGTCATCTTCTACATCATCTATCAGCAGTTCGAGAACTACGTGATCTACCCGCGGGTGATGTCACGGTCGGTGGAGATCCCCGGCGCCATGACGGTCATCGCCGCCCTGATCGGCGCCAGCCTCCTCGGTGTCGTCGGCGCGCTCATGGCCATCCCCACCGCCGCCGCCATCCTGCTGATCGTCCGCGAGGTCTGGATCCCCCGCCAGGACCAGCGCTAGCCGCTCGCCCTCAGCGCTCGCGCGCGTCGAGGGCAGGACACGACCGGGAGCGCCCCGGCCGCCCCGACGGCCCGCCCCTTCCGATTGCGCGCCCGCACGCTCCCGTTCGAGCCGTGCTCGATGGCGCGATCGCACCTCGCCGCAGCCGGGCCGACGCCTGCGCACAAGCGGTTCCCGCCCTGGAGGGCCGCATGTGGCGTACACCACATATGATTGGGACTGTACGGATTGTCTTGATCACACTAATATGACGATTCCTATTGGGCCGAGAGCCCGGGCAAGACCCGGAATCGGCGAAGAGTTCCCCCAAGGAGCGGCCCGCATGACCTCGGACCACACGCCGGACACTCCCGAGCAGGAGCGGGCGGAGGCCTATCGGGCCTACGCCCTCGAGTTCGGACACATCCTCAAGCGAGCACGCGCCCGCACCGGCCTGAGCCAGGTGCGCATCGCCGAGATCGCCGGACTCTCGGACTACACGTACCAGAAGTTCGAGCAGGGCGAGTCCGGCCGCGGCGACCCCGCGAACCCGCGGCTGACGACCCTGCTCGCCCTCTCCCGGGCGCTGGAGATCCCCCTGATCGACCTGTTCCCCCAGGATCCCCCGGATCTGACCGAGGGACGCTGACTCAGCTGGTCCCACGTCGGGCCCCCTCGAGGCGAGACGAGCACGGGTCACCCGTGACAGAATCTCGGTCAGCCAGGGAGACGGCACTCGGTTCTCGGTGCAAGCCAGAACGTCCATACGAGCTCGCCGCCTTCCTGTGTCAAAGTGGGTTGCCGGCCGTCGTCGCACCGGCGACCGGCAACCCACGCTCTGTAGGTATGTGAGTGAGACAGTGCCCCTGTCCGGCCTCCGCCGGGCAGGGGCACTGTGCTGAATCAGGTCGCCGCTTCCCAGCAGCGCTCGTCGTCACGGCTTCCACGAGAACGTCAGGGCCGGGTACAGCGTGATCACGCTCGGCGTGATCAACTCGGTGTTCTCGACGAGACAGCTGTTGTCGGGAGACCAAGCGTCCAATCCCTGTGGGGTATCCAGAGTCAGTTCGCCGATCTCGTACTCACCTTCGATCGTCACACCGCCCAGGGTGTGCGGAACCTGCGCGGTGCAGCCGATGCTCGGGTCGGCGAACTCGATCCCGTCCTCTGGGATGCTGAGGCCGCCCTCCACCGTCCCGCCGAAGAGATGACTCCACAAGGGCACCGGGGGAACCTCGATGTGAACAGACCAGGGCGTCATGCCGTCAGTGGTGGCGTCGAGGCTCTGGCCACTGCCGTAGGGCGCCTGGCTGACGTCCTGACAGACCGCCGTGCCCGTCGGGTCGCCCGATTCGGATATGACCGCCGGGGGGACGAGATCCAGATCGACCACGCCGCTCGCGGCATGGGGTCCGAGGTCGGAGGACTGCAGGGTGTAGATGAACCGGTTCTGCGGCACCCGACACTCGATGTTGGTCGGGACATAGTTGATCTCGGTGCGGAAGTTGAAGACGGCCATCTCGGTGATCGCGTCATCCTCCTCGGCGTCGTCACCGGACGGGTGGTACGCGAGCCACCAAGCACCCGCGTGCGGCAGTGGGTCCGCAGACGCGATGGGCATGGTGGCGACCATCCCACCGCACAGCAAGGCCGCGGCGCCAAGCGCGGCGCCGAGAATCTTCTTACTCATCGTGATGCTTCCTTCCTTGGCTTCGCTCAGCGCTGACCGCCAGTGGCCGAATCTCGGTGCCAAGCGGGTTGCCCGTCGTCGCACCGGCGACCGGGAACCCACGCCTGGTTGTGTGGGTGAGTGGCATTGCAGTGCCCCGCCCGACCTCGGCCGGGCGGGGCACTGTGCTGATCAGGTCACTACTTCTTCTTGACCTTGATCTTGACGGGCTTGCTGACCGCGAGGTTGTGGGTCGTGTCGCCCGGGTAGGCGGCGGTGAGCGTCCACTTGCCCTTGGCCTTGGCGATCTTCTTGATCTTCACCGTCACGGTGCCGTTCTTCAGCACACCGCTCACCGTGAAGGTCTTCGCCTTCGCCTTCTTGCCCTTCTTCACCTTGCCGGTCACGGTCACGGTGACCTTGCCAGTCGCGACCGCCCCACCGCTCACGGTGACAGTGGCCTTGCCCGCCTTCTTCATGGTCGGCTTCTTGGTCACCTTCAGCGTCACCGTCGGCGTTGTCTTCACGATCGGGGGCGTCACGACCGTGGCCGCAGCCACCGGTCCCAGAGCCGCCGAGGCCGAGGAGACCTCGTCACCGCCGCGCGTCGCGGTGCTGACGAAGCTGATCCACTTGCCCTTGTGGTCGGCATCGGTCAACACCAGAGCGTTGCCCTCACCGGCAGGGACGGTCTCGCCGTCACCGTTCTCGGCGTCCTCCTCCGAGTCGCTGATCAGCCACTCGTTGACGACGTCATCCGGGTCACCGACGAACGTCGCCGGAGTGCCGGTCAACGTCTCGCCCACCTTCGCTACCCCGCCGATCCCAGCGGCGTCATCCACCGCCAGGTCCACCGGCGCGACCGGCCCGAGAGGCTCCGAGGCCGAGCTCGCCGACTGCTGCTCCTCGCCCTCGCCCCGCGTCGCGGTGCTGACGAAGCTGATCCACTTGCCCTTGTGGTCGGCATCGGTCAACACCAGAGCGTTGCCCTCACCGGCAGGGACGGTCTCGCCGTCACCGTTCTCGGCGTCCTCCTCCGAGTCGCTGATCAGCCACTCGTTGACGACGTCATCCGGGTCACCGACGAACGTCGCCGGAGTGCCGGTCAACGTCTCGCCCACCTTGGCGGTACCCGCGATTCCGGCCGGGTCGTCAACCGCCACGTCTTCCTGCGCCACCGGTCCGACAGGATCGGAATCCGAGCTTTCGTTCTCCTCATCAAGAGTCGCCGTGGTGCGGAAGATGACCGTGCTGCCCTTCAGGCTGCCGGTCAGCGTCAGCTTCGTGGCATCGCCCTCATCACTCGCGACCGACGACCATTCCTCAGCGCCCTCGGCCTTGGCGAACCATCCGCTGTCGAGCGTCGCACCCTCCTTGTTGAACGTCGCAGGCGTGCCGGTCAGGACGTCCCCGACCTTCGGGCTGGCGACGTCTCCCGACGACGCCACCGTCGGGGCGTCCACGGCCGCGAGAGCAGGCACGAAGATCGGGTAGACGAAGACGTTTCCGCCGGTGATCGAGATGATCTCCTTGGCATTCAGGCCGGTGACATAGCCCGAGCTTCCCGAGCCTGCGACGTCCCACCAAAAAAGTTCACCTGCATCGGTACGCACCATGAACACAGTGTTCGCGTGTACCGCCTCCACTGGGTCCCCGACCAACGCAGGATCAGGAGTCTGAGAGGAGAACCGCTGGTTCTCGGCAACCTCGTTCCCGGTGCTGATTGCCCAAGAATAGACCTTCCCACTCGTCGTGACTCCGACGGCATCGGTTTTGGCGTTCGAGGCTCCCCCGATGTCGATCAGCGGGTCCGGCACCATCTGCCCTTCAGGCAACGGCGTGCCCGGTGCGGCTCCGGTGCGCCCCGCGATGTCCGCGATCTGCGGGATGGTGATCGTTCCCTGCGCCTCCGCCGGAGTCGGATTCGCCGCGTCGACCGGCTTGGTCCACCGCCAATTCAGCGCGCCGCCGTTCGCCAACCGCAGCACCAGGGCCCTACCGTTATCAGTGGCATTGTCGAAGGCATCGATCTCGACGACCTTCTCCCCCTGCTCCAGTGTGGCCGCGTTGAAGTCGAGGATCCGGTAGCCGTGGATGGCGTCCAGCACCCCTAGGCGACCGTCGTCCAGCAGGATGCCGAGCACACCCACCCCGGCGGCGACCTGGACGGCCTCGGCCGGCGGCCCGTCAGCACCCAACGCCGCCGCGCTGGTCAAGTCGGCGGCGTTGAACGCATTGACCACCGAGGAAGCAGTGGCCGGCGAGGCGACATTGCCGTTCCCACCCCACGCATGCGGCAACCCATCCTCGGTCACCACCGCGAGATAGGACACGGCGGCACTGCCTCCGGAGTTGCTCAGCGAGAGAATCCTCTGGTCCGCCACACCCTCCGGAAACACATCGAGCGTGGGGCTGTTTTGGGCACCCCGCTTGATCCGCTCCAAATGACCAGTATCCGCTCTCACACCGAACACGTCGTTGTTGCTTCGCGGGCTCACCGCAGCCCACGGCCCGCCGCCAAAGGCTTGGTTGACGACCCCAGCGGGACCCAACTCCACGACGTTCCCACCCGGCACCGGCTCCGCAGCCATCGCCGGCGGCGACGCCGCCAGAGCACCGACCATCAGGCCGGTCAAGGCTGTCAAGGCTGTCAATATCCGCAATCTCATTGTGACCACTTCCTCACATCAATACCGAATGTCTTGCCGAGCTCATTGGGACAGTCATTTCGAGACCGCAGTCCTAGAATTAGCACATCCAACCCAGAAGACACAATCTGTTGGGTTCAAAGAATTTTGAGACATCCCTGAGAATTCCCTTCTTCACGTCGTCAGCACCACCAGCCGCTGCGTGGCGCGGGTCCTAGGGGATCAGGTCGGGGGCGGGTGGTAGATCGACACGTGTCCCGGCCAGTGGACCTGATATCCACTGGCAGGAAGATCGGCGATCTCATTCACCCGACTCGGAAGCCATCCGGGGCAGAATCTGTCGTTGTTGCCCACCGTCCCGGCATCGACCGTGCCGGTCATCTCCATGTCGGCCTTGAAGTCCCCGGTCAGCAGGTTGCCGGTTACTGTGGCGTGGACCTCCCCCCTGAACGGCACGCGGCACTGCAACCCGAAGGCACCCGCGGAGCCGTTGACCTCGAGGCTCAGGTCCATCTTCAATCCGTCGTCGGAGTCGTCGCAGACCACGTCGCTGGTCATCGGCTCGGCGGTCACCTCGGTGGGCACGTCCTCGATCAGCGGCATGCCGGAAACCGCCAGATCGGCCTCAAGGCCATTGGTGACCACGCCGTCGGAGGGAATGATCAGCCGACCCTGGATCCCGGTACAGCCACTGCCGGACTGGGCATCGACCACTCGCACGACGCCACACACCGACACATCGATGGCCGCGACTCGCAGCGGACCAGTTCCTGTCACCGTGCCGTTGGTGACCCGGGCCACGAAGCCGTACTCGGTGGGGGGTGGGTTGGGGTTCGGCTTGCACGATGCCGGCAGTGGCACGGCGGCCGGAACGATTGTCGTGGCGGTGGCCGCCCGCGGAGCCGCCGAGCCGGGCAGCATCGTCACCACGACGACGGCCGTGGCCAGGATCGGCGCCCACCGCCAAGGACGTCGCGCACGCTGCACGGGCGACCTGTCACGTCCGATCATGTGTTCCTCGCTGTTCGGATTGCTTGAGATGACCGAGAGGCGCGGGCCGAAGGCGGTGCGTCGCCCTCGGCCCGCACGTTCTCAATCGGCTTGCAGAGAGATGTCGTCGAACTGAGCCCAGGTGTCCCCGGAAGCCCACAGGCCTCCGAAGACCTCGAGCGTGGAGTTCTTGCCGGAGTTGAAGCTCACCGTCACCTGCGTGTAGCCGGTGTACTTCCCGAACTTCTTCTCCTTGACCACCCCGCCACCGGGCTTGCGCACGCCGAAGTAGCCGTTGGCGTTGTTCGCCGACGTGCGGATCCACCCGGTCAGGGTGTAATCGGTGTCCCTCGCGACATTGATCGTCTGGTGGAGATCGTTCCACCCGGTGTTCTTGCGCACCCAGCCGTTGTTGCTGCCGGTCCGAGCGTTGCCCAGCCCCTCATCAACACCGCACGAGCCGGCGCAAACCCAGGGAGCCATGCCGGCCTCGAACCCGCCGTTGACCACTCGCTCACCCGCGAGCGCGTTCCGGACGATCGGGGCGCCGACCTGGAAGACGTCCGCGGTCATCCTCGCGGTGTTGGTGCCGGCAGCGGAGGGAAGCCCACCCTGCAGGTTGATGACCCCGTTGAGCAGGCCGGTGAGCCCGCAGTCATGCGCGCCAGGCGCCCGGAACGCATTGTCCACGGTGACGATGTCGGGGAAATGGAAGCCGCTGATCGGCTGACCCGTCGGGTCGTTCGGGTTGAACTGCCCGCTGATGGGCGTGTTCGGCGGCGGCGGGTCGGTGACACCGGTGGTCAGCTTCAACGAGATCGGGTCGCTGGCACTACCCACATGGCACTTGGTGCCCAGGATGGTCAGGAAGTCCGTGAACGGATTGCTGATCTTGGCGCGCAGATCTAGCTCGAAAGCCGGGCCGAGACCGGTGCGCAGGTTGGTCAGGTTGACCGTGGGCAGCGCGGTCAACGACGGTGTGGCATACGCGGCCAGCGGTCCGATGCCCCCGCCCGGGATGCCGGTGATCCCACCGGGCACCTCGATCGGGCCGGCGGTCATGATGCTGTTGATGTCACCAGCGACTGGTGGCGCGATGACAGGAACCAGCGAGCCCGGCGCGTACGCGAGACCGAACTCCAAGACGATCGGGTCGTCGGATTCCAAGTCGAAGTCGCCCAACTGCATCTGCAGGTTGCTGGCCTCGACATAGACGCAGGTCCGCACTTGCGGATTCGTCAGCGGACAGTTGGCGTACTTCTGCAGATTGTCCGGGAGCACGCCGGGGGCCGCCGAGGCGGGGCTGGCGGTCGCCAGGGCGGTGGCGGCCATGCCGGCCACCGCGGCGAGAGCGAGCACCTTACGACGACCAGGGGTGCCTCGCACTCCTCGGACTCGGTCGAGTAGTCTCATCGTTGACTCCAATCTATATATGAGGTGGGTCGGCATCCGGTGTGCGCCTCACACCGATCCACCTGGTTGGGGTGGGTGGCCTGCACGGTGGGTCCGCGCAGGCCACCCGTCTTTGCCAAGCGGTGGGTCCACTCGGCAAACTCAGGGGCGGAGAGACGGCGCTCCATGCGCATTCGTCGCTCGGTATCACTCCTCATCAGGCACCCACTGCAACGTCAGGATCGGATCGAGCGTCGCGTTCGTCCCGGCCACCAACTCGGCGTTCTCAACGACGCAGCTGCTGTCCGGCGAGTAGGCGACAAACCCCTGCGGCGTGTCCGGGGTCATCTCTCCGGTGCTCGCGTCGTACTCGCCGTCGATCGTGACACCGCCCGAGGTGGCCGGAGCCTGCGCCCGGCAGCCAATGCTCGGGTCGACGAGATCGATCCCGTCCTGCGGAATGCCGACGCTTGCCATCATGGTGCCGTCGTAGACCGGGTCGTACGCCGTGTCCATCGGGTCGTACTTCGGGTCATCATCCATGGGCGCCGCAGGGGCGGTGATCTCCATGGTCCAGGTCATCACGCCATCGGTGGTGACATCGAGGTTCTGCCCGCTGCCGTACGGAGCCAGGGTGACGTCCTGGCAGACCGACGCGCCCGGAGCGTCGCCCGAGTCGGAGATGATCGCCGGTGGGATGAAGGCTAGTTCGATCGTCTCCTCGGCATCGACGGGATCGAGATCACCGGTCGCGATCGTGTGGCTGAGCAGCCCCGGGGGGATGCGACACTCGATGTTCGTGGGCACGAAGTTGATCTCGACGTAGTACCTCAGCACGAACCAAGCGCCGACCACCTCGTGGGAAGAAGTGGGGCTCTGGATGTGCCACTTCCCTTCTTGCTGCCCGGGGATGGCGGTCGCACTCGGCGCGGCGGCGACCACGGCACCGCCGACCAAGGCGACAGCGCCGAGCGTGGCGCCGAGCATCCTGCCGTTCACGACGAGGCTCCTTCGGGCACCCACTTCAGCGTCAAGACCGGGTCGAGCGTCACCACACTCCCCGCCATCAACGTCGTGTTCACGAAGACACAGCTGTCGTCCGGCGACCAGGCCTCGAACCCCTGCGGGGTGTCGGGGATCAGCTCGCCGCTGGTCGTGTCGTACTCGCCTTCGACCGTGACACCCCCCGTGTTGGTTGGGCCCTGACCCCAGCAGCCGATGGTCCTGTCGACGAAGTCGATCCCGTTCTGCGGCACGTCGATGCCCAGTTCCACGGGCCCGTCATAGACCGGGTCGTCCATCGGGTCCGGTGCCGCCGGCGTGGTCACGTGGAGGATCCAGGGCGTGAGGCCGTCGGTGGTGACATCGACATTCTGTCCGCTGCCGTAGGCGGCATTGCTGACGTCCTGGCAGACCGCTTGCCCCGGGGCGGAACCCGAGTCCGAGAGAATCGCCGGCGGGATGATCTGCAGATCGACCGTCTCCTCGGGGCCGACGGGCTCGACGTCGTCCTCCGTCACCGTGTAGGCGAGCTCGCCCACTGGGATCCGGCATTCGAAGATCCACGGCGTGAAGTTGATCTCGGTGTAGAGCTTCAGGACGGCCGAGCCGCTGAGCTCGTCGTCGACCACCACCGCCTCGTCGGTGGTGGCGTTCCAGAGGTGCCAGCTGCCCTGCTCCGGATCGGCGGAGGCAACCGGGGCGGCGGCAACAAGGGCGCCGCCAACCAGAGCGAGAGCGCCAGCGGTGGCGCCGACGAGCTTCGTGCTCATGACCAAGACTCCTTGCGACTGCTGCTTCTAGAACGGAGGCGGTGGGATGGGTGGCCCGTGCGGTGGGTCTGCACGGGCCACCCAGAGTTCGCTGCCGGTCAGGCAGTACGACTCGCCGTCACGGCTTCCACTCCACCGTCAGCTTCTTGGTGGAGTCGCTGCTCTTGAAGATGCTGATAAGGCTGTCCTCGAGCAGGTAGGTGTTATCGACGACGCAGCTGTCGTCCGGCGAGTCCGCCTCGAACCCAATGCCATCCACGTCTTCGAGCGGCGATTCCTCCGTGAAGGTCGGGATCAAATCGCCAGAGATGGTGTCGTAGGTGCCTGCGACGTTCTGCGGGGTTCCGTTGCCATCGGTGATCGGACCCTGCGCCCAGCAGCCGATGCTCGGGTCCTCGAAATCGATCGCCCTCTCCGGAATGTCGACGCTCCCGGCCATGATCCCGTCGAAGAGGTGCGGATCTCCCGAACCCGGCGCGGCCGGGGTCGTGACATGAACGGTCCATGGGGTGACACCATCAGTGGTGACGTCGAGATCCTGTCCGCTGCCATAGGGGGCCAGTGTGACGTCCTGGCAGACGCCATCGCCGTTGGGGAGCGCCGACGACGAGATGCCCACCGGCGGGGTGAGATCGAGGTCGACCACGGTGTTCGCGGCGTGAGGACCGAGGTCGATGGACTGGAGGTCGTAGGTGAACAAACCAGCCGGGATCTGGCATTCGATCCGGGTCGGCGTGAAATTGATCTCCGTGTAGAACTCCAGGATGGCCGTGCCGGTGATCGTGTCATCCGTCTGGGCATCGGCGCCGGACGTATTGTACGCAAGCCACCAGTTCCCCGCATGCGGGAGCGGGTCCGCGGAGGCGGCGGGTGCGGTGCTGACCATCGCTCCACTCATCAGGGCGGCGGCACCGAGAGCGGCGCCGAGGATCTTCTTGTTCATTGCGATCTTCTTCCTTCGTTTGGTTTTGACTAAGCGTTGTCTCTTCTGTGTCGTGACGACCAAGGGCCGCCTTCATGCCTGCGGACCCTCGGCTCGGGAGGCGACCGGGCAGTTGCGAACGGAACAGACATCGTCGGCTCACTCGAATCCGTAGCTGCCCAGCAGGGCGGTCGTGGGCTTGGGCAGTCCGACGCGGTCGACGGTCATGTCCAGGGAGAGATCGACCAGGCCGGGGACGATCGGCAGACCTGCCGGTGGTTGCGGGCCGCTCAGGACGAGGTTCAAGTTGGCCGTGTCGCCGGCCGGGTCGTGGAAGCCATATCCGTAGAACTGGCCGTTGACGGCGCCGCCACACCGACTAGTGGTTGCCGGGATGCCGACCTCGAACCAGTTGGAGCCGACGGTGGCGGTGCCGCCCTCGACGGCGCCGGTGAGAGTCCTGGTCGGCAGATAGACCTTCTCCTGACGCGCCGGCACGAACGGGGTATAGCCGTTGGCGAGCGTCGGCGCCACGACGTCGACGGTCTGCTTCGCGGCCGTGCCGAAGGTGCCGCCCACGTTGACGTCGCACGTGAAGGCCGTGTTCGGCTGACCATTGCTCTGCGGAGCTGGATCGGTCTTCATCCCCGACACCAACTGGGTCGCCAACTCCAGCGAGCCGTCGGAGGCTACGCCCGAGGTCTCGACCTCGATCTGCTGGGCGACCGCGTCCTTGACGCCCATGTTGTCGAGCCCGCTGAGGCGCAGGCCGAGGCTGCCCGGCCACGGCGCGATGGTGGTCCCTGGTAGAGGAACCCACCGCGGAGTGTTCGCCGCCACGCCGTGGGCCTGGTAGTAGGCGATCAGTGTCGCGAACGCCCCATAGCCGTAGACCTGGAACGCCTTGGTGAGCGGGCCGACGTTGGTGGCCCGGTCGTAGTCGCAGAGGCGCACGCCGCCGGGATCGACGTGCACCTGGAGCGAAGGCAGGCTGACCCGGCCGACTACCCAGCCGGTCAGCCCGGACATGACGATGGTGAAGGGCACGGGCTGGTCCCGGAACGCGGCCCGCTTGGAGTAGCCGGCGAGGACCACTCCGTTGGTGAGCTTGATCCGGATCGGCACGGTGTAGCCCAGCGGACTACCTGCCTGGGTCGGGGCGGGCAGGGCCGGTGCTGCACAGGTGGGCTCCGGACTCTGCTTGAGATCGGCGATGCTCTGCGGGAGGTAGGGGTCGGGGTTCAATCCGTAGGACAACTGCTGACAGGGCACGTCGCAGGTCAGCGGGGGCACACAAGGGACCGAGTCGCCATCACAGCCCTGCGGCAGCTCCGGGTCGGCCGGCCAGCCCGCGGGCCAGTCCGCGTCCGCCTGGGCTGCCTTGGGTCCCTGCACCTTGGCAGGCCCCTGAGCCGTCGAGCTCCCACCGGCAGTGACGCCCGGCTCGGACGACGCGTGCTCGCCCTCCTCTGCCGTCGACATCGCCTCGTCATCGACAGAGGGTGTCGCACCCTCGTCCGCGGCGTTCTCGTCCGCGACGTCGGGAGCGGCCGGGGTCGCTGTCGGCTCGCTCGACTCGGGCGCTTCCTCGGCGGCGACGGCCGGCATAGTCAGGGCCAGTGCGGCGAGGACTGCGGCGAGGACCGTCGCCATGCGGAGGCGGCGCAGGCGCGCGAGGGTGTTCATCCTGGTGGGCTGACTGCTCACTGGGAGGCCCTCCTCTCGCATCCTCGACGACGTGCCCGCGACGAGCGTCGCGTGTCGTAACTCACAGTTACTAGATCCATTCCTACACCGACCTCATTGGAAAAAGGAAGTGTTCTATCAGGCTATTTTCAGGAGTTTGACAATCGATATTTTGAGCAGCGTGAATCACCCCTATTGCCACTCCGAGAGCAAGTGGTTATTTCAACTAATATTCTGATGGAACGAGGCGATGGAGCGGAAATTTTCTTGCACTGCCTCGATATCAGGAGATGTCCTTTCTTGTGATCACGTGCTCCGATCTTCTGGAGGGAGTTGGCCGACCATGCCTTCACCGGTGGCGGCGCCCGGCTCGGGTGACGGGTGGGAGTTGTCGTCACCCGATGCCGGCGCCGGCTCGTCCGGGACCGCGGTCTCGGCATGGTCGGCCAACGTCTGGGTGCCGTCCGGGCGGCCAGCGCGGGCGGCGGGGTTGGGGATGCGGACATAGAGCAGGCCGATGGCCGGCTCGAACGTCAGGCGGAGCTCGACCGCGGCGCGTGGGAGGGGCGCGAGGGTGCCGCGCACGCGGACCGGCATCGACTGGTCGGGCAGGGAGACGGCCTCACCTGTGACGGTGTCGATCTTCAGGGCGATGTGGCAGCCGCCGGCGTACTCGGGGGCGAGGAGCTGGTCGTCGGCCAGCAGGGGATGACCGAAGACGACGGACTCACGGGGCAGGAAGAGCGAGCCGGTCAGCCAGCGCTCACCGGACGAGCCGACCTCTCGAGGTACGTCGATGCTGAGCAGCGTGGCGTTCCCACCCGACAGGTCCTCTCGCACGGAAGGCACCCGGAGCATGTCCTCAGCCGGCGAGCTGGCAGGAGCCACTGGTCGCTCGAAGGTCAGGCAGAGTGCCCCACCGGCTGCTGCCACGGGCACCGGATCGGGGACCTGGATCTCCAGGCTGCCCATGGGCCACTCGCATGCCAGCCGCACCGACGGGGCGGGCAGACGCACGGCGAAGCTCCCGGACACCTCGACCGTGTCTCCGGGCATGGCGGGCTTCCCCGCCACGGCAAGCGGCGCGACCAGCAGCTCGGTGGACATCGCGGTCATCGGGCCACCTCCTCGGTCGGGCGCGGCATGGACCGGCTGGCCTTACGGAGCTCGGCCTCCGCAAGGCCAGCCGGGGTCGTGGGGGCGCGGAACGCGCCTGTGAATGGCAAGGCGGTGAGGCCGGCCGACCGGCCGTCGTCGTGAGGAATGGGCCGGCTGACCTCGCTGAGCTCGGCCTCGACGAGGCCAGCCGGGATCGTGGGGCCGGCCGGCGCGATGTCACGCGCGGGCGCGGCCATGGGGTGGAGGGGACCGATCACGATCCACCTCCCGACGGGGCGTGGACGGGGCCACGCATCTGCAGGCCGGACCTGGTGGGGCACTGCATCGGCGAGCGGCCCGAGGGGGTCGTCGCGCCGGGCACCACCAGGGCGCTGCGGTAGGAGCACAGCGGCTGGCCGTCGTTGAGGGTGAGGATGCCGCTGAGCTGATCGCCCGAGGGCACCTTCGCGAGCTTGCTGGTCACCGAGGGCAGCAGGCCGAAGAGCGCGCGGATGGCGGCGGCGTTGCGCTGCACGGCGCTGCCCGCGGCTCCGGCTCCGTCCATCAGGTCGCGCCACGGGTCGGACATCGTGCTGACGAGATCCTCGATGTCCTCCAGCGCTCCCCCGCCATCACCGAGCAGGTTGCCGAGGTCGTCGTCGGAGTCGGCGAACTGCTTGCTGATCTTGTCCAGCGCGGTGACGTAGGCACGCAGGTCGTCGCTGCTGGCATTGCCGGCACGCAGCACCGTGCGGCCGTCGAGGATCATCTGACGGGTGCCCTCCTGCCCGGCGATCAGGGCCTCGGTCAGGTCCTGGCCGGTCTCCACGAGCCGCTTGAGCTCCGGCGCGACGTCGCCGAATGCCTCGGCCAGCAGCGTCTCCACCGCCTGCAGGTCGTCGGGATCGAGGGAGTCCAGGAACTCCTGGCCGTTGTTCAACGCCTTGCCGACCGGAACCGGGACGGTCGTCCGGCTGATCGGGATGACGTCGCCGGCCTGCAGGAACCGGTCATCGGGCCCTGTCGGCACCAGGTCGACGTACTGCTCGCCGAGGGCGGAGAGCATCCGCACATTGGCGTCGGAGTTGGCCGGGATCCTCTCCCCCGCGTTGATCCGCAACACCAGCTCGACGCCCTCGGCGCTGAGGTCGACCTTCTCGACCCGCCCCACGGGCACACCGTGGTAGGTGACGCTGCCGTCCTCGTAGACGCCGGCCGCCTCGGGCACCTGCACCCGGATCTCGAAGTCTTCCGACCCGAAGACGCTGTAGCCCAGGATCACATGACCGATGTAGTAGATGCCGAGCAGCGTGGCGACGATGACACCGACCATGCGCGGCCACAGACGGGGCGTGCTCATCGCACGCTCCTCTCGGTACGACGATCGGGATCCGCCTTGGTCAGCGGACCGAGACCGGTCATCAGGCTGCTCACCGGCGCCCGGGGCGCGACCAGCCGTGGCGAGCCGCTCACCCCGGAGGGCGCGGAGCTGACCGCCACCGGCAGCCGGACCGAGAGCTCGGCGTAGCCGCCCGTGGTGACCGTGGGCACCTGGGCCTGCAGCGCCCGCAGGTTGCGCAGTGCCGGGGTGATCTGGGCATCGGCGTCGACGATCTGATTGACCACCGGCAACAGCTTCTTGATGGCCTTGACGGTCTGCTTGCCGCTGGCGGCGATCATCTTGTTGCCTGCGGTGCCGAACTCCTCGAGGCCCGCCAGCAGCTGGTCGAACTGCTCGTTCTGGCCGGCCAACACGGCGATCGCCTCGGAGAGCGAGGAGATGCCGCGCGGCAGCGTCTCGTCGTCGGCGTTGAGCTCGGTGGCCAGGGCGTCCAGTGCGGTGAGCGCGGCGTCGATGTCGCCGATGCCGCCGGCGAGCTTGGTCGCCGCGACGTCCAGCTTGCTCAGCAGGTCGCGGATCTGCGGCTGGTTGCCGTCGAACATCTCGTTGAGCTCGTGGGAGATCGACTGCAGGTTGCCGATGCCCCCGCCGTTGAGCACCATCGCGAGGGCACCCAGCGTGTCCTCCACGGTCGGCGCCGCGGCGGTCTCGGCCAGCGCCAGGCGACCGCCCGGAGGCAGGTATCCCTCGATGGTCACCTTCGGCTTGTGCAGCTCGACGTACTGGTCGCCCAGCGGGTTGTCGAAGCGGACCTCGGCGGTGGTGCCGCGTGGGACCCGGTAGGTGTCCTTGATCCGCAGCTCGACCTCGGCGAGGAAGTCGCGCTCGTCCATCGAGCCGACCACGCCGACGATCCGCGAACCGTCACGCACCTGGGCATCGACCGGGAGATTGAGCACGTCGGCGAAGGTGGCGTGCAGCGCGTAGGTGTTCCGCGTGTCGACCCCAGGCTTGGGCAGGCTCTGCAGGCTGAGCCCGCACCCGGAGAGGAGCAGCGCGGCCATCACCAGAACGGCGGGCTTCCAGAGGTGGGTGCGCATCAGTGACCTCCCAGCCCGAGCAGGGATCCGCGGGTGATCGCCGAGCCGTCCGGGGCGCCGTCGCCGGGTCGCAGCTGCTGCAGCAGCTCGTTGGTGCCGCAGGCCAGGCTCATCACCGGGCTGTCGTCGTTCTGCGGCGACAGCGAGAGCAGCAGCAGCCGGAGAAGGCCGTCACCGCAGATCTGCGGGTGCAGCTTCGGCGAGGTCACCTGGTCGAACCGGGTGCGGACGCCCCCGCCTTCGACCGTGCGGCCCGCGTTGTCGACCGCCAGCGGCAGCAGTCGCATCGACCGCGCCAGCGCTCGTTGCTGCTCGCCGACGGTCGCGGCGACCTCGGACATGCTGCTCAACGTGCCCTTGAGCTGGCTCTTGTTCTTCTTCACGAAGGTGTTCAGCTCACCGAGCACGCGGGCGAGGTTCTTGATCGACTCGGCGATCGCCTGGTCGTCGTCGGCCAGCGCCGTGCTCACCTCGGCCAGGTCGCCGGCCAGCGTGCGGTACTGCTCGCTCACCCCGGCGGCCGCGTGCGTCAGGCCGCCCAGGTCGTCGAGCATGCTGGTCAGGTCGCCGGTGTCGGCCGAGACCGCGGCGAAGACCTCGCCGAGGTTGCGCACCGAGGAGTTCAGCGAGCCGCCGCTGCCACCGAGCGTGGTGGCGATCGAGCGCAGCAGCCGGGAGAGCGAGCCGTCCTCGTTGGCACCACTCGGCCCCAGGTCGGTGGCCAGTCGGTCGATGCTCGCCACGATCTGGTCGACCGACTGCGGAATGACCGTCCGCTCCATCGGCAGCGTCGAGCCGGGCGGCAGCGTCGAGCCGCCGGTGTAGCCGGGGTCGAGCTCGATGAAGCGGTCGTTGACCACGTTCGGAGCCATCAGATAGGCCTTCACGCCCTCGGGGAGCTTGGTCCCCGCATCGATCCTCATCACGACCTTCACGCCGCTCGGATCGGGCGTGATGGTCTCCACCCGGCCGACCCGGACGCCGAGCACCGTCACGGCGTTGCCGGAGTAGATGCCCGGGGCGTTGGAGAACATCGCGCTCACCCGGTAGGTGTCCGGCCCGGAGGTCGCGGCGATCGCGCCCCAGGCGGCCAGAGCCACCACCAGGACGCCGATCACGATCAGCACCAGCGGCCGCGCCAGGAAGTCGAGGACGCCGTTCGTGCCGCCGCCCCCACCGGAGGCACGCCGGCCACCGGGCTCGGTGGGCGCACCGGCGTCACCGTCGAGCAGGGCGTCCAGGCCACTCTGCTCGTCCTCGGGAGTCGGCCGGCTCTCCGGCATCTCGTCGGACCATCGCGTACTCATGGACGACACCCCACTACCGGATTGCCCGGCGCCGGATAGGCGCCGGATGTGCATTGCTGGACCAGTGCGTCGGCCAGCAGCCCGTTGGGCACGACGACGTCGAGGAAAGGCCCGTTGCCGGTGGCCGCGGCGACGTGGCCGCTGAGCCGGGCCAGCAACGGCAGCGCCTCGCCGATGCTGTCGTTCTCCTTGGCCAGCACCTCGGAGATCTTCTGCAGGTCACGCAGCATCGGGTTCAGCTCGTCGCGGTTGACCTCGAGGATCTGGCTCACCTCGCGGGAGAGATCGGCGGTGCCGCGCACCAGGGCCTGGATGTCGCTCTGCCGCTCCTTGAGCACCGCCATCAGCGCCTGGCCTTGGCCGACGAGGTTGACCAGCTGGTCCTTGCGACCGGCGAGGATCTTCGCGATGTCGCTGCCCTCGGTGACCAGCGCCTGGATGCCGTCGGCGTTGCGCGCCAGGGCGCCCGAGAACTCGCTCAGCCCGGTCAGCGCCCGCTGGACGGCCTCGGCCGAGGTCGCCGAGAGGTTGGTCGAGGTGACGTCGAGTGCCGTCTTCAGCTGCTCGAGGTTCAGGTCGCCGACCAGCTCGCTGACCTCGCCCAGGTCGCCGAGCAGCGACATCGAGACCGCCGTACGGCTGGTCGGGATCGGCTCCTCCAGTCGGCCCGGCCCCAGCGGCTCCACCCCGAGATAGACCGTGCCGAGGGGGTTGAGGACCTTCACCGCGGCCTTGGTCTTGGTGCCCAGCCGGATGTCGCGGTCGATGCCGAAGTCGACCCGGACCGTGTCCCCGTGCACCGTGATGGCGCTGATCTCGCCGACCCCGACCCCACGGATCTGCACCGAGTCGCCCACCGAGAGGCCTGAGGCATTGGTGAGGTACGCCGCGTAGTCGCGCGGCTGGTTCCAGAACGCGAGCGCCTTGAGGTTCAGCGAGGCCACGATCGCCACCAGCAGCAGCACCAGCGCCACCGCCGCGATGGCCAGGGGGTTCTTGTCACTGAGCCGCCAGTTCATCGGCAGACCTCGCTTCGGCTGGAGGGCGAGCCGAGGACACCGCTGGGCAGCGCCACATCGGTCGGCTTCTGCGGCGCGGCCAGACCCGGCACCAGCGAGAGGTTGAGCGTGCCGCTGGTCTGCAGCTCGAGGTTGCAGAGGTAGACCTTGAGGTAGCTGCCGGTGTCCATCGTGCTGTCGACCGCTCGCAGCGCCGCGGGTGCGTCGTGGAGCATGTCGGTGATGGCCTTCTGGTTCTTCACCAGCGTGCGCGAGGCCTTGGCCACGCCCTTGATGTCGCCGGTGATCGCCGAGGACGCCTGCTTGGTCAGGTCGGCCGCGTCGGTGGTGAACCGGGCCATCGCGGTGATCGCCGTGGCCAGCAGCTCGCGCTGGTCGGCGACATCGTCGACCATCGTGTCGAAGTTGCTGATCAGCTCACCGAGCGAGTCGCCCTCGCTGTTGACCTGGGTCAGCACGGCGGACAGGTTGGTGATCAGCGACTCGATCACCTGCTTGCGGTCGGCCAGACGCTCGGTGATCGTGCCGACCTGCTCGACGAGGTTGGACACGTGGCCGGACTGCCCCTGGAAGACATTGATGATCGAGCCGGTGAGCTGGTTGATCTCCCCCGGTGTCAGCGCGTCGAAGAGCGGCTGGAAGCCGTTGAAGACCGCGGTCAGGTCGATGGCCGGCTTGGTCCGGTCCGCGGGGATCGTCGCACCGGCACGCAGCGTCTGCCCGGCGCCCGCCTCCTCGGGCCTGGTCAGCGCCACGTAGCGGGTGCCGATCAGGTTGGCGTAGCGCACCTCCATATGGGTGGTGTCGGAGATGCGGCGGTCCTCGCGGACGGTGAAGGTGACCCGCACGCCGTTCTCACCGTGGAGCTTGACCTCCTTGACGGTCCCCACGTTGATCCCGGCGACCTTGACGTTGGCGCCCTCACGCAGCCCCGAGGCATCGGTGAGGATCGCGTAGTAGGTCTTGGTCGCGCCCGTGTCGAGGTTCAGGACCGAGGAGATCACGACGGTGGAGAGCACCACCGAGAGCGCCACGAAGGCGACCAGGGAGGCGATCAGCCGTCCCGGACGCGGCGGCCGCCAGCTCATCGCCCACCTCCCGAGGTCGAAGCACAGTTGCCGCGCACCGAGCCCCACTGGGGGCAGTCGGCGAGGGTGTACGTCGGCGGGTTCACCTGGCGTCCCTGGATCGCCCGCTCCAGCCGGTCGGCGACGTTCTCGCCACTGGCCAGTGCCAGCGCGAGGTACGCCGGATCGGTGACCCGCAGGGTCTGCGCGGTCACGTTCATCGAGCCGCCGTGCATGGTCTTCGCCCACGCCTGAGCGAACTGGTCGATGCCGGTCAGCAGCTTGCTGATCAGCAGCGGCCCCTGGGACAGGGCGTCGAAGAGGGCGGCGGCGCCCGCGACGGCATCGGCGTAGGTCCCCATGGTCTCGCGGATGAGCGCGGCCACCTGGGTGGCGACCTCGCCCCCGTTGCCCATCAGCGAGGCGAAGTCCTCGCGATGCTTCACCACCGTCTCGGCCGAGACGGTGACGTTGCGCAGCAGGTCGAGGAACTCCGGTGTCGCCTGGGCGAGCACCGTGGCGAACGGGCCGAACTCCTTGAGGTCCTCCACCACGACCGGCCAGAGGTCGAGCATCTCCGTCAGGTACTCGTCGGCGGAGACCAGCGTGTCGCCGATGCTGTCCCCGCGACCGGCGAGAGCCTGCGCGAGGCCGGAGAGCCCGGCGTTGAGCTGAGCCGGATGGATGCTGTGCAGGAGGTCGTTGAGCGAGACGAAGTTCGACTGCAGCGACGGCGCCCGGGCATCGCTGACCGCCGGGATCGTCGCGCCCGCCTCGATCGGCCGGCTCGACGCCTGCGTCTCGCCGCTCTCCTCGGTCACCAGGTTGACGTACTGATTGCCGAAGATCGACAGCGGACCGACGACGACTCGAACCGAGTCGGGGATGTCGGCCACCCGCTCGCGGTCCAGCCGCAGCCGCACCTGGATCTCACCACCGGGCGCGGAGCGCGGCTTGTCGATCACCCGGCCCACCTCGACACCGCGGAAGTGCACGGCGCTGTTGACCGCGACGACGGCGCCCTGCCGGGGAACGTTGGCGGTCACCTCGATGTCCCGGGTGAAGGCCTGGTTGAAGTCGGCCAGGACCAGGGCCACCACGGCCAGCATCGCGGCGATGAATCCCGCGCCCAGCCAGGCGGTCAGCCTGGGGTTGTCTCGCATGCTGTAGAGATCCATCAGCCCGACACCTTCACTCCGGTGTCCAGTCCGAAGAACAGCAGCGTCATCAGCATGTCGGAGACCGCGATGGCGACGATGCTCGCCCGGATCGCGCGGCCTGCCGCTCGCCCGACGCCCTCGGGTCCGCCGTCCGCCGTCATCCCGTAGTAGCAGTGGATGAAGGTGATCAGCGTCGCCATCACCACCACCTTGACGATGGAGTAGTAGACGTCCGCCTCGGAGAGGAACAGATAGAAGTAGTGCAGATACGTGCCCGAGCCCTGGTCGGCGATGAAGATGACCGTGAGCTGCGAGGCCAGGTAGGCGCCGGAGAGCGCCAGGAGGTACATCGGGATCACCAGCACGCTGGAGGCGATCAGCCGGGTGGTGACGAGGAACTTCGTCGCCGAGACGGACATCGTCTCCAGCGCGTCGACCTCGCCGTTGATCTTCATCGCGCCGAGCTGGGCGGTGAAGCGGCAGCCCATCTGGGCGGCCAGGCCGAACGCCGTGATCAGCGGCGCGAGCTCGCGGGTGTTGCCGAACGCCGCCAGCAGGCCGGCCAGCGGCGCGAGCCCGACGATGTTGAGGCCCTGCAGGCCCTCCAGGCCGATCTGCATGCCGATCACCGCGGCGAGCAGCGCCGAGACGAAGACCGTGCTCGCCGCGACGGTGAGCAGGCCCTTGCCGAAGGCGACATCGGCCAGGAGCCTGCCCACCTCGCGGCGGTGGTGCGTCAGCGTGCTCGGGATGGAGAGCACCACCTCCACGCAGAACAGCAGCATCCGCCCGAGCCAGCGCAGCTGCTCCACGACGGGGGTCATCAGGGAGGGTCGCGGCGCCCCGGCGTGCGGGGCGGGAAGGGAGTGGGGAGTCGTCGTCATAGCAGCACCGGCCGGACGGTCACCAGGAAGATCTGGGTGATGATCAGGTTGACCACGAACAGGGACACGCCGGTCACCACGACCGAGCGGTTGACCGCCTCACCCACGCCGGCCGGACCGCGCTCGCAGGTGAGGCCCTGGAAGCTGGCCACCACCGCGGCGATCAGGCCGAAGACGGCCGCCTTGATGCAGGACTCCAGCAGATCCTCGGAGCGGGCGAAGGCGCTGAAGGATCCGAGGAAGCCCCCCGCGCTGCCGTTGAGCACGTGGACGTGCGCGAGGTAACCGGTGAGGATGCCGACGAAGGAGACGATCCCGTTGAGCAGGACCGCCACCACCATCGCGGCCAGGACGCGCGGCGCGACCAGGCGCTCGACCGGGTCGACCGCCATCACGCGCAGGGCGGCGATCTCGTTGCGGGTCGAGCGCGAGCCGAGGTCGGCGCAGATCGCCGACCCGCCCGCGCCGGCCAGCACGATGCCGCTGATGATCGGAGCCGCCTCGCGGATGGTCGCGGTCGAGATCACGCCACCGACGAGCGAGGCCGCCCCGACCTGGGCGGTGAGACCGCCCACCTCGAGGACCAGCACCAGGCCGAAGGGGATCGCGATCAGCATCGTGGGCAGCAGCGAGACCGACACCAGGAAGCGGGCCTGCAGCAGGAAGTCCCACCACGGGAACCGGCCCCGCACGATCGAGCTGATCATGACCACGATCGAGTCGACGAACATCGACATCAGATCGCCGAACCGCTGCCACGGACGGGCACTGCGGCGCAGGAACGTCCGGCTCGGATCGATCGCGGGCTCCCGCTGGGCAGCCTTCTCCACTGGCTCGTGAGTGCTCATCGGCTCAGACCAGGTCCACTCGGTCCAGCAGCCAGCGGTCGCCCTGGCGCACCAGGGTCATGCTGATCCGGCTCGACTGCGTCTCCGGCTTGTCCAGCTCCTTGGAGCGGGCCTCCTGGTCGACGAAGGCGATCACCTGGGCGCGCTGGGTCGTCGCCGTCACCACGGCCGCGTCGAGGACGGTGCCGGTCGCGGTGGCCTCGAGCCGCTCGAAGATCGGGCCGAGCGTCTTCATCGAGTCCGCGAAGGTCTCCTGGAACCGCTGGGTCGACTCGCCGGCCAGGGTGGTCTGCTGCTCGGCCAAGGTGGCGTGGTCGTACGTCGTCAGGTCGGCGGCGTACATCCGGGCGGCGGCCAGCGCCGAGGAGCGCAGCTCCTGCTGCTGACGCAGTCGATCGGCCTCGTCGGCGCTGCGCCGCCAGGCCACCAGGAGAGCGGTGGCGAGGAGCGCGAGGACGACGACCAGCGCCGTCAGCCAGGTGGTCGCGCGGCGGAGCCGACCACCACGGGGCTGCTCGTCACGGGCGTCCGGCCCGGGCGGATCCTCCGGCGGCTGCGCCGATCTCGGCTCGGTCGTCGCCTCGTCCGGAGCGGCAGCCTCGCTCTCCTCAGTGCTCGTCGATGTGCTTCGGGTAGCCAGCATCGAGGTCTTCCTCCCTTCGACGGCCGCGGCGCCGTCGGATCAACCGTGGGTCTGGTGTGGTCGCTCAGCCGAGCGGACCGGGAACGGTGGCGCTCATCAGGTCATCGGGGTCCAGGCCCTCGTCGACCGCCTCGGCATCGACCATCTCGTCCATGCCGATCGGCCCCTGGGCGCTGCCGGAGAAGAACTGCTTGAGCAGCGGCTCGCGGCTCTCCACCAGCTCGCTGGTCGGCCCGAACCCGACCAGGTTGGAGCGGAACAGCATGCCGACGTAGTCGGCCGTCCGCTTCACCGACTCGATGTTGTGCGTGATGATGAAGAACGTGCAGCCCACCTCAGCCTGCACGTCCCTGACCAGCTCATCGAGGTGAGCCACCCGCACCGGGTCGAGCCCGGAGTCGGGCTCGTCGAAGAAGACGATCTCGGGGTCCAGGGCCAGCGCCCGCGCCAGACCGGCGCGCTTGCGCATGCCACCGGAGATCTCGCCGGGCAGCTTGTCCAGATGCCGGGCCAGCCCGATCATCTCGGCCTTGCTCTCCACGACCTGGCGGATCTCGGTCTCGGATCGCTTGGTGTGCTCACGCAGTGGGAAGGCGATGTTGTCGTAGATGCTCATCGAGCCGAAGAGGGCGCCGTCCTGGAACAGGACGCCGAACTTGCGCCGGATGCGCATCACGTCGCGATGCGGGACGCCGACGATCGGCTCGCCGTCGACGTAGACCTGCCCCTCCTCGGGCCGCATCAGCCCGATGATCGTGCTGAGCAGCACCGACTTGCCGGTGCCCGACGGTCCGAGGACCGCCGAGATCTTGCCGCGCGGAATGTCGAAGGTGACGTCCTCCAGCACGGTGTGGTGGCCGAACCGCTTGGTCACCCCCTGCACGGAGATGACGATGTCCGACTCCCGACCCGACGAGGCGGCGCCCATTCCGCCCCGGTCGATGTCGATCGCTTCTGATGTGTTCACAGGTCGCACCCTGTTCCCTTGCAGATGCGGAGGTCTCGCCGAGCGACCCGGGGTCGATAGGCGTGACATCCGTTCACAGTTAAGTTGTGGGCACAACGAACCATGCGAACCGACTCCCTGTCAATCAGAGTTTCACGATTGGTTACGCCCCCTCACTGTCACCAGATCGCCGTATCCCACAGGCCGTCACGAACTTCCTGTGGAATTTGTGCTTCCGGCGACAGCAATGAATGAGCAGTTCCCCTCTCACCATCCCGGTATGAGGAGACCTCCGCTCGCTCGGCCCACACAAGGGGGCGAGCGCACACCCACCACGAAGGCGGATTGCTTGTTATGCTGCTGAGCCCGACAGGAGTCGTCGAGCTCGTCCCCGTCGGTCACCGCGGTACTCGGCCCCCGGCGGTCGACGTGCTCCACGCTCCGTCACGGGAGAGTCTGTTCGGCGGGAGCGCGTGGAGGTGGGCGGAGTTGAGCCACGTCTTCTACGCGGACTACTTCGCCGAGATGCTGCCGAAGATCCACAAGTTCATCCGCGCGCGGTTCCCCTCGGCACAGGCGGAGGACCTCGCCAACGAGACGATGCTCTCGCTGTGGCGCAAGCGGATCCCGGTCCCAGTCGACGACATCGAGCTGCGCCAGCTGCGCCGCCTGACCTACAAGATCGCGCTCGGGCACATCGTCAACGCGCAGCGCAAGGCCGCCCGGGAGCTGGAGGCCTTCGAGCACGCCGTGCTGAGGATCGTGCCCGGCGCCGACCCGACCTATGAGGCGATCGTGCCGGCCGCGCTGGCCGAGGCGATCTCGCGGCTGGACTTCAACGACCGGCAGGCGGTCAACCTGCTGATCGCCGGCTTCCGAACGGGCGAGATCGCCGACATCCTCGGCATCAGCCCGAAGGCCGCCTCGATGCGGCTGGCGCGGGCCCGGCAGCGACTCGATCGCCGGCTCCACGAGGAGGAGGTGGACGACAATGTCAGCATTCGGTAGCGCTCAGGACTTCGCGCGGGTCGAGAACGACCTCGCCGAGATCCTGCGCGAGCACTACGACACCGACATCGCCGATCTCGACCTTCCCCCGGCCGAGCGGATGGCCTTCGCCGTCCGGGCGCAGGAGACCACCGCGCGCATCCTGTCCGACTCGCGCGGCGCCACGGTCCCGGCGCACGAGCAGCGCAGGACGCCCTGGCTGCTCACGGCCGCCGCCGTCATCACCGCCGTCCTGGGCATGACCATCTGGTCCTTCGGGCGCGGCACGCCCCCGGCGTACGCCGCAACGCCGCCCATCCTCGACATCGCGGGCGTCAACGTCTCGCGCTATCCCCTGGCCGGCACCAACCCCGACGAGGAGCTCGCCCGGCTCGCCGACCTCGCCAAGACGAGCCCGTCGGTGATCGCCGGCATCAGCTCGGGAGTCAGCATGGGCCGCGGGCAGACCGGCGACACCCAGCACGTCGAGGTCGCCTCGTGGTGGCTGGAGACCACCAAGCACGACGAGCGCGACGCCGCGGTGATCCCCACCGAGACCCAGCGCTATGTCCTGCCCGACGGCTCGGTCCGGATCATCACCCAGCGCGGGCGGCCGCTCACCGACGGCACCGAGACGGGGCCGCCGGAGGGCGAGGGCACCTCGGTGACCTCGTTCCCCGCCGACGCCGGCGGTCTGCTGAGCCATCCCGCCAAGCTGCCGCTGGACCCGGCGAAGCTGCGTGCCAAGCTGCTCGGCGACCCACGCGAGTGCGCGGGCCGGGAGGGCTACTGCCTGAGCAACTCGCTGCAGGTCCTCGGGCTGGGCAACGTGCTCTCGCCGCGGCTCAACTCCGCGTTGCTGCGTACGATGATCGGCGCCAAGGACGTCCGGTACGCCGGCCGCGCGGTCGACCGGGCCGGCCGGCCGAGCCAGGTCTTCATCATCAACGACCCCGACCGCGAGCGTCAGCGGCTGGTGCTCTTCGATGCCGACACCGGCGTCTACAACGGCGACGAGACCGTGCTGGTCAAGGACAGCGAGGAGCTCGGCGTGAAGGCGCCGGCCGTGATCGGCTTCAACGCCGTGGTCACCCGGGAGTGGATCCCAGCGGGATCCGTTCCTCAGGAGGGGAAGGGCAAGTAGCGACCGCGGCGTCCGGCTCGGACGGCACCAGCGCCGCCACGGCGTCGGCCTCGCCGAGCTTGACCAGCACCAGGCCGGCCAGCACCAGCGCGGCGCCGAGCACCTGCGCCCAGGAGGGCACCTGGTGCAGCAGGAGCGCCGCCCACACCAGACCGAAGAGCACCTCGAGCAGCGCCACGAAGGAGGCCAGTCGCGGGCCGAGCCGCCGCGAGGCCGCGATCCCGGTGACGTAGGCGAGCGCGGCGGTGACCACGCCCAGGGCCGCCAGCGGCACCCAGACGGGGACCCGCGTGCCCTGGAAGTCCACCGGCGCGGACGAGGCGCTCATCTCCAGCACGCCGGTCAGCCCGGACAGGAGGAGCACGCTCCCGCCGAGCGCGAGCCCGGCGGCGGCCAGCACCAGCGGCGGCAGGCCGACGTCGCGCGCGGACAGGATGAAGTAGACGGCCGCGCCGACCATGGCCACCAGCGCCCAGGTGACGCCGATGCCGCTGAGGTCCGCCCCGCCGCCGAAGATCGCGGTGACCAGGCCGAGCACGAGCACCAGGCCCGCGGCGGCCACGAGCGCGCCGAGCACGGTGAGTCGGCCCGGCCGCTGGCCATGGCGCGCCCACACCCAGAGCACGACCGCGACCGGCGCGGTGTACTCCACGAGCAGGGCCACGCCCACGTCGAGATGGCGGACGGCGTTGAAGTAGGCGAGCTGGCACCCGGCCACCGCGACCACGCCGTACGCCGCCACCATCGCGAAGTGCTCGCGCAGCAGCCGCCACCGTCCCCGCAGCGCGACCACCGCCGGCCCGGCCAGGATCGCCGCCGCGAGGAGCACCCGGACCGTGACCGCCGCGCCGGCGCTCCAGCCCGCGTCCATCAGCCCGCTCGCCAGCGAGCCGGAGAGCCCGAAGGACGCCGCCGACACCACGGCGAACGCCAGGCCGCCGGTCGACCGGACCTGCGCGTCATGAGTCACGGGCGTCATGGATCATGACACTAGAGACTGAACTGGTAATCTGTCAACGTGGTTTTCGCTCATGACACCACAGCCGCGCTCAGCGCCGCTGTCGAGCTGGTCAACTCCGCGGAGGAGTCGGACACGCTGACGACCGTCGCCGCGCTGGACGACTTCTACACCCGGCACGGCTACACCGGCTCGCATCGCCACGACCGCGCCGAGCTGGAGGCGGTTCGCGCCCTGCGCGGCCGCCTGCGCGACCTGCTCACCAGCCCGCGCGACGAGGCGGTCGGCCAGGTCAACGAGATGCTCGCCGAGGCGGGGGCACTCCCCCAGCTGGTCCGGCACGGCGCGACCGACTGGCACATCCACGCGGTCCCGGCGGACGCGCCGCTGGCCACCCGGATCGTGGTGGAGACCGCGATGGCGATGGTCGACGTCATCCGCGAGGACGAGATGTCCCGGCTCTCGCTCTGCGCCGACGAGGAGTGCGAGGGTCTCGTGCTGGACCTGTCCCGCAACCGGTCACGACGGTTCTGCTCGACCGCCTGTGGCAACCGCAACGCCGTGGCGGCGTACCGCTCGCGTCAGCGCGCGGCCTCCGACGAGGCCTGAGCCGCCAGGAACCTGCGCAGCACCTCGCCGAACACCTCCGGCTGCTCGGAGTGGACCCAGTGCCCCGCGTCCTTGACGGTCACCTTGCGGTTGCGTGGGAACCAGCGGTCCATCGCGGCGGCGTACTCCTCGCGGACGTAGTCCGAGCGCTCGCCGCGCACCCACAGCACCGGGCCGTCGTACGGCGCCGCGGAGCTCAGCCGCTCCTCGGGCCAGCCGCCGATCGCCGCCAGGTCGCGGGCGAGCAGGTCGAGGTTGAGCTGCCACCGCCAGCCGTCGCCGTCACGGCGCAGGTTCTGCAGCAGGAAGCCGCGGACCGTCGGGTGCGGGACGGCCTCGCGCAGCGCCCGGTCGGCGTCCTCGCGGCGCCGGATCCCGCTCAGGTCCAGGCCGCGCATCGCGGCGATGTAGCGCTCGAACTCGTCCATCGACTCGTGAGAGACCGGCGAGATGTCCACGACGACCAGTCGCTCCACCAGCTCGGGGTGCCGCAGGGCGAGCACCATCGCGACCTTGCCGCCCATCGAGTGGCCGACCAGCGCCACCGGGTCGCTCGGCGCGATCAGCGCGGCCACCTGGTCGGCGACGGCCAGGTAGTCGAAGGAGTCCGACCAGGGCGAGCCGCCGTGGTCGGGCAGGTCGACCAGCAGCACGCGATGGTCCTCGGCGAGGCGCTTGGCGACGCCGGTCCAGTTGCGGCCCTGACCGAAGAGGCCGTGCAGGAAGACGACCGGGCTGCCCGACTCGCCGTACGACGCGACGCGCAGCTCCCCGGACACCCGCTCAACACTAGGGCATGCCTGCCGACGCCTGGCGCCGAGAGTCACGTCCTATAGTCGTGGAACCCCTGGCCGGTCTTGCGGCCCAGGCGACCCTCGGCGACGACCTGCGTCAGCAGGGCGGCGGGGGCGAAGCCGGGCTCCTTGAACTCGGCGAAGAGCTCCTGCTGGATGGCCAGGGAGACGTCGTTGCCGACCACGTCGAGCAGCTGGAACGGGCCCATCGGGAAGCCCGCCTGCTCCTTGATCACGGCGTCGATGTCGTCGATTGCCACCCCGGACTCGTGCAGCCGCACGGCGTCGTTGAGGTAGGGGAAGAGCAGGCAGTTGACGATGAAGCCGGAGCGGTCGCCGCACGAGACCGCGACCTTGCCGACCTTGGCGCACAGAGCCAGGACGGTCTCGTTGACGACATCGGAGGTGGCGGCGGTGGTCACGACCTCGACCAGCTTCATCACGGTCGCGGGGTTGAAGAAGTGCATCCCGATGACCGACTCGGGCCGCGAGGTGGCGTCGCCCAGCTGGGTGATCGGCAGCGAGGAGGTCGTCGTGGCGAGGATGGCATCCGGCTTGCAGATCCGGTCGAGGTCGGCGAAGAGCTGGCGCTTGATGTCCAGGTCCTCGGCGATCGCCTCGACGACGATGTCGACGTCGGCGAGGTCCTCGCGCGAGGTCGAGCCGGTCAGCCGGCCGAGCACCTCGGCCTTGGCGGACTCGTCCAGCTTGCCCTTCTCGACCAGGCGGGACAGGCCCTTGTCGATGAACGAGCGCACGCCGGCGACCTTGTCGTCGCCGCGGCCGACGTACACCACGTCGTAGCCGCTCTGGGCGAAGACCTGGGCGATGCCGGAGGCCATCGTGCCGGTGCCGACGACGCCGACCTTGGCGATCGGCAGGCGCAGCTCGGGCTGGGCCTGCTCGCTCGCCCCGCCCGCGAAGGTCCCGCCGGTCTCAGCCATCCGCTCGAGCAGGTCGGCGGGCTTGTGCAGGCTGTCACCGGTCTCGGCGTACCGGGCGGCCAGACCGTCGCGTACGGCGGCCGCGCCGCGCTCATCGATCGTGGCCAGCGGTCCGGCGGGGTAGCCACAGCCGAAGCGCATGCCCGCGTCGATGTCGTCGGCGGAGGCGTAGCCCGCCTCGAACATGCGTACCGCGTGGTTGAGGTACGGCAGGAGCAGGGTGTCGGCGATCTGCTGAGCGTCGGTCATGCGGGGAATGATCCCACGTGATGTGACCCGCCGGTAACCCCCGGCCGGCTGTGCCCTCGGTCACTCGCTCGGCGTGTCCGGGTAGATTCCCGCCCGTGAGACTCGTCGTGGCCCGCTGTCAGGTCGACTATGCCGGGCGGCTGACCGCCCATCTGCCCATGGCGACCAGGGTGCTGATGCTCAAGGCGGACGGCTCGGTGCTGGTGCACTCCGACGGCGGCTCCTACAAGCCGCTGAACTGGATGAGCCCGCCGTGCTCGGTCACCGAGGGCACCGACGAGGACGGCCGGCCCGAGTGGGTGGTCACCAACGCCAAGACCGACGACACCCTGCGCATCCTCATCGACGAGCTGATCCACGACAGCTCCCACGATCTCGGCGTCGACCCCGGGCTGCAGAAGGACGGGGTGGAGAAGCACCTGCAGGAGCTGCTGGCCGAGCACCCGGCCGCGCTGGCCGAGGGCCTGACGCTGGTACGCCGGGAGTACCCCACCGCCATCGGCCCGGTCGACCTCATGTGCCGCGACGCCGACGGGGCCTCGGTCGCCGTGGAGATCAAGCGCCGCGGCGAGATCGACGGCGTCGAGCAGCTCACCCGCTACCTGGAGCTGCTCAACCGCGACCCGCTGCTGGCCCCCGTCCGCGGCGTCTTCGCCGCCCAGGCGATCAAGCCGCAGGCCCGCGTCCTCGCCGAGGACCGCGGCATCCAGTGCGTCGTCGTCGACTACGACGCCCTCCGCGGCCTCGACGACCCGAGCCACCGGCTGTTCTAGTCGGCCTCTTCGTCGCTCGGCTCACCGGCGGGTGCCGCGCTCGAACGACGTACCTGAATGCAGGCAGTTCGGCCGATGGGTGGAGTCTGCGCGCGTGATCCGCCGCCGAAGCCAGCGAACTGCCTGTAGCTGGGGACGTGCTCCCAGCCAGGCAATGCTGGGAGCTCAGTCCAGGTCGTTGGCGGCGCGGATGGCGTCGACGATGTGGCCCATGACCTCGGTGAGGCTGAAGTCCTTGGGGGTGAAGACGGCGGCGACGCCGAGCTCCTTGAGCTTGCGGCCATCGGAGTCGGGGATGATGCCGCCGACGACGACGGGGATGTCGCCGATGCCGGCCTCGCGCATCCGATCCAGGACGTCGGGGACCAGCTCCATGTGCGAGCCGGAGAGGATCGACAGGCCGACGCAGTGCACGTCCTCGGCGACGGCGGCGGAGACGATCTGCTCGGGCGTCAGCCGGATGCCCTGGTAGATCACCTCGAAGCCGGCGTCGCGGGCACGGACGGCGACCTGCTCGGCGCCGTTGGAGTGCCCGTCGAGGCCGGGCTTGCCGACCAGCAGGCGCAGCCGGCCGCCCAGCTCCTCGCCGGTGGCCCTGACCCGCTCGCGCACGGCGCTCAGCTCGGCGCCGGCCTCGGCCACGCCGACGGCGCCGGAGACGCCCGTGGGGGCGCGGTACTCGCCGAAGACCTCGCGCAGCGTGCCGGCCCACTCACCGGTCGTGGCGCCGGCGCGGGCGGCGGCGAGCGTGGCGGCCATGAGATTGGCGTCGGTCTTGGCATCGGCCGCCAGGCGGGCCAGCGCCTCGTCCACCGCGAGCTGGTCGCGCTCGGCACGCCACCGCCGCACCACCTCGACGCCCTGGCGCTCGGCCTCGGGGTCGGCGGTCTGGATCGCCGCGTCGAGGTCGGCGGTCAGCGGCGACTCCGCGGTGGTCTCGAACCTGTTGACGCCGACGACGATCTCCTCGCCGCTCTCGATCCGCGCGCGGCGCGCGGCGTGGGAGCTGACCAGGGCCTGCTTCATGTAGCCGGACTCGACGGCCGCGATCGCGCCGCCCATCGCCTGGACCCGGTCGATCTCGGCCTTGGTCTCCTCGACCAGCTCGGCGACCTTGGCCTCGATGACGTGGGAGCCGTCGAAGATGTCGTCGTACTCCAGCAGGTCGGACTCGAAGGCGAGCACCTGCTGCAGCCGCAGCGACCACTGCTGGTCCCAGGGCCGCGGCAGGCCGAGCGCCTCGTTCCACGCGGGCAGCTGCACCGCCCGGGCGCGGGCATTCTTCGACAGCGTGACGCCCAGCATCTCCAGGACGATGCGCTGCACGTTGTTCTCGGGCTGCGCCTCGGTGAGGCCGAGCGAGTTGACCTGTACGCCGTACCGGAAGCGACGCATCTTCGGGTCGGTGACGCCGTACCGCTCACGGGTGATCTCGTCCCACAGCGCGACGAACGCGCGCATCTTGCACATCTCCTCGACGAAGCGCACGCCGGCGTTGACGAAGAAGGAGATCCGCCCGACGACCTTCTCGAAGTCCTCGTCGCTGACCTGGCCCGAGCTCTTCACGGCGTCGAGCACGGCGATCGCGGTGCACAGCGAGTAGGCCAGCTCCTGCGTCGGCGTCGCGCCCGCCTCCTGCAGGTGGTAGCTGCAGACGTTGATGGGGTTCCAGTTGGGGATCTGGTGGACGGTGTAAGCGATCATGTCGCTGATCAGCCGCAGGGAGTGCTCCGGCGGGAAGACGTAGGTGCCGCGGGAGAGGTACTCCTTGATGATGTCGTTCTGGGTGGTGCCGGCCAGCTGCGCGGCGACCTCCTCCGGCGCGAGCGAAGGGTTCTGCTCCTCGGCGACGACCTGGTAGAGCGCCAGCAGCCACATCGCCGTGGCGTTGATGGTCATCGAGGTGTTCATCTCCGTCAGCGGGATGTCCTCGAAGAGGCGGCGCATCTCCCCCAGGTGCGGGATCGGCACGCCGACCTTGCCGACCTCGCCGCGGGCCAGCGGGGAGTCGGCGTCGTAGCCGGTCTGGGTGGGCAGGTCGAAGGCGACCGAGAGCCCGGTCTGGCCCTTGGCCAGGTTGGTGCGGTACAGCGCGTTCGACGCGGCGGCCGTCGAGTGGCCGGCGTACGTGCGCATCACCCAGGGTCGGTCCTTCTCGCTCATAGCGATCAAGCCTAGGCCGGACCGCTACCGGTGGGTATGCCTTGTGGACTGTCTCACGTGCCCAGTGGGTCACACCGCCGGGCGTGTCACTCCTCGGCCGGAATGCGCTCCACGTCGGCGCCGATGCCGCGCAGCGTCTCGGCGAAGTCGGGGTAGCCCCGGTCGATGTGGTGGGCGTGCGCGACCACGGTGGTCCCCTGCGCGCCCAGTCCGGCGAGGACGAGCGCCGCCCCCGCCCGGATGTCGTGGGCGACCACGGGGGCGCCGGAGAGCGCGGGCACGCCGCGTACGACGGCATGGTGGCCGTCGGTGTGCAGGTCGGCGCCCAGGCGGGCCAGCTCCTGGGCGAACATGAACCGCGCCTCGAAGACGTTCTCGGTGATCATCGCGGTGCCCTCGCTGACCGAGGCCAGCGCCATCGCGAACGGCTGCAGGTCTGTCGGGAAGCCCGGGAACGGCAGCGTGACCACGTCGAAGGAGCGCATCCGGTCGGCGACCGTCACCCGGAAGCCGTCCGGGCCGGTCTCGATCTCGGCTCCCCCGTCGGCCAGCTTGTCCAGCACCAGGTCGAGGTGGCCGGCGCTTCCTCCCGCCACCTCCACGCTGCCGCCCGCGATCGCCGGGGCGAAGGCCCAGGTGCCGGCGACGATGCGATCCGGGATGGTGGTGTGCTCGACCGGGGAGAGCCGGTCGACGCCCTCGATGGTCAGCGTGGACGTGCCGGCGCCGTCGATGCGCGCGCCCATCGCGGTCAGCATCGAGCAGAGGTCGACGATCTCCGGCTCCCGTGCGGCGTTCTCGATGATGCTGGTGCCCGGGGCGAGCACGGCGGCCATGAGAAGGTTCTCGGTCGCGCCCACGCTGGGGAACTGCAGCATCATCGCCGCGCCGGCGTACCGCTCGGGGACCTCGGCGACCACCTGCCCGTGCTCCACCCGCACGCTGGCGCCGAGCTCGCGGAGCCCCGCCATGTGCATGTCCAGGCCGCGCGAGCCGATGGCGTCGCCGCCGGGCAGCGCGACGCTGGCGCGGTGGCAGCGGGCCACCAGCGGGCCCAGGACGGCGATCGAGGCGCGCAGCCGGCGGACCAGCTCGTACGGCGCCTCGTGGCCGAGCTCCTCGGGCACGTCGATGGTCACCTGCGGGAAGGCGAGCTCGACCCGGCAGCCCAGCCGCTCCAGCAGCTGGCCCATCACCGCGACATCGAGGATGTCGGGCACGTTGCCGATGCGGCTCCTGCCCGGCGCGAGCAGCGCGGCGGCCATCAGCTTGAGCGCGGAGTTCTTGGCGCCGCCGACCCTCACGGTGCCCCGCAGCGGCGAGACCCGTGGTCCCTGCGAGCGCACCCGGAAGCTCTCCACGCGGGCCAGACTACGGCGGTCGAGCACGCCGGGCGGCAGGACCTAGGCTGTGGCCATGGTCAACCTCACCCGGATCTACACCCGCACGGGCGACGCCGGGGAGACCCGGCTCGGCGACATGAGCCTCACCTCCAAGACCGACCTGCGGCTGGCGGCGTACGCCACGGTCGACGAGAGCAACGCCCAGATCGGCGTGGCGCTGGCCGGAGGCGGCATCGACGAGGACGTCGCCGGGGTCCTCGTGCACATCCAGAACGACCTCTTCGACGTGGGCGCCGACCTGTGCACCCCGGTCGTCGCGGACCCCGAGTACCCGCCGCTGCGGGTCGAGCAGGACTACATCGACCGGCTCGAGGCCTGGTGCGACCAGTACAACGAGTCGCTGCCGAAGCTGCGCTCGTTCATCCTCAACGGCGGCACGCTCGCCTCCGCGCAGCTGCACGTGGCCCGGACCGTCGTACGCCGCGCGGAGCGGGAGGCCTGGGCGGCGTACGCGGCGTACGCCGACTCGATGAACATCCTGGCGATCACCTACCTCAACCGCCTCTCCGACCTGCTCTTCATCCTGGCCCGCCACGCCAACCGCGAGAACGGCGACGTGCTGTGGGTGCCCGGAGGCGAGCGCGGGAAGCCGGTCAGCTGACGTCGCGGCGCAGGGTGGTGTAGCGCGCCACCAGCGCGAAGGCCGCGGCGTAGGCGAGGAGCACCAGCGCGCCCTCCCAGCGGCCGAGCAGGTCGAGCATCCCGCTGGTGCTGTAGAGACTCGCGCCGGCCAGAGCCTCGGCGGCGGCGCCCGGAAGGAGCTTCTGCAGCCCGGAGAGGGCGTCGACCGCGGCGAAGCCGATGCGCAGGATCGGCTCGACGAACTGGGTGAAGGCCAGGATCACCACGACCGCGGCGACCTGGTTGGTCAGCAGCGAGCCGACGCCCACGCCGATCGGGCACCAGATCGCCACCGCCAGCACGGCGAAGCCCATCGTGCGCAGGATGTCGGCGTCGCCCAGGTAGTGCGCGTCGCCCTGGGCGAGGAGGAACGGCAGCGCGCCGAGCACCGCGCCGAGCAGGCCGACGACGCCGTAGACGAGGCCCAGCGCCAGGCCGACGACCAGCTTGGCGAGGAGCACCAGCCCGCGCCGGGGCTCGGCGAGCAGCGTGGGCGCGATCGTGCGGTGGCGGTACTCCCCCGTCATCGAGAGCGCGCCGATCACCAGCGGGAAGACGTAGCCGAGCGAGACCGCCAGCGTCGCCACGGTCTGGGTGACCGCGTGCCCACCGAGCGGCTCGGCGTCGCCGGCCCCTCCGGTCATGCCGGAGGGATCGGTGGTCAGGCTGAAGGCCATCACCGCGCCCAGGAAGGCCAGGTAGCCGAGCATCACGATCGCCAGCAGCCACCACATCCGGGTGGTGACCACCTTGCGCCACTCGCCGGTCAGCGCGGTCCTCATCGCTCACCACCAGCCGGTACGCCGGTGTCGCCGGTCAGCTCGAGGAAGACCTGCTCCAGGCTGCCTCCCTCGGCGGCCAGCTCGTGCAGCTCGATGCCGCCGGCGAAGGCGGCCGCTCCGACCTCGGCGGGCGAGGCGCCGTCCACCAGCAGGCCGCCGTCCGCGGCGGTCGCGGACCAGCCACGCTCCGCGGCCAGCCGGGCGAGCGCCTCGGCGTCCGGGCCGGCGACCTTGGTGCGCGGCGTGGCCATGGCGACCAGCTCGCCCAGCGAGGACTCGTGGACCAGCCGGCCCTGCGCGATCACCACGACGTCGTCGACGCTCGCCTGCACCTCGCCCAGGACGTGGCTGGAGACGAGCACGGTCCGGCCCTCCTCGTGGGCCAGGTAGCGCAGGAAGCCGCGCAGCCAGACGATCCCCTCGGGGTCGAGGCCGTTGGCCGGCTCGTCGAGGACCAGCACCCGCGGGTCGCCCAGGAGCGCGGTCGCCAGCGCCAGACGCTGCCGCATGCCCAGGGAGTAGCCGCCGACGCGCCGGTGCCGGGCGTCGGTGAGACCGACCTGGGCCAGCACCTCCTCGCAGCGGGCGTCACCGACGCCGGCGAACGGCGCATAGACCCGGAGGTGGTCCCGGCCGGAGCGGCCCGGGTGGAAGCTGGCCTCCAGCGCCGCCCCGATGCTCCGCATCGGCTGGTCGTAGGAGCCGTAGGGCCGGCCGTCGATGAGCGCGGTGCCACGATCGGCGGAGACCAGGCCCAGCAGCATCCGCAGCGTGGTCGTCTTGCCCGCGCCGTTGGGGCCCAGGAAGCCGGTGACGGCGCCCGGACGCACCTGGAAGGACAGGTCGTCCACGGCCCGGATCGGGCCGTAGGTCTTGGTGAGGCCGCTGATCTCGATCATCGCGTCGGCCGCTGGGTCCAGTCGGTGCCGGGGGGCCCGGCCTCGAGCCAGGAGGAGAAGCCGGTCAGCGCGGAGGGGCTCATCGCCAGCTCGACGCGACCGTCGGGCGTGGCGCACTCGACGATGAGGTGGCCCTCGTAGAGCGCGTGCCGCTCAGCGCCCGAGGGCGAGCGCTGGCCGACGACCTCCAGGTCGACCCGGGCCCACTGACGCCGGGGCCGCGGCGAGGGCGTGAAGACCCGGAACCACTGCAGGCTGTCGGCGCGGTAGCGGCCCAGCCCGAGCACCCAGCCACGGCCGCTCTCGGGCTCGCTGGCCCCGGAGCGGACGGAGAGCTCGAAGGTGCCGCCATGGCGAGCCAGCACGCGGCGGCGTACGACGAGCACGGCTCCGTAGGCTCCGAGCAGGAGCAGCACGACACCGGCTGAGTCCGCCAGCCACTGCCATGCCGCCATCTGGACCCGTCTCTCTCCCCGTGGCTCGTCCGGCCTACTTGGCCTGCTCTACGGCCCTGATCCGGGCTTCCGCCCAGGCCGAGGCCGCCGCCTCCGATGCCGCGGTGTCGTCCTCGCCCGCCTGGTGCGCCCGCTCCAGGTCGGCGCGGGCCTTCTCCAGGTCGATGTCGTGGGACATCTCCGCGTGCTCGGCGAGCACCGAGACGCGGTTGTCGGCGACCGAGAGGAAGCCTGCGTCGACCGCGGCGATCCAGGTCTGGTTGTCGGCGGTCGTGATGTCCACGACGCCGTCGACCATCAAGGAGAGCATCGGCGCGTGGTGGGGCAGGATGCCGACGTCGCCCTCACTGGTGCGGGCGATGATCATCGACGCCTCGCCCGACCAGACCAGCCGGTCGGCGGCGACCAGCTCAACCTGCAGGAGATCCGACATCACAGGCTCTTCTGGATCTCGGCCCACTTGCGCTCGACGTCGTCCAGACCGCCGCACATGAAGAACGCCTGCTCGGCCACGTGGTCGTACTCACCGTCCGCGATCTTGTTGAACGCCTCGATGGTGTCGGCCACCGGGACGGTCGAGCCCTCGATGCCGGTGAACTGCTTGGCCACGTAGGTGTTCTGCGACAGGAACCGCTGGATGCGGCGAGCGCGGGACACGATGATCTTGTCCTCTTCGGAGAGCTCGTCGACACCGAGGATCGCGATGATGTCCTGCAGCTCCTTGTTGCGCTGCAGGATCTGCTTGACCCGGATCGCGCAGTCGTAGTGCGCCTGACCGATGTACTGCGGGTCGAGGATCCGCGAGGTCGAGGTCAGCGGGTCCACCGCGGGGTAGATGCCCAGCGAGGCGATCTCACGGGACAGCTCGGTGGTCGCGTCGAGGTGCGCGAAGGTGGTCGCCGGCGCCGGGTCGGTGTAGTCGTCCGCGGGCACGTAGATCGCCTGCATCGAGGTGATCGAGTGACCACGCGTCGAGGTGATCCGCTCCTGCAGCACGCCCATCTCGTCGGCCAGGTTGGGCTGGTAGCCCACCGCGGAGGGCATCCGGCCCAGCAGGGTGGAGACCTCCGAGCCGGCCTGGGTGAACCGGAAGATGTTGTCGATGAAGAGCAGCACGTCCTGGCCCTGCACGTCACGGAAGTACTCCGCCATGGTCAGCGCGGAGAGCGCGACCCGCAGACGCGTGCCCGGCGGCTCGTCCATCTGGCCGAAGACCAGGGCGACCTTGTCGAAGACGCCGGCCTCCTGCATCTCGACGATGAGGTCGTTGCCCTCACGGGTCCGCTCGCCCACGCCGGCGAACACGGACACACCGTCGTGGTCCTTCGCGACTCGGGCGATCATCTCCTGGATCAGCACGGTCTTGCCCACGCCGGCGCCGCCGAACAGGCCGATCTTGCCGCCCTGGACGTACGGGGTGAGCAGGTCGATGACCTTGATGCCGGTCTCGAACATCGTGGTCTTCGACTCGAGCTGGTCGAAGGCCGGAGCCTTGCGGTGGATGCCCCAGCGCTCGGCCGGCTCGAAGGTCTCGCCCTCGGCGAGGTTGAGCACGTCACCGGTGGTGTTGAACACCTTGCCGAGGGTGGCGTCGCCGACGGGCACCGCGATCGGGCCGCCGGTGTCGCGCACCTGGGCGCCGCGGACGACGCCGTCGGTCGGCTTCAGCGAGATGGCGCGGACCATGCCGTCGCCGATGTGCTGCGCGACCTCGAGCGGGAGCGTCGTGGTCTCGCCGCCCAGGTGGATGTCGACCTCGAGCTTGTTGTAGATCTCGGGCATCTCGTCGGTGGCGAACTCGATGTCCACGACGGGACCGATGACGCGGGCGACCCGCCCGGTCCCGCCGGCCGAACCGGTCGCGGTGTCTTCACTGATGGTGGCAGTCATTGTTCTCTCACTCACTCCCGGCGTTCGCGTCGGCGAGCGCGTTGACGCCTCCGACGATCTCGCTGATTTCCTGGGTAATGCCGGCCTGGCGGGCCTGGTTGGCGATTCGGGTGAACTTCTTGATGAGCTCTTCGGCGTTGTCCGTCGCGGCCTTCATCGCCTTCTGACGGGCGGCCAGCTCGGAGGCGGCCGCCTGCAGCAGCGCGGAGAAGATCCGGCTGGTGACGTACTTGGGCAGCAGCGCGTCGAGGACCTCGTGGGCCGAGGGCTCGAACTCGTAGAGCGGCAGCACCTCGCCCGGCTCCGGGGGCTCGGTGCCCTCGACGACCTCCAGGGGCAGCAGGCGCAGCGCCGTCGGCTCCTGGACCAGCATCGAGCGGAACCGGGTGTAGACGACGTGGACCTCGTCGGTGGAGTCCTGCTCCTGCTCGGCCAGGAACGCCGAGATCAGCGTCTCGGCGATCTCGCGGGCGTTCTCGTACGTCGGCTGGTCGGAGAAGCCGTCCCACGACCGGGCGACGGGGCGGTTGCGGAACTTGTAGTACGCCGCCGCCTTGCGACCCGAGGTGTAGAGCGTGACCGTCTTGCCCTCGGCCTTGAGCTTCTCGACGAGGCGCTCGGCCTCCTTCAGGACGCTCGAGGAGTAGGCGCCGGCCAGGCCGCGGTCGCTGGTGATGACCAGCACCGAGACGTGGTCGGAGTGCTCCGGCTCGGTCACCAGCGCGTGGTCCACGTTGGAGAACGTGGCCACGGCCGAGACCGCCCGGGTCAGCTCGCGGCTGTACGGCGCCGCCGCCTGGGCCCGCTGCTGGGCCTTGATGATCCGGGACGCAGCGATGAGCTCCATCGCACGCGTGATCTTCTTCATCGACTCCGTCGACTTGATCCGCGCGCGGTACTCGCGCACAGAGAGAGCCATGGTCAGCCCCGCTTCTGCTTGACGATCTGCTCCTGCTCGACGTCCTCGTCCTCCAGAGCGACGTGCTCCTCGCGGCCGGCCTTGATCGACTGGCCGTCGGAGGTCTCGAACTGGTCGAGGAAGGAGTCGTAGGCCGCCTCGAGCGCCTGCTCGGTGTCGTCCTCGAACTTCTGCGTCTCCGCGATGGTGCTCAGGATGCCCGCGTGCGAGCGGCGCAGGTAGTCGAGGAACTCGTTCTCGAAGCGCAGGACGTCGTCGGTCGGCACGCGGTCGAGACGACCGGTGGTGCCGATCCACAGCGAGACCGTCATCTCCTCCAGCGGATACGGCGAGTACGCCGGCTGCTTGAGCAGCGCCATCAGCCGCTGACCGCGGTCGAGCTGCTGACGGGAGGCCGCGTCGAGGTCGGAGGCGAACATCGCGAACGCCTCCATCGCGCGGAACTGCGCCAGGTCGACCTTGAGCGATCCGGTGACGGCCTTCATCGCCTTGGTCATCGCCGCGCCACCCACGCGGGAGACCGAGATGCCGACGTCGATCGCCGGGCGCTGGTTGGCCGCGAACAGGTCGGACTGCAAGAAGATCTGCCCGTCGGTGATGGAGATGACGTTGGTCGGGATGAACGCCGAGACGTCGTTGGCCTTGGTCTCGATGATCGGCAGACCGGTCATCGAGCCCGCACCCAGGTCGTCGGAGAGCTTCGCGCAGCGCTCCAGCAGCCGGGAGTGCAGGTAGAAGACGTCGCCGGGGTACGCCTCACGGCCCGGCGGGCGGCGCAGCAGCAGCGACACCGCGCGGTAGGCCTCGGCCTGCTTGGTCAGGTCGTCGAAGACGATCAGGACGTGCTTGCCGTCGTACATCCAGTGCTGGCCGATCGCCGAGCCGGTGTACGGCGCGAGGTACTTGAAGCCCGCGCTGTCCGACGCCGGCGAGGCGACGATGGTGGTGTACTCCAGCGCGCCGGCCTCCTCCAGGGCGCCGCGCACCGAGGCGATCGTCGAGCCCTTCTGGCCGATCGCGACGTAGATGCAGCGGACCTGCTTGGTCGGGTCGCCGGTCTCCCAGTTCTGCTTCTGGTTGATGATCGTGTCGATCGCGACCGTGGTCTTGCCGGTGGCGCGGTCGCCGATGATCAGCTGGCGCTGGCCGCGGCCGATCGGGGTCATCGCGTCGATCGCCTTGATGCCGGTGGCGAGCGGCTCGTGGACCGACTTGCGCGCCATCACGCCGGGAGCCTGGAGCTCCAGCGCGCGGCGACCCTCGGTGGCGATGTCGCCCAGGCCGTCGATCGGGTTGCCCAGCGGGTCCACGACGCGGCCGAGGTAGCCGTCGCCGACGGGCACCGAGAGGATCTCGCCGGTACGACGGACCGACTGGCCCTCCTCGATCTTGTCGAAGTCACCCAGGATCACGACGCCGATCTCGCGGGTGTCGAGGTTCAGCGCGATGCCCAGCGTGCCGTCCTCGAACTCGAGCAGCTCGTTGGCCATGCACGAAGGCAGCCCGGCGACGCGCGCGATGCCGTCCGCGGCCTCGGCCACGGTGCCGACCTCCTCCTTGCTGGCGGCCTCCGGCTTGTAGTCAGCCACGAAGCGCTGCAGCGCGTCCCGGATCTCCTCCGGGCGAATCGAAAGCTCCGTCATGTCCTGGTCCCTGCTTCCTGATGCAAAATGTGTGAAGAACGCTGGTTGTCTGCCGGTCAGCCCGCGAGCCGCCGGCGGGCGTCGTCGAGCCGTGCCGAGACGCTGCCGTCGATGACGTCGTCGCCGATCTCGACCCGCATGCCGCCGACGAGACCGGAGTCGACCACCACGTTGAGGTGGACCGGCCGGCCGTACTGCTGGGTGAGCGCCGCGACGAGCCGCGCCCGGTCCTGGTCGCCGAGCTCACGGGCGACGCGGACGGTGGCGACGCTCTCGCCGTAGACGCCGGCGGCGATCCGCTGGTACTCGGTCAGCGCCGCGTTGACCGTGCGGTGGCTGCCGTCGAGGGCCAGCACGGTGAGCCGGACCGTCGCCGGGAGCGCCTTGCCCTCGAGCAGGGTGCGCACCAGCGTGGTCTTGTCGGCGACCGAGCGGGCCGGGTCGGAGAGCGCGCTGCGCAGGTCGTCCTCGCCGCCGATCAGCTCGCCGACGGCGAAGAGCTCGTCGGAGAGCCGGCCCGCGTCCGCGACGGCCGAGCGCACGATGGCGACGACGCCGAGGTACTCCAGGGTGTCGGCGAGATCGCGGGTGGCCGTCCAGCGGCGGCCGACCGCGTCCTCGACGACGTCCAGGGACGTCGCGGAGATGCGGCTGGCGAAGAGCCCCCGGAAGAGCTCGGCCTTGGCGCCGGCCTCGGTGGTCTGGTCGGTGGCGACCCGACGCAGCCCGGGCTCGGAGCGGAGCACCGAGGCGATGCCGACCAGGTCGTCACCGAGCCGCGCCAGCTCGGCGGCGTCGATCCCCTCGACCCGGTCGCGGAGCGCGACCCGGGCCTCGGCGGAGGCACCTCGCAGGATCATCAGCTCGCTCCGGGAGCCGTGGCCTCGCTGGCCTCCAGGTCGGCGAGGAACCGGTCGACCACCCGCGCGGAGCGGGCGTCGTCGTCCAGGCTCTCCCCGACGATGCGGCCGGCCAGCGTGGTGGCCAGGGTGCCGACCTCGGCCCGCAGCGCGGTGACCGCCTGCTGACGCTCGGCGTCGATCTGCGCCTTGCCGTGCTCGACGATGCGCGCCGACTCGGTCTGCGCCTGCTCCCGCATCTCGGCGATGATCTGGGCACCCTGCTCGCGTGCCTCCTCACGGATGCGCGCCGCCTCGTGCCGGGCCTCCGAGAGCTGCTGCTCCAGCTCGGCCAGCTTGGCGTCCGCCTCGGCCTGCTTGGTCTCGGCCGCGGCCAGGCCGCCCTCGATGGCGGTCGTCCGCTCGGCGTAGGTCTTCTCGAAGTTCGGGACCACGTACTTCTTCACCGCGAAGAAGAGGATCCCGAACACGACGAGCGCGAGCAGGAACTCGACCCACACGAAGGCCAGGGGCCCGTGCGACTCGTGCTCGGCGGCCTCAGCGGCCAGGGTGATCAGATACATCGTCGATCCTTCGTCAGTACTACGTCAGCGGGGTCAGAGCACGAAGGCGAGCGCGATACCGATGATGGCGAGCGCCTCGGCGAGCGCGAAGCCCAGGATCGCGATCGACTGCAGGCGGCTCTGCGCCTCGGGCTGACGGGCGACGCCGGCGATGTAGGCGGCGAAGATCAGGCCGATGCCGATGCCCGGGCCGATGGCCGCGAGGCCGTAGCCGATCATGTTGAGGTTGCCGTCCACGGCACTTTCCTTTCAGTTGGTGCTACTTCGTTGTGGTGTTGCGATGGTGGAGCGGGTCCGTGACCGGGCCCGCGGTGGATCAGTGCTCGTCGGCCAGCGCGCCCTGGATGTACATGGCGTTCAGGAGGACGAAGACGTAGGCCTGCAGGAACTGCACCAGCATCTCCAGGAAGGAGATGGCGATCGCCAGGATCCAGGCCAGCGGACCGGCGACGTACCCGATGCCGCCGTTCTCCAGCAGGAACAGACCGCCGGTCGCGAAGAGCATCAGCAGCAGGTGGCCGGCGAACATGTTGCAGAACAGACGCAGCGCCAGCGTGACCGGGCGGACCACGATGTTGGAGAAGAACTCCAGCGGGACCAGCAGCGGCAGCATCACCCAGCTGACGCCGGAGGGCACGCACTGCAGCTTGAGGTAGCCGCCGAAGCCGTGCTTGCGGATGCCGACCGCGTTGTAGATGACCCAGCTCAGCGCGGCGAGCGCGTAGGACATCGAGGCGCGGGAGAAGGTCGGGAACTGGATCGCCGGGATCGCGGCGAAGATGTTGTTGACCAGGATGAAGAAGAAGAGCGCGAAGAGGTACGGCACGAACCGCATGAAGTCGTGGCTGCCGATGATGTCGCGGGCCATCGAGTTGCGCACCATGTTGTAGGCGCCCTCGCCGGCGAACTGCAGCTTGCCCGGCACCATCGCGCGCTTGCGGGAGGCGGCGTAGAAGAAGAGGAAGATCACGATCGCCGACAGCAGCAGCTGGATCATCGGCTTCGTCACCGCGACGGTGCCGAGGTTGAAGAAGCCGGGCAGGTCGAAGTTCCCCGGCCCCGGAGCCTGGAACTCCTCAGTCGGCAGAACGATCACTGCTGCGCTCACCTGTGCACTCCTACTTCCCTACGTCCTTCGAACCCCGGCCCGGTCCCCGATCCCGCGCCGTGCGCGTGATCGCGTCGAACCGCTTGACCGTCAGGTAGATCCCCAATCCGGCCCCGAGCAGGATGCCGACGACCACCAGGAAACGGGTCCCCAGCCAGTAGTCGAGCAGCCATCCCAGCGCGCCGTACAGACCCACTCCGGCGACGAGGTACCCGACCGCGTGCCAAGGGTCGCCCTTGGGCCGATCGTCGGGACGCTCCCCCGGGGTGGGATGCGCAGGTTCCGGCTCGGACATCGCGCACCGGACAATAGCAGCGGCTGGAGGCCATCAGACACTCGCCTCCGCCCGTGGGACGCCCGGGGCCCGAGGGCCGGGCAGAGGGGTCAAGGGAAGCCGGACGGTGGCCAGCAGGACGCCGCCCATCCAGGCGAACGTCGCCGCGATCACGCCGGCGGCGAGCCAGCCCGCTGCGATGTCCTCGCCGACCGGGGTCGAGGGCACCTGGGCCGCCACCAGTGCCAGCGCGACGACCTGCAGCACGTAGGTGAGCATCGCGACCATGAGCGAGGCGCCGGGCATCACCCGCGCCGCCATCGAGACGATGGTCATGCCGAAGAGGAAGAAGACCAGGACCACGCCCGCGCCGGCCAGGGCCGAGAGCGCCTCGCGCGAGCCGCCGGCCAGAGCCGCGACCAGGGTCGTCGCCACCGCGGAGACCAGCATCCAGAGCGCACCGGCGCGCAGGACGGTGAGCGTCCGGTCCGGTTGCGCTGCGGTCGTCGTCATCGGCGGCCCTCTAGAAGTGCAGTGGTCGTCAGGTGCGGCGGAGCTGGTGCTTGTGAAAACTAGCACAAGCAGTCGGAGCCACCTAATCGAGGGGGCGCTCCCCCGGACGCTGCAGCCGGGGCACGACCCAGGTCATCACCACGGTCAGCCCCACGGCCATCGCCAGGCCCGCCCAGACCACGGGCTTGCCCGGGTAGAGCGAGATCAGCACCGCCCCGAAGGCGACCAGGCCGGCCCACAGCCACATGATGACCACCGCCCGGCGCTGGCTGTGCCCGATCTCCAGCAGGCGGTGGTGCAGGTGCTCCTTGTCCGGCTGGTAGAACATCTGGCCGCGCCGGGTCCGGCGGATGACGGCCAGGACCAGGTCGGCGAGCGGCACCACCATGATCGAGATGGGCAGCAGGATCGGCAGCAGCATGACGACCCAGGCGCTGTTGCCACTGCCGTTCTCGTCGAGCTGGAGCGAGGCGAACTGGCCGGTGAGCGTGAGCGCCGACCCCGCCAGGACCAGGCCGATCAGCATCGAGCCGGAGTCGCCCATGAAGATGCGCGCCGGGAAGAAGTTGTGCGGCAGGAAGCCCGCGCAGGCTCCGGCCAGGCCAGCGCAGAGCACGGCCGCGGTGATCGCGAGGGTGTAGCCGTTGACGTCGGCGAGCCGGTAGGAGAAGGCGAAGAACGCCACCGCGCCGATGCCGATCATGCCCCCGGCCAGGCCGTCGAGCCCGTCGACGAAGTTGACCGCGTTGACGGTGCCCACCACGAGCACGATCGAGAAGAGCAGCGACAGACCCGAGTCGAGCACGAACTGGTCCCAGCCCGGCACCAGCAGCGAGTAGAGCTGGACGTCGTTGAGCACCAGCACGGCCGCCGCGAGGATCTGGCCGCCCAGCTTGGTCAGCGCGTCCAGCTCGAGCAGGTCGTCCAGCACCCCGACGGCGCAGATGATCGCGCCGGCGATCAGCACCGCGCCGGCATCGTCGAAGACCTGGGGCTGCGAGCGGCTCAGGAAGGGCAGGTGATGCGCCACGAGGTACGCCGCGCCGAGGCCGCCGAGCATGGCGATCCCGCCGAAGTACGGGATCGGGATCGCGTGCACATCGCGGTCGCGCACCTGGGCCACCGCCCCCATCCGCGTCGCCAGCTCCCGCGCCACCACGCACAGCAGGTAGCTGACGGTCGCCGCGACCAGGAAGAGGAGGAGGTACTCACGCACCTTCGGCCAGACCCCCCGACAAGCCCCCACAGTCCACCCCGTCGGCCTCGAGCAGCGCGATCAGCTCCTCCGCGGCGATCGCCCCGGCGCGCAGCATCCGGGGCCGGTCGCCGGTGCAGTCGAGGATCGTCGAGGGCACCTCGCCGGCCGTCGGGCCGCCGTCGAGGATGACCGCGACCTGACCGCCCAGCATCCGCTCGGCGGCGTCCGCGTCGGTCGCGGCGGGGCTCCCGGTGGTGTTCGCCGAGCTCACCGCGAGCGGCCCGGTGCGGTGGAGCAGCTCCAGGGCCACGGGATCGTCGGGCATGCGCACGGCCACGGTGCCGCGGGTCTCGCCGAGATCCCAGCGCAGCGAGGACTGCTGGCGCAGGACCACGGTCAGCGGCCCCGGCCAGTAGCGCTCCACGAGGGTCCGCACCCACGGCGCGATCCCCGTGCCCAGGGCGTCCAGGGTCGCGGCGACCCCGATGAGCACCGGCGGCGGCATGTCGCGACCTCGGCCCTTGGCGTCCAGCAGCCGCTGCACGGCCCTGGCCTCGAAGGCGTCGGCGCCCACGCCGTACACGGTGTCGGTGGGCAGCACGATCAGCTCCCCGGAGCGGATCGCGGTGGTCGCCGCGGCGAGGCCGGCCTCGCGGCGCTCCGGATCGTCCATGAGGTACCGGACGCCGCCCGCGCTCGCCGGCTCGCTGGAGGGATCTGACACATCGCTCATCGTGCCAGCCTCGCCGTCAGATAGCGGGGCCGCCCGGCCAAGTCGGCGTGATCGCGTACGTCGTGCCAGCGCCCCGCCTCCGCGAACACGGCCGGAGCGGACTCGCCCTGCAGGTCGGCGTGCTCGGCTCCGACCCAGCCGCCGGGACGGAGCAGCCGGGCCGCCGTGCGCTCGAGGACCCGCATCGCGTCGAGCCCGTCGTCGCCGGACCACAGCGCCAGCTCGGGGTCGTGGTCGCGGGCCTCGGGGGCGACGCCCTCGAAGGCGCTGAGCGGGATGTACGGCGGGTTGCAGACCACCACGTCGACGGTCCCGTCGAGGTCGTCGAAGGCGTCGGCCATGTCGCCGCCGCGCAGGTCGACCCCGCTGCCGGTGAGGTTGCGGGCCGCCCAGCCCAGGGCCGCGGCGTCCAGCTCGACGGCATGGACCTCGGCGCCGGGGACCTCGGTGGCCACGCTGAGGGCGATCGCGCCCGATCCGGTGCACAGGTCGACCACGACCGGCGCTCGGTCGGTCACCTCGCGCGCCCGGTCCACCGCCCAGCCGGCGAGCAGCTCGGTCTCCGGCCGCGGCGTGAAGACGCCGGGACCGACCGCCAGCTCGACGTACCGGAAGGCGGCGGAGCCGGTGAGGTGCTGCAGCGGCTCCCGCGCGGCCCGGCGGGTCACCAGGGTGTCGAAGCGCTCGGCGCTCCCGGCCGCGACCTCCTCGATCAGCGCCAGCGCGCCGCGGGAGGTGCCCAGCACGTGGGCCAGCAGCTCGGCGGCGTCGTGGTCGGCGCTCTCCACGCCGCACGCGCGCAGGCGCTCCCGGGCGTCGCGAAGGAGATCGGCCGTCCTCACGGCGCCGTCCTCATTGGCCGACGTTCTCGAGACGGGCGGCCATGTCGGCGCTCACGCAGGACTCGATGACCGGGTCCAGCGCGCCGTCGAGCACCTGGTCGAGGTTGTAGGCCTTGTAGCCGGTCCGGTGGTCGGAGATCCGGTTCTCCGGGTAGTTGTAGGTGCGGATCCGCTCGGAGCGATCGACCGTGCGGACCTGCGAGCGGCGGGCGTCGCTGGCCTCGGTGCTGGCCGCCTCCTCGGCCGCGGCGAGCAGCCGCGCGCGCAGGATGCGCATCGCCTGCTCGCGGTTCTGCAGCTGGGACTTCTCGTTCTGGCAGCTGACCACGATCCCGGTCGGCAGGTGGGTGATCCGCACCGCCGAGTCGGTGGTGTTCACGCTCTGCCCTCCCGGTCCGCTGGAGCGGAAGACGTCGATGCGCAGGTCCTTCTCCTCGATCTGGACGTCGACCTGCTCGGCCTCGGGCAGCACCAGCACCCCGGCGGCGCTGGTGTGCACCCGCCCCTGGCTCTCGGTCACCGGCACCCGCTGCACCCGGTGCACGCCGCCCTCGAACTTGAGCAGGGCATAAGGAGCCTCGCCGGGCGCGGGGGTGCCCTTGGCCTTGACCGCCACGGTCACCGACTTGTAGCCGCCGAGGTCGGACTCGGTGGCGTCGAGGATCTCGGTGCTCCAGCCGCGCCGCTCGGCGTACCGGGTGTACATCCGCAGCAGGTCGCCGGCGAACAGCGCCGACTCCTCGCCGCCCTCGCCGGACTTCACCTCCAGCAGCGCGTCCTTGCCGTCGGAGGGATCACGCGGCACCAGCAGGTGGCGCAGCCGCTCGCCGGCGGCCTCGCGCCGGCGGTCCAGCTCCTCGGCCTCCTCGGCGAAGGCGGGGTCCTCGCCGGCGAGCTCGCGGGCGGCCCCGGCGTCGTCGCCCAGCTGGTTCCAGTCGGCGTACGCGCGGACGATCGCGCTCAGCTCGGCGTACCGCTGGTTGAGCCGGCGGGCACGCGACTGATCGGCGTGCACCGCGGGGTCGGCGAGCTGGGTCTCCAGGTCGCGATGCTCGGCGATGAGCGACTCGACTGCTTCGAACACGGGACTCCTCGTAGCCGTCTCTCCTCGGGGACACACAGAGGCGCCGGTCTCCCAGGGAGAACCGGCGCCTCGTGACGCGCTACTTGGAGTCGGCGGGCTTCTTCTTGGCGTAGCGGGCCTCGAAGCGGGCGACGCGGCCGCCGGTGTCGAGGATCTTCTGCTTGCCGGTGTAGAACGGGTGGCAGTTCGAGCACACGTCGGCGTGGATCACGCCGCTGGTGGCCGTGCTGCGGGTGACGAACGTCGCGCCACAGGTACAGGTGACCTCGGTGGCGACGTAGTCGGGGTGGATGTCCTTCTTCACGAAACTAATCCTCTCGGGTCCTCGTGCGCCGGGTCTCCCGCGGAGACGGGAGTGAACCGGAGCCGACCTCTCATTGTGCCATTCACGGCCCCACGGGAGAAATCCGCGGGGTCACGCCGCTACAACCGCCCGAAGGCGGCGATTGTTCCGTCGCCGGGCGCCTCAGACGCGGGCGAGGACCGCCTCGACGCGCGAGGCGAGCTCGCGGGGGCTGAACGGCTTGACGACGTAGTCGTCGGCGCCGGCGTCGAAGCCCTGCTCGATGTCGGATTCCTGGGCCCGGGCGGTGAGCATGATGATCGGCACGCCGTTCATCGACTCCTCCTGGCGCAGCGCGCGCGCCGCCTCCAGGCCGCTCATGCCGGGCATCATCACGTCCAGGATCACCAGGTCCGGGCGGTTGCTCAGGCACGCCTCGACCGCGGCACCCCCGTCGGCCACCGGAACGACCTGATGACCGGCGTGCCGAAGCTTGAACACCACGAGCTCGCGGATGTCCGCGTCGTCGTCGGCGATCACGATGCGCGCCAAGGTTCCCCTCCGTACCCTCCGTCGTCCGGGCCCTCCCACACTGGACCCACACTCAGCATAGCGGCGCGATCAGTCGCTGACCGGCTCTTCGGTCGGCGTGGTCTTGTTCACCTGCATCAGGAACTCCAGGTTCGTCTGCGACTTGCGCAGCTTCTCCAGCAGCAGCTCGAGCGCCTGCTGGCCGTCCAGACCCGAGAGCACCCGGCGCAGCTTCCAGACGATGGCGAGCTCCTCCTTGCTCATCAGGAGCTCCTCGCGGCGGGTTCCCGACTGGACCGGGTCGATCGCCGGGAACAGCCGCTTGTCGGCGTACTCCCGGCGCAGCCGCAGCTCCATGTTGCCGGTGCCCTTGAACTCCTCGAAGATCACCTCGTCCATCTTCGAGCCG
>JBIQLB010000002.1:0-201118 GCA_044464665.1 Nocardioides sp.
GATCTCCAGCAGCGAGACGTCGAACGTGCCGCCACCGAGGTCGAAGACCAGGATCGTCTGGTCCTCCTCGCCCTTGTCCAGCCCGTAGGCCAGCGCGGCCGCGGTGGGCTCGTTGACGATCCGGCTCACGTTGAGGCCGGCGATCTCGCCCGCCTCCTTGGTGGCCTGGCGCTGCGCGTCGGAGAAGTACGCCGGGACGGTGATCACCGCGTCGGTGACCGTCTCGCCGAGGTAGGCCTCCGCGTCGCGCTTGAGCTTCTGCAGGATGAACGCCGAGATCTGCTGGGCGTTGAAGTCGGCGTTGTTGGGCTCGCCGATCTTGACGCTCCAGTCGGTGCCCATGTGCCGCTTGACCGACCGGATGGTCCGGTCGACGTTGGTGACCGCCTGGCGCTTGGCCACCTCGCCGACGAGCACCTCGCCGGACTTGGCGAAGGCCACCACCGACGGGGTCGTCCGGGCGCCTTCGGCGTTCGCGATGACGGTGGGCTCGCCACCCTCGAGGACGGCCACGACCGAGTTGGTCGTGCCGAGGTCGATACCGACCGCACGTGCCATGTTGTTCCTACCTCCATCTGGGCCCGGCGGCGCCGGGCTGTTGCCTTGTCTGTGGGGTTCCGCTGCCGTCGCGCGGCGCGGCTCCGCGGCCCTCCGTCGGGCTCTGCTTCTCTTCTTACGGGCCTGCCGTGATTCTGGCAAACAAGTTGAGTGCGTTCAACTCAAGTCTTGTCATGCGCTTCAACTCAGGGAGACGGCGGATCATTCCCGTTCTTGCCCGGGATGGTCGAATGGGCCCATGAGCATCCCCCACCTGACGATGAACGACGGCCACACCATCCCCCAGCTCGGCTTCGGCGTCTTCCAGGTGCCACCGGAGGAGACCGCCCGGGTCACCGGCGAGGCACTGGACGCCGGCTACCGGCACATCGACACCGCCCAGATGTACGGCAACGAGGCGGGCGTCGGCGAGGCCGTGCGCGCCTCCGGCCTGGCCCGCGACGAGGTCTTCCTCACCTCCAAGCTGCACAACACCTACCACCGGCCCGACGACGCCCGCCGCTCCTTCGAGGAGTCGCTGAGCGCGCTCGGCACCGACCACGTCGACCTCTTCTTGATCCACTGGCCGCTGCCCACCCGGTACGACGGGGACTACGTCTCCACCTGGCGGACGCTGGCGGAGTTCCAGCAGGACGGCCGGGCCCGCTCCATCGGCGTCTCCAACTTCGAGCCGGCGTACCTGGAGCGGATCATCGCCGAGACCGGCGTGGTCCCCGCGGTCAACCAGGTGGAGGTGCACCCGTTCTTCGGCAACACCGCCGTGCGCGAGGCCGACGCCGCCGCGGGCGTGCTGACCGAGGCCTGGTCGCCCATCGCGCGCGGCAAGGTCACCGAGGACGAGACCATCGTGGGGATCGCCGAGCGACTGGACCGCACGCCCTCCCAGGTGACTCTGCGCTGGCACCTGCAGCGCGGCGACATCGTCTTCCCCAAGTCCATGCACCGCGAGCGGATGGCGGAGAACATCGCGCTCTTCGACTTCGAGCTCTCCGCGGCCGACATGGCCGCGATCGACGCCCTCGACCGCGGTCCGTCCGGCCGGATGGGCCCCGACCCCACGACCTTCGACTGGGTCGGCTAAGTCCCGGACCCGTCCAGACCGGTCGGCGGACTGAGGCCGATTCGAAAATTCCCGAATGATAGAATCGTCAGACTTCGCGCCTCGCATTCGAAAGCGCATCCATGACCACGACGCCAGGCGCGTTGTCGCACAGGAGGACACCCGATGAGTACCGCACCGCCACGCCCCTCGCTCCCCTTGGCGGACGTCCTGAAGGCACTCGCGGACCCGATCAGGCTGGAGATCGTCCGCCGGATGTGCGTCGACGACGAGGTCGCCTGCACCAAGCTCGAGGAGGTTCTGGACGTCAGCAAGTCCACCATCTCCTACCACATCAAGGTGCTGTACCACGCGGACCTCGTCGAGATCCGCAAGGCCGGCCGGTTCTACTTCTACTCCCTGCGCCGTGACGTCCTGGAGAGCTACCTGCCCGGGTTCAGCCGGCAGGTCGTAGCCCTCGCGGGCGATCGCTCCGTCGTCGACAGCTGATCCACCGGCACCCAGGGCCCGCGCACCCACCGGCGGCATAGATCGGCCGCCGGTCGGGCGCGCCTCCGACCGACCCCTCGCGCCCGGCCAGGCGTCGCCCGACGGGAGACATGAGCCGCGTTCTACGCTACGATATTTTGATAAAGATCGACACGTAGAACCTTCACAGGCTCAATGAAAGCGAGCGATTGCCATGCCTGCAACGGCCGACGAGCACCGCCAGAACGTGGGTCGACCCGACGTCGACGTCACCCCCATCGGCGAGCTGCCTCCCATCGGACAGGTCCCCCAACAGATGCACGCGCAAGTGATCCGCCCGGATCGGTACGGCGATCCTCGAACCGCGTTCACCCCCGAGGTCGTGTCGACGCCGCCGATCGGACCGGACGAGGTCCTGATCGGCGTGATGGCGGCCGGGATCAACTACAACAACGTCTGGGCGGCCCGCGGGTACCCGGTGGACCAGGTCCAGGTCCGCCAGAAGCGTGGCGAGGCCGAGGACTTCCACGTCGGCGGCTCCGATGCCTCGGGGATCGTCTACGCCGTCGGGGAGAACGTCGAGGGCATCGAGGTCGGCCAGCACGTCGTCACCCACCCCGGATGGTGGGAGGCGGACGATCCGTGGATCCAGGAAGGACGCGACCCGATGATCGCGCCTTCGGCCCGTATCTACGGCTACGACACCAATTACGGCTCCTTCGGACAGTTCACCCGCGTCCAGGCACACCAGGTGATGCCCAAGGCGGAGCACCTGTCCTGGGAAGAGGCCGCGGCCAGCACCCTCGTCGGCACCACGGCCTATCGCATGCTTCACGGATGGCAGGGGAACACCGTCTCCGAGGGCGATTGCGTCCTGGTCTGGGGAGGCTCGGGCGGACTCGGGACGCAGGCGATCCAGCTCGCGCGGCTGGCAGGCGCCACCCCGGTGGCCGTCGTCTCGGACCCCGAGCGTGGCGCCTTCGCCGAGCGGTTCGGCGCCGCGGGCTGGATCAACCGCAAGGACTACGACCACTGGGGGATCCCTCCCAGGGTCGACGACGCGGACGGCCAGGCCGCCTGGTCACGGTCTGCTCGTGCCTTCGGCAAGCAGATCTGGGACATCATCGGCGAGCGGAAGGACCCGGCGATCGTCTTCGAGCACCCCGGCCAGGCGACCATCCCCACCAGCATCTTCGTGTGTCGTCCCGGTGGCATGGTCGTGATCTGCGCCGGAACCACCGGCTACGACGCCCTGGTCGACCTGCGCTACCACTGGACCCGACAGAAGCGGCTCCAGGGATCGCACGGCACCAATGACGAGCAGGCCGTGGCCTTCAACGAGCTCGTCCGCGCCGGAAAGATCGATCCGAGTCTCGGTCGCACGATCGCCTTCACCGACATCCCGGAGGCGCACGAGCAGATGGGGCGCGGCGAGGACGTCTTCGGCAACGTCGTGGCACTCGTGGGAGCCCCGGAGCCCGGGCTCGGCCGGGCCTGAACGGCGGGCAGGGGGCCGGCCCGGACAAGAGGCATCGCATTGTTCGCCGTCTACGCGGCTCGGGTCAGCCCACATGACCCGGTCGCCGGCCTGGTGGTCGGCGACATGCCTGAACCCGACCGGCCCGACGGTTGGGCGACCGTCCGGGTGAAGGCGGCCGCGCTCAATCACCATGACGTCTGGACCCTGCGAGGCGTGGGGATCGAAGCCGCCGCGCTGCCGATGATCCTGGGCTGTGACGCCGCGGGAGTCGACGAGGACGGCCGCGAGGTCATCGTCCATGCGGTCCTCGGAGATCCGGACTGGCGGGGGGACGAGACGCTCGACCCGCGACGGTCGCTCCTGTCCGAGAGACATCCCGGCACCTTCGCCGAGCTCGTCACGGTGCCGCGCCGCAACCTGGTCGAGAAGCCGCCGGGACTCTCCATGCAGGAGGCGGCCTGTCTGCCGTCGGCCTGGCTGACCGCCTATCGGATGCTCTTCACCCAGTCAGATGCCCGGCCCGGCGACACCGTCCTGGTACAGGGCGTGGGAGGCGGCGTCGCGACGGCCCTCATCGCGCTCGCGCGCGTCGCCGGCCTCCGCGTCTTCGCCACCAGTCGCGACGAGACCAAGCGACGCCTGGCCCTCACCCTGGGGGCGCACGAGGCCTTCAAACCCGGCGCTCGGCTGCCGTCGCAGGTGGATGCGGTGATGGAGACGGTGGGAGCCACGACCTGGGCGCACTCGGTCCGCGCCCTCCGGCCCGGCGGAACGATCGTCATCTCCGGCGCGACGACCGGCGACCCGCCGGCGGCCGAGCTGCGACGGATCTTCTATCAACAGAAGCGGGTGCACGGTTCCACGATGGGCACCCTCGAGGAGCTGCGGCGCCTGGTGCGCCTGATGGACATCACCTCGACGCGACCGCTGATCGATCGGGAGATCCCGATGGAGCGTGCGGCGGAGGGAGTGAAGGCCCTCATCGACGGCGACGTCACCGGGAAGATCGTCTTGACGCTCCAGTGATGGCGGGCCGATGACGGACACTGCCACTCGTTGACAGCGCTCGGGCGGTGACCTAGCCTAATTTTGGTGGTTATAAAAATATTGCATTATTGAAGGAGTAGCTGTGAGCAGTGGTGGCTTTGTAGACGGCGCGGATTCCGACTCGATCCTGTGCGAGCAAGATGGCCCGGTCGGCATCGTGACGCTCAATAGGCCCGAGGCGATGAACACGATCACCGAGGAGCTCGAAGCGGCGCTGCACCGTGCCCTCGATCGAGCCGTGGCCGACGACAGCATCCGGGCGATCGTGCTGACCGGCGCGGGTGACCGAGCGTTCTCGGCCGGCTACGACCTGACCGAGACGCCCGACTTCAAGAACACCGGCGAACGGCTGCGGTACTGGTGGGACACCGACATGACGACGCCGGCGAAGCACTGGCACGTGTTGAGCCTGGAGAAGCCGGTGATCGCGGCCGTGCGTGGCTGGTGCCTGGCAGGTGCCTTCTGGTACAGCCTGACCTGTGACATCACCATCGCCGGCGAGGACGCCGTCTTCGGTCAGCCGGAGATCCGCGAGACCCAGAACAGCACGGTTCTCCTGCCGTTCCTGATCGGCTGGAAGCAGGCGGCGCGCTACGCGCTCACCGGCGATCACTTCGACGCGCGCGAGGCCGAGCGGCTGGGCCTGGTCAACGAGGTGGTTCCGAACGACCAGGTCCTCGCGCGCGCCGTGGAGCTCGGCAAGCGCATCGCGCTGGTGCCTGCCGACTCCGTGCGACTGAACAAGGTGATCATCGCCCACGCCCTGGACACGATGGGAATGCGAACGGCGCTGGACGGCGCCGCCTTCCTCTCCACGATCGTGCACAGCTCCGCGGACGACTCGCCCGAGCTGCAGGAGATGTTCGCCGTCCGGCAGAAGGACGGCATGGCTGCATCGCTCAAGGTCAGGGACGACAAGTTCCGGCCCGAGCCGGGCGGTCCTCGCGCCAAGAAGGGCTAGCCAAGAGGATCCGGCTGGTCCTCGATGACGAGCTGACGGGCCGGTCGGAGAGGGTATGCCCCTCCGACCGGCCCGTCAGCGCAGTCTCTGGATCAGGAAGTAGAGGTTCCTCTCGGGATCGCGGAAGGCCACCGCTCGCAGCCCCCACTCGTGGATGTCCTCGGGCACGCCGTCGAAGTCCACACCCGCGCGCACCAAAGCCTCGTGCGCGGCGTCGATGTCGGCGCAGTGGAAGCTCACATGGTCCAGGCCGGGATGATTCCCTTGCAGTGTCGGTGAGCGATCGGCGCCCAGGCGAGGACCCGCCGCCTCGAACACGTAGAAGGTGGCGCCGCCCAGCTCGATCTCGGCGTCGTGCGGGCCCTCCCTCACCGTGGCGCCGAATCGGTTGCGGAAGAACGCCGCGACGCGGCTCGGCGAGGACGCCGCCACGCCGATGTTGTCGAGGCGAATGTCGAGCCCATGCTCCATGAGGTACCTCCGTGTGGATGGAATCGGTATGCGGACAGGGGCCTAGAGCGAGCTCGCGGACGCCGCCGCCGCACCGACCACGCAGGCGCTGAGACCTACGATCTGGAGCCGGCTGAGCACCTCGCCGAACCTCAGGTGACTCAAGGCCGCGGTCACCGCCGGCGCGCAGGAGGCGATGGCGACCAGCATGAGGATGTCCGCCTGCGTGGCCGCGACACCGTAAGCCAGGGTGCCCGCGGCACCGGAGATGCCGACCGACACGTAGCTGGCGGTGGAACTCCGCGCCGGGCCGGCCGGCCGGGCCGTCATCCGCGGAGTCAGGGTCATGAGCAGCGACAGCGCGGCGATCCTGGCCATGAGAACGGCGTACACCGGCGCCCCCGACCCGGCCAGCGCGAAGTAGTAGACCGCCATGAACGCACCCGACGCGACGGCCTCGACCATGGCCCACGGGCGCACGCGCCCGGGAGCGTCTTCACCGTTCGACGCCGAGATCAACGCGACTCCGGCCACGCACGGTCCGAGACCCAGGACCACGAGCAGCGAGACGGTCTGCGCCGAGATCACCACCACGATGAGTGCCAGCAGGGCCGTGACCGCCCCCGCGGTCGCGGAGGCCAGGCCCGGCGACATCCGAGCACAGGAGTGATACAGGGCCAGCAGGCTCAGGCCGCTGCCGAAGCCGGCCGCGATGCCCCGCCAGGTGTCTGCCATCGTCATCGTCTCGTGGACGACTAACAGCGCCGGCACCAGCAATCCCAGCCCCGCCAGCTGGGACCACACGGTCAGCCTCAACGCGCCGACACGTGCCGCCGCTGGTCCCGCCTCGTGAGTGGACCAGCCCCACGCCGCCGTCGCGAAGACGGCCAGTGCAGCGCCTACCACGGCTTCCTCACATGGAGTTCGTTCTCGGCACGATCAGGGCATCCACGGCCCAGGCGCCCGCCGGCGTCGCGATGACCGGATTGACGTCGACGCTGTCGACGGCATCGCCCATGGACACAGCGAACGCGTCGAGGCCCTCGATGGCCGCGACCAACGCCGACATGTCGACCGGCTCGGTTCCCCGCGCTCCGTGAAGGAGCTCGTGGCCTCGCATGCGCTCCAGGATGGCCAGCGCCTCGCCGGGCGCCAGACCCGCGGGAACGATCTCCACCTCCCCGAGGATCTCGGTCCACACTCCACCGAGGCCGACGACGAGGAACGACCCAAGAAGGTCGTGACGCGTCACGCCGAGGATCAGCTCCACCCCCGAGATCTGGGGCTGCACCAGAAGCCGCTTGAATCCCTTGCCGAACAACGACTCGGCCGCGGCGGCGACCTCGGCGTCCGAACGGAGATTCACCACGACTCCGCCGACCTCCGTCTTGTGGGTCAGCTCCGCGTCGGCGACCTTCACCACCACGGGATAGCCGAGCTCCTCGGCGGCCGCGACCACGCCCTCCCTGGACTCCGACTCGGCGTAGGACGCGGTCGGGATGCCGAACTCATCCAGCAACCGCAGTGCGGAGCCACCGCTGAACGAGGTCGTTCCCACCTCGGCCCGGTCAGGCCCGGCGGCGGTCGCGGCGGCTCGCCGCGTCCTGTCGCGACCCGCGAACTCGACCAGGTGGGCCAGCGCCTTGAGGCTGTGCTCGAACCCCGACAGGAGGAGGGCATCCGCCTCGAGCGCCTCGCGTACCCGCTCGCCCGAGGGCACCCCGCCCACCGATTCCAGGAGAACGCACAGCACGTCGTGCTCGGCGGCCAGGGCCAGCGCGGTCTCGTACGGACGAGCGAACCTGCCCTCACCGGTCGGCCAGTCCGTCTGGTCGATCACCGCGATCAGGATGTCGACGCCCGGATCCTCGGCGAGGATCCGGGAGAGCTCGAGGTACTCGACCGGCTCGTTCTCGATGCCCCACCAGTCGAGTGGGTTCTTGGCGTCGAGGAAGTCGGGAAGGATCGCCCCGAGGCGCTTCACGGTGTCCCCGGCCAGCTCGGCGTGCTCCAAGCCCGCGTCGTCGGCAGCCTCGAGCACCATCTCGATCTGCCCACCGGACGCGGTCATCGTCGCCAGCCGGCCGCCCGAGGGCAGCTTCGCCACCTGCAGCGCGATCGCCGTCTCGAGCATCTCCTCCAACGTGGCCACGCGGATCACGCCGTGACGCTTGAACAGCGCGTCGACCAGCCTGTCCGGCGCGGCGAGCGCGCCCGAATGAGCCTCGGCCGCCCGCGCGCTGGCCTCCGTCCGGCCTGTCTTCAGCACGATGACGGGAATGCCCCGCTCGCGCGCATGCTCGCATGCACCGAAGAAGCTGGCCGGGTCGCGGATCGACTCCAGGAAGAGACACACTCCACGGCACTCCGGGTCCTGGACCATGTGCCAGAGCAGGTCATCGGCCTGAACGACGGCCTCGTTGCCCGACGAGACCGCGTAGCGCCACGCCACCCCGCGAGTGTTGTTGATCAACGCCGTCGAGATCGAGCCACTCTGGGCGATCAGGCCGAGCGTGCCCGCGTCGTACGGCTTCACGGCATCCATGAAGAGGAGCGCGCGGTCGGCGAAATTGATCAGCCCCTGACAGTTCGGGCCCAGGATCGCCATGTTGCTCTCACGCGCGATCTTCTGCAGGCGCAGTTGGTTCTCGACCCCTTCCTCGCCGACCTCGGCGAACCCGATCGCGAAGACCACCGCCGCTGCCACACCGATCTCGGCGGCCTCCTCCAGGACCGGCAGCACTCGGTCCCGATTGACCGCGACCACCACGCAGTCCGGAACCTCGGGAAGCTCCCTGAGCGACGGGTAGCACCTGCCACCCGCCACCTCGTCGTACCGAGGATTGACCGCGTACGCCCGAACCCCGGAGTCCTCGTCGAGCAGGTTCCGCATCATCGCCTGGGCGGTCTCGTTGTTGGGGCTGGCTCCGACCAGAGCGACGCTTCGCGGCGCGAACAGCCTCGACAGATCCAGGGCTGGCTGGGACGTGATGAGCATGGTCGACCTTCCTAGAATCGATGAGTTGTCTCCCGCGATGGCGCCGTCACCGGTGCCCCTGGCGGGCTCTCGCCGCATCACGACGTGACCGTCGCGAGGCTGCGTGGGTGTATTCCGTCCCGGTCGCGCCGGGTCAGTTGACGGCTATCGCCATGCCCGCCTGGAGGCCGAGGACGATCTTGGTGCCGGCCGGCGGCGGGACCGCCTGTCCGCCGGGGATGTCCATGCGCAGTTGGGAGGTGCCGTCGAGCGTCTCGCAGGTGACGTGGATGTGACTTCCCATGTAGACGGCCGAATGCACCAGGGCCGGAACCTCGATCACGCCGCTCACCGACCCGTCGTACACGGACAGGGAGTCGCCCGGCACCACAAGCTGGCTCGCCTGGGCGGTGTCCAGACGAGGCGAGGCGCGGACGTCGAACTCCGTGCCGAAGCAGCTCACTCGGACCACTCCCTCGCGCACAGGGCCCGAGATCGAGCACGGGATCAGGTTGTGGCCGCCGAAGAAGGAGGCCACGAATCCGGTCTCCGGCTGGGCGAAGAGCGTCTGTGGCGGTCCGGACGACTCGACCTCCCCGTCACGCATCACCGCGATCCGGTCCGAGAGGGTCAGGGCCTCCTCCCGGTCGTGAGTCACGTAGAGGACGGTGTTCCCCAGCTCCTCGTGAAGACGCCTGAGCTCACCGGCCATCCGGACCCGCAGCTCCCGGTCGAGCGCACCCAACGGCTCGTCCATCAGCAGGAGACTCGGACGGAAGGACAACGCTCGAGCGAGCGCGACGCGCTGCTGCTGTCCGCCGGACAGCTGCTTCGGGTACCGATCGCCGAACTTCTCCATCCCGACGAGCGCGAGGACCTCGTCCACCCGCTGGGCCTGCTCGGCGCGACTCCACTTCCTCATCTTCAGCGGATACTCGATGTTCTGCCGCGCGGTCATGTGCGGGAACAGGGCGTAGTTCTGGAACACCATGCCGATCTCGCGCTTTCCCGGAGGAAGCGTGGAGATATCGCGGCCGTTGAGCCAGATCGCCCCCGACGACAGCGGCATGAAGCCGGCGATCATCCGCAACAGCGTGGTCTTTCCGGAGCCGCTGGGCCCCAGGATGGTCAGGAACAGGCCGTCCTCGATGTCCAAGGAGATGTCGTCGACCGCGGTCACGTCTCCGAAGGTCTTGACGACCGCCTCCAGGCGAAGCTTCGGGCCGTCGGCCGCGGCCGCTGGCGATGCTGACATAGCTGTACTCCGTGTCGTGCCTATCGTGACGAACATTTACTGAGCACTTCCCTTTCGCACTCGGCTGGCGCCGAACATCAGAATTCCCGTGAAGACCATCAGGAGCGCCGCTATCGCGGTGATCAGCGGCTCGATGCCGGTGCGAACCGAGTCGTAGATGGCCTTTGGCAGCGTGATCACCTGGCCGCCGCCCAAGAAGTTGACGAGGACCGCCTCGTCGAACGTGGTGACGAAGGCCAGGATCGAGGCCCCCGCGATGGCCGGCGCGAGGAGACGGAGCGTGATGCCGAAGGTCGCCCGGGTCCGCGAGGCGCCCAGGCTCATGGCGACGAGCTCCAGGTCGGCGGAGATCCGCTTGAGTCCCGCGCCGACCACGATGACGACGAACGGAATCGCCAGCATCGCGTCGGCGAGGATCACGCCGAGGCGCGTGCCGACCAGGCCCGTGTCGACATAGAACGTGTACAGCGCAACCGCGTACGCCACGCCCGGGAGCACCAGCGGCGCGATGCTCAAGGCCGTCAGCAATGTCTTCCCCGGCATCCGCGTGCGCTCCAGGGCGATGACCGCCGGCACGCCGACGACGACCGCCAGGATGGCGGCGGGCAGCGCCACCGCGAACGAGGTGGCCACGCTCGACATCCAGTAATCGGACCCGAACAGGTCCGAGTACTGGTTCCATCCCCACGACCTGGGCGGGAAGGTGAAGTTCTTCTCGGCCGAGAAGGACAGCACCACGACCAGGAGCGCCGGCGCCAGCATGAAGGCGATCACGCCCACCTTCAGCAGCAGCTCGAGTCCGCCGAGCACCACTGCTGGTCGAGTCCGCTGGATCCGGGTGCTCATGAGGTCACAGCCCGTGCCAGGCGCTCGCGTCCGACCACGGCGTAGGTCAGGCCGATCACCAGAAGGCTGCCGATGAGCAGGATCAGCGCCGAGACGGCAGCGGCGTTGATGTCGTAGAACTCGAAGATGTCCTGGGCGATGAGCGACGAGGTGAACGGCGCGGTCGCTCCGCCGAGGAGCACCGGCGTGAGGAAGAAGCCCACGCTGATGATGTACACGACGGTGAAGCTCGCCAGGAGGCTCGGCACGGTCAGGGGGATCACGGTGCTGGCCAACGCTCGGAGCCGGCTGGCGCCGAGGCTCTCGGCCGCCTGCACCAAGCCGAGATCCACGGTGTAGAAGCCGGCCAGCAGTGGAAGCACGGCGTACGGAAGCATCTGGTAGGTCATTCCCGTGACCACCGCGAACTGGTTGTAGAGCAACGGGAACGGCTCGTCACGCAGGCCGGTCGCGAGAATGATCCTGTTGACGAGACCGTGGGTCTCGAGGAGAACCGTGATGGCGTACAGCTTCGTCACGGTGCCCATCAGGAACGGCAGGAGCATGGCCGTCCAGAGCATGCCCGCCATCAGGCGACTCGTCGTGGTCCGAAGACACCACGCCACGACGGCACCCACCAGGACGCACAGCACGGCCACGAGGGCCGAGTCCAGGAAGGTCGTCGCCATCACCCGGCTGTTGGCGCCGATCGCGAAGAACTCGGTGATGTTCCCGAATCCGTCCGGCTCTCCCAGGGCGATGCTGATCAACCGCACGAGCGGAAGCAGCAAGAGGGCGAGGATCAGCAGCAGCATCGGTCCGGACAGGAGCAGACCGACCCCGGTCCCGCGCTCCGCGCTCCAGGTCCGGGCCTTGCCGGACCTGGGCGCGCGGGCCGCAGACGTCGTATGAGACACGGTACTCATCGATGAATCCTATTCTCAGCCGGCCAGGAACTGCTTCCAGACCTTCTGGAGATCCGAGGTGTGCTCGGCGATCCACCGGTCGTCCTGGGCGACGTTCTCCTCGTGGGCCGTGGGCAGCGCCTCCGCGATCTCGGGCGGGATGAGGCTCAGCAGCTCCTTGGTCGGCGTCGGGTAGGTCAGCGCCTCGGTCCACTTCGCCTGGTTCTCGGGGTGCTCGGCGATCCACTGGACGTACTTGAGAGCGGCCGCCTTGTTCGGCGCGTCCTTCATGACCACGATGCCGTCCGCGTCGGACCGGGACGTGCCCTCCCAGTAGAGCTCCAGGTTCGGGATGTTGTCCCGCTTCACGACGAAGGCGCGGCCGTTCCACATGATCGCGGCCCCGACCTCCTTGTCGATGAGGACCTGCTGCTGCTCGGCGCCGGAGGAGGGCCAGACCTTGATGTCCTTCTTGATCTCGTCCAGCTTGTCCATCGCTCGGTCGATGTCCATCGGGTAGACGTCCTCAGGAGCCACGCCGTCAGCGACCAGCGCCGGGAACATCGCCATGTAGGACGTGTTGGTGATCGCCCGCGGACCCGGGAAGTTCTCGACGTCCCAGAACTCGGCCGGGTTCGTCGGACACTTCTTCATGACGTCGGGATTGCACACGAGGATCGTCGCCGTGGTTCCCATCTTCATGATGTTGTCGGTGTAGCTGTCCTCGCGCAGATTCTCGGCGAAGACGTCCATGAGGTCGTCGGGGAAGTCGGCGAGAAGGTCCTCTTCCAACATGACCTCGGCGTTCTCGGCGAAGACGAGGTCCAGGGAGACCTTGCCCGACTGGGCCTGCAGCAGCGCCGGAGCCATCGGCGAGTTGCCCGCGACCTGATAGTTGACCTTGATGCCGGTCTCCTTGGTGAAGGGGTCGCCGAAGAACTCCTTCTCGGCATCCGTCCACACGCCACCCCAGGTGGACACGTTGATAGTCGTGCCCGCCTTGATCTCTCCCGAGCTGGGCTCATCCGAGGACGAGCCACAGGCCGCGAGCGCACCCGCGACGACTCCGCTTAGTACCAGAACAGAAATTCCTCTGAACATCCGTCGATCCTCGCCTTGCGGGGCTGGACACCCCTCGGTGAATGGTCCGGCACGCTGACTCCCCCCGGTGATCAGGAGTGGAGTTCGGCGCTTCCGTCATTTGATAGTTGTCAAAATATCCTACAGCCGAAGGCTCGACGCGTCAATGGATCGCTATGACCGGGGTCACGTCAGGGTTCGCCGAGGAACCGGCGGCACGTGGGCACTCTCCGACGTGACGTGAGACTCAGAGCGCCGGCCGGCGTGCGGCATCGCCTCGATGCCGTGGGGGCCTAGGCCTAAGCCCCCGACTCGTCCGGGTAGAGCAGACAGGCGACGTCGACGGCGCCGCTACGACGCAACGCGGGGTCGGTGCCGGGGCGGAAGGCGACGCGCACGCCCTGCTCGGTGTCATCGATCGCCTCGACGCCGCTCCACAGCGGCTCGTCGGGCCGCTCCGCGCGCATCCGGTCGAAGAGAGCGCGGATCTCCGCCGGCGAGGACGCCCCGATCGTGACGGTCGTGGCCGGCTCGTCGAGCGCGTCGAGGTCGCCGACGAGAGCGCGCTCGGTCTCGTACTCCTCGGGGGTACGCCGGGTCCAGTGCTCCTCGATCACCGCGCGGAGGTCGCGCGACTCCCAGCCGCAGTCGGCGAACGCCTGGCTGCAGCGCGGGTGGAAGGAGCAGCCCATCGGCGGGTTGGCCGCGTCGGGGATCTCACCACGCGGCAGGTCGCGCGGGACCATCCGCTCCGGGTCGGGCTCGGGGATCGCGCGGAGGAGCGCCTGGGTGTACGGGTGCCGCGGGTGGGCGAAGATCTCCTCGGTCTCGCCGATCTCGACGATCCGGCCGAGGTACATGATGGCGATCCGGTCGCAGACGTACTTGGCGCTGGCCAGGTCGTGGGTGATGTAGACGTAGGTCAGGCCGAGGTCGGCCTTGAGGTCGAGCATCAGCTGCAGGATCTTGGCGCGGACGCTCATGTCCAGCATCGAGACCGGCTCGTCGGCCACCAGCAGCTGCGGGCCGAGGATGATCGCGCGGGCGATGACCGCGCGCTGCTTCTGGCCGCCGGACAGGTCGGCGGGGTACTTCGACAAGAAGCGCTCCACCGGGGACAGGCCGACCCGCTCCAGGGCGTCGGCCACCAGGTGGCGCAGTTCCTCGCCCTTGGCGACGCCATGGATCCGCAGCGGGTGACCGACGGCCTCCTCGATGGTCATCGAGGGGTTGAGCGCGGCGTGTGGGTCCTGGAAGACCATCTGCAGGTCGGTCCGCAACCGGCGCAGTGCGGCGCCCCGCAGGGAGGTCACGTCCTGGGCACCGTGGGTCGCGGAGTGGTAGGTGATCCCTCCGCCGGTCGCGGGCACCAGGCCGAGCAGAGCGCGGCCGAGCGTGGTCTTGCCGCTGCCGGACTCGCCGACCAGGCCGAGCACCTCGCCGCGGCGCAGCTGGAGGCTGACCCCGTCGACCGCCTTGACCGTGCGCTGGCTCAGGCCCAGCAGGCGCGAGAGCGCGTTGCCCTGCAGCTGGAAGTGGATGTCGAGGTCGGAGACCTCCATGATCGGGGCCGTCCCGGGGGCGGCGTCAGGCTTCGTCGGCAACGGCCAGCTCCTTCCGCTCCAGAGGCGCGGCCTCGACCGGGTCCAGGTCGACGCGGCCGGCGGCCTGGTCGACGGCCCAGCAGCGCACCAGCGCGCTGCCGTAGCGGCTCTCCTGCGGCGAGCGGGCGGCGCAGACGTTCATCGCGTCCGGGCAGCGCGGGTGGAAGTGACAGCCCGGCGGCGGCTCGACCAGGTCCGGCGGCGCGCCGTCGATGTAGTTCAGGCCCGTCGTACGCAGCGAGATCGTCGAACGCAGCAGCTCGCGGGTGTAGGGATGCCGCGGGTTGGCGAAGACCTCGCGTGCGTCGCCGATCTCCACGATCTCCCCGGCGTACATCACCGCGACGCGGTCGCAGGCCTCGGCGACGATGCCGAGGTTGTGGGTGATCAGCAGCAGCGAGGTGTCGAACTCGCGGCGCAGGTCGTGCAGGATCCGGATGATCTGCGCCTCGACCAGCACGTCCAGCGCCGTGGTCGGCTCGTCGGCGACGACGAAGGCCGGGCGCAGCACCAGGGTGAGCGCGATCATCAGCCGCTGCCGCATGCCGCCGGAGAACTCGTGCGGGTAGGCGCGGTAGCGCGTCGGCGGGATGCCCATCACCCGCAGGGCCTCCAGCGAGCGGCGCTCGATCTCGTCCTTGCCGATGCCGCCCTCGTGGGCGCGCAGGGTCTCGGCGAAGTGCTCGGAGATCCGCATCAGCGGGTTCAGCCGGGTCAGCGGCTCCTGGAAGATCATGCCGAGATCGCGTCCGCGCATGGCGTGCTGCTCGCGCGGGGCGAGCCGCAGCATGTCGGTGCCCAGGAAGCGCAGCTCGCCGTCGCGCGCGGCGCCGTCGGGCAGCAGGCCGATGAGACCGCGACCGAGCGTGGACTTGCCGCAGCCGGACTCGCCCACCAGGCCGAGGATCTCGCCCTTGCCGATGGAGAAGCTCACCTGGTCGACGGCACGCACGGCCCCTCGCTCCGTGCCGTACCAGACGCGCAGGTCGCGCGCCTCGAGGACGGGTACGTCGCTCACGACCGCACCTCCTCACGCCCGGAGGAGAAGGTCACCGCGCGCAGCCGGCGCCGCCGCAGCGCGGGGTTGACCGTCTCGTTGAGGCCCTCGCCGACCAGGGTCAACGCGGTCACCAGGGTGATGATCGCCATCGCCGGCCAGATGGACGGGCCCCACGTGCCGGCCTGCACGTCGTCCAGTGCGCGGCTGAGGTCGTAGCCCCACTCCGCCGCCTCGGTCGGCTGGATGCCGAGCCCGAGGAAGCCCAGCGCCGCCAGGGTGGAGAGCGCGTCGGCGGCGTTGAGGGTGCCGATGACCGGGACCGACTGCACGACGTTGCCGAAGAGGTACTTGCGCATGATCGTGAAGGGCTTCGCGCCGATGGCCCGCGCCGCCTCGACGTACGTCGCCTCGCGAGCCGACACCGTGGTGTTGCGGACCACCCGGAAGTACTGCGGGACGTAGATCGCCGTCAACGACAGGGCCGCCGCCATCACGCCACCGCCGAGCCGCTCGCGCAGCAGGAACGAGAAGACGATCGCCAGCAGCAGCGAGGGGAACGCGTAGAGGGCGTCCATCAGGAAGACGGTGATCCGGTCGAACCAGCCGCCGACGAAGCCCGAGATCAGGCCGAGCGGCACGCCGATCACGGCGGAGAAGACCACCGAGAGCACGATGACCTCGAGGGCGGTGCGCGCCCCCCAGATCACCCGCGAGGCGATGTCGTAGAACTGGTCGTTGGTGCCCAGCGGGTGCGCGGAGGACGGCGGCCCGAGCTTGGGGAACTTCACCCCGTCGACGCTGCGCTGGGCGAAGTCGTACGGCGCGATCCAGGGCGCGAAGATCGCGAACAGCAGGAAGACCGCGGCGATCGCGATGCCGATGAGGAACATCCACCGAGCCAGGCCCTGGGTGTTCCACACGGTGCGGAGGAGCTTCCTCATCTTCAGTACCTCACCCTCGGGTCGACCAGGGCGTTGATGATGTCCACGACCACGCTGACCACCACGACCACCATCGCCAGGAACGTGACGATGCCCTGGACGGCGATGTAGTCGCGGCCGTTGATGTAGTCGACCAGCACGTTGCCCAGGCCCGGCCAGTTGAAGGTGTTCTCGGTGAGCACCGCGCCGGACATGGTCAGCGCGACCTGGAGGCCGACCACGGTGATGACCGGCACCAGCGCGTTGCGGAAGGCGTGCCGGCGCACCACCTGGCGCTCGGGGATGCCCCGGGCGCGCGCCGCCTCGACATAGTCGCCCTTCATCGTCTGGATGATGTTCACCCGGACCAGCCTGATGATCACGCCGGAGAGCAGCAGGCCGAGGGTCAGGCACGGCAGCACGTGGTGCTGCAGCACGTCGAGGAAGTCGTCGGGGCCACCCCAGAAGAGCGAGTCCACCAACAGGATGTGCGTGTGCGCCGGGACGGTGAACTTCACCTCCGGCGAGGCGATGTCGTACGTCGGCCAGTTGGGCAGCACCTTGCCGACCAGGATCACCAGCATGATCCCGACCCAGAAGACCGGCGCGGCGTAGGCCACGACGCCGAAGATGCGGATGAACGCGTCGGAGACGGTGTCGCGGTAGCGCCCGGCGTACCGGCCCAGGGGGATGCCCACCGCGAGCGCGAAGAGGAAGGCCCCGATCGTCAGCGTCAGGGTGGCGCCGCCGTTGTCGGTGATGATCTGGGTGACCGGCCGGTTGTTGGTGATCGCGTTGCCGAAGTCGAGCCGGGCGGCGTCGCCCAGGTAGTCGAGGTACTGCACGATCAGCGGCCGGTCCATGCCCAGCGCGGCCTTGCGGGCCTCCAGGGCGTCGGCGTCGAGCTTGCCGCCCAGCGCCGAGGAGACCGGGTCTCCGGGTGCCACCCGGAGCAGGAAGAAGACGATGGTGAGCAGGACCCACATCATCGGGATCACCAGCAGCAGCCGGATGGCGACGTACCGCGGCAACGAGCCCGCCGTGGCGCTCATCGACCCTCCTCCCCCTCAGCGGCCCGACAGGCCCGGGCAGCGTGTGCCCGGGCCTGTCGAGAGTAGCCCTCGATCAGCTCTTGCTGATCATCCAGAAGCGGAAGATGTACGTCGGGTCGAGGGTGTCCTCCACGCCGTTCATCTTCTTGCTGGCCACCGCGATGTTCTTGCCGTTCCACGACGGGATCAGCGGCACGTCCTCGGCCACGATGTCCTGGATCTGCTCGATGATCGCGTTGCGCTTGTCCGGGTCGGCCTCACCGAGCTGCTGGTCGAGCAGCGTGTTGACCTCTTCGCTCTTGTAGTTGTTCTGGAAGAAGCCGCCGTTGCGCAGGAACGGCGTGAGGTAGTTGTCGGCGTCCAGGAAGTCGGGGTACCAGCCCAGGATGAAGATGTCGTAGACACCCTCCTTGTAGAGCGTCTGGTACTGCTCCCACTCGGCATTGTCGGTCTTGGCCTGGAACAGGCCCGAGGAGTTGAGCTGGTCGACCAGCTCGTTCGCCTCGTCCACCGCGTTCGGCCCGTAGTGCGTGGGCGTGTAGCCGACGGTCAGCTTCACCGGGGTCTGCACGCCGGCGTCGGTGAGGATCTTCTTCGCCGCGTCGACGCTCGGGTCGCCGTACTTCTCCTTGAAGGAGTCCTTCTGGCCGGAGAAGCCCGGGGGCACGATCGAGTACGACGGGGTGACGACGCCGTCGTAGGCGTCCTTGGCGATCGTGTCGCGGTCGATGAGCTGCGCGGCCGCCTGGCGGACGGCCTTCTGCTTGCCGGCCTCGGTGCTCAGCTGCCACACCCAGTAGCGGAACTCCGAGCCCTTGCCCTCGATGACGTCGACCTTGCCGCCGTCGCGCAGCGAGTTGAGGTCGGTCGGGCTGAGCGTGCGCCAGGCGATGTCGACCTGGCCGGACTCCACGGCCTGCTTCAGCGGCGGGGCGTCGTTGAAGTACTGGATGAAGACCTTGTCGGCCTTGGCCTTGCGCGCGCCGTCGTACTCGGCGTTGGTCTCCAGCACGGCCTGCTCACCGGCCTTGTACTGGGAGAGCTTGTACGGGCCGGAGCCGACGACCTGGTCGTCGCCCAGCAGCTTGTCGGCCGGGAAGACGTCCTCGTCGACGATCGACGCGGTCGCCGTGGTCAGCACCTTCATGAAGGTGAGGTCCGGCTGGTTGAGGTGGAAGACGACGGTCGAGTCGTCCGGCGTCTCGATCGCGCCCTCGGCCAGCGCCGGGCTCTTCTCGTCGCCGTTGCTGATCGAGCCGAGCAGCACCGAGGAGCCGTTCGGGTCGGCGATCTCGACGTTGCGCTTGAAGGAGAAGAGCACGTCGGAGGAGGTGAGGTCGTCGCCGTTGGAGAACTTCAGCCCGCTCTCCAGCTTGCAGGTGACGGTCTTCGGGTCGTCCTGCGTGCAGGTGGCCGCGTCGGGCTCCGGCTCGCTGCCGTTGGCCGGGATGTTCACCAGCTGCTGGAAGATGTTGTACTGCATGTTCCACGAGCCCATGTCGTAGGAACCGGCCGGATCCATGGCCGTGATCGTCTCGGTCGTGCCGAGCGTCCACGAGCCTCCGGAGGTCGTGTCGCCTGAGCCGCCGTCGTCCGAGTCCGAGCCACAGGCACTCACCACGAGCGCCAGAACCACGCCGGCACCGAGTGCCGACCAGATGCGCAACCTCTTGTGCACGTCAGTCACCTCACCTACAGGACCCCTCGTCGGATCGAAGGGTCGGCATCAGCCGAACGTAGACCCGTCGAGCGGGGGCGCGCAGCACTCGTTGGTCGCGAAATGACAACGATCTGCGGCCCGCGGTGAACGAGCGGTCACCCGACGGTGACGGTCACCTCGTTGGACGCCGTGTTGCTGCTCGGGTCGAAGACGCGGAACTTCTGATTGCCCGTCCGCCCGGTCATCACGTAGGTGTCGAACGTGCCCACCTTGACCTGGGTCTGCACCCCGAAGTCGGCCCACTTGCCGCCCTCGAAGCGCTGCACCACCAGGCCGACCGCGTCGTGGCCGGGCCACTGCCCGGTCAGGTTGATCCGCTCCATCGGGTCGACGATGACGGGGCTGACGCTGAGGTAGAGGTCGCCGGTCGTCGGGGCGCTCGACGGCGTCGGCTCCTCCGTGGGCTCCTCGGTCTCCTCCTCGCCCGGGCCGGCGGTGCCGTCGGGAGAGCCGGAGGGCACCGGCAGCGCGGTGGTCGGCAGCGGCGTGACCGGCTGGACCTTGACCGCCGGGCCGGTGGTCTCGACCTCGTCGAGGCCGAGCGCCTTGACCATCACCCACGAGCCCAGCCAGATGACCACCGCGATCGCGACCACGACGCCGAGCGCCTTGAGCAGCGCGTCGCGGATCTCGCGCTGCCGCTCCTCGCGCGGGCCGGCAGCGGGGGCGTGCTCGTCCTCGAGACCCCCGCCGAGCTCGACCTCGTCGTCACCCTGCACTCGGTCAGGATAGGGCTCGCGCTCAGATCCCGCGCTTCCAGACCAGCTCCTCGACCAGGCGGCGGGAGCGCCAGCCGGCCTCGGTGCGGACCAGCTCGTGGTGGTAGAGCCCGCCGATCTCGACGATCTGCTCGGTTCCGTCCGGGCGGGGCATGATCATCGGGTTGTCGAAGTACGCCGCCACGGTCGCGGTGTCCCCGTCGACCACGACCTCCCGCTGGCCGAGCATGTGCATGCGCCGCGGGAAGAGCGGCAGCATCTGCGCCAGCCACTCCTTGACCTCGGGATAGGACCCCGCGATGCCGCCGCTCTCGGTGTAGTCGATCGCGGCATCGGGGGTGAAGACCTCGTCGAGCCGATCCCACTCACCGGTGTCGATGGCCCGCGTGTAGCGGACCAGCAGGTCCTCGATCTCGAAGCGGTCACCGATCTGCCGGCTTGTCATGGGGTGAGCGTCCATGAACGGACTCTGGCAGAAAACTGGAACAGGTTCTAGTGTTGGCCCATGCGTTTCACCTACGCCGAGGCGATGACCCAGGCCAGCTTCTACGCTCCGCTCGCGCAGGCTGCCGAGGCCGCCGGCTACACCTCGATGACCGTGGCCGACTCCCTGATCTACCCGAAGGAGTCGGACTCCAAGTACCCCTACACCGACACCGGTGACCGGGAGTTCCTGGAGGACAAGGAGTTCATCGAGACGATGACCCTGGTGACCCACCTCGCCGCGCACACCAGCACGCTCCGGTTCACGCCGTTCGTGCTGAAGCTGCCGATCCGGCCGCCGGTGCTGGTCGCCAAGCAGGCCTCCTCGATCGCGTTCCTCTCGAACAACCGCCTGGGCCTGGGCATCGGGCTCTCGCCGTGGCCCGAGGACTTCGAGGCCATGGGCGTGCCGTGGGAGCGGCGCGGCAAGCGGATGGACGAGTGCATCGACATCCTGCGCGGCCTGACCTCCGGCGAGTTCTTCGGGTACGACGGGGAGTTCTACTCCTTCCCGCCGCTGAAGCAGACCCCGGCCGCGCCCGAGCCCATCCCGCTGCTGGTCGGCGGCCACGCCGACGCCGCGCTGCGCCGGGCCGTGCTCAAGGGCGACGGCTGGATGCACGCGGGCGGCGACGGCGAGGAGCTGGACCGGCTGCTCACCCGCATCGCCGAGATCCGCAAGGCAGAGGGCGACGACCGCGACGACTTCGAGGTCCACGTCATCTCCTACGACGCCTACGACCTGGACGGCATCAAGCGGCTGGAGGACAAGGGCGTCACCGACTGCATCGTCGGCTTCCGGGTGCCCTACATCAAGGGCGCCGACACCGAGCCGCTGCAGACCAAGATCGACAACCTCAACCGCTACGCCGACAGCATCATCGGCAAGGTCGGCTGAGCCTTGGCATCCCCTGACGAGACGCTGACCGACGGCGTCGAGGCCTTCGCCGCGGCCGTCCGCGAGGCCGAGCGGCTCATCGCGAACCCGCCGTTCGAGATCTCCGGCCAGGACCGGGCCCAAGAGATAGCAGAGGGGTACGACTATCTGGCCGGGAGCATCCGGTCCGCGCTGCAGATGGCGTTCGACTACGACCTGGAGCACCCGGTGCTCATCAACCCGACGCACCAGTACTCCCGCCAGGGGCTCGACAACCCCGACGCGGTCTACTTCAACGCCTACCTGGCGCCGGACGCGTCGTACGTCGTCTCCGGGGTGCGCGGCACCACCACCGACCTGTCCTTCCAGATCATGGACGGCACCTACTCCGCCGAGGGCGCGCCCCACACCGTCGCGGCCTTCGACGACCGCGAGCTCGACGTCGCCGAGGACGGCAGCTTCGAGTGGCGCTTCGGCCCCGAGCTCGGGCTGGGCAAGGGCGCGACGCTGATCGTGCGCGAGGTCTACGACGACTGGACGACCGAGGAGCGCGGACAGCTGCGCATCCAGCGGCTCGACACCGCCGGCCAGCCCAGGGCCGCGCTGACCCCCGAGCGCGTGGCCAAGCGGTACGGCGTCGCCGCGAAGATGCTCACCGGCAGGATCAAGACCTGGTTCGCCTTCCCGGAGTGGTTCACCTACAAGGAGCCGGTCAACACGCTCACCGTGCCGGCCTCCACGCCCGGCGGGCTGGCCTCGCAGTTCTCCTCCATCGGCCACTACTCGCTCGGCGACGACGAGGCGATGATCGTCACCGTGCCGGTCAGCGAGTGCCCCTACCAGGCGATCCAGATCGGCTCGCGCTGGTACGTCTCCACCGACTACGAGCACCACCAGACCGCGCTCAACAAGTCCCAGTCCGTCGCCGATCCCGACGGCTTCTACCGGTACGTCGTGAGCGAGCGGAACCCCGGCATCGCCAACTGGCTGGAGACCTGCGGCCACTCGCGGGGCGTGATGATGCTGCGCTGGCAGCGTCTCTCCCGCGCGCTCACGGAGCAGGACGGACCCAAGGTCGAGGTCGTGCCCTTCGCCGACCTCCCCGCCCGCCTGCCGTTCCATGCCGAGAACCAGATAGGTCCGTCCGCGTACGCGGCCCGTATCGCCGACCGCCAGGTCGGCATCGCCAGAAGGATGATTTCGTGAACCTGCTCGACAACAAGGTCATCGTCTTGTCCGGGGTCGGCCCCGGGCTGGGCCGCTCGCTCGGCGAGGAGGCCGCGAGGATGGGCGCCGACCTGGTGCTCGTCTCACGGACCCAGAAGCGGCTGGACAAGATGGCCGAGGTCGTCCGCTCGCACGGTCGCCGCGCGCTCGTCGTACCCACCGACATCAACGACCAGGACGCCTGCCAGGCGCTGGTCGACGCCTCCCTGGAGGAGTTCGGCCGGGTCGACTGCCTGATCAACAACGCCTTCGCGATCCCGCCGATGGCGCCGCTGACCACGGTCGACCACGACGCGCTGCGCACCTCGATGGAGACCAACGCCTTCGCCCCGCTGCGCCTCTCGACGCTCTTCGCCGACGCGCTGTCGGCCTCCGAGGGCTCGATCATCAACGTCAACTCCGCGGTGCTGCGGCAGTCGCAGCCGGAGTACTCCGGCTACAAGCTCACCAAGGGCGCGCTGATCCACCTCAGCTCCTCGCTGGCCACCGAGCTCGGCCCGCGCGGCATCCGGGTGAACTCGGTGGCGCCGAGCTGGATCTACGAGGACGTCAACAAGGCGTACTTCGACTGGATGGCCAGCGAGCGCGGCGTGAGCCACGACGACATCTACCGCGAGATCGCCGACCGCACCGACCTCAAGCGGCTGGCCACGCCGGAGGAGGTGGCCCGGGCGACGCTCTTCCTGACCTCCGACCTCGCCTCCGCGGTCAGCGGCGTCTGCCTGGACGTCTCCTGCGGCGAGTTCCACGGGTACTGAGCCGATGGCCCCCCGCACCCGCCCGGATCTGGGCACGTACGACGACATCGCGGCGGCAGCGGTCCGCACGACCGGCCTCTCGGACTTCGGCGGCGCCGGCCACGAGGAGGGCCTGCGGCTCCTGGTCGACGACCTGACCCGCCACGGCGGCCTCACGCCCGAGGGCAACTACATGCAGCGCACCATGATCAAGAGCGCGCTGGTGGGACGACTCCTCTCCGAGCACGGGTTCAAGGAGAACCCGTCGTACGCCGAGGTCGCCATCGAGCGCCCGGTCTTCGTCTGCGGTCTCACCCGCACCGGCTCCACCGCGCTGCACCGGCTGCTGACCGCTGACCCGGCCAGCCAGGGCCTGGAGCAGTGGCTGACCGAGGTGCCCCAGCCGCGCCCGCCGCGGGAGACCTGGGCGGACAACCCGATCTACAACGCCCTCAACGCGGCGTTCTCCGAGCACCACATCGACAACCCCGAGTTCATGGGCATCCACTACATGGACGCCGCCTCGGTCGAGGAGTGCTGGCGGATCCTGCGCCAGTCCGGCAAGTCGATCAGCTACGAGTCGCTGGCCTACGTGCCGGAGTACGCCGCGTGGCTGGCCGAGCAGGACTGGACCGACGCCTACCAGCGGCACAAGCAGAACCTCCAGCTGATCGGCCTCAACGACACCGACAAGCGCTGGGTGCTCAAGAACCCCTCGCACCTGGTGGCGCTCGACGCGATCATGGCGGTCTACCCCGACGCGCTGATCGTGCAGACGCACCGCGACCCCGTCGTGGCGATGGCTTCCGCCTGCTCGCTGTCGGCCGAGGCGACCGCCGGCTGGTCGGACGTCTACACCGGCGAGGTGATCGGCCGCACCCAGCTCGACCTGCTCTCCCGCTCGGTGACGTCCTTCGCCGAGGCGCGCACGAAGTACCCCGCCGAGCAGTTCGTCGACGTCGAGTACGACGAGTTCGTGGCCGACCCCGTCGGCACCACGCGCGGCATCTACGACGCCTTCGGCCTGGAGTGGACCGCGGCCGTCGACGCCGAGGTCACCCGCATCGACGCCGAGTCGCGCCAGGGCGGGCGGCGCCCGTCGCACACGTACTCCCTGGAGGACTACGGCCTCACCGAGGACGAGGTGCGGGCCCGGATGCCCTGAGGCCGCCGGAGGGCCGTCTCGCGTTGACCCCTGTCTCCCTTCATGTCTATGGTTGTCCATACACATGAAGGAGTGATCCGATGCGGGTGGCCGTGGTGGGCGCGTACGGCGTGGGGATGACGATGCGGCTTCCCCGGGTTCCGGTGGCCGGCGAGACCCTGCTCGGCGGGGAGTACTCCGCGGGGCCGGGCGGCAAGGGCTCCAACCAGGCGGTCGGGGCGAGCCGGCTGGGCGCCGAGGTGGCCCTGCTGACCGCGGTCGGCGAGGACGACCTGGGGCGGGCGGCCCACGAGCTCTGGGAGACCGAGGGTGTCGACGCCTCGGCCGTCCTGCACGCGCCGGCGACCACCATGGTCGGGATGATCCTGGTCGAGCCGAGCGGCGAGAACCGCATCGTCATCGCCACCGGGGCCCTGGACCACCTCCGGCCCGGCCACGTCCACGACTTCGCCCCGCGGCTCGCCGACGCCGACATCGCCGTGGTCTCCCTGGAGATCCCACTCGACACCGCCATGACCGCGCTCCGCGTCGCCCACGAGGCCGGCACCAGGACGCTGCTCAACCCGGCTCCCGCCCACGCGATCGACGACGAGGCCTGGTCGTTCATCGACGTGCTCACCCCCAACCAGACCGAGGCGGCGATCCTGCTCGGGCTCGATCCGCAGAGCCCCACGCCTGCGAGCGAGCTGGCCCGGATGCTGCACGAGCGCGGCGGCGCGACCGTGGTGCTCACGCTGGGCGCCGACGGCGCCCTGATCCACGACGACACCGGCGTCACGGAGGTCCCCGCGACACCGGCGACGCGCGTCGTGGACACGACCGGCGCCGGGGACTCCTTCACCGCGGCCCTCGCCGTCGAGCTGGCCGCCGGCCGGTCCGTCGCCGAGGCCGCGGCGTTCGCGACCCGCGTCGGCGCCCACACGGTCGCCCATCACGAGGTGATCCCCGCCCTCCCCTACCGCGCCGAGCTCGACCAGGCGTGACCGCACCCCTGACACGAAGGACGACCATGACCGACTACGCCTCGCTCGCTCCCCGGGAGCTGGCCCGCTACATCCAGCACACCCTGATCGCCGTCGGCACCACCCGGGCCGAGAGCATCGCGCACGCCGAGCAGTGCGTGGAGCACGGCTTCGACGCCGCGATGGTCGCCGGCTCCTGGGTCGGCCTCACCGCCGAGGTCCTGGCCGGGACCGGGATCACCGTCGCCTCGGCCCTCGACTTCCCCACCGTCGGCGTGATGACCAGTGCCGGCAAGGCCGCCGAGGCCGCCGAGCTGGTCCGGCTCGGCGCGCGTGAGCTCGACATCGGGGTCCAGGTCGGCTGGCTCAAGAGCGGCGACCACGCCGGGTTCCGCGAGGACATCGCCGGGGTCGTCCGCGCGGCCGGCGTGCCGGTCAAGGTGATGCTCGAGCTGCCACTGCTCACGGAGACCGAGCGCGCGGCCGCCGTCGAGCTGGCCTGCGAGGCCGGGGCGGCGTACCTCAAGAACGCCAGCAGCGGCGCGATCGAGGTCGCCAGCCCGGAGAGCGTCCGCTACCTGGTCGAGCACGCCGCGCCCGGCGTACTGGTCAAGGCGTCCGGCTCGATCAAGACCCGCGAGCAGATCGTGGCCCTGCTGGAGGCGGGCGCGGCCAAGGTCGGCAGCAGTGCCGGGGTCGCGATCGTCACCGGCACCGCCAACGCCGACACCGAGAGCTACTGATGGACGCGCCAGCGGGCGGCTTCGGCGCGGAGGGACCGGGCACGCTGCACGCCCGCATCTCCGACTGGCTGCGCCAGAAGATCGCCAGCGGCGAGTGGCCTGCGCACTACCGGCTCCAGACCGAGCCCGAGCTGGCCGCCGCCCTCGGGGTGAGCCGCGGCACGCTGCGGCGGGCGCTCGCGACGCTGATCGCCGAGGGCGCGCTGGTGCAGGTGCGCGGCAAGGGCACGTTCGTCACCTCCACCGTCGTGGAGCCGGCCATCGCGCAGAAGCTGACCAGTCTGGCCGAGGACTTCGCCGACCACGGCACCCCGTTGAGCACCCAGGTCATCGAGTGCCGGCTCTTCACCCCGCCGGCCCCGATCGCCGCGCTGCTGCACACCCCGGCCGATCAGCAGGTGCTTCGCCTGGTGCGCCTGCGCGGCACCGACGAGGGCCCGGTGGCCTACCTGGAGAACTACGTGCGCACCGACCTGGCTCCGGGTCTCGACGAGGTCGACTTCACCACGACGACGCTCTTCGGCGTGCTCGCGTCCCGGTACGCGCTGCAGATCGCCAGCGGGCGGCGGACCTTCGCCGCGACCTCCGCCGACGACGTGCGGGCCGCCGCGCTCGACGTGCCTGCGGGGCATCCCCTGCAGCACCTGGAGCAGATCACCTACCTCGCGAGCGGCACGCCGATCGAGTACTCCGACGTCTGGATCCGCTCGGACCGCCTGCGCGTCACGTCCCTGCTCACCCGCGACTGAACCCTGTGAGGAGACCACCGTGGTCCCGTTCATCCTCGACACCGACACCGCGCAGGACGACTGCGTCGCCATCATCGTCGGCATGCTCGACCCCGAGGCCGACCTGCGCGCGCTGACGATGGTGGCCGGCAACGTCGGCTTCGACCAGCAGGTGCGCAACGCCCACCTCACCCTCAACGCCCTCGGCCGGCTCGGCGAGGTGCCGATCCACCTCGGCTGCCGCCGGCCGCTCGTCGTGCCGTGGGTCTCGGCCGAGAACGTGCACAGCGACGGCGTCGGCGGTCTGGCCATGGACTTCACCGACACCGGCACGGAGACCGAGCACGCCGTGGACGCGCTGATCCGGATGACCGCCGAGGCACCCGGCGAGATCTCCGTGGTCGCGATCGGCCCGCTGACCAACATCGCGATGGCGGCGGTGAAGGACCCCGAGTTCGTCCGCAACGTCAAGCGGCTGGTGATCATGGGCGGGTCCAACAACGCCCGCGGCAACATCACCGCGGCGGCGGAGTTCAACTTCTACGTCGACCCGGACGCCGCCAAGGTGGTCTTCGAGGCCGGCTTCGACATCACCGTCGTGCCGTGGGCGCCGCTGACCCTCGATGACGCCGTGTTCAGCCGCCAGCAGCTCGCCGAGATCGACACGCTCGGCACCCCGCTCTCGCGGTTCTTCCTCCAGGTCTGCGGTCCGACCCTGGAGTTCGACGAGAGCGTCGGCATCCCCGGCACCACCCACCCGGACTCGCTCTCGGTGGCGGTCCTGCTGCACCCCGAGCTGGTGACCGAGGCCGCGGACTACCACGTCGCGGTCGAGGCGAGCTCCGAGCTCACCCGCGGCTACTCGGCCATGTCCTGGGGAGTGCACGGGCTGGAGCCCAACGCCTCGGTGATCGAGCGGGCCGACGCGGCCGGCTTCTACGCCTACCTCCGCGACCTGCTGTCCACGCCGACCGAGCCGAACCGGCCGTTCAGCGCGTAGAGACCACGATCCGCGCGCCGTGGCGCGGGACCGAGGTGATGTTGCGGACCTTGGGCACCTCGCGGGCGTGGGGCGGCAGGGCGACGTCGTACGCCGTGAGCACCTCGCGCAGCACCGCGACGCCCTCCATCAGCGAGAAGCCGGCGCCGATGCAGCGCCGGACCCCGCCGCCGAAGGGGATCCAGGTGTTCGTGGCGATCTCGCCCTCGGTGAACCGCTCCGGGCGGAAGCGCGCGTGGTCGGGGTGGCTGGCCTCTGAGGAGTGGGCCAGGATGATCGACGCGGCGACGTTGGCCCCAGCCGGGAGGTCGATGCCACCGATCGTCGCCGGCTCCATCAGGTGGCGCACCACCATCGGGATCACCGGGTGCAGCCGCATCGACTCCTTGAGCACCGCCTCCAGATAGTCGTCGTCGCCGCGCAGGGCGGCGGCGCGCGCCTTGGCCTCCTGGGCCGGGTCCTTGCCCAGCTCGTGCAGCGTCCAGGCGAGCGCGGTCGCGGTGGTCTCGTGCCCGGCGAGCAGGAGGGTGACCAGCTGGTCGCGCAGCTCCTCGTCGGTCAGGCCGGAGCCGTCCTCGTCGCGGACCCGCAGCAGCTGGGAGAGCACGTCGGTCCGCTCCTCCAGGTCGGCGGCCGCGCGGCGCTCGGCGATCTCGGCGTAGATGACGTGGTCGAGGGCCGCCTGGTTCTCGAAGGCGCGCCGCCACGGGCCGTACTGCTGCAGCTTGGGCCAGCCCCAGCCGAGGAAGACCACCGGGCTGACGTCGACGGTCCGGTTGACCAGCGGCCGCAGCTCGGCGAGCCGGCGCTCGTCGGTGACGCCGAAGACCACCTGGAGGATCACCTCGAGGGTGAGCGCGTTCATCCGGCCCAGCGACTCGAAGGGCCGGCCCGGCGTCCACGAGCCGACCTCGGTCTTCGCCAGGCCCTCGATCATCGAGCGGTAGCCGCGCAGCGCGTGCCCGTTGAAGGCAGGCATCAGCAGCCGGCGGGCGCGCTTGTGCTGGGCGCTGTCGACGAGCAGCAGCGAGTGCTCGCCCATGACCGGGCCGAGGATGGCGTTGCCCTTGCCGGCGTGGAAGATCTCCGGGTCACCGGCGAAGATCTCCTTGACGTGCTCGGGCCGGTTGAAGACGACCAGCCAGCGGCCCTCGGGCAGGATCCGGATGGAGAAGACGTCGCCGTACTTGCGGTGCAGCCACGGGATGAACTGGTGCCGGAAGCGCAACAGCCCGGCGCTCTGCAGGATGCCGGGCCATCGAGGCCCCGGCGGCAGCTGGCTCGCGTCGATCCGCGAGGGGCTCGCCGGGCCCGCGGCGACCGGCGTCATCTTGGCGAAGCGCGCCTCGGTGCGCGGATCGATCTGGACCTGCGAGGTGCTCATCCATCGAATGTAACAGCCGGTTACAGCAATGGCTCCCCGTCGATCTCAGGGAGATCGCGCTCAGGCGGGCCGGCCGCCGATCCAGGTCTCCCGCACCAGGGGCACACCGGGCCGGTAGGCCAGGTGCAGGTGCGAGGGCGCCTCCAGCACGACCAGGTCGGCACGAGCGCCCGCGGTCAGCCGCCCGACGTCACCACGGTCCAGCGCCCGGGCGCCGCCGGCGGTGGCGGACCACAGCGCCTCGGTGGGCGTCAGACCCATCTCCCGCACGGCCAGGGCGACGCAGAGCGGCATCGAGCTGGTGTAGCAGGAGCCGGGGTTGCAGTCGCTGGCCAGCGCCACGGTGATGCCCATGTCCACCAGGCGGCGGGCGTCGGGGTACGGCGAGCGGGTGCTGAACTCGACGCCGGGCAGCAGCGTCGCGACCGTGCCCGACGCCTGCAGCGCCTCGAGGTCCTGGTCGGTCAGCCAGGTGCAGTGGTCGACCGCCGTGAGTCCCAGCTCGCAGGCCAGCTGGACTCCCGGGCCGGGCCCGAGCTGGTTGGCGTGCAGCCTCCCCCGCAGGCCTTTCGCCATGCCTGCTTGGAGAATCGCCCGGGCCTGGTCCTCGTCGAAGGCGCCCTCCTCGCAGAAGACGTCGATCCAGCGGGCATGCGGCGCGGCCGCCTCCAGCATCGGGCCGGTCACCAGCTCGACGTAGCCGGCGGGATCCTCGGCGTACTCCGCGGGCACGACGTGCGCGCCCAGGAAGGTCGTCTCCTCGGTGAAGCCGCTCGCGATCGCCAGCGAGCGGGTCTCGTCGTGGACGGTCAGGCCGTAGCCGCTCTTGATCTCCACGGTGGTCGTGCCCTGTCGCCGCATCTCGGTCACCAGGGCGGCCACGTGGGCGGTGAGCCGCTCGTCGGTCGCGGCCCGGGTCGCGGCGACCGTCGTACGGATCCCGCCCGCGGCGTACGCCGTGCCGCTCATCCGCGCGGCGAACTCCTCGGCGCGGTCGCCGTCGAAGACCAGGTGGGAGTGGGAGTCCACGAAGCCTGGGATCACCGCTCGGCCGCCGACGTCGTGGACCTCGTCGGCGTCGGGCGCCTCGGCCATCGGCCCGGCCCAGGCGACCTTGCCGTGCTCGACGACCAGCGCCGCGCCGGTGAGCATGGGCCGCTCGTCGTCCCAGGTGATCAGCTCGCCGATCCCGCGCAGCAACAAGGAGGTCATCGCACATCAGCTCCCGTCGCGGCGAAGACGAGCGTCTCGGCGCTGGCCCCGCAGTCGCGCGTGCGCCAGGTGTCCAGGTCGACCGTGACCAGGTCGGCGCGCTGCCCGGTCGCGATCCGGCCCGCGTCCGCGAATCCCAGCGAGGCGTGCCCGTCGACGGTCGCCGCGTCGAGCAGCTCGGCCGCGGACCAGTGGCCGCGCCGCTGTGTCGCCAGTCGCTCGTGCATCTCCACCGCCCTCATCTCCTCGAAGAGATCGATCACCGCATGGGAGTCCGAGCCGAGCGTCAGCCGCGCGCCGGCCTCGTGCAACGCGCGCGCCGGCCCGATGCCGTCGGCGAGATCGCGCTCCGTGGTCGGGCAGAGGCAGACGAAGGCCCGCGCCGCTCCGAGCAGCCCGATGTCGGTCTCGGTGAGGTGGGTGGCGTGCACGACGCTGGTCATCGGTCCGAGCACGCCCTCCTCGGCGAGCAGCTGCGTCGGAGTGAGTCCGTACGCCGCCACGCAGGCCTCGTTCTCCGCGACCTGCTCCGACAGGTGCACGTGCAGCGGCTTCCCCTCGGCCCAGGCAGCGACGGTCTTCAGCTGCTCACGCGGCACCGCCCGCACCGAGTGGATCGCCGCGCCGACCCGGCCGTCGCCGAAGGCCTCGACCCGCTCGGCCCACCGGGTGGCGTCGCCGTCGCTGAACCGGCGCTGCACGCCCTCAGGCACCTGGCCGATCCCGGCGGCGAGGTAGCAGGTGTCGAGCAGCCTGATCCGCACCCCCGCCTCGTCGGCGGCGGCGAGCAGCGCGCGGCCCATCTCGTTCGGGTCGTCGTACGGCGTGCCGTCGGGCTGGTGGTGCAGGTAATGGAACTCCCCCACCGCGGTGATGCCGGTCGCGCGCATCTCGGCGTACACCTTCGTCGCCAGCGCGAAGTAGGAGTCGGGGGTCAGCTCCTCGGCCAGCCGGTACATCTGCTCACGCCAGGTCCAGAACGTCCCCCGCTCGGTCTGGGTGCGAGCGCGCAGAGCACGGTGGAAGGCGTGCGAGTGGCAGTTGGCCAGGCCGGCCAGGGTGAGTCCGGGCAGGGTGATCCCGGGGACGGCCTCGCCGGCGACCCCGGCCGCGACGGAGGTGATCAGGCCGTCGGCCGTCTCGATCTCGACGCCCTCCCGGACCCGGCCGTCCACGTAGGCGAACTCGTGGCGGCTCATCCGGCGAGCTCTCGCACCGCGTCGGCGAGCGCCTCCACACCGGCCAGGCAGTCGGCCGTCTCGGCACGCTCAGCCGGGGCATGGGAGATCCCGGTCGGGTTGCGCACGAAGAGCATGGCGCTCGGAATCCCTGCGGTTGAGAGGATCCCGGCGTCGTGACCGGCGGCGGTGGGGATGACCGGCACGTCGCCCACCGCGTTCGTCAGGCGTGCGGTCAGGTCGGCGTCGAAGGCGACGGTGGGGCTGAGCGACTCGGCGGTGACGCTCAGCGAGGTGCCGTCGCGGCCGGCCCGATCGTGGGCCAGGCGCTCGATCTCGGTGACCATCTCGGCCAGGTGCGCCTCGCTCTCGGCGCGCGCGTCCAGCCAGGCGGTCACCCCGGCCGGCACCGAGTTCGTCGAGTTCGGCGCGACCTCGACCCGGCCGAAGGTGGCTCTCTGCTCGGCCAGCCGCGCCTGCTTGTTGGCGGCCAGCGCGGTCATCGCGTAGGTCAGCATCGGGTCGTGCCGGTCGGCCATCACCGTCGTGCCGGCGTGGTTACTCTCGCCGGCGAAGTCGAAGCGGTAGCGCCCGTGCGGCCAGATCATGCTGGCCAGCCCGACCGCCTCGTCCCGGTGCACCAGGTCGCGGCCCTGCTCGACGTGGAGCTCGACGTAGCAGCCGATCCGGCTCAGCCAGTCCGACCGGCCGAGCGCGGGCTCCACGCCCGCCGCGGCCATCGCCTCCTCCAGGCGCACGCCGGCGCGGTCGGCCAGCGCGCGCGCCTGCTCGGGCGTCGTGGTTCCGGTGGCGAGCCGCGAGCCCAGGCAGGCCAGGCCGAAGCGCGAGCCCTCCTCCTCGGCGAAGGCCGCCACCGCGACCGGCCGGGAGGGCACGAATCCGCGGTCACGGAGGACGTCGACCGCGGCCAGCGACGAGACCACGCCGAGCGGACCGTCGTACGCGCCGCCGTCGAGCACCGAGTCGAGGTGCGAGCCGATCAGCACGGCGTCACCCGGCTCGGTCGGCGCGGGTCCCCACCAGGCCACGGTGTTGCCGTTGCCGTCGTGCTCGACGGTCAGCCCCCGCGCCTCGCACTGCTCGACGAACCACGCGTGGCACTCGCGCTCGGCGGCGTCGAAGGGCTGGCGGAAGTAGCCGCCGGACCCGGCCGACCGGCCCAGTGGCGCGAGGGTGGCCCACATCGACTCGAAGTCCTCAGGCATGCTCGCCTCCATGGAGTTCCAGGACGTGGTCGACCGCCGCCGGATGGTTCGCGACTTCGCCGACCGGCCGGTGGATCCCGCCGTCGTCGACCGGGCGCTGCGCAACGCGACCCACGCGCCCAGCGCGGGATTCAGCCAGGGCTGGGGCTTCCTGGTGCTCGACACCCCCGCCGACGTACGGCGCTGGTGGACCGCCACGGCCGGGCCCGAGCGCCTGGAGAGCCCGGATGCCTGGCTGCGCGGCATGATGCGCGCGCCGGTGCTGGTGGTTCCCTGCTCCAGCGAGGAGGCCTACCTGAGGCGGTACGCGGAGCCGGACAAGGCCCGCCCCGGAGCGCCCTGGCACGTGCCCTACTGGCACATGGACACCGCGATGGCCGCGCTGCTGATCCTGCAGACGGCCGTGGACGAGGGCCTCGGCGCCTGCTACTTCGGCATCCCGGTGCCGGCGCTCGACGCGGTGCGCGCGGAGTTCGCGATCCCGGACGCGTTCGACCCGATCGGCGTCATCGCACTGGGCCACCGGGTCGAGAGCACCGGCAACGCGGGCTCGCCCGCCCGCTGTCGCCGCAGGCCGATGGACGAGGTGGTCCATCGGGGGCGCTGGGGCTGAGCTCACCGAGCCAGTCCATCGTCCCGGCGTACGACGGTCAACGCGACCGGCCGCGTACTCGTCTCACATCCGAGACCGCACGCTCAGATGCCGATGTCCTCGTTCCACAACGCCGGCTCGGCGGCGATGAACTCGCTCATCATCGCGATGCAGGCAGGGTCGTCGAGGACGGTGACCACCACGCCCCGCTCACGCAGCAGGTCCAGCGAGCCCTTGAACGTCCGGTCCTCGCCGACCACGACGCGCGGGATCCGGTACAGCAGGATCGCGCCCGTGCACATGTCGCACGGAGCCAGCGTGGTGACCATCGTCATGCGCGTGTATGCCGACGCGGGCAGCCGGCCGGCGTTCTCGAAGGCGTCCATCTCGCCGTGCCGGATGGCGCTGCCCAGCTGCACCCGCTGGTTGTAGCCGGTCGCGATCACCCTGCCGTCGAGCACCAGAGCGGCCCCGATCGGGATGCCGCCCTCCGACCGGCCCTGGCGAGCGACCTCGATCGCCTCGACCATGTGGGCTTCGATGCCCTCCGAGCGCGCCGAGCCGGCCGCCGGGTCGCCGAACGTGCCCCCGATTGTCACTGTGCCTCCTCGGTCGGCTTGAGCAGCTTCAGGATATGGGACTTCAACGCGCCGTACCGCGGATCCTCGTAGATGTCGGTCGTCCGCGGCTTGGGGAACGGCGAGGGCATGTCCTCGGTGATGCGGCCCGGACGGGCGCTCATCACGGCGATCTGATCGCCCATCAGGATCGCCTCGTCGATGTCGTGCGTGACGAAGACGGCCGTGCGGCCCTCGCGCTCGATCAGCCCACGGAGGAAGTACTGCATCCGCAGCCTGGTCTGGGCATCGAGCGCACCGAACGGCTCGTCGAGCAACAGCAGGGCCGGGTCCGCCGCGAGGGCTCGCGCGATCGCCACCCGCTGCTTCATGCCGCCGGAGAGCGCCGCCGGCCGTGCTCCTTCGAAGCCCTCCAGCTGCACGACCTCGATCAGCTCCTCGACCTTGGCCTTGCGCTTGCGTGCGTCGGGTTCCAGGTAGCGCAGCCCGAACTCGATGTTGCGCTCGACCGAGAGCCAGGGAAAGAGCCCCGCCTCCTGGAAGACCATCCCTCGGTCGGGGCCAGTGCCACGCACGAGGTTGTCGCGCACGCTGATCGAGCCGCTGGTCGGCGGGATCAGGCCGGCGATGCAGCGCAGCAGCGTCGACTTGCCACAGCCGGATGGACCCAGCAGGCAGAGCACCGAGCCGCGGGCGAGATCGATCGACACCTCGTGAAGGGCGTGGACCTGTCTGTTCCGGTCGCTGTCGTAGACGACCGAGACCGAGTCGATCCTCAGCTCGTGCAGGGCGGCGACGTCCATAGGTCGAGTGGTGGTCACCCGTCACTCCCAGTAGTTCAGGCGCCGCACGGCGCGGGTCAGCAGCTGGTCGATGACGGCGCCGAGGATGCCCAGGCAGAGCATCCCGACGAACATCCGGTCGGGCCGGTACACCAAGCTCGCCTGCGAGATGATCGCACCCAGGCCGACCGAGGTGCCGGTGAGCTCGGCGGCCACCAGCAGAATGAACGCCAGCGCGAACGCCACCCGCAGACCGCTGATGATGTGCGGCAGCGCGGCCGGCAGAGTCACCCGGACCAGCGTCGCCCAGCGCGGCACTCCGAGAGTGCGCGCGACTTCCAGGTAGATCGCCGGCGTCGAGCCCACACCGAGATGCGTGCTGAGCCAGACCGGAAAGAAGACGCCCAGGGCGATGATGAAGATCTTGGGAGACTCCCCGACGCCGAACCAGAGGATGCTGATCGGCACCCAGGCGAGCGCCGGGATGGGCCGCAGCACCTGGATCAGCGGCTGGAGGAGGATCCGCAGCAGCGCGACCCGCCCGGTGAGCAGCCCGACCACGACGGCGAGCGAGGCGCCGGCGGCGAATCCGAGCAGAGCGCGCCGCGTGCTCCACAGGATCCCCTCCTGGAGCACACCGCTCTCCCACAGCTCACCGGCGGCCGTGAGGACCTCGGTGGGCGGCGGGATCAGCGCCGAGGAGTCCGTCACTCGAACGGCGACCTCCCAGACCACGATCGCCAGGGCCAGCGACACCAACGGCAAGAGGGCGCTCTCGACCAGCCGATCCAGCCGGACGCGCGCGACGGGCCGAGGCGCCAATGCCGCCTCGGATGCCCGGATGTCGCTGCTCACGGCGTCTCGCCTCCTGTCGCAGCGTCCGCGGCGGAGGCAGCGGGGATCGAGAACAGCCGAGCGGCCGTTCCGCCGAGTACCTCGGCCGTCTCGGCCCGGGAGGCACCGAACTCATCGAGGAGCTCCCGGGTACGGGCAAGCAGCTCCACGGACCGGTCCGGCATTCCGGGCGTCGAGTCCGACCCGAACATGGTCCGCTCGGCGCCGAAGCCGAACAGCGCGGTCTCGACCGAGTGCCGGTAGAAGTGCACCGGCAGCTGGGACCAGGTCAGGTCGACATAGACGTTGGGGTGGTTGGACAACGCGAGCGCCTGGCCCCAGAACGGTCGACCCACATGTCCCATCACGATCCTCAGGTCCGGATGGCGCCGGGCGATCCGGTCGAGTCTCAACGGCAGCGCCTGGCTGACATCATGGCTCGCCGGGTGCCCCGCCTTGATGTAGATCACGCCGGTGTGGAACAGGATCGGCACCCCGTTCTCCGCGCAGTAGCCGAAGAACGGGTCCGACTCCGGATCGTCGAGGTCGTAGCCCAGACCGTCACGGGAGCCCTCGGCGGACGGGGAGCACTTCACTCCGAGAAAGCCGCTGTCCAACCACCTCCGTGCCTCCGCGATCGCGGTCTGGCCCCCGCGCGGATCGATGACGGCGAGAGCGGAGAACCGATCCGGCGCCTCGGCGACGAAGTCGGCGACGGCCGCGTTGTCGCTGTCGAAGATGACCGAGCGAGACACGCCGTTCTCCTCCATGCTGCGGATCCAGCCTGCCTGGAGGTCGCCGAGAGCACGGTCGTCGGCGGCGTCGTCGCCGCTGCTGAGACCACGGACGTGGTTGGGGAATCGGGACAGATGGTTGTGGGCGTCGATGACCGCCGAGGTCACGATTTACTCTCCTGCCACGTCGGAGACCAGGAGCTCGTCCGGGTCGAACGTGAAGCCGTCGGGCAGCATGTCGTTGTCCCGGGTGAACTTCTCGATGAACTCGAGCTCGCCTATCACACCCTCGTCGGCGGGCCCGCCGCTGGCGTGGTACTCGGCGAGAACGGCCTTGGCCTCCTCGTCGGTGAGTCCCGATGCCTTGGCGACCGCACTGGTGGCGACCTCCGGGTCGCTGGCCATCAGCTCGGCCGCCTCACGCATCACGGCCATGAAGCGGACCGCCAGCTCGCGGTCCTTCTCGAGCACCGCCTGGGTGGTGACGAACAGATAGTTGTTGCGGAAGGTGTAGGGGAAGTCGATCCGCTCGGAGTCCGGGATGGTCTGCTCGGCGCGGTAGGTCATCGGCTGCCAGATGTTGATGGCGTCCACGCTCGACTTCGAGATCGACGGGATCATGTCCGGCGGCCGCACATTGACCAGCTCCACGTCGTCCGCGCTCATTCCGTTCTCCTCGAGGAAGACCTGGAGCGCCATCTCCGAGCTGGACCCGAGCGTCACGCCGATCGACTTCCCGGCCAGGTCGGCCGGCGTGCTGATGCCACTGGCGCGCAGGGCCTGGAGCCGCCAGGTCTCCCAGTATCCGGCCAAGCCGATGACACGGACGTCGTTGCCCTGCGCCGCGGAGAGTAGGACCGGGGTCGGCGCCACGGTGGCCACGTCGGCGCTGCCACCGAGCAGCGCCTGGTTGGCCTCGTTGCCGGTCGGGAACTCGGTGATCACCGGCTCCAGGTCGTGCTTGGCCCACAGCTTCGCGTCCGTGGCGACGCTGACCTCGGGCCACAGCAGGGGCGTGCTCAGCGCGATCCGGATCTTGGACGTCGAGCCGTCGCCGGAGTCCGACGACCCGCACGCTGCCGCGAGAACGGCGACCAGCGCCACCACCACGGCGGTGAGCAGCCGGCCGCGCCGAGGTCCGCGGCGACGATCCGGCCGGTGCCTGTCGTCCCACTCGGTCATCGTGTCCATCTCGTTCCGCCCTTCGTGGATTTCCGCGCTTTGTCCAACCCAAGACGGTCCGAGCCGCTCAGAGAAGAGACATACCGTCCAAAGATCTGGCATCCTTGTGGACATCATGTCCATGCCATAGGAGGGCGTGCGGGTGCAGTTCACCGTGAAGGACCTTCTGGAGTTGCCGGTGATGCAGGCCGGACAACCCGAGGTCATCCACGGGCAGAGCCTCGGCGGTCGCGAGATCCGATGGGTTCACACCTCTGAGATCTACGAGATCTCGCCTCTCCTCAAGGGCGACGAGGTCCTGCTCACCACCGGCCTCGGCCTGGTCGGCGTCGGCGACGAGGCCATCCGCGGCTACGTCCGCGGTCTGGCATCTCGGCATCTCGCCTGCCTGATCCTCGAGCTGGGGCGCACGTTCACCACGGCGCCGGCGGCGCTGGTCGAGGAGACTCGTCACGCCGATCTGCCACTGGTGGTGCTGCACAGCACGGTGCCGTTCATCGAGATCACCGAAGCCGCACACGCGCTCCTGCTCAGCAACGAGCTGCAGATGCTGCGGCTCACCGAGCGGATCTCGACCGGTCTGAACGACGCGATGCTGAACGGCGGCGGGCTTCCCATCCTGATGGAACGGGTCGCCGAGCTCGCCGGCTGTCCCGCGAGCCTCCAAGGAGCCGACGGCCACCTCGTGCTCTCTTCGGACAGCTCACGGCGTGGCGTCGACGAGGGCGACATCCTCACCCCCGTCGAGCTGTTCGGCGACCGCTGGGGGACGCTGGTCCTGCACGGATCGCGGACGCCCCTGCGCGCGGTCGTCGCACCCCGCGCGGCGCGCGCGGTGTCCATCGAGCTGATCCGGAGCGACCCCACGGCCACGGCCCGGCGTCAAGCCGGCGCGCATCTGCTCCGCGACATGGTGGAGCGCCGCTACGCGAGCATCACCGAGCTGACGACCCGGGCCGCCGCGATCGGAATCAGGAGCACCCCGGGTCGTCGGTTCCTGGCGTGCTGCCTCACGTTGGAACGGGTGCGCTGGGATCAGCAGGCCGCGGCTGCCGTGCGCGAGGCCATTCGCAAGACCTTCCTCAGCGCCGCATCCGCGGATCTCGGCGACGGCAACCATCTGATCACCGCCATGGTCGCGCGCACCGAGCTGCACGGCCTGCTGGACCGCCTGGCCGACACGATCGACCAGGAGCTCCGGACAGCGGCCGGCGGACGCGTGGCCAACCTGAGCGCGGCACCGCTGGTCGACTCCGTGCCCGAGCTCGCGATCGCCCTGGAGGCCGCTCGGGAGACCTCGCTCCTGGCGCATCAGCTGGGCACGCGGGCACGGATCGTCCTGACCTCCGAACTGAGCGCGCACCGGCTGCTGGCGCCGCTGACGGCAGACAGCTCCCTGGAGGTCTTCGTCGAGGAGCAGCTCGGCGCCCTTCTCCACCACGACGCCCAGCACGGCACTCGTCTGGTCCACACGCTCGACGTCTATCTGGAGCACCGTCAGTCCAAGGCCGCCACCGCACAGGCGCTGGGAGTGAGACGGCAGACCCTCTACAACCGGCTTGCCCGGATCTGCCGACTGCTCAACGTGGAGAGCTTGGAGTCACGAGAGGTGCGCACCGCCATCGATCTCGGACTCATCGCCTGGCGCCTGCGTAGCGCGGCGGTCGTCTCTCGCGCATGGCGCAGCGAGGCCGGTCCGCTCAGCCGGCCCGGGAGACGTCCGGCAGACAGGCCTTGACGGCCGTCCCTGTGGACGAACGGTCAGCCGGTGTGGATCGGCTCGTCGGTGACCGAGAGCGGTGTCGCGTCGCCGCCCCAGCGCCGCGAGACGATCTCGGCGGCGATGGAGACCGCCGTCTCGGACGGAGTGCGACCGCCCAGGCGCAGCCCGATCGGGCTGGAGAGCAGGGCCAGCTGCTCGTCGGTGAGGCCGGCCTCGCGCAGCCGCCGCTCCCGGTCCTCATGGGTGCGACGAGAGCCCATGACGCCGATGTAGAACGGCCTGATCTCCTCGGGCAGGTTCGTGAGCGCGACCAGGACGGGGACGTCGAACTTGGCGTCATGGGTCAGCACGCAGGCCGCCGTACGCCGGTCGATCCGGCCCGCGGCCGCCTCCTTCTCGACGTACCGATGCGGCCAGGTGACCACGACCTCGTCGGCCGCCGGGAACCGCTGCTTCGTCGCGAAGACCGCCCGGGCGTCGCACACGGTGACCGTGAACCCCAGGAACGACGCCTGCTCGGCGAGCGCCGCGGTGAAGTCGACGGCGCCGAAGACGAGCAGCCGAGGCGGCGGCTGGAAGCTCGCGACGAAGACCTCCATCTCGTTGCCCATCCGCTCACCGCGCGGCCCGTAGTGCATCACTCGGCTGGCGCCCGAGGCGAGCACACCGCGGACGTCCTCGACGATGGCGTGGTCGGCGAACCCGGTGCCCAGGCTGCCGTCGTGGTCGGAGGGACGGACCACGACCTGCCGGCCGAGCCACTCCTGCTCCGGATGGGCCACCACGACCGCCCAGGCGACCGGCGCCCCCGCGGCCACGTCGGCGGCCATCCGCTCCAGCATGTCGGCGCTCTCGGGGCCGATGCGCTGCAGGAAGATGCTCAGCGTGCCACCGCAGGTCAGGCCGACCGCGAAGGCGTCGGCGTCGGAGTAGCCGTACTCCTGGACCACCGCGACGCCGTCCGCGAGCACCTGCTGGCCGGTCTCGTAGACGGCGCCCTCCACGCAGCCGCCCGAGACCGAGCCGAGCACGGTGCCGTCCGCCATGACCAGCATCGAGGCGCCGGGGTCGCGCGGCGAGGAGCCACGGGCGGCGACCACGGTGGCCAGCGCCACCGACTCGCCGGCGCGCAGCCGCTCAAGCGCATCGGGCAGCAGGTCGAACATCGGCCAACACCTCCATCAGCTCCTCGAACGCGGCGAAGGAGTGCCCCGCCACCAGGCGATCGACGTGGGGAAGGGCAGCGACCATCCCCGACTGGATCGGCTCGAAGCCGGCCTTGCCGCGGTGCGGGTTCACCCACACGGTCGCGTGCGCCAGCCGGCGCAGCCGCCGCATCTGCTCGGCGAGGAGGGCCGCGTCGCCACGCTCCCAGCCGTCGCTGGAGATGACCACCACCGCGCCACGGGCGAGTCCCGGCCGCCCCCACCGATCGACGAACGCCTCCAGGACCTCGCCCAGACGCGTGCCGCCGGACCAGTCGGGAATCGTCTCGGCGGCGGACCGCAGCGCCCGCTCGGAGTCGCGGACCCGCAGCGCGCGGGTGACCCGGGTCAGCCGGGTGCCCATGGTGAACACCTCGACCCTGCCGGGCGCCGCCTGGCCGGCCCAGTGGGCCAGGCGCAGCATGTGATCGGCGTACGGCGCCATGGAGCCCGAGACGTCGAGCAGGAAGACCAGCCGGCGCGGCTTGAGCCGCCGGCGCTGGAACCTCAGCGTGGCCGGCTCGCCACCGCGGCGCATCTGCTCGCGGACCATGGCGGCCACGTCGATCCGGCCGCGGTGGTGTCGCTGGCGGCGGCGTACCTTGCGCATCGGCAGTCGTACCCGGAGACCGGCGAAGAGCAGCGCCAGCCGGCGCGACTCGGCGACGCTCAGCTCGGCGAGATCGCGGTGCCGCAGCACCTCGGCCACGGAGGCCTGCAATGCCAGCTCCTCGACGTCGGCGGCCTCCCCTCCGTCGGTCCCCATGCCCGCCGGCGTGGCCAGCACGACGGGCTCGGAGGGACGGATCCGGGCAACGTCGGAGCCACCGAACCACGCCTCGAAGAGCCGCTCGTAGACGACCAGGTCGTCGGGCGAGGAGCAGAGCGTGGCCCGGCCGGCCCAGTAGATGTCCTCGCGCCGCAGCGGATCGAGCGCGTCGAGGGCCGCGGCGAACTCCTCGGTCCGGGGTGCGACGACCCCCGCGCGGCGCAGCGCCTGGCTGAACCCGACGATCCCGTCGAGCACGCCGGCCGCCTCCACGGTCATCTCAGCTGCCCAGCCGCTCGGGAAGGACCGAGCGCAGATAGGCGGTGTCCTCCCGGTACTTGCTCAGCGCGCCGAGGGTCATCGTCGCGGATTCGAGGTCGAGATCGTCGCGGCCGAGCTCGTGGACCGCGCGCGCCCAGTCGATCGTCTCGGCCACGCCGGGCAGCTTGATCAGCCGGTGCTCGGCGCGCAGCCACTGGACCGTCTCGGCGACCCTCCTCGTCAGCCGCTCGCTGACCTCGGGCAGCCGGGTCCTCACGATGTGGATCTCGCGGTCCAGCCCCGGGTGGTCGATCCAGTGGTAGAGACAGCGCCGCTTGAGCGCGTCGTGGACGTCGCGGGTGCGGTTGGAGGTCAGCACCACCACGGGCGGTACGTCGGCCCGGACGGTGCCGAGCTCCGGGATGGAGACCTGGTACGCCGAGAGCACCTCCAGCAGGAACGCCTCGAACTCGTCGTCCGCGCGGTCGATCTCGTCGATCAGCAGCACCGCCGGGCTCTCCTGCAGCGCGCGCAGGATCGGCCGGGCGAGCAGGAACCGCTCGCTGTAGAGCACACCTTCGGCGCCCTCCAGGGCCGAGCCCGATGCCTCCAGGGTGCGCAGGTGCAGGATCTGCCGGGCGAAATCCCAGTCGTAGAGGGCCTGCTGGGCGTCGATGCCCTCGTAGCACTGCAGCCGGATGAGCGGGACGTCCAGCGCGTCGGACAGCGCCACGGCCAGCGCGGTCTTGCCCGTGCCGGGCTCGCCCTCCACCAGCAGCGGCCGCTGGAGGGTGAGCCCCAGGTAGCCGACCGTCGCCAGGCCGTCGTCGGCGATGTAGCCGGTCCCCTCCAGGAGACCGGCCAGCTCCGCGGGGGAAGAGACGTCCTTCATGTCAGCAGCCTAGGCGCGCTCGCTCACGAAGCGGGTGGCTCCACCTCGTCCAGCCAGGCCCGCACCGACTCGTTGTGCTGGCCCAGCGCCGGTGGCGCACCCACCTCGGCGCTCGCCCCGCCGTACGCGTTGTCGTCGAAGCGGATGACCGGGCCGGGGATCCGCAGGCGTCCCTTGGTGGCGTGGTCGACCTCGACGAGCAGGCCCTGCGACCGGACCTGCTCCCAGTCGTAGACCTCCTGCAGGTTGCGCACCTTGCCCGAGGGGATGCCGGCGTCGGACAGCAGACCCAGCCAGTGCTCGGCCGGCTGCGTCGCGAAGATGCCGTCGAGCACCTCGAGGAGCTCGTCGCGATGCGCCACCCGGTCGCCGTTGGTGGCGAAGCGCGGCTCCGCCGGGTCCAGCCCCAGCGCCGGCGCCAGCTTCTGCCAGAGCATCTCCGAGCCGCAGGAGAGCTGGATCGGCCCGGTGGCGGTGTGGAAGAGCCCGTACGGCGCGATCGAGGGGTGGTGCGCCCCGGACAGGCCGGGCAGCTCGCCGGCGATCGTCCAGCGCGTGCCCTGGAAGGCGTGCACGCCCACGATGCCCGCGATCAGGGAGGTGCGCACGACCCGGCCACGGCCGGTCCGCGCCCGCTCGACCAGGGCGGCCACGACGCCGAACGCGCCGTTCATCCCGGCCAGCAGATCCGCGATCGGCACGCCGACCTTGGTCGGCTCGTCGATGCCGGTCAGGCTCATCAGGCCGGCCTCACCCTGGGCGATCTGGTCGTAGCCGGCGCGATGCGCCTCGGGACCGTCGTGGCCGAAGCCGGTGATCGAGAGGATCACCAGGCCGGGGTTGAGCTCGTGCAGCCGCTCGACGCTGAACCCGAGGCGGTCGAGCACGCCGACCCGGAAGTTCTCGACCAGCACGTCAGCGCGGCGTACCAACCGGGCCAGCACGTCGGCGTCGGCCTCGTCCTTGAGGTTGAGGACGATCGACTCTTTGTTGCGGTTGGCCGACATGAAGTACGTCGACTCGCGCTCGGCGCCCTCGCCGAGGAACGGCGGCCCCCAGCCGCGGCTGTCGTCGCCGCCGCCGGGGGTCTCCACCTTGATGACCCGGGCACCCATGTCGCCGAGCATCATGGCGGCCTGCGGACCCGCCAGGGCCCGGCTGAGGTCGAGGACCAGCAGTCCCGACAGCAGCCCGGCTCCGGCGTCCGCGCCGTCGTACGCTTCGGTCACGTCAGCTCATGTCGACGATCGCCGCGACCGGCCCGCCGCCCTCGGGGCCCTGGTGGGCGGCCGAGACGGAGACGAACACGGCCGGGTCGCCGGTCACCGACGCGGTCACGCCGCCGACGGCCGACTTGATCTGACGGTGCCAGTGCACGTCGGAGTCGTCGAGCATCGCGTTGCGGCGACCGCGGACCATGCCGTCCTGGCTGGCCTCGCACTTGAGGAAGACGTTGACCAGGCGGCCGTCGAGGTCCTCGGTCCGGGGGCGCTCGGGCAGGTCGAGTCCGGCGTCGCGAATCGCGTTCCAGATGCCGTCGGTGTCGAGGGCGTCCTTCATCACCGAGTGGCCGATGCGGTACTTGCCGCCGACACCGCGCACGTTGCCGACCACGACGACCTGCGCCTGGTCGAGCTCGACGCCGGAGGAGCAGGAGGCGACCGCGGAGTAGAGCTCGCGGTTGTGCATCACGTCGGCGTCGGTGGGCATCTCGATCTCGCCCAGCGCCACGGCGATGCCCAGCGCGGTCACGCCGTTGGAGAGGTCCATCGACTCGTGGGTGTGCTCGGTCCACACGCTCTTGCCGCGGCTCTTGGCGTCGCGGATGGTGTGGATGGTGAGCAGCGGGGTCTTGGTCTGCACGTAGTGGACGTCGGCGGGGTCGGTGATCCCGGCCTCGGCCATGGCGGCCTTCACGGCGTCGGCGACCTTCTTGACCATCGCGACGTACCCGATCTCCTCGGGCAGGATGTGCTCGCTCATCGCGAAGCCGACGCTGATCCGCGGCTCGTCGGTCTTGACCGTCTTCTCCTCCGGGAGGGTGGCGAAGATGGTGGCGTGGGGGCTGATGACGCCGTCGGTGCCGCCGGACCACACGATCGGGATCTGGCCGACGTCCTCCTTGGAGCGGGTGCCCTTGGCCTGGATCACCTCACGGAAGGCGCGGTCGGCGATGATCCGCGTGTAGTCGTTGACGCCGCCGTTGCCCTCGGTCTTGCCGATGATGGCGATGATGCGGTCGGCCTCGAAGACGCCCTCGTCGATCAGCTTGGCCAGCTCGCTGGCGTCGGCGACCGAGTGGATCGGAACCTTGCGGACTTCAATGGCAGGTGGCACGGGATGTGTCCTTTCTCAGTGGGCGAGTCTTCTGGTGGGCTTGTCTAGGAGGCCTCGGGGAGGACGCGGGTGCCGGCCTCGCCCGCGACCGCGGCCGCGATCGTGCCGAGCGAGGTGATCACGCCGGTGCCCTGGCCGCCCTCGGCGAAGCGGGTGATCGCCTCGACCTTGGGTCCCATCGAGCCGGCGGCGAAGTGCTGCTCCTCGGCGATGCGCCGCATCTCCGGGGCTGTGACCTCTCCGACCGCGCGGGCGGTGTCCTTGCCCCAGTCGGCGACGACGGCGTCCACGTCGGTGGCGATGACCAGTACGTCGGCGCGCACCTGCGCCGCGATCAGCGAGGCGGTGAGGTCCTTGTCGATGACGGCCTCGACGCCTCGGTAAGCACCGGACTCCTCACGGACGGTGGGGATGCCGCCGCCACCCGAGCAGACCACCACGAAGCCGGCCTCCATCAGCCGGTCGGCACTCTCGGAGTCCAGGCAGTCGAGGGGCTGCGGCGAGGCCACGACGCGGCGCCAGCCGCGGTCGGGCACCTCGACGAAGATCTGCCCGCGGGCGATCAGCGGCGCCGCCTCCTCGGCGGTGAGGTAGCGGCCGATCGGCTTAGTCGGGTTGGTGAAGCCCGGGTCGTCGCCGTCGACCAGCGTCCGCGAGACCAGGGCCGCCACGCGCCGGTCGATGCCGCGCACGGCGAAGGCGTTGTCCAGGGCGTTGATCATCAGCATGCCGATGGTGCCCTGGGTCTGCGCGCCGCACCAGTCCAGCGGCACCGGCGGCACCACGGTCGCGGTCAGCTCGTTCTTCACCAGCAGGTTGCCCACCTGAGGCCCGTTGCCGTGGGTGAGCAGCACCTCGTGCCCGGCGGCCACCAGATCGGCGATCGGGTCCGCCGCCCGGCGGATCGCCTCGCGCTGATCCTCCGGCGTCGCCCGCCCGTCCGCGGACGTCATGGCGTTCCCGCCGAGGGCGATCACAATGCGCATGATCCCGAGGCTAGGTGACGCCGGTCACCCGAGCATGGGCAGAAACTTCCTGACCCTGCCCAGAGGTGTCGGCAGAAGTAGCCAACGCCGCCCGAGCCAGTTGCGGGGAGGATCCCAGTCACCACGTGACTGCGATCCTCCCCGATCACCGAGAACCGACCCCTCAGAGCCAGTCGACCTCGGCAGCGACCTGGCCGCCGCTGAGGCGCTCGTAGCCGGGGCCGCGGTCGAAGAAGGGCTCGTCGCCGCGGGCGGCCAGACGCTGCTTGCGCTCGGTGGCGGTCGCCTCGGCGTCGTGGCCGAGGTCGTCGGTCGCCATCGAGCCGGTCAGGACGACGCCGTAGTCGGCGAGGGCGGCCTCGGGGGAGACCTTCTCCCAGGTGACGTCGCGGACGACCAGCTCGGGGTCGCGCTCGAGCGGGTCACCCCAGCCGCCGCCGCCCGTCGTACGGATCCGGATGAGGTCGCCGGCCTTGACCGCCTCGGCGTCCGCGAGGGCGTCCACCTCGCGCTCGTCGGGCCGGCCGGGATTGATGGTGACCTGGAAGGGAGCGCCGGCCTTGCCGCCCTTGACGCCCCAGCAGGCGAGGATCGACCGGTCGGCGATGGACATGAAGTTGGCGTCCTTGAGCATCCGCAGGTGCTTCTCGTAGCCCAGGCCACCGCGGAACTTGCCGGCGCCGCCGGAGTCGACGGCCAGCTTCAGCGTCTCCACCACGAAGGGGAAGCGGGACTCGGTGAACTCCGTGGGGAGGTTCCGCGAGTCGGGCACCACGTGGATGGTGTCCTCGCCGTCGGCGTAGTAGCGGCCGCCCGCGCCGCCGCCGAGCACCTCGCGCATGAGGTAGTCGCGGCCCTCCATGTCCTTGCCGTAGACGCCGGTGTAGCGGATCGTCTCCTGGTCCGCGGGCATCCGGCCGTCGACCGCCTTGGCGATCACTCCGGCCAGTACGCCGAGCATGCGCAGGATGACGAACGTACGGGCGTTGGTCGGCGCCGGGAAGATCGGCGTGATCAGCGTGCCCGGGGGCGGGAACCGCATCTCGATGAGCGGCACGATGCCCTCATTCACGTCCAGCTCGGCCATCCGCTCCGGGGTGTCGGCCAGGTTGCGCAGGATCGGCGCGAGCCACTTCTTCATGAAGACGCCGTCGGAGTAGTCCGCGCAGTGGTTGATCGGACCCTTCGCCTGGGGAGAGGTCCCCAGGAAGTCCAGGACCAGCCGCGCGCCGTCGGGGTCGTCGTCCGGCGTACGGGTCAGGGTGATCCGCTGCGTGTGCAGCTGCGGCTCCTCCACCCCGTCGTGCTCGGCGTAGTCCTCCCAGACCCAGGTGCCGACGGGGATCTTGCTGAGGATCTCGCGCCGGTAGGTCTTGGTGGAGTTGTCGATGATCGCGTCGAAGGCGCTCTCGACCTGCTGGCGTCCGTACCGGTCGAAGAGCTCACCGAGGCGCTGGGCCCCCATGAGGCAGGCCGAGCACTCCGCGTCGAGGTCGGCCGCGAGCGCCTCCGGCGTGCGGGAGTTTCGGGTCATGATCGCCAGCGCCGAGCGGACCGGGACGCCGGCGTCCCAGAGCTTGATCGGCGGGACCATCAGGCCCTCCTCGTAGACCGAGGTGGCGCCGCTGGGCATCGAGCCGGGCACCGCGCCGCCGATGTCGTCGTGGTGGCCGAAGGCCTGCACGAAGGCGACGACCTCCTGCTTGCCGGACTCCGGGTCGGTGTGGAAGACCGGCACCGTGACGCACAGGTCGGGCAGGTGGCCGATGCCGCCCTCGGAGCGGTAGACGTCGTTGTGGAAGAAGACGTCCCCGGGGACCATCTCCTCCAGTGGGAAGTCCCGCGCCACCGGGTGCACCAGTGCGCTGTAGGAGCGGCCGGTCAGCTTGCGCAGCTTCCGGTCGTGGATGCCGGCCCGGAAGTCGTGCGCGTCGCGGATCATCGGGGAGCGCGAGGTCCGCGCGATCGCGGTCTCGACCTCCATCTCGACCGAGGCCAGGCTGCCCTGGACGATCTCGACGACGACCGGGTCGGCGCTGGCGCCGGCGTCCTCGGTCAGCGGCTCGAAGGGGAACTGGGTGGGGATCAGGCGCGACATGGTCGAGGTGCTCATGCGTCGGCTCCTTCGCGGGTCACGATGAGGTTGCGGTACTCGTCGACACGGACCGCGAAACCGGGATGGATGGGGACGGTGGAGCCGAACTCCTCCACGATGGCCGGCCCGTTGAACCGGGTACCCGGACGGAGATCGAGGCGCCAGTAGACCGGCGTCTCGACGCGGCCGTCCTCGGCCTCGAAGCAGACCTCGCGGGTGCTGCCTGCGGGCAGGGCAGAGTCCGATCCTGGGTCGGTCTCCAGCGGCTCGGGAGTCAGCTCGGGCCGCTGGATCGGGCCGATGCCGGAGACCCGCAGGTTGACCCACTCGACCTGCTGGTCCGGGTCGCCCTTGAAGTCGTAGCCGTAGAGGGCGCGGTGCTCGACGTGGAAGGCCTCGGCGACCTGCTCGGCGACGGAGGCGTCGAACGGGCCGTCGGCCACGGGCACCCGCACCTCGAAGGCCTGACCGAAGTAGCGCAGATCGGCGGAGCGGAGGAACTGGTGGTCCGCGGTGGCGAAGCCCTCCAGGTCCAATGCGGCGGCCGCGCGCTCGGTCAGCTCGTCGAAGAGCGAGGCGACAGCGCCGGCGTCGAGGTTGTCGTGCAGCGAGATCTGGGTCTGCACGTAGTCGTTGCGCACGTCCACGGTGAGCAGGCCGAACGCCGAGACGTTGCCGGGGTTCAGCGGGACCACGACGGTGCCGATGTCGAGGATGTCCATCAGCCGGCACAGCAGCAGCGAGCCGGAGCCGCCGAAGGTGGTCAGCGCGAAGTCGCGGACGTCCAGGCCGCGCTTGACGGTGATCTGGCGCAGCGCGTTGGCCTGGTGCCAGGCGGAGATCTCCAGGATGCCCGCCGCGCACTTCTCCGGCGAGAGGCCGAGCTCCTTGGCCAGGCCCTCGATAGCGTCCGTGGCGCGGTCGACGTTCAGCGGGATCTCGCCGCCCAGCAGGTGCGGTGGGATCCGGCCGAGGAAGACGTGCGCGTCGGTGATGGTGACCTCGTCGCCGCCGTTGGGGTAGCAGACCGGGCCCGGGTCGGCGCCCGCGGACTGCGGGCCGACCTTGAGGGTGCCGTCGGGCGAGAGCCAGGCGATCGAGCCGCCGCCGGCGCCCACGGTCACCACGTCGATCATCGGGATCTTGGCCGGGAAGGCGCCGACCGAGCCCTCGGTGGTCAGCGTCGGCACGCCGTCGATGACGACCGATACGTCGGTCGAGGTGCCGCCGCCGTCGGAGGTGAGCACCTTGTCGAACCCGGCGACCTTGGCGATCAGCGCCGCGCCGAGCGCGCCGGCGGCCGGGCCGGAGAGCACCGTGGTGATGGGCTGGTGGACCACCTCGTCGGCACTGAGCACGCCGCCGTTGGACTTCATCACGTAGAACGGCAGGCCCTCGCGGCCCTGGGTGAACTCGGCCAGGCGGCTCTTGATGTTGTCGATGTAGCGGGAGAGCTTCGGCTTGACCGCCGCGTCAACCAGGGTGGTCATCGACCGCTCGTACTCGCGGTACTCCCGCAGCACCTCCGAGGAGACCGAGACGATCGCCTCGGGGTACTCCTCGGCCACGATCGCGCGCACCCGCTCCTCGTGGGCCGGGTTGGCGTAGGCGTGCAGCAGGCAGATGCCCAGGGTGTCGATGCCGTGCTTGCGGAACCAGCGCACCGCCTCGCGGGCCGACTCCTCGTCCAGCGGCTCGATCTCCTCGCCGGCGACGTTCAGCCGGCCGCCGACGCCGCGGACCAGCTGGCGGGGCACGATGCGGTCGGGCTTGACCCAGAAGTAGGAGTTGCCGTAGCCGTCGGGGACCGACTGGCGAGCGATCTCCAGCACCGACTCGTAGCCGGCGTTGGTGATGAAGCCGAGGTTCTCCACCTTGCCCTCGAGGAGCTGGTTGGTGGCCACCGTGGTGCCGTGGCTGACCGCCTCGATGGACTCGCCGTCGAGGCCGAGCAGGTCGAGGACCTTGGCGATGCCGGCGAGGAAGCCGTCGGCCGGATTGCTCGGCGTGGACGGCGTCTTGGTGGTCATCACCTGACCGGTCGACTTGTCGAAGGCGACGACGTCGGTGAACGTGCCACCGGTGTCGATGCCGATGCGGATCTGGGGGCCGTCAGTCTGGCTGTCGGGCACGGTCTACCTCCTGTTGCTGATAGGGGCAACCCTGCTTGGCCGCGCCCTCGATGCGCTATGGCGACATCTGACGAATAGCCACGGGTCTCGGGTGAAGATCAGCCAAGACCTTGGGGGTGCCGCGCGCCGACGAGCGTGGCTCGCTCGAAGGCACGGGCGATCTGCAGCAGCCGCCGCTCGCCGTTGGGGGCGCCGACGATCTGGATGCCGACCGGCCAGCCCTCCTCGGTGAAGCCGGCCGGGATCGAGATCGCCGGGCAGCCGGTCACGGTGATGAGGTACGCCGAGCGCATCCAGTCCAGGTACGTCGCCTGCGGTCGGCCGTTGATGTCGGCGGGGTACTCCTGGTTGGCCGGGAACGGCGGCACCTGACTGACCGGGAGCACCAGCGCGTCGTAGCTCTCGAAGAAGGCGGCCATCCGCTGCGAGAGCGCCGTGCGCTGCCGGTAGGCGCGGGCGATGTCGTGCCCGGTCAGGCTCTCGCCCACCCTGATGTTGTCGGCCAGGGAGGCCTTGAACTCCTCGGGATGCTCGGCCAGCAGCGGCCCGTAGGAGGCCTGGAAGTGCCAGGCGCGCAGGGTGCGGAAGGTGTCCTCGGCCTCCGTCAGATCAGGGGCCGCCGGCTCGACGACCGCGCCGAGCTCCTCCAGGACGCCGCCCTGGGCGCCGACGATCCGGGCGACCTGGTGGTCGACCTCGATGGCGCCGCCGAGATCGGTCGAGAGCGCGAACCGGAGGCCGGTCAGCTCGACCGGATCGACCTGGGCGAAGGCCGAGCCCGGCGTCTCCTGGGCAACGGCGTTGTAGGGCGTCGGCCCGGCCAGGACCGAGAGCAGCAGCGCCAGGTCGTCGACGTTGCGGGCCATCGGGCCCTGGACCGAGGTGGTCTCGAACATGTTCGGGTTGGGCCACTGCGGCACCCGGCCGAACGACGGCCGCAGCCCGACCACGTTGCAGAAGGACGCCGGGTTGCGCAGCGAGCCGCCCATGTCCGAGCCGTCGGCCAGAGGCACCATGCCGCTGGCCAGCGCCGCTGCCGAGCCGCCGCTGCTGCCACCCGCCGACCGGGTGGTGTCCCAGGGGTTCAGGGTGGTGCCGAAGACCCGGTTGAAGGTGTGCGACCCCGCGGCGAACTCGGGCACGTTGGTCTTGGCGAGGATCACGGCGCCCGCGTCGCGGACCCGGCCTACCACCAGCTCGTCGTGGTCGGGGACGTGATCGGCGAAGAGCACCGAGCCGAAGGTCGTCCGCCAGCCCGCGACCTCGTGGGTGTCCTTGACCGCGTAGGGAACGCCGTGCAGCGGACCACGGGACTCGCCGCGGCTGGTCGCCTCGTCGGCCTCCGTCGCGGCCGCCATCGCCCGCTCGGGGTCGACGCTGACCAGAGCGTTGACGGCGGGGTTGACCTGCTCGATGCGGTCGAGGTGGAGCGTCAGGAGCTCGCGGGCAGAGATCTCCTTGGCGGCCACGGCCGCCGCCATCTCGCGCGCGGTGGACCAGTGGTCGATCGAGGGGCTCATCGTCGCGGCCCGGATCAGCGACGCCGCGCCACGATGGCGCCGACCAGTACGCCGAGCAGGGCGATCCCCGCGCCGGCGGCCATGCCCTTGAGGAACTCCTGGCCCGACGCCGCCGCGGCCACCGGCGCGGGCGTGCCGTACACCTTGGGCGCACCCGGCTCGGCCGCCACGCCGACGGCCTCCGGAGCGGCCGGCGCGGGCAGCTGCCCGGTCAGCGCCTTCTCGATGTTGCCGAAGAACTCGTTCGACATCCGCTTGCTCACCGAGGTGAGCATCCGCTGGCCGACGCCGCCGATCATCCCGCCGACGATCGCGTCGGCGTCGTAGTCGATCTGGGTGCTGCCGTCCCCGCGGTCGGTGAGCCCGACCTTGACGTCCACGCCGATGGTGCCCGGGGCGCCGGCGCCCTGGGCGTGCAGCATCAGGGACTGCTGCGGCTCGAGGTCGAAGAGACGCACCTGTCCCTGGTAGGTGCCCTTGATCGAGGCGACGCCGGCGGTGATCACGGCGTCGTACTCGTGCGTGCCGGTCTCCTCCAGCCGCTCGCAGCCGGGGATGGTGCGCACCAGCACCTCGGGGTCGAGAATCGCCTGCCACACCTGGTCGAGCGGCGCTTGGAGGGTCGCGGTCCCGGCAATCTTCATGAGTCTTCTCTCTTCTCCTCGGAGGCGCGCAGGCGCAGGTCGAACAGCTCGGACGGCGAGATCGGCATCGCGCTGATCCCGATGCCCTCGGCGTCCTCGATCGCCGCGGCGATGGCCGCGGCGGTGGGGATGACCCCCGCCTCACCGGCGCCCTTGAGGCCCAGCGGGTTCAGCGGCGAGGGAGTGGTCTGGTGGTCGATGTCGATCCCGTGCGGCACCTCGGTGACGTAGGGGATCAGGAAGTCCATGAACGAGGCGTTCTGCAGCTGACCGCTCTCGTCGTAGGCCATCCGCTCGTAGAGCGCGCCGCCGATGCCCTGCGCCACGCCGCCGTGGATCTGCCCCTCGACGATGCGCGGGTTGATCAGCGTGCCGCAGTCGTGCACCACGGCGTACTTCAGGATGTCGATCTCCGCGGTGTCCGGATCGATCTCGACGATCACCGCATGGATGCCGCTGGCGAAGGTGCAGCGCAGCGGCGAGTAGAAGTCCTTGCCCTCCAGGCCGGGCTCCTCGCCCTCGGCCACCGGCGGCTTGGTCAGGTCGGTGGTGGCGAACTGGGTCGCGGCCTTGGAGGCCTCGTCGAAGGCGTAGCGCAGCGGGTTGGAGAGGACCGCGAGCGTGCCCAGCTCGATCTTGCTGTCCGGCGCGCCCTTGACCGAGACGACGCCGTCGTTGATCTCCAGGTCCTCCTCGCTGACCTCCAGCGCGTCGGCGGCCAGGCGCAGCGCCTTCTCCTTGGCGCGGCGCGCCGCGAGGGCGACGGCCGAGCCGCTCATCACCGCCGCACGGGAGGCGAAAGTGCCCACGGAATAAGGCATCCGTCGAGTGTCGCCGGTCACGACCTCGACATCCTCGAACCTCACCCCGAGCTCGTCGGCGACGATCTGGGCGAACGCGGTCTGGTGTCCCTGGCCCTGCGAGGTCAGGCCGGTGGCGACCTTCACCTTGCCGTTGGTCTCGATCTGGACGTGGCCGCCCTCGTAGGGGCCGACGCCGGTGCCCTCGACGTAGCAGGCGATGCCCAGCCCGACCCGGCGGCCCTCGGCGCGCGCCTCGGCCTGGAACAGCTCGAACTCGTCCCAGCCCACCAGCGCCTTGGCCTTGGCCATCAGCGAGGGGTAGTCGCCGGAGTCGTAGACCAGTGGCCGACCGTCCTGGAAGTTCAATTCCCCATGCGCATAGGGGAATTCCTCGGGCTGGATGAAGTTGTTCTCCCGGACCAGCGTGCGGTCCAGGCCGAGGTACGCCGCGATCGCGTCCATCGTCCGCTCCATGGCGAAGACGCCCTGCGGACGGCCGGCGCCGCGGTACGGCGTGACGATGACGGTGTTGGTGTAGAGGCTCTCGAAGACGACCCGGTAGTTCGGGATCTTGTACGGCCCCAGGAACTGCGTCGAGGTGATGATCGGCACGATCATCCCGTACGGCGTGTAGGCGCCGTTGTCGTGCCAGAAGTCGAAGCTCAGGCCGAGGACCCGGCCCTCGTCGTCGAAGCCGACCTCGATGTGCTGCTGCTGGCCGCGTTCGTGGGCCGAGGAGATGAAGTGCTCGCGCCGGTCCTCGGTGAACTTCACCGGCCGGTCCAGGTTGCGGGCGGCCAGCGGGACCAGCAGCTCCTCGGGCCACGGGTGCATGATCTTGACCCCGAAGCCGCCGCCCACGTCGGGGGTGATCAGGTCGACCTGACTCAGGTCGAGGCCGAGCTTGGCGGCGACGGCGGCCCGGACGCCGGTCGAGGTCTGCGTCGAGCTCCACAGGCTCATCCGCTTGAGGTCCTTGTCCCAGCGGGCCACCGTGCCGCGGGTCTCCAGCGGCATCGAGGCGCTGCGCTCGACCTCCAGGTCGAGCTCGAGCCGGTGCGGCGCGGCGGCGATGGCCGACGGCGCGTCGCCGATGACCTGCTCCATCCGGCCGGCGACGTTGCCGGGTACGTCGGCATGGACGAGATGCTCGGCGGCACGGGCCGCGGCGACGCCCACGACAGGCGGGAGGAACTCGTACTCCACGACGATCCGGTTGACCGCGTCCTCGGCGAGGTAGCGATCGCCCGCGACCACGACCGCGATCGCCTCGCCGACGTAGTTCACCTCGTCCTTGGCCAGTGCGTACTGCGTGCGGCCGTGGGTCAGGTCGGGGTGCGGGATGAGCAGCGGCAACGGCTCGGCCATCGGGCCGGCGAGGTCGTCGTAGGTGTAGATCGCGTGCACTCCGGGCACGTCGAGCGCCGCGTCCACGTCGATCGAGACGATCCGCGCGTGGGCGTGCGGGCTGCGCAGCACTGCCATCTCCAGCGCGCCGGCCATCAGGTCGTCGACGTACCGGCCCTGTCCGGTGACCAGGCGGACGTCCTCGACCCGCTTGACCGGCTCGCCGATCATCTTGGTGGTCATGACTCCGCTCCGTCCCCGGAGTCCTTCTCACGGCTCAGCTCGGCGGCGCGCAGGACCGCGGAGACGATGTTCTGGTAGCCGGTGCAGCGGCACAGGTTGCCCGCGATCATGTCGCGCGCCTCGTCCTCGGTCGGGTCGGGGTTGTCCTCCAGCCCGGCGGCGATCGTGGTGAGGAAGCCCGGCGTGCAGAAGCCGCACTGGAGCCCGTGGCAGTCGCGGAACGCCTGCTGCACCGGGCTCAGCGAGCCATCCGGCTCGGTGAGTCCCTCGACCGTGGTGATCTCGTAGTCCTCCGCGGCGACGGCGAACATCAGGCAGGAGCGCACCGGCCGGCCGTCGACGAGGACCGTGCAGGCGCCGCAGACCCCGTGCTCGCAGCCCACGTGCGTCCCGGTCAGGCCGATGTCGTGGCGCAGCGCGTCGCTGAGCAGGCGTCTCGGCTCCACCGCGAGGTCGTGGCGGACGCCGTTGACGGTCAGCGCGATCGCGGTGACCGGACGGTCGGTGCTGTCGGCAACACTCATGACAGATGGGCTTTCCTACTCGCGCTGGCGCGGCGCTCGACCGCACTGCGTTGGACAGCATCGTGATGGGCCGCCGCGACGACCCGCGCGGTGAGCACCCGGACCAGGTGCGCGCGGTAGTGGGCGGTGGCATGGATGTCGGCGCCCGGGTCGAGGTGACTGAGCGCCAGCTCACCGGCGGCGGCCAGAGCGTCGTCGCTCGGCTCACCCGTGGCGAGGGCCTCACTGAGGTCCACGACGGCCGGCACGTCGGAGACCGAGACGTAGCCGGCGCGGGCCGAGGTGATCTTGTCGTGGCCGTCGACGGCGACCACCGCGCCGACTCCGACCAGGGCGTAGTCGCCGTGGCGCCGGGCGATCTCCTCGAAGGCGATCCCGTGGCCCGGCGGCAGTGCCGGCAGGAAGACGGACGTGGCGATCTCGTCGTGCTCCAGGCTCGTCTCCAAGGCTCCGATGAAGAGCTCGTCCGCGGCGATCTCGCGGCTGCCACGCACCGACTGGACGGTGAGCCGGCCGTCCAGGAGCGCGAACACCGTCGGCATCTCCCCGGCCGCGTCGGCGTGCACGATCGAGCCGACCGTGGTCCCCCGGTTGCGGATGGTCGCGTGCGCGACGTTGCTCAGCGCGGCCGGCACCATCGGCTGGACCGCCGCGACCTCGGCGTCGGCCAGCAGATCGCTGTGCCGGACGGTGGCGCCGAAGCGGACTCCGGTCTCGTCGACGCCGATCGTGCTCAGCTCCTGGATCCCGTTGATGTCGATGAGCGTGGCCGGTGCGGCCAGCCGCATCGACAGCAACGGGATCAGGCTCTGACCTCCGGCCAGGACCTTGGCGTCGGGCGCCGCCGCGTAGGCGGTCAGCGCCTCGGCCAATGTGCCTGGCCGTCGGTAGTCGAACTGAGCAGGCTTCATACGTAGGTCGGATCGGTCTCTTCGGTCTCGGAGAGCTCCTTGGCCCTGCCCTTGACGGCGTGGTACAGCACGATCACCAGGATCGTGCCGAGGGCGATGCCGCCGAGCTCGAAGTCGTCGGTCACCTTGAGCGTGACGCCACCGATGCCGGCGATCAAGCCGGCCGAGAGCGGCACGATGTTCGCCGGGTTGGCGAAGTCGACGCCGTTCTCGACCCAGATCTTCGCGCCGATCAGGCCGATCATTCCGTAGAGCACCACGGTGACGCCGCCGAGCACACCACCGGGGATGCCGTTGACGATCACGCCGAACTTCGGGACCAGGCCCAGCAGGATCGCGAAGATGGCGGCGCAGTAGTAGGCGGCCGTGGAGTAGATCCGGGTCGCGGACATGACACCGATGTTTTCGGCGTACGTCGTGGTCGGCGAGCCGCCGAAGGCGGACGCGAGCGCGGTCGCGAAGCCGTCGGCGCCCAGGGCGCGGCCCATGTACGGGTCGAGGTCGTCGCCGGTCATGTCAGCGACCGCACGGACGTGGCCGACGTTCTCGGCGATCAGGGCGATCACACCGGGAAGCACGAGCAGCACGAAGGTGAAGGAGACGCTCGGGGCGTGCACGACGCTGACGCCGTCGGCCAGCTTGCCGCTCGGCAGGCCGAACCAGGAGGCATCGGACCAGGCCGACAGGTTGACCCGGTCGTGAGCGACAGCCTCGGTGCCACCGCCCGGAACCGAAGTGATCTGGCCGGTGGTCACGTCGAGGAACCAGGACAGCAGGTAGCCGAAGACCAGGCCGAGGAAGACCGCGATCCGCGCCCAGAAGCCCGGGAACAGCACCGCTCCGATCACCATGAAGACGGCGACCGCCAGTGCGACCCACTGATCCTGCGGCCAGTAGACACCGGCCACGACGGGCGCCAGGTTGAAGCCGATCAGCATGACCACCGCGCCGGTGACCGCCGGAGGCAGCACCTTGCGGAGCGCCTCAGCGCCGGTGAAGTGGACCAGCACACCGACCGCGAGCAGCACCAGGCCGGCCACGAAGATCGCGCCGGTCACGTCGGCGGAGTCGCCGCCCTGTGCACGGATCGCCGCGACACCGGCGACGAAGGACGCCGAGGTGCCCAGGTAGCTGGGAACCGCGTTGTTCACGATCAGCAGGAAGGCGATCGTGCAGATACCCGAGAACATGATCGCCAGGTTGGGGTCCAGCCCCATGACGACCGGGAAGACGAACGTCGCGCCGAACATGGCGACGACGTGCTGCGCACCGATGCCGATGGTGCGGCCCCAGCTCATCCGCTCGTGCGGACCCACTGCCTTGCCTGGCGGCGGGGTCTTCCCGTCGTACACCAGGTCCCAGCTGAACAGCTTGGCCATCGAGTTGCTCCTCTCGTTCACGCGCTAGCGCACGCTGACCTGACAGTAGTGGCACAGGTCACACGGGCACTGTGTCAAAGATCGCCCAAGATTCGGCGGACCTTCTGTGAGGATCTGGTCTCGTGGCGGCCGGGGGGCGACCACCACGAGACCACGTCCCTGGACATCGCGGCTAGCCGGCCAGGCGGCTCTCCCGGTCGTAGTTGACGCCGAGGTACTTCGGCTGGCGCGCCCAGCGGAACGCGAAGAGCATCACGATCAGCGTGGCGACGTACGGCAGCATCGAGACGAACTGGTGCGGGATGCCGATGCCGGCGACCTGCGCCTTCAGTGCGAGCACCTCCATGCCGGCGAAGAACGCGGCCCCGGCGACCGCCAGGTGCGGACGCCAGCCGGCCAGGAACGCCAGGGCGATGACGATCCAGCCGCGGCCGGCCACCATGCCCTCGGTGAAGATGCCGGTGTAGGCCATCGGCAGGTAGGCGCCGGCCATGCCCATCAGCGCCGCGCCCGCGACACTGGCCCACATCTTGGAGAAGGTGACGTTGATGCCCACGCTGTCGGCGGACTTGGGGTTCTCGCCGATCGCCCGGAACTTCAGGCCCGCGTTCGTCCGGTACATGAACCAGTAGATGACGAAGGAGATCGCGAACGCGAAGTAGACCATCAGGTCCTGGTCGAAGAGCACCTCGCCGAAGAACGGGATCTTCGAGAGCAGCGGGATCGGCCGGTCGCTGAGCGTGTCGATGAGCGGCGGCTCCAAGGTCGTGCCGATCACGGCGCGGTAGAGCAGGCTGCCCAGTCCGAGCGCCGCGAAGTACAGCGCCAGGCCGATGACGAACTGGTCCAGGCGCAGGTACGTCGTGGTGTAGCCGAGGATCAGTCCGAACAGGCCGCCCACGATCGCGGCGGCGACGATGCCGGTGAGGTTGCCGCCCATCTTCAGGCTGACCAGGAAGCCGACCGAGGCGCCGAGCACCATGATCCCCTCCTGGGCGACGTTGAACACGCCCACCCGGCCGCTGAGGACGGTGCCCCGCGCGGCGAGCAGGAAGGGCACCATCGCTGGCACCACCAGTACGAAGAAATCAGTCACGTCCCTCACCGACCCAGCTTGAAGCGCTCTTTGGGAACCTCGGACAGCAGCACGAACAGCAGGATCAGCGCCTCGATGATGAGCACCAGCTCCACCGGGACCTCGGCCGTGCGCTGCATGGAGCTGGCCCCCACCTCGAGCACGGCGATGCCGAACGCCACGAACGGGACCGCGAAGTTGTTGCCGCGGGCCAGCAGGCCCACGATGATGCCGAGGATCAGGAAGTTCGACTGCATCCCCTCCAGCATCTTGCCGTGGACGCCGGCCACCTCGATAGCCCCGGCGAGACCGGCGATGCCGCCGCCGATGACCAGTCCGGCGCCGGCCAGCCTGGCGGTCTTGATGCCGTGCACCCGGGAGGCCCGGGGGTTGGCGCCGACGGCCCGCATCTCGAAGCCGCTCGGCGTCGCCCGCATGGCGATGGCCACGAGAGCGCAGGTCACGATCGCCAGCAGCACTCCGGTGTGCATGCTCGGCGCGGAGCCCATGCCGGGCAGCAGCGCGCCCTCGCCGACCGGGGTGGTCGCCGGGTGCCCGGCGCCCTTGTCCGGCCAGACCTGCGAGGCGACGTAGTCGACGACCTGGAAGGAGACGAAGTTCAGCAGCACCGTGCTGAGGATCTCGTTGACCCCGAACCGGACCAGCAGGACCGCCGAGATCGCCGACCAGACGACGCCGCCCAGGATGCCGGCGACGATCACGGCCGGCAGCAGGATCGGCATCGGCAGGTCCGAGCCGATGATGCCGACCGCGACGCCGGCGGTCGCGCCGATGAGCAACTGGCCCTCGGCGCCGATGTTGAACTTGCCGGTCGACAGCGGCACCGTGAACGCCAGGGCGCAGAGCACCGTCGGCACCCACTTGTGCATCGTCTCGACGAAGCCGAACCGGGTGTTGAACGAGGTCGTCACCACCGAGTTCAGCGCGCTGACCGGGTCGTGGCCCAGGATCACGATGATGACCGCGCGGACGGCGAAGGCCAGCACGACCGAGACCACGTAGGGCACGACCGTGCGCAGCACGCGGACGACGTGGCTGTCGCCCGCGCGCGCCTCCTCCGGCGGTGGCGCCACCTGCTGCGTCGCGCTCATGCTCGCTTCACCAGCCCGGTCATGGATCGTCCGATCTCGTAGGGGTCTGCCTCGTCGCGGCTCCAGGCGCCGGTCTGCCGTCCCGAGTAGAGGGCGATCACCCGGTCGGAGACCGCGATCACCTCGTCGAGGTCCTCGGAGATCAGCAGTACGGCGCAGCCGGCGCGCGTGGCCTCGCGCACCTGCTCGTAGACGAACTGGGTGGACCGGATGTCCAGGCCGCGGGTGGGGTTGTGCAGGATCAGCAGGCGCGGCTTGTGGGCGAAGGCCCGCGCCAGGATCACGCGCTGGATGTTGCCGCCGGACAGCGAGCCCAGCGCCACGCCCGGCCCGCTGGTGCGCACGGCGAACCGGTCGATGGCCTGCACCGCGCGCTGGTGCGCGGCCCGCCAGTCGATGAGCGGACCCTTGCGGACCGCCGGATCGCGCTGTGAGCCCAGCAACAGGTTCTCAGTGATCGAGGCCGTGGGGAGGATGCCGTCGCGGTAGCGGTCCTCGGGGACGTACGCCACGCCGCCGGACAGCCACGCCGCCTGGTTGAGGGAGTTCATCTCCTTGCCGTTGAGGCGGATCGAGCCGGACTCGAGCGGGCGGACGCCGGCCATGGCCTCGGCCAGCTCGACCTGGCCGTTGCCCGCGACTCCCGCGACGCCGAGGATCTCGCCGTGCCGGACCGACAGGTCGAAGCCGTCGAAGAGGTCGACTCCGTGGTCGTTCTTGATGACCAGGCCGGAGGCCTCCACCGAGACCTCGCCGATCACGCCGTCGCTCAGCCCGGTCGAGGCGTCCTGGGCGGATCCGGGGACGTGCGTCCCGGCCACCACCTCGGTCACCGTCTCGTCAGCCGCGACATCGCCGACCATGATCGCGGCCAGCTCCTCGGGGCCGGTCTCGGCCTTGTTCAGCGTCGCCACGTGCTCGCCCAGACGCATGATCGTCATCCGGTCGCAGATGCTCATCGTCTCGTGGATCTTGTGGGTGATCAGGATGACGCTCATCCCCTCGGCCACCATCGCGCGGATGGAGCCGAAGAGATCGTCGACCTCCTGGGGGGTCAGGTTGGTGGTCGGCTCGTCGAGCACCAGGATCCTCGAGCCCCGGTAGAGGGCCTTGAGGATCTCCACGCGCTGGCGCACGCCGACCGGAAGCTCCTCGACGATCGCGTCGAGGTCGACCACCAGGCCGAACCGCTCACTCAGCTCGGTGATCGCGGCCCGGGGACCGTCGAGGTGGAGCGACAGCGCGCTCCCCTCGAGCTCGGCCCCCAGGACCACGTTCTGCAGCACCGAGTAGTTGTCGACCTGGAGAAAGGTCTGGTGGACCATCCCGACGCCGGCGCCGAGCGCGTCGCGCGGACTCTTGATGCCGACCGCGGCGCCATCGATCTCGATGGTTCCGCCGTCAGCGCTGTAGAGGCCGTACAGCACGTTCATCAGCGTCGTCTTGCCGGCGCCGTTGCCGCCGAGCAGGCCGTGAACCTCTCCTGGGCTCACCTCCAGATCGACGTCGTCCAGCGCCTGCACCGGCCCGAAGCTCTTCCGGATCTTCGTCATCCGAAGCCGGGGATGGTCCACCACTGACATCACTTGATCTCCGACTGATCCAGCTTCACCGTGATGGAGCCGTCGAGGATGCCGTCGACGGACTTCTGGACCGCGTCCTTGACCTCGGCCGGGACGTTGTCGCCGACCTGCACGGTCGCGCCGCTGCCGAAGCTGATGACGAAGTGACCCTTGGTCTCACCGGCGTCGATCTTGTCGGTGATCTCGGTCAGCGGGCCGACGAAGTCGTACAGCGCGGTGCCGGCGTAGTGGTCCGGGCCGTTCTGGGACTTGTCGGTGTACTTCACGGTCAGCCAGGCGGTGCCCGGGTCCTTCTCCTTGACGGCCTTGAAGGAGCCGATCACGCCGAGGTTGAGCGAGGTGATGACCACGTCGTTGCCCGCCGAGAGGAGCTGGGCGGTGAGCTGCTGGGCCTTGACGGTGTCGTTGAAGTCACCGCTCCACACCGGCTGCAGCGAGACGCTCTTGCCGCTGTCGGTGATCGCCTGCTTGACGGCGTGGACCTCCGAGTAGGAGAAGGGCAGCGACAGACCACCGAGGTAGCCGACCTTGCCGGTCTTGGAGAGGTTCGCGGCCAGGGTGCCGATCGGGTAGAAGACCGTGTGGAAGTTGCGGTCGATGACCCACACGTTGTCGGGCTGGCCCTCGGGCTCGCCGTCGAACTCGCCGATGAAGTTGACCTTCGGGTTCTGCTTGGCGATCTTCGCGGTGGCCTCGTAGAACTGCGAGCCGTGCGTCCAGATCACGTTGTAGCCGTCCGCGACGTACTCCTGCAGCACGCGCTCGATGTCCGGCACCGCCACGCTCTCGGAGTGCGACACCTTGGCGCCGTTCTTCTCCAGCTCCTGGAGCGCCTTGAGGCCGAGGGCGTTGTAGTCGGCGTCCGTGGTCGGACCGGAGAAGATCGCGGCGACCTTCATCCCGCCCTCGTCGGAGGAGTCCGAGGACCCACACGCCGAGAGAAGGAAGCCGAGAGCCAGCACGAGGCTGGCGAGAAGTCGTGTGCGTTTCATGGGGTTGTGTCCTCCTGAGGGCATCCCGCCGACATTTGTGATGTGGGCGACATGCTTTGACACCTCGGGGACCTAAGACCATGGCATCACTTCGCATGAATCCACCGGGACCGTTGGGTGAACGTGCTGAGAGCTGCCCGGCGGACCGCGTCTACTGGCGCATCTTGCGGACCTGCAGGGCGACGGCGATGTTGAGCCGGAGGTTGGCGTCGGTCATGAAGGGACCGAGGATCCGCTCCAGCTTGCCGATGCGGTACCGCATCGTGTTGTAGTGCATCAGCAGCTCGCGGGAGGCCTCGGCGACGTTGAGGTTGTTGTCCAGCAGCACCTGCAGGGTGGTGCGCAGCTCCTCGGCCTGGGCGTCGTCCTGGGCCAGCTCGCCGAGCATGTCCTCGGCGAAGGCGGTCATCTCCCGGTCGTCGGGGATCAGCCCCAGCAGCCGGTGGATGCCCAGGTCGTCGAAGTGGGAGAGGCTGCTGCCTCCGGAGAAGCGCCGGCCGACCTCCGTGGCCTGCCTCGCCTGCTGGTACGCCGCGGGCAGCTGGTCGAACTCGGTCACCAGCCGGCTGGTGCCGGCCGAGAAGGGACGCCGGCCGCCGCCCCGGTCGCCGGCCACCATCTTGGCGATCCGCTCGACCATCCGCTGCAGCTCGGCGATCGCGGCCACCGGGTCGGCCGGCTCGGCCGAGTCGCTCTCCGGCAGCGCCAGGATCGCCACGACCTCGTCGGAGAAGTCCGCGCACGGGAAGGTCCTCGACTCCCGGCCGACGACCTGGTCCCAGGCCACGAAGAAGCGGGCCTGCCAGGACCGGCGTACCCGGGTGGGCGCGGGCTTCTCCTGCACGGCCTGCGGGTCCAGCTGGGCCGAGACCACGACGCAGGGCATGTCCAGGCGCCAGCCCAGGCCGAGCGCGTACTCCTCGCTGGCCTCGCGGTTGCGCGACCGGCCGCTGAGCACGTCGCGCAGGAAGTCCCCGCGGTATTTGTTCTCGACCGCGTTCAGGGCCTGCCGCTGGGTGATGAAGAGCGCCGCGAGCGTGGCCGCGCGCTGCAGGGCGTAGCGGACCTCCTCGCCGATCGGCCGCCGCGGGTCGAAGACCACCAGGCGGGCCAGGTCGCTGCCGGTGGCGACGACCGGCTCGGCGACCAGGTGTCCCTCGTCCAGGCTGACCAGCTGGAGCCGCACCCGCTCGACGCGGAAGCGGCCGGTCTCGTCGAACAGGTCGGCCTCGGCCAGCTGGGCGCGCATCTCCTCGGTCAGCGCGCCAGCCATCTCCCGGCCGTCGACCGAGGTGATCAGCACGCCCATGTCCAGCTCGTGGGCGATCTGCGCGGCGATGCGCTGCAGATCGGCGCCCTCCAGCAGCAGCCGCTCGAGCATCGGGGTCAGCCGGTCCACCCGCTCCAGCGCGGCCTCCGGCTCCCGGGTCACCTCGGCCAGCAGCCGGCCCAGCAGCAGGTCGAAGGGGATGTCGGCCGGCAGCTCGAGGATCGGGAAGCCGATCTCGTCGGCGAAGGCGAGGACCTCGGCGGGCACCTCGGTCAGGTGCGGGCCGAGCTGGACGCCGAGCCCGGAGACCCGCAGGTCGTCGAGCTGGGAGACGAACCGCTCCAGCGACTCGCCGGAGATCCCCTCTCCCGCGTCCAGGTGACGCAGCGGGAAGCCGCCGGTCATCACGAAGCTGTAGGGCCGCACCCAGTCCAGGACGTCGGGCGCCTCGACGATGCTCAGGCCGGTGATCGTGCGGTCCAGTCCGTCACCGCCGGCGAGCAGCCGCGAGCGGAGGCCGCCGCCGACCTCGAGGAGGTCACGGACCGGGAATCGATAGGTGTCCCTCATCAGTCTTTTGCACACCTACCCCTCGATCTTTGGCAACTTCCGCCGTGCTCGGCGCTCGGGCTCGCGTCCTAGAGTCGAGCGATATCACCGTATCCCCGGGAGCCGCCTTGCCGTCCAATGGGCCGTTTGCCGAACCGGCCGGCGCCGTCGTCTCTGGCGTCGCACCGGTCTGGGTGGGCGAGCGCGTCGCCGGCGACCCGCACCCGGGGACCGTCCTCCACGCGGGCGCGGACGCACTCTACGTCCGGGTCCACGAGGACGTCATCGGGGTCACCTCCCGGCACGCCACCCCCGTCCCCTGCGCGATCTCCACGCGCGCCGGCGCCATCGCCGACCTCTTCGGCTCCCGTCGTACGCCGCGCCCCGGCGACCCGGTCACCGTCGGCGGCGGGGTCATCGACTTCGGCGGCGTCATGGTCCGCGTCGGCCGTCTCGCCGACTACGCCATGCCGCGCATCGATGCCGACTCCGCCGAGCTGATGCGCGCCCGGCTGGCCGAGTGCCAGACGCGGGCGGGCGACACGGGCACTGGCACACCTTCACAAACCGCCGAGATCGATGCCGCGACCCGCGCGCTGCTGCGCACCCGGCCCGACCTGGCCCTCGACTGGGTGCTGGGCCGCGGCTCGGGCCTGACCCCGCTGGGCGACGACGTCCTCTGCGGCGTGCTGGCCACCCTGATCGCCGCGGACGACCCGTGCGCCCCGCGACTGCGCCGGCGCATCCGTCAGCTCGCCCCCGCACGCACCACCTCCCTGTCCGCGACGCTGCTGCGCCGCGCCGGCGAGGGCGACGCGCTGCCGGCGTTCGCCGACGTCGTCCGCGCACTGATGAGCGGATCCGACCGGGCGCCGGCGCGCGTGAAGCGCCTGAGCCACGTCGGACACACCTCGGGGGCCGGCATGCTGCTCGGCCTCCAGCTGGCTCTCGACCACCTCACCGCAAGGAGCTGTCGCCCATGACCGACTTCACCCACGTCGAGCTGCGCTCCGGCGTCTACGCCGACTCGGTGGCGCTGCTGCAGGTCAGCAAGGACGTCGCCGCCGTGGACGGCGTGCTCGCCGCCCAGGTCGCCATGGCGACCGAGCTGAACCTCGAGGTCATCGCCGGCATGGGCTTCACCGTGCCGGAGGCCTCGCCCGACGACATGGTGGTCGCGGTCCGGCTCACCGGCGAAGAGCTCCTGCCCACGGCGCTGGCCGCCGTCGACACGGCCCTGGCCAAGACCCGGCGGCAGTCCTCGGGCGGCGGTGGCGAGACCGCGGCGCCGGCCCGCACCACCGGCAGCGCGCTGCGCGCCACCGACGCCGGGCTGGTCCTGGTCTCCGTGCCCGGCGCGTCCGCCACGGTCGAGGCCATGGACGCCGTGGACGCCGGCCACGACGTGATGATCTTCAGCGACAACGTCCCGCTCGAGGAGGAGGTCGCGCTCAAGCGAATCGCCGGCGAGCGCGACGTCCTGGTGATGGGCCCCGACTGCGGCACGGCGGTCGTCGGCGGCATCGGACTGGGATTCGCCAACACCGTCCGCCCCGGCCCGGTCGGCATCGTGGCCGCCTCGGGCACCGGCTGCCAGCAGCTGCTCGCGCTCCTCGACCAGGCCGGCACCGGCATCACCGCCGCGCTCGGCGTCGGCGGCCGCGACCTGAGCACGGGGGTCGGCGGACTCGCCACCCGCCAGGCGATGCGCCGGCTCGACGCCGATCCGGCCACCGAGTTGATCGTGGTCGTCTCCAAGCCGCCGGCCGAGGAGGTCGCCGCCGAGCTGCGCGCGTTCGCCGAGACGCTGTCCACCCCGGTCCGGTTCGCGCTCCTCGGCGCGGGCCAGCCCGACCTCACCACCACGGCCGAGCAGGTGCTGGCCGACCTCGGCGTCGCGGTCCCGGCGTGGCCGCGCTGGGGCGAGACGCAGGGTGGAGGCGGACGCCTGCGCGGGCTCTTCTCCGGAGGCACCCTCTGCGACGAGGCGATGCTCATGGCCGAGGCCGCGCTGGGCCCGGTGTGGAGCAACATCCCGCTCGACGAGGGCCACCGGCTCGACTCCTCGCTGGAGGCCGACGCGACGGTGATGATCGACTTCGGCTCCGACGAGATGACCCAGGGCCGGGCCCACCCGATGATCGACCCGACGATCCGGCTGGAGCACCTGGCCAAGGTGGCCGCCGACCCGGCCGTCGGCGTCGTGCTGATGGACGTGGTCCTCGGCCACGGCTCGGACGACGACCCGGCCGCGACCCTGGCCCCGGCGATCCGCGCCGCGCGGACCGCCGACGGAACCCGTGAGCTGGCGGTGGTGGTGGCCTGCGTGGGCACCACCGCCGACCCGCAGAGCCTCGAGCGTCAGGCACGAGCACTCGCCGACGCCGGCGCCGAGGTGTACCTGTCCAACGCCCAGGCAGCACGCCGGGCCATCTCGATGAGCGGTGATGCCCGATGACGTCCCAGAACACCGTCGACACCTTTGAGACCGGCGTGGTCTCGGCCGGCGCCGGCATCTTCGCCGACGCGCTGACCGCCCAGGCCGTCGACGTGACGCGGGTGGACTGGCGTCCGCCGATGACCGGCACCGAGGCCGACCTGGCCACGGTCGCCACGGACCCGCTGCGCGCCGAGGCCAACGCCCGCGCGCTGGCCGCCTACCTGCGCGTCCAGGGCAACCTGGTCGACGTCGCGCCCGCCAGCGAGCTGCTCGGGCTGGAGAAGGGCCAGTTCCTGCACGCCGGCCCGCCGCTGCTCTGGGAGAACGCCTCGGGTCCCATGCGCGGCGCGCTGATGGGCGCGGCGGCGTACGAGGGCCTGGTCGATGACCCCGAGGACGCCGAGGCGCTCTTCGCGGCGGGGACCACCGTGAGCCTGGAGCCCTGCCACCACCGCTCCGCGGTCGGCCCGATGGCCGGCGTGGTGTCGCCGTCGATGTGGATGTGGGTCATCGAGGACCCCGAGGACGGCCGGCGTACCTACTGCACCCTCAACGAGGGCCTGGGCAAGGTGCTGCGCTACGGCGCCTACTCCCCCGAGGTGCTGGACCGGCTGCGCTGGATGTCCGACGTGCTCGGCCCCGTGCTGGCCGCCGCGGTGCGCGCCTCCGATCCGGTCAACGTCACCGCGATCCTGGGCCAGATGCTGCAGATGGGCGACGAAGCGCACAACCGCAACCGCGCCGGCACGCTGATGCTGATGCGCGACCTCGCGCCCGCTCTGGTGCAGTCCGGCGCCGACACCGCCGACATCGCCCGGGTCTTCGAGTTCGTCGGCGGCAACGACCACTTCTTCCTCAACCTGGCGATGCCCGCCTGCAAGCTGGCGCTCGACGCCGCCCGGGACATCGAGGGATCGACGATGGTCGTGGCGATGGCCCGCAACGGCACCGAGTTCGGCATCCAGACCGCGGGCACCGGCGACGAGTGGTTCACCGGTCCGGCGCAGATCGCCGAGGGGCTCTACCTCGGCGACTACGGCCCCGAGGACGCCAACCCCGACATCGGCGACTCCGCCATCACCGAGACCGCCGGCATCGGCGGCTTCGCGATGGCGACGGCTCCGGCCATCGTCCGCTTCGTCGGCGGCACCGTGCCGGACGCGCTGGCGACCACCCGCCGGATGGGCGAGATCACCCTGGGCGGCAACGACCGCTGGCCGATCCCGGTGCTCGACTTCATGGGCGCGCCGACCGGCATCGACGTCACCAAGGTGTGCCGCACCTCGATCCTGCCGCAGATCAACACCGGCATGGCCGGCGCGGTCGCCGGTGTCGGACAGGTGGGCGCCGGGCTGGTCACGCCGCCGGCGGAGATCTTCCCGCAGGCGCTCGCCGCCCTCGCCCGGCGTACCCGGGAGCGGCAGAGCCGATGACGCGCTCGCGGCGGATCTCGGCCGGTGAGCTGGTCGCCACCGTGCTCGACGAGGGCTCGGTGGAGTCCTGGGACGAGCCGATCGACATCTCGGGCTACCCGGAGGAGTACCGCCGCGAGCTGGAGGAGGCGCGGGAGCGCAGCGGCTGCGACGAGTCCGTGCTCACCGGGCGCGGCACCGTCAAGGGCCGGCCGGTGGCGTTCGTGGTCAACGAGTTCCAGTTCCTCGCCGGCTCGATCGGCCAGGACGCCGCCCGGCGCATCGTGACCGCGATCCGGCGGGCGACCGCGGAGCGGCTGCCGCTGCTCGCCTCCACCGCGTCGGGCGGCACCCGGATGCAGGAGGGCACCCCCGCCTTCCTGCGGATGATCGACATCTCCCGGGCGATCATGGACCACCGTGCGGCGGGCCTGCCGTACCTCGTCCATCTGCGTCACCCCACCACCGGCGGCGTCTTCGCCTCCTGGGGCTCACTCGGCCACGTCACCGTCGCCGAGCCCGAGGCGCTGGTCGGCTTCCTGGGCCCGAAGGTCTACCAGCTGCTCAACGGCAAGCCCTTCCCCGAGGGCATCCAGACCAGCGAGCACCTCGTCGCCTCCGGGATCATCGACTCCGTCCTGGAGACCGAGGACCTCGCGTACGTCGTGGACCAGGCGATCGAGCTGCTCTGCGACCCGCCGCTGGAGTCACAGCTGACCCGGCGGCCCAAGGTCGACCTGGCCACGCACCAGTACGACACCTGGGACAGCATCCTGCGCACCCGGACGGGCGAGCGGGCCGGCGTCCGCGACATCCTGCGGCTCGCCAGCGATCGGACCCTGCGGCTGCAGGGCACCGACGAGGGCGAGCGCGACGCCACGGTGATCGTCGCGCTGGCCCGGCTCGACGGCGTGCCCTGCGTCGTGGTGGGACAGGACCAGAAGTCGCAGACGCCGGAGACGCCGATGGGGCCGGGCGCCCTGCGCGAGGCGCGGCGCGGCATGAAGCTCGCCCAGGAGCTGGGGCTCCCCCTGGTGACCTTCGTCGACACCCCCGGCGCCGAGCTCTCCGCCAGTGCCGAGGAGGGCGCGATCGCCGGGGAGATCGCCCGCTGCATCGCGACCATGTCGACGATGACCGTGCCTACGGTCTCGGTGCTGCTGGGCCAGGGCACCGGGGGCGGCGCGCTCGCGCTGCTGCCCGCCCATGTCACCATCGCCGCCCAGCACAGCTGGCTGGCGCCGCTGCCGCCCGAGGGCGCCAGCGCGATCGTCTACGGCCACATCGACGCCGCCGCCGAGCTCGCGCACGAGCAGCACGTCTCCTCCATCGACCTGATGCGGCTGGGCCTGGTGCGCCACCTCGTCGCGGAGTTCGACGACGACACCCCGCAGGACCTCGCGCTGGCGGTCGCCGCCGAGATCGGGCACTGGCTCCGCGAGCTCGCGGGCTCGCCGCCCTAGAAGTCCAGCACGCGGTCCAGGTCGTCGTACGGCGTGCCGGCGGCGAGCATCATGTCGGCCACGATGGCGCGGACCTGCGAGGCCAGCGCGGCGGTGTTGATCGTCAGGCCGGCCGACGCGGCGCCGATGGCCTGACGGGCGACCTCGATCAGCGCGGGGACGTTGCCCGCGTCGGTCCTGGCCAGGCGTGCCAGCCCTGCCACGGCATCGGCGAGACCGTCGGGCACCGGCTCGTGGTGGCGCAGCATCGCCGCCGTACGCCGGGTGAGGACGCGGGTGTTGCGGACCGCATGGTCCAGCTCGATCAGCGCGTTGGCCCGCCGCGCCATCTCGGTGCGCTGCCGCCAGCGGAACGGCGAGAGCCGGGCCATCTCGCTGGCGCTGTCGGCCAGAGCGCCCACCGTGTCGACCATCGGCTGCGTCGAGCGCGCCCGCGACAGCGCCTCGGCCGCCTTGCCGGCGTCACCGTCGCGCAGCGCCTCGGCCACCTTGTCGAGGATGTCGGCCAGCTCCTCGCGCAGGCCCTGGATGCCGCGATCCATCTCCCGGACCGGGTTGGCCGGCAGCACGATGATCATGCCCAGCGCGATCAGCCCGCCGATGAGGGCGTCGGCGAACCTGGTCAGCGCCGGGTCTGTCATGCCCGGCAGCGGGACCACCGCCACCAGCAGGACACCGGAGATCACCGCCTGCGTCACCGCCAGGCCGGGCAGGCCGACGAAGCGCGCGCTGATCACCGCCAGCGCGACGACCAGCATCAGCTGCCAGGTGCCGCGGCCGATCATCAGCACCAGCAGCTCGCCGACGAAGATGCCGAACGCGGCGCCGATGACGATCTCCACCACGATCGAGAGCCGCTCGCCGTTGCCCACGGTCAGGGTCAGCACGGCGGCGATCGGGGCGAAGAAGGCCTGGTTGTGCTCGAAGATCTGCATCGAGACCCACCACGCCAGCGCCGGCGCGACGCTCAGCCGCACGATCACGCGCCAGCTCCGGAGCACGCTCCGGGCGCGGTCGGCGAAGCCCACCCGGACTGAGGCGACCATCTGCGACACCGGCTCCCCCTCTCGGCCCGGAGACTCCCGGCGAACGGGGCACGAGTCTGCCACCAAGCACCGGTGCGGGGCACGGGACGAGGCGGCCCGCGCTGAGTAGGGTCCCTCCATGGGGAGTACGGACGAGCAGGCCATCGAGCGGCTGCGGGCGCTGATCCGCATCCCGACGGTCTCCGACGAGGACGAGTCGCGGATCGACCCGGGGCCGTTCGTGGAGTTCGTGGCCGAGCTGGAGCGACGGTTCCCGCTGCTGCACCGGCGACTGACCAGGCACCGCGTCCTGGAGCACTCGCTGCTCTTCCACTGGGAGGGCGCGAGCAGCGAGCGGCCGGTGGTGCTGATGGCGCACATCGACGTGGTGCCGATCGACGCCTCGGCGCCGTGGCAGCACCCGCCCTTCGAGGCGGCCGTCGTGGACGACCAGATCTGGGGCCGCGGGACCCTCGACGACAAGGGCTCGCTGGCCGGCATCTGCGAGGCGGTCGAGCGGCTCCTGGCCGAGGACTTCACCCCGGCGCAGGACGTCTGGCTCTCCTTCGGCGCGCGTGAGGAGGTCTCCGGCCCCGACGCGCCGGCGGCCGTCGACCTCCTGCGGGAGCGCGGGGTCCGGCCGTGGTTCGTGCTCGACGAGGGCGGCGCGATCGCGCACCAGGCCTTCCCCGGCGTGAGCGCGCCCCTGGGCGTCATCGGCGTGACCGAGAAGGGCACCACCACGGTCGTGCTGCGCGCCGAGGGCCGCGGCGGGCACGCCTCGATGCCGGCGCCCAACGGCCCGACCGCCCGCATCGCCAAGGCGATCGTCCGTCTGGAGAAGCACCAGTTCCCGGCCCGGCTCCCCCAGCCGACCGTCGAGCTCTTCGAGCGGCTGGCGCCGCGCGCGCCGGTCGCGCTGCGCCCGCTCTTCGCCAAGGCCGGGCTGCTCAAGCCGGCGATCACCCGCGTGCTGCTGATGGCCGGGCCCGAGACCGCGGCGATGGCGCGGACGACGATGGCGATCACGACGCTGGAGGGATCGCCGGCCCACAACGTGATCGCCTCCAGCGCCACCGCGGCGGTCAACCTGCGGATCATGATCGGCGACACGGTGGCCTCGGCCGTCGACCATGTCCGCCGCTCGATCGATGACGAGAGCATCGCGCTCGATGTCGTCGACGCCAACGAGCCCTCGCCGATCTCGCCGAGCGACGGACCGGCGTTCGGGCTGATCACCCGCACTACCGAGGACGTCTTCCCGGACTCGGTCGTGACGCCGTACGTGATGATGGCCGCGACCGACTCCCGCTTCTTCACCGCGATCTCGCCGCAGGTCTACCGGTTCACGCCGTTCCGGATGACCAAGGCGCAACGGGAGAGCATCCACAGCTACGACGAGCGCATCGGCGTGGCCGACTACCTGACCGGGGTCGACTGGTACCGCCGGCTCCTGGAGGGGATCGCATGACGCTGAGCAGTGGCACGACCGGCCGCACGGCCGCCACCGGGCTGTGGACCATCGTCGGCTTCCTGGTCTGCGTGGAGATCGCCAGCGGCATCCTGCAGGGCTACTACACCCCGATCTTCAGCGACATCGCCCGGCACCTGGACATCCACGACGCCGACGTCAACTGGTTCGAGGCGGCCCAGCTGATCGTCTCGGCGCTGGTCGTGCCGATGCTCGCGCGCATGGGCGACCTGGTCGGGCACCGCAACGTGCTGCTGCTCTCCACCGCGGTCACCGCCGCCGCCTCGTGGGCGGTCGCCTTCGCGCCGTCGTTCACGCTCTTCCTGATCGCCTGGGCGATCCAGGGCTTCTACGTCGTGTGGCTGCCGCTGGAGGTCAGCATCATCCACCGGCGCACGGCCGACACCGGACAGCAGACGCGGCTGACCCGCCGGGGCGCGGCCTTCCTCGTCGCCGCGCTCGAGCTCGGCGTCATCATGGGCGCCCTCACCAGCGGCGCGATCGTCGAGCACACCTCGATGACCGTGGTGCTGATGATCCCCGCGATCGCGGTCAGCCTCTGCTTCCTGGTGATCTGGTTCGGCATCGCCGACACCCCGCCGGTCGCCGAGGGACACCTGGACTGGACGGGCTTCTGGCTGATCACCACCAGCATCGGCCTGGTGATGGCGGGCCTGATCTTCATCCGGCTCGACGGGCCCGGCGCCTGGCACCCCTGGCTGCTGATCCTCCTCGGCCTGCTGACCCTGTGGCCCTTCGCCCGGGTCGAGCTGGCCCACCACGATCCGCTCATCGATGTGCGCCTGCTCGGCACTTCGGCCCAGTGGCCCGTGCAGCTGACCGCCTTCCTCTTCGGCATGTCCGTGCTCGGCGCGCAGATCCCGCTCTCCACCTTCGCGCGCACCGACCCCGAGCAGGCCGGCTACGGACTCGGCGCGAGCGCCGGGTTCGTCTCCACGCTGATCGGCCTCTACGTCATCTCGCTCGTCGCCGGCGCGCTGCTGCTGCCCGTGGTCGCCCGGCGCCTGGGCACACGTGGCGCGATGGTGCTCGCCACCCTGCTGGTGGCGCTGGGCTACGGACTCTTCGTGCCGCTGCACGGCTCGACCACGCAGCTGATGATCAACATGGCCATCGCCGGCCTCGGCTCGGGCGCCCTGGTCGCCGCGCTTCCCGCGGCGGCCGCGGCTGCCGCGCCGGCCGAGCGCACCGGCTTCGTCACCGGCATGACCAACACCACCAAGACCATCGGCGGGGCGATCGCGTCGGCGATCTTCGCGATCGCGCTGGCCTCCACCGGCTCCCTGGACCAGGACAAGCTCGGCCATGCCCCGCTGAGCGGCTACATCACCGTGTGGCTGGTCTGCTCGCTGACCGCCGTCGTCGCGGCGATCTGCCTCACCGCCACCCCGCGCGACGCCTTCGCCGACGAGAGATAGCCCGGCCGCGCGGAGACGCGGGACCTTGGTCCCTTACGGCCTCCCCGGGAGCGAAGTTAGGTAGACCTAACATTCCCCGTCCCGGAGGTCGCCGTGAACACCTCGGTCTCGTGTCCCATCCACGTCCCACAGAGCCACGCCCCGCACAGCCTCGCCGACCGCATGGCCGCCGAGGCCGAGGAGATGGTGCTGGCGGTCTCGACGCCCGGCGACGGCCATCCCGGCGGGACGACCGGGATCCTGCTGATCAACCACGGCTCCCGGTCTCCCGCGTGGCGCCGGCTGCTGCTCGACGTACACCAGGAGGTGGCCGACCGGCTGCTCGCCCTCCCCGGCGTCGGCCAGGTCAGCACCGCGTTCATGGAGTACACCGAGCCCTCGATCGCCACCCAGCTCGCGGCGCTCGACGAGGCGGGCATGAAGCACATCGTGGTCATCCCGCTGCTGCTGACGATCAGCGACCACAGCTACGACGACGTGCCCGCGATCTGCGGCCAGAGCGAGGATCCCGCGATCCTCGCCCAGCTGGCGAAGGAGCGGATCGAGGTCTACCGGCCGCGGGCGACGCTGGAGTTCGCACCGCTGCTGGACTTCTCCGGCCTGGTGCAGCGCAACATCGCCCGCCGGATCGCGGCCCTGCTCGGCCCGCGCGACCCGGGCGCCCGTCTCGGCCTGGCGCTGGTCGGCTACGGCAGCGCGGACTTCAACGACGACTGGGACCGCTTCTTCACCACGATCCGCGAGTACGCCGAGACGGAGCTGTCCATCGACCGCACGACGCACGCCTGGTGCGGCCACCTCGTGACCTACAGCCGGCAGCCCACGATCGACGCGATCGAGTCGCTGCTGCCCGAGGTCGACGAGGTGGTCGTGATGCCGGTCCTGGTCGCCTACGACCCGATGTTCCAGGACGCGATCATCGGCACCGCGGTCGAGCGGTGCAGCGAGCCGGAGCGGGTGCGCTACCGCCCCGACTCGATCCTGCCCGAGCCCGAGGTCGGCGCCTGGGTCGTCGAGATCGCGGCCTCGCTGGTGGGCGCGCGGCTCGGAGCGACCTCTCAGTAAGGTCGCTCCATGGGGAGCGCGCACCGCAACGGAGGCGTCTCCTTCTGGTACGAGGAGACCGGGCTGCCCGAGCCCGCGGACGCCCTCGACGGCGACGCGGAGGCCGATGTCGCGATCGTCGGCGGCGGCTACACCGGCCTCTGGACGGCGTACTACCTGGCAAAGGCGCGGCCCGACCTGGACATCCGCGTCCTGGAGCGGCGCTTCGCCGGGTTCGGCGCCTCGGGGCGCAACGGCGGCTGGCTGACCGCCACCGTCACCGGCGGGCTCGACGGCTACGCACGGGACTTCCCGCGCGCGGACGTGGCCCGCTTCCAGCTCGCCATGAACGACGCCGTGGACGAGGTGATCCGGGTCGCGGAGGCCGAGGGGATCGACGCGCGGATCGTGAAGGGCGGCACGCTCCTGGTCGCCCGCAACCCCGCACAGGAGGGCCGGGCGAGGGAGCTGGCGTCGGAGGCCGCGCGGTGGCCGGAGACCGGCGGGCGCCTGCTCGACGTCGATGAGGCCCGCTCGCGGATCGACGTCGCCCGCACGCGGATCGCCTTCTGGGAGCCGCACTGCGCGCGCATCCAGCCGGCACGTCTGGTGCGCGGCCTGGCCGACGCCGTACGCCGCCTCGGCGTGCGGATCCACGAGGACACCGCGGTCACCGAGATCGCTCCGGGGCGGGCGATCACCGAACGGGGCGTGGTCAGGGCCTGGCACGTGCTGCGCGCGACCGAGGGCTTCACCGCCGGGCTGGCCGGGGAGCGCCGCACGTGGGTGCCGATGAACTCCTCGATGATCGTCACCGAGCCGCTGCCCGACGACGCGTGGGCGGCGATCGGCTGGGCACACTGCGACACCCTCGAGGATCTGTCGCACGTCTACTCCTACGCGCAGCGCACCGCCGACGACCGCATCGCCATCGGCGGACGCGGCCATCCCTACCGCTTCGGCTCGCGCACCGACCACGACGGCGCCGTCCCCGAGGACACCGTCCGCACGCTGCGCGCGATCCTCGACGACTGGTTCCCCGCCGCCCGCGACGTCCCCACCGCGCACGCCTGGAGCGGCGTCCTCGGAGTGCCGCGCACCTGGCGGGCGACCGTCGGGCACGACATGGCCACCGGGCTCGGCTGGGCCGGCGGGTACGTCGGGACGGGCGTGACCGCGACCAACCTCGCCGGCCGCACCCTCGCCGATCTGGTCCTCGGCGAGGCCACCGACCGGACCACGCTGCCTTGGGTCGGCCAGCGCTCCCGGAGGTGGGAGCCCGAGCCCCTGCGCTGGCTGGCGATCCACGGTCTCTACCGGGCCTACGGGCTGGCCGACCGGATCGAGTCCCGAGGCGGTCGGAGGACGGCCATGCTGGCCCGCGCGGCCGACCGGATCAGCGGCCGCTGAGCGGTTTCGCCGAGCCGGCCGCGCCGAAGGCATCGCCGACTACCCTGGTGGGCATGCGCAAGCTCCCGATCGCTGTCGCTGCCCTGCTCGCCCTGCTCGCCCTCTCGGCGTGCGGGGACGACGGCCAGGACGATGCCGCCTCCACCGACGTCGAGCTGAACGGCACGACCTGGATCGCGCAGTCGGCCGAGTCGGAGGGGGCGCCGCGCGAGCTCGTCGGCCAGCTCCGGCTCGCCTTCGACAAGGACACGCTGCTGGTCACCGGCGGCTGCAACAGCATGCGCGGCTCGGCGACGGTGAGCGGGGACCAGCTCACCGTCGGCCAGATGAGCGGCACGATGATGGCCTGCGAGCAGGCGCTGATGGACCAGGACACCTGGATCTCCCAGGCGCTGGAGGCGGGCCCGCTGACGGTGAGCATCGACGGCGATCAGCTGACCCTCTCCGGCGAGGACCTGAAGCTCGTGCTGCAGGACCGCGCGACCGCCTCGCCCGACGTACCGCTGGCGGGCACGGCGTGGAGCCTGACCACGATCACCTCCGACGACGCCGCGTCCAGCGTCCCGGCCGGAGTCCGGACGCCCACCCTGACGATCGGCGACGACGGCCGCCTGAAGGTCTTCACCGGCTGTAACAACGGCAGCGGCTCGGTCGAGGTCGGCGACACCACGCTGAGCATCGGGCCGATCGCGCTGACCCGGATGGCCTGCACCGACGAGGACAGCCAGCAGACCGAGGCGGCGGTGCTCTCCGTCCTCACCGGCGACGTCGGCTACTCCGTCGAGGAGAAGTCCCTGACCCTGACCGGCGGCGACAAGGGTCTGGTCTTCCAGGCCGGCTCCTGACCATGGCCTCGCCGGGCGAGCACGCGACGCCTCGGCGCCGAGCCGTGGCGGTGACGCTCGTCGTCGCGCTCCTGGCGACGGCCGCCCTCGGCTGGTGGCTGATCGACCGGCCGTCCGAGCGCCGTACGCCGGCCGCGGCCGCGCCGCCCACCGTCGCTCCGGCAGTCGCACCGCCCACGCCGACGCCGACGAAGAAGCCGGTCTGCGCCACGCAGGCGAAGAGGCCCTTCATCCCGGCGCGCATCTCGATCCCGCAGGTGACCTCCGGCGCCACCGTGGTCTCGCCGCCGCGCGACTCCGCCGACGTGCCCGGCACCCCGCCGCTGACCTCCTCCGGCAAGCAGGAGATCGCCTGGGACGACGCGATCCCGCCCGGCTCGGAGCAGGGCAACGTGCTGCTCAACGCGCACACCTATCCCGACGGCAGCGCCCTGGGCAACCGGATGCTGGCCCACCTCGAGGAGGGCGACCGGATCGTCGTTCGGGGCGAGAGCAAGACGCTCTGCTACCGGGTGACCCGGCGCATCGAGGTGCTCGCCAGCGACGGCTACGCGCCGTACTACGACACCGCGGGCCCGCCCCAGCTGGCCATCGTGGTCTGCTCCGGCCGCCGCCTCGGCCCGGGCAACTGGACCCACCGCACGCTCTGGTTCGCCTCCCCCGCCAGCCAGGCGATCGGGGGCTGACCGGGGTGCCCACGCGGCACTACTCTCGGCGAATTACTGCCTCACACTCCGCCTGGCGCGGCACCGTGCGCCTCGTGCTCCTCTCCATGCTCGCGACCGGCGCCCTCGTGCTCGGCCTCGCGCCCGCGGCCTCCGCGCAGGCGACCCGCACCTGGGTCTCGGGTGTCGGCGACGACGCCAACCCGTGCTCGCGCACCGCTCCCTGCAAGACCTTCGCCGGCGCGATCTCCAAGAGCGCCACCGGCGGCGTCATCAACGCGCTCGACCCCGGCGGCTACGGCTTCGTGACCATCACCAAGGCCATCACCATCGATGGCAGCGGCACCAACGCCTCGGTGCTGACCAGCGGTACGAACGGCATCGTCATCAACGCCCCCGATAACGCTGATGTGGTGCTGCGCAACCTCGACCTGACCGGGATGACCTACACCTTCAGCGGCGTCAACATCCTGCGTGCTCGCAGCGTCCGCCTCGACGACGTCCGGATCAGCGGCTACGCCAACGCCGTCAACGCGCCGCTGAGCAGCAGCACGCCCGACCTCTTCGTCGACATCTCCGTCAACCGGGCTCAGATCGCGAACAACTGCGCCACCGGGGTCCAGCTCGCGCCGGACGCCGGTCACCACGGCCGGCTGACGCTCAACGACAGCACCATCACCGGCTCCAACGTCGCGCTGAAGGTGGCGTCCGGAGGCGAAGCCTGGGTCACCGGCTCCAAGCTCGTGCTCAACAACCGCGGCGTCCAGCCCGCCGGCGGCCCGATCCACTCGATGTGCGGCAACACCGTCGCGGGCAACGCCGACGACGGGGTGTTCACCGACGTGCTCGGCTGCGCCGGACCGTCGCCGACGGCGGGCGCCACGGCTCCGATGCTCTGCAAGATCCCGAAGCTCAACGGCAAGTCCAAGGCCAAGGCCAGGGCGGCGCTGACCAACGCCGGCTGCAAGGCCGGCAAGGTCTCCAAGAAGAAGGCCAGGAAGGCGAAGAAGGGCAAGGTTCTCGCTCAGACCATCCCCGCCGGCACACAGGTCCTCGCCGGGACCAAGGTGGGCTTCACCGTCGGCAAGTAGTCGCCGACCCGGGCCCGCCGCGCCCCCACTGCGGGGCGGACCCGGGTCAGCCGGTCACTCGGTTGTTGGAGATCATCCGCGGGAAGGTCGACGGCGCGCCGACCACGGCCACGGCGTCGTCGGCGGCGAAGACGTTGCCGGCCACCACGACGTTGGCCTGGTAGCTGTCCACCACGACCGCGCGGTCGGCGTGGAAGGCGCTGTCGCTGATCTCGAGCATCGGCTCGGCGCCACCGAGGCCGAGGGCGTAGACGCCGGTCCCGGCTCCCTCGACGTCCACGCGCTGCAGCGTGATCGCGTCGGTGTCGGCGGCGCTGCGCCGGTTCAGCACGGAGACCGCGTACGTCGTGCCGCCCGGCGCGGTCGCCGACGGGTTGGCCAGCGTGAGGTCCTCCACCACGACCTCGCCCGCGGCCTCCGGCGCGATCACCAGGTTGCCCAGGCGCTCGGCGTCCTCCCGTCCACCGCCGTCGAGCACGGTGAGCGATCGGCCGACGCCCCGGATCACCACGGGCTTGTCCACGACGACCCCCGACGCGGCGTACCGTCCCGCGGCGATCTCGATGGTGTCCCCGGCGTCGGCCGACCGCACCGCTGCGGCGACCGTCGCGTGGTCGCAGCCGGTGGCGCAGACGGTGATCGTCTCCGGACCGGACCCCATCTGGGTCAGGCCCATTCCCCCGGCGGCGAGCGCCACGCTCGCGATGTACCGCAGTGTCTTCATCTCGTTTCCCCCCGATACGAGACCCGTGCTGTCTCTTGCCAGTGAGACGGGCGGATCCGCCGTTCAAGACGCGAAAACGGACGAAAGGTGCAAATTTTCTCCTGGGGACGACTGAATCCCCGCGGAGCTCAGGCCATCGGGCTCAGCCCATGGGCACGCGTACGCCGCGCTCGGCGGCAACCTCCCGGGCCCGCTCGTAGCCCGCGTCGACGTGCCGGATCACGCCCATCCCGGGGTCGTTGGTGAGCACCCGCTCGATCTTCTGGGCGGCCAGGTCGGTGCCGTCGGCGACGCAGACCTGGCCGGCATGCAGCGAGCGGCCCATGCCGACGCCGCCGCCGTGGTGGAAGGAGACCCAGGTCGCCCCCGAGGCGGTGTTGACCAGGGCGTTGAGGATGGCCCAGTCGGCGATCGCGTCGGAGCCGTCGAGCATCGCCTCGGTCTCGCGGTACGGCGAGGCGACCGAGCCGCAGTCGAGGTGGTCGCGACCGATCACGATCGGCGCGGACAGCTCCCCGGAGGCCACCATCTCGTTGAACTTGAGCCCGGCGAGGTGGCGCTCGCCGTACCCGAGCCAGCAGATCCGCGCGGGAAGCCCCTGGAAGTGGACCCGCTCGCCGGCCATGGTGATCCACTTGCGCAGTCGCTCGTTCTCGGGGAAGAGCTCGAGGATCGCCTGGTCGGTCTTGCGGATGTCCTCGGGGTCGCCGCTGAGCGCGGCCCAGCGGAACGGGCCCTTGCCCTCGCAGAACAGCGGCCGGATGTACGCCGGCACGAAGCCGGGGAACTCGAAGGCCCGGTCGTAGCCGCCCTTGCGCGCCTCGTCGCGGATCGAGTTGCCGTAGTCGAAGACCTCGGCGCCCTTGTCCTGGAACTCCACCATCGCGCGCACGTGCGCGGCCATCGACGCCTGCGCCTCCTTGGTGAACCCCTCCGGGTCGCGCTCGGCCGCCTCGTGCCACTCCTCGAAGGAGACGCCGATCGGCAGGTAGGAGAGCGGATCGTGCGCGGAGGTCTGGTCGGTGACGATGTCGATCGGCGCGCCCATCTCCAGCAGCGCGGGCACCATCTGCGCGGCGTTGCCGAGGACGCCGATGGAGAGCGGCCGGCGCTCGTCGCGCGCCTCGACGGCGAGCGAGACCGCGTGCTCCAGCGAGTCCGCGCGGACGTCGAGGTAGCGGTGCTCGATGCGCCGGTCGATGCGCGAGGAGTCCACGTCGATGCAGATCGCCACGCCGTCGTTCATGGTGACCGCGAGCGGCTGGGCGCCGCCCATGCCGCCGAGACCCGCCGTCAGCGTGATGGTCCCGGCGAGCGTGCCTCGGAACCTCCTATCCGCGACGGCCGCGAAGGTCTCATACGTGCCCTGCAGGATGCCCTGGGTGCCGATGTAGATCCACGAGCCCGCGGTCATCTGGCCGTACATCGTCAGCCCGAGCTCCTCGAGCCGGCGGAACTCCTCCCAGTTGGCCCAGTCGCCGACCAGGTTGGAGTTGGCGATCAGCACGCGCGGCGCCCACTCGTGGGTCCGGAAGACGCCGACCGGCTTGCCGCTCTGGACGAGCATGGTCTCGTCGTCCTTCAGGGTGCGCAGGGTCGCGACCAGCGCGTCGTACGACTCCCAGTTGCGGGCAGCCTTGCCCGTGCCGCCGTACACGACGAGATCCTCGGGACGCTCGGCGTTCTCGGGGTCGAGGTTGTTCATCAGCATCCGCAGCGGCGCCTCGGTCTGCCAGGAGCCGGCGGACAGCTCGGTGCCATGGGCGGCGTGGATGGGGAGCCTCGGATTGGTCACCTGGTTGGTCATCGCAGTTCTCCGATCACTTCTTCGACGGCATGGACGACGGCGCCCGAGGCGACCAGGCCGACGGCGGCCTCGATCTCGGGCGAGAGATGGCGGTCCGGCCCGGGACCGGCGATGCCGCTGTCGCGGAGCAGCGCGACCACCGCCTCGGTAGCCGGTGACGGCTCCAGCGGCCGGCGCAGGTCGAGCGCCCGGGCGGCGGTGAGCACCTCGACGGCCAGGACCCGGGTGAGCCCGTCGATCGAGCGGCGGAGCTTGCGCGCGGCCGACCAGCCCATGGAGACGTGGTCCTCCTGCATGGCGCTGGAGGGGATCGAGTCGACACTGGCCGGCGTGGCGAGCCGCTTGAGCTCGGAGACGATCGCGGCCTGCGTGTACTGGGCGATCATGTGCCCGCTGTCGACCCCGGGGTCGCCGGCCAGGAACGGCGGCAGTCCGTGGTTGCGGGCCTTGTCGAGGAAGCGGTCGGTACGCCGCTCGCTGATCGAGGCCACGTCGGCAGCCGCGATTGCGGCGAAGTCGAGGACGTAGGCGACGGGTGCTCCGTGGAAGTTGCCGTTGGACTCGACCCGTCCGCCGGGACCTGCCTCGACCACCACCGGGTTGTCGACGGCACTCGCCAGCTCGCGCGAGGCCACCAGCGCGCAGTGGGCGAAGCTGTCCCGCGCGGCGCCGTGCACCTGCGGGGAGCAGCGCAGCGAGTAGGCGTCCTGCACTCTGTTGCACTGTGCCTCATTGGCCCCTTCGTCGCTCGCTCGTCCCTCGCTCGACTCCGGCGCGGCTGGCCCACGGTGCGAGGCCATGACACCGCTGTCCGCGAGGATCGAGCGCAGGTTGGCGGCCGAGTCGGCCTGGCCGGGGTGCGGGCGCAGCGCCTGCAGGTCCGCGGCGAAGACCCGGTCGGTGCCGAGCTGACCCTCCACGGACATGGCCGCGGCGATGTCGGCCGTGCGCATCAGCACGTCGAGGTCGGCCAGGGCCAGCAGCAGCATGGCGAGCATGCCGTCGGTGCCGTTGATCAGCGCCAGCCCCTCCTTGGCGGCGAGCTCGACCGGCGTCAGCCCGGCCGCGGCCAGGGCCTCGGCGGCCGGCATCAGCGTGCCCGCGGCGTCGCGTACCTCGCCCTCGCCCATGGCCGCGAGCGCGCAGTGGGCCAGCGGCGCCAGATCACCGGAGCAGCCCAGCGAGCCGTACTCGCGCACGACCGGGGTGATGCCGGCGCTCAGCATGCCGGCGTAGAGCTCGGCGGTCTCCAGCCGTACGCCGGTATGGCCGGTCGCCAAGGTGGAGAGGCGCAGCAGCATCAGCCCGCGCACGACCTCCCGCTCGACCTCCGGGCCCGAGCCGGCGGCGTGCGAGCGGACCAGCGAGCGCTGCAGCTGCGCGCGCATCTCCACCGGGATGTGCCGGGTGGCCAGCGCGCCGAACCCGGTCGAGACGCCGTACGCCGGCGTGGGCGCCGCGGCCAGCTCCTCGACCGTCTCGCGGGCCCGCTCGATGGCGTCCCGCGCCTCCGGGCCGATCCGCACCGCGGCGCCGTGCCGGGCGACGGCGACGAGCTCCCCGGGCGCGACCGGACCGACGCCGACCTCGATCTCTGCCTTCTCCATGCCCACCATCAAAGACCTCGGCGGCGGCGTCCGCCATCCCCCGCGCCCGGCCGGCATCTCAGATCCGAGACCGGCTCGACCTGATCATTCTGTTCCACTATTCGAGACAAATTGTCTTGCATTGTGGAACACTCTAGAGTTTCACGCGTGCCGAGCTCGCATCCCCGCCCCTGGTGGATGCTCACGCTGTCCACCGCCGGTCAGTCCGCGTCGGCCGCGGTGGTCAACGGCGCGGCCTTCCTGATCCCCGCGCTGCACGCCTCCGGGATGAGCCTCTCGGTCGCCGGCACCGTCGCCGCGGCGAGCATCGTGGGCGGGATGTGCACCCTGGTCCTCTGGGGCGCCGTCGTCGACCGGATCGGCGAGCGGCTGGTCATGACCGCCACGCTCGGACTCGCCTCGATCGCGCTGGGGCTCGCCGCCGTCTGGCACGAGCCGGCCGTCGTCCTGGGAGTGCTCCTCTTCCTGGCCGGAGCCGCGAGCGCGGGCACGAACTCCGCCAGCGGTCGTGTCGTGGTGGGCTGGTTTCCCCCTCAACGGCGGGGCGCGGCGATGGGCGTGCGGCAGATGGCCCAGCCGGTCGGCGTCGGGATCGCCGCGGTCGTCGTACCGGTGCTGGCGGCGTGGTCCGGCGTCGGCGCGGCCCTCGGCGCCCTCGCGCTGATCTCGGCGATCGCGGCCGTGGCCTGCGCGATCTGGGTGATCGACCCGCCGCGTCCCGAGCGTGGAGCCGCGGCGCCGCCGCCGGTCAATCCGTACCGCGCCGACGGCTACCTGGCCCGGATCCATGCCGTCTCCATGCTGCTGGTGATCCCACAGTTCACCGTCTGGACGTTCATGCTGGTCTGGCTGCAGGTGGGCCGCGGCTGGGCGCCCGGGGCCGCCGGCGCGCTGGTCGCGATCGCCCAGGTCTGCGGCGCCGTCGGCAGGATCGCCGCGGGTCATCTCTCCGACGTGGTGGGCTCCCGGATGCGGCCGCTGCGCTGGGTCGCCGTCGCGGCCAGCCTCACGATGATCGCGCTGGGGCTGACGATCGAGGCCGGCTGGTGGGTCGCCATCCCGCTCATGGTACTGGCCTCGGCGGTCACCGTCGCCGACAACGGCCTCGCTTTCACCGCGGTCGCCGAGCGGGCCGGCCCGTTCTGGTCGGGACGGGCACTGGGCCTGCAGAACACCGGGCAGTACCTCACCGCCGCCGCCATCCCGCCGCTCGCCGGCTGGCTGGTGCCGCTGTGGGGGTACGCCGCGGTGTTCGGCCTGACCGGCCTCTTCCCGCTACTCGCCGTGCCTCTCATCCCGCGCCGCGATCACGACGAGTCATAGGCTCCCGCCATGGGGCAGGTGCCGGCGGCGACCAAGGCGATGCGGGTGCTGCGCTTCCTCGCCACCCAGCCCGACCCCGTCCCGCTGGACCGGGTGATGCGCGCCTGCGACCTGCCTCGCTCGACGGCGTACCACCTGATCCAGGCGATGATCGAGGAGGGCTTCGTCGTCCACCTGCCCGAGGAGCGGCGCTACGGCCTGGGGCTGGCGGCCTTCGAGGTGGGCAGCGGCTACCTGCGCCAGGAGCCGCTGCAGCGGATCGCCCGGCGGCCGATCGCCACCCTGGCCGATCAGGTCGGGGAGTCCGCGCATCTGGCGGTGCCGCACGGCCGCGACGTGCTCTACGTCGTCGAGGAGCGCGCGCCCGGCCGGCCGCCGCTGGTCACCGACGTCGGCGTGCGCCTGCCCGCCCACCTCGCCGCGAGCGGCCGGGCGATCCTGGCCGCGCTCTCACCCGCGCAGGTCCGCGCGCTCTATCCCGACCGGGCCGCGTTCGTGAACCGCACCGGCGTCGGCCCGGCCGGTCCGGGCGCCCTGCGGACGGTGCTCTCGGAGACGCGCCAGCGTGGCTATGCCGTCGAGGACGGCGAGATCACCACCGGCTTCGCCTCGGTGGCGGCCGCGGTGCTGGACCACAACGGCCAGCCCGTCGCCGCGGTCGCGATCACCTACCCCACGGGCTCGGCCGAGGGCCTGGACGAGCCCGTGCGCGCGACGGCCGCGGCCCTGACCCGCCGGCTGGGTGGCCGCTGAGCCGGCGTACGGCACACTGCTGGCCATGGAGCCAGAAGAGGAGCAGACCGCCGACCGCACCGACCGCCGCCGGTTGCGCACCCGGGCGCGGACGCTGCTCACCGTGGACGAGACCGTCGAGCAGGTCGGCCAGACCACGCACGAGCTGGCCGCCGCGCTGGCCGACTTCCAGGTCTCGCTCGACCGGTTCAACGACTCCCTCGACCGGTTCTCCCATGCCGCCGACCAGCTGGCCTCCGTGGCCACGCGGCTGGACCAGATCGTCGACAAGATCGAGCCGCTGCTCGGCCTGGTGACCGCCCCCTTCACACTGGCCCGCAAGGTGACCGGACGCTAACCGGTCGTGACCTGAGCCACACCTGCGTCGTTACCCGGGAGTACCGACCTCCCGGGAGTCCCTCGTGCGCATCCTCCTCCGCCTCAGCCTGACCGTCGGCGTCGTCCTCGCCGTGATCGCCACGACGCTGGTGCTCAACGCCAGGGACAACGGGGTGGAGGTGAGCGCCGCGACCGGCGACTCCCTGAAGAAGGGGTACGACGCCACCGCGGCCAACACCACGGCCGACGAGAAGCCCGGAGTGGTCTACAACGCCGACGGCTCCCACACCCACGCGCCCGGCACCCCGCCGCACAGCGACTCCGATCCCGCCACCAAGAACGCCGTCTCCCGCGCCGCGACCACCACCGACGCCGAGACCGCCGACCCGACCACGCCGCGGCAGGCCCGGGCGCACGAGCGGAGCGCGGCCCAGCAGCGCAAGGACAAGCCGGTGCGGCTGCGCCAGGTGTCGATCGACCCGGGCCAGCCCGAGATCCCCACCGACCGCTACAACATGTTCAACGCCTGCTACGGACTGCGCTCGACGGCGACCGGCGGCTGGCTGTCCGGCACCTCCTTCGGGAGCACCAGCACGCGGCTCTACTTCAAGCCGACCGACCTGGGCAGCTACCTGCTCTACAGCACCGCCGGGACCTACCTCGGCCGCGACCTGCTCGGCCGGGTGGCGTACGTCTCGAAGGCCGGCCCCACCTCCAACTGGACCGTGACGCAGGCCGGCAGGGGCCAGTTCCGGCTGCAGCTCGCGGGATCGGGCTACCTCGCGGTGAGCGACAAGAACGCCGCGACGTTCGCGCCGGCGCCCAACGCGCGCACGCAGTTCACCCCGCACCGCCGCGAAGGGTGTCGGGCGTTCCCGGAGGTGCAGGTCAACGTCACCGGCAACCCGGCCGGCGGTGTCACCGGCTTCCAGGAGGCCCGCGGCTACGTCGACGCGCACACCCACGGCATGGCCTTCGAGTTCCTCGGCGGCGACGTGCACTGCGGCCGGCCCTGGTCGCCCTGGGGCGTCGAGACCGCGCTGAAGGACTGCCCCGACCACACCCTGACCGCCGGCGCCGGCGCGGTGATGGAGGCCTTCCTCTCCGGCAAGGTCACCCACGATCCGGTGGGCTGGCCGACGTTCAAGGACTGGCCGGCGCCCGGGTCGCTGACCCACGAGGGCACCTACTACAAGTGGATGGAGCGCTCCTGGCGCGCGGGCCAGCGCATCCTGGTGAACCTCCTGGTCGAGAACAACCAGCTCTGCCAGCTCTACCCGCTGAAGCGGAACTCCTGCGACGACATGACCTCGCTGCGGCTGCAGGCCAAGGACATGCGGCTGATGGAGCGCTATATCGACGCCCAGCACGGCGGTCCCGGCAAGGGCTGGTACCGCATCGTCACCACGCCGCAGCAGGCGCGCGCGGTGATCAACGCCGGCAAGATGGCCGTGATCATGGGCATCGAGACCTCGGTGCTCTTCGGCTGCCACTACCGGCTCGGCCGGCCGTCCTGCACGGCCGCGGAGATCGACCGCCAGCTCGACGCCGTGCAGAAGATGGGCGTCGTCCAGATGGAGCTGGTCAACAAGTTCGACAACGCCCTGGCCGGCGTGGCCGGCGACGAGGGCACGACCGGCTACCTGGTCAACACCGCGAACACGCTCGAGACCGGCTCGCCCTGGCGGATGACCACCTGCAGCCCGAACGACGCTGAGGTCCACGACAAGGACCAGGGCAACTCCGCCAACATCCCCTCGCAGGACGCCCTCTTCGGCGCGGTGCTCAAGGTGCTGCCGCCGAGCGTGCTGGCCGCGCTGCCCGCCGTGCCGCTCTATCCGGCCAAGCACCACTGCAACACCCTCGGCCTGAGCTCGCTCGGCGCGCACACCATCCGCGGCATGGCCAAGCGGCACATGATCTTCGACCCCGACCACATGAGCGTGAAGGCCCGCAAGCAGTCGCTCGACCTCATCGACCGTCTCCGCTACCCCGGCGTGATCTCCTCGCACTCCTGGTCGACGCCGGACGCCTACCCGCGCGTCTACGCCGAGGGCGGCTTCATCACGCCGTACGCCGGCGACAGCCTGGGCTTCGTGAAGAAGTGGCAGCGGCACCTGACCTGGGCCAACCCCAAGACCTACTGGGGCTTCGGCTTCGGCGCCGACATCAACGGGCTCGGCGCGCAGGGGGACCCGCGGCCGGGCGCGGCGAGGAACCCCGTGCGCTACCCCTTCACCGGCCTCGGCGGAGTGCGCGTCGACCGGCAGGTCAGCGGCTCCCGCGTCTACGACATCAACCGCGACGGCGTGGCGCACTACGGTCTCTACCCCGACTGGATCGAGGACCTGCGCAAGATCGCCGGCGACCGGATCGTCGAGGACATGGCCCGTGGCGCCGAGGCCTACCTGCAGATGTGGGAGCGCGCGTACGGCGTGAAGCCCGACTCCTGCGGCTCGCCCAAGCTGCGCAAGAAGGCCCGCTTCTTCAACAAGAAGGTCCGCAAGGGCAACAGCTGGTGGAAGGTCGTGCAGCGCGCCGGCCAGCCTCATCGCCGTGCCGGCAAGACCTTCACCTACTGCGCCGCCAAGGGCAAGAAGGCCACCGTCACCTTCACCGCGGGCGGCAAGGTGAAGAAGGTCCGGGTCCGCTGATCCGTCAGTAGGTGTAGAAGCCGCGGCCGGTCTTGCGGCCGAGCAGACCGGCGTCGACCATGCGGTTGAGGAGCGGCGGCGCGGCGTACAGCGGCTCCTTGAACTCCTCGTAGAGCGACTCGGCGACGGCCTTGGTGGTGTCGAGGCCGATGAGGTCGGCGAGCGCGAGCGGGCCCTGCGGGTGCGCGGCGCCCAGCACCAGGCCGCGGTCGATGTCCTCGGCCGTGGCGAAGCCCGACTCCAGCATCCGGATCGCGGAGAGCACGAACGGGATCAGCAGCGCGTTGACCACGAAGCCGGCGCGGTCCTGGCAGTCGATCGCCGTCTTGCCCAACGGGCCCTGGACGAACTCGCGGGAACGCGTGACCGTGTCGGCGGAGGTGAGCAGGCTCGGCACCAGCTCGACCAGCTTGAGCACCGGCACCGGGTTGAAGAAGTGGATGCCGAGCACCTGCTGCGGCCGGCTGGTCACCACGCCCAGCTTCATCACCGGGATGGAGGAGGTGTTGCTCGCCAGGATCGCGTCCGGCGAGGCCACGATGCGGTCCAGCTCCTTGAAGAGCGCGATCTTGGCGTTCTCGTCCTCGACGATCGCCTCGATCACCAGGTCGCGGTCGGCGAGCTCGTCCAGCTCGGTGCCGACGGTGATCCGGGCGAGCACCGATCCGGCGTCGTCGATCTTGCCGCGCTGCTCGGCCCGCCGCAGCGACGCCTCGATCCGCTCCTGCCCGGCCTTGGCGGCCCCTGCCGACGACTCGACCACGACGACGTCGAGCCCAGCCCGCGCCGCCACCTCCGCAATGCCGGACCCCATGAGGCCGGCGCCCACCACACCGATTCGCTCCATCACCGTCCCACCTTCTCGCCGTTGACGAAGCGGCGCAAATCACCCACCCCGCCGGCCCGCCCCGGTCGCCGTCGAGTGCTTCACTGAGCGGATGGGCCGCACCGAGTTCGACGAGCACCTCGAGGCATGGCGGAGCTACACGACCTCACCGTGGGGACGCCTCCGGTACGCCGTCGTACGCACCACGCTCGCCCGGGAGGTCGCCCGTCTCGGCGGCGGCCCGCTGCGCGTCCTCGACGCCGGCGGAGGCGACGGACTCGACGCGCTTCCGCTCGCCCGCGCCGGGCACGATGTCACTCTCCTGGATCCGAGCGAGCCGCTGCTGGCGAGTGCGCGCGAGACCGCCGACCGCGACCAGGTGCACCTCACCACCCGCCTCGGTGGGCTCGACGACGTCGACGGCGGCGACTTCGACCTGGTGCTGTGCCACTTCGTGCTGCAGTACCGCCCGGCAGGGGACGCCGACCTGCGACGGCTCGTGGCCGCGGTCCGTCCCGGCGGGCTGCTCTCGCTGATCGCGATCAACCCCGCCGCCCGGGTCCTCGCGACCGCCGTCCGCTCCGGCCCGTCGGCGGCACTGGCCGAGCTCGGCGCGGACACCGAGCACGCGGCCACCTTCGACACCGAGGTGCGCAAGGTCGATCCCGACGAGGTCGCCGAGGAGCTCAGCCGGCTGGGCGCACCGGTCGTGGCGCGGTACGGCGGGCGCATCGTCAACGACCTGCTCACCGACGAGGACGCCAAGCGCGACCCGTCGTACTACGCCGATCTGGAGCGCCTGGAGCTCGCCCTGTGCGACCGCGAGCCGTACTGCCGGATCGGCACCTTCTGGCAGCTGATCGGCCAAGTTACCGAGGAGTAGTGTTCATCACACGTGATCGAGTGCCGGGGCCGGCGCCGCTCGCCGTAGGCTCACCCCTGGGTCGTGTCGAGGCCGGCGGGGTTTCGCCGGCCCAGAGCTAGCGCAGAAGTGCCCGAGGAGTGCACACACCATGACGAACGCCGTCCTCATCGTCGGACTGCTGCTGAACCTGATCATCCTGCCGCTCGCGGCGAAGCGGATCTGGTTCCTCTACAGCCTGATCAGCAGCGGCCAGCCGGCCCCTGACCGGATCGCGGGCGTGACCAAGCGTGTCAGCCAGGCGCTCAAGGGGCAGCTGGTCGAGGTGCTCGGCCAGCGGAGGCTGCTGAAGTGGACCGTGCCGGGCATCGCGCACGCGTTCGTGATGTACGCCTTCCTCATCCTGGCCTCGGTCTACCTCGAGGCGTACGGCGTCCTGCTCTCCCGCGACGCCAGCTGGCACTTCCTGATCTTCAACGCCTGGGGCCCGCTCGGCTTCGCCCAGGACCTCATCGGCGTGCTCTGCCTGATCGGCCTGGCCACGTTCACCGTCATCCGGATCAAGAACGCCCCCGAGAGGCTCGGCCGCAAGTCGCGGTTCAAGGGCTCGCACCTGGGCGGCGCCTGGCTGACGCTCTTCATGATCTTCAACGTCATCTGGACGATGTTCCTCTTCCGCGGCGCGTCCTCGGCGCTGGGCAACCTGGGCTTCGGCAAGTGGGCCTTCGCGTCGTACGGCATCGGCAAGCTGCTCGGCGGCCCGACCGACGCCCACGCGATCGAGGTGCTCGAGGGCATCGGCCTGCTGCTGCACATCGGCGTGATGCTCGCCTTCCTGCTGCTGGTGCTGCACTCCAAGCACCTGCACATCTTCATCGCGCCGCTCAACGTGATGTTCAAGCGTCCCGACGGCCCCGTCGCGCTCGGCGCCGTCAAGCCGCTGACGGCCGGCGGCAAGCCGATCACCCTCGACGACATCGAGGACATGGACGAGGACACCACGCTGGGCATCGGCTCCATCGAGGACTTCTCCTGGAAGGGCATGCTCGACTTCGCCAGCTGCACCGAGTGCGGCCGCTGCCAGTCGCAGTGCCCGGCGTGGAACACCGACAAGCCGCTGTCGCCCAAGATGCTCATCATGAACCTGCGGGACCACGCGTTCACCGCGGCGCCGTACTTCCTGCAGGAGGACGAGGCCAAGCGCGCCTCGCTGCCGGCGTCGGTGATCGCCGAGGCCGAGCGCCCGCTGGTCGGCGAGTCCGAGGGCGAGGAGAAGTGGCACCCCACCGGCGGCGCGGTCATCGACGACGACGTGCTGTGGGCGTGCACCCAGTGCGGCGCCTGCGTCAACCAGTGCCCCGTCGACATCGAGCACGTCGACCACATCATCGACATGCGGCGCTACCAGGTGCTGGTGGAGTCGAGCTTCCCCGCCGAGCTCAACGGCCTCTTCCGCGGCCTGGAGGGCAAGGGCAACCCGTGGAACATGAACCCAAACGCCCGCATGGAGTGGGCGCAGGGCCTGCCCTTCGACGTCAAGGTCGTCGGCGAGGACATCGAGTCCCTCGACGAGGTGGAGTGGCTCTTCTGGGTCGGCTGCGCCGGCGCCTACGAGGACCGCGCGAAGAAGACCACGCGCGCCGTGGCCGAGCTGCTCGACATGGCCGGCGTCTCCTTCGGCGTCCTGGGCAACGGCGAGACCTGCACCGGTGACTCGGCGCGCCGCGCGGGCAACGAGTTCGTCTTCCAGGGCCTGGCCCAGCAGAACATCGAGGTGCTGACCGAGACGAAGGCCAAGAAGGTCGTCTCGACCTGTCCGCACTGCATGAACACGCTGAAGAACGAGTACCGCCAGCTCGGTCTCGAGCTCGAGGTCATCCACCACACGCAGCTGCTCAACCGCCTGGTGCGGGAGAAGAAGCTGGTGCCGGTCGGCCCGCAGGAGAAGACCGAGACCCGCTCGATCACCTACCACGACCCGTGCTTCCTGGGCCGTCACAACCAGGTGTACGAGCCCCCGCGCGAGCTGCTCCAGGTGCTCCCGGGCACCGAGCTCACCGAGATGCCGCGTCACGGCGAGCGCTCCTTCTGCTGCGGCGCCGGCGGTGCCCGCATGTGGATGGAGGAGACCATCGGCGAGCGGATCAACGTCAACCGCACCAAGGAGGCCGTGGCCACCGGCGCGGAGCAGATCGCCGTGGGCTGCCCCTTCTGCCGGGTGATGCTGGCCGACGGCCTGGTCGAGGAGCAGGCCGCGGGCAACGCCGGCGAGGACGTCGAGGTGCTCGACGTCGCGCAGATGCTGCTGGCCTCGGTCAAGGGCGAGAGCCCGAAGGCGCGCGCGCCGAAGCCCGCGCCGTCGCTGACCGGTGACGCCCCCGCGGCCCCAGCGGCCCCCGCGGCCGCCACCACGGTCGCCGAGCCCGAGGCCGCGCCGGCCTCGTCGGGTGGGTCGCTCTTCGACACGGCGGCCGCTCCGGCCGAGGAGAAGCCGGCTGCGTCCGGCGGGTCGCTGTTCGACACACCCGCCCCGGAGAAGGCGCCGGAGAAGCCCGCGGAGTCGGGGGGCTCGCTGTTCGACACCCCGGCACCGGAGAAGCCCGCGGAGCCCGCCTCCTCGGGCGGCTCGCTCTTCGATGTCGCGCCGACGACCGAGGCTCCGGCGGCCCCGGCTGCTCCCGCGGCCCCGGCTGCCCCGGCGGCCGAGGAGCCGGCCGAGCCGAAGGCCGACCTGGGCAGCGGCGGGTCGCTCTTCGACGTGGCGCCCACCGCTCCGGCCGAGCCGAAGCCCGAGGCTGCCCAGCCGGAGGCCCCGAAGGCTGCCGAAGCCCCCGCGGCCGAGAAGCCCGCCGCGCCGCAGGCCGATCTCGGCTCCGGATCGCTCTTCGACATCCCCGCCGCCCAGCCCGAGCCCACGGCCCCCGAGGCGGAGGCCGAGCCCGAGGCAGCAGCCGAGGCGCCGGCCGACGAGTCCGACGCCGAGCCGGAGCAGGCGCCGGAGAAGCCGAAGCCGGCCTCCGGTGAGGCCCACCGGCCGAAGACCGACACCAGCATCCCCGAGGGTGGCTCGCTCTTCGATATCTGAGGAGTGAGCCGGAGGTACGGCGAGCGCCAGCGAGCCGTGCCGGAGGTAGGCCGAGCGCACCGGCACCGTTCCCCAGCGCGGGCAGTTCGGGCCCTGACCGACCCATGGGCTCGGCGACGGCCGAACTTCCTGCATCCGGGTTCGCGCGCAGGGACGGGCCGTCGTTACCGGCACGTAACTCCGAGCGGCGAGACGTCGTTGTGCTGACAGACCGACCCTCTCGGAGGAGCCTCCATGCGCCTGTCTCGTCTGCTCACCGCCACCACGGCGACCCTGGCCCTGATCGCCGGACCGTTGGCGATGACAGCGGCCGAGGCAGCCCCATCGGCGCCCCAGGCGGCATCGGCCGTCGCGAGCGGCTGGACGCCGCGCCCGGAGGACTACCCCAAGACGGTGACCCGCAAGGACCTGCCGATCACCATGACCGACGGCAAGATCCTCAAGGGCGACCTGATCCTGCCCGCGGACGCCGACGGCAAGGAGATCGCCGGGAGGTTCCCGGTGGTCGTCACCATCACGGCGTACAACAAGTCCGTCATGGGCATGGCCGGCGGCCTCGCCGGCGGCGATCCCAGCTACCTGGTCAAGCGCGGCTACGCCCAGCTGACCGTCGACGCCCGCGGCACCGGCAGCTCGGCCGGTCAGTGGTGCGCCTTCTGCACCCGCGAGGACAAGGACGCCACCGAGGTCCTGCAGTGGGCCCACGAGCAGCCGTGGAGCAACGGCGACACCGCCATGACCGGCCCGAGCTACATGGGCATCAGCCAGATCTTCGCCGCCGCCGGGCAGCCCGACGGGCTCAAGGCGCTCTTCCCACAGGTCCCCGCCGCCGACGTCTACCGCGACGTGGTCGCCTCCGGCGGCGCGCTCGACGTGGGCTTCATCCCGCTCTGGCTGGGCCTGGTCACCCTCACCGGCGTGATCCCGCCGATGACGGTGCCGACCGACGCCAGCCCGCTGACCACGCTGATCGACCACCTCATCGCCGGTGGCACGTTCACGCTGCCGCTGCTGCTGACCGCGCTGGCCGGCGGTGACACGGCGTACGACGGGGACTTCTACACGCAGCGCTCGCCGATCAACGTGGCGCACAAGGTCATGGCGCCGACCTTCCTGATCGGCGGCGAGTACGACCTCTTCCAGCGCGGCACCCCGCTGCTCTTCGAGAACCTGCAGCGGCGCGGCGTGCCGACCAAGATGATCCTCGGCCCGTGGGACCACCTCCAGGGATCCAGCGGCGCCGAGGTCGCGAAGGCCGGCTACGGCACCCTCGCCGAGCTGCAGCTGCGCTGGTTCGACCACTACGTGCGCGGCGTCGCCGATCCCGCGCTGGACAGCGACATCCCGCCGGTCACCTACTACGAGCAGGGCACCGGCGCGTGGAAGTCGACGTCGAGCTGGGTCGGCTCGGACCGCGCGGCCGCGAGCTACCTGCTGTCCGGGACGTCCAGCACCGGCGGCGCCAACGGCGCCCTCACGCTCGGTACGCCGGCCGCGGGGAGCTCCACCCTGCTGCCGATCCCGGTCGCCGGCCTCTGCACCCGGTCGGCCAACCAGTGGACCGCCGGCATGATGAACATGATCCCGATCGAGAACCCCTGCTTCACCGACAACGCCTTCAACGACCGGCTCGGACTGGTCTTCGAGACCGAGCCCGTGACCAAGCCGGTGAGCTTCCAGGGTCCGCTCAACGCGCGGCTCTACGTCTCCAGCCCGACCGGCGGCGGCATGCTCTCGGTCGCGGTCGAGGACGTCGCGCCGGACGGCAAGGTCAACCGCATCTCCGGCGGCTGGCAGACGATCTCCTTCGCGGGGATGGACAAGAGCCGTTCGCGCTACCTGGACGGCCAGCTGATCCAGCCGTACTACCCGTTCACCAAGGACTCCGCCAAGAAGCTCACCTCCGGCGAGGTCCGCGAGGTCAACGTCGAGGTCTTCCCGACGGCCGCCTCGGTCCAGGCCGGCCACCGGCTGCGACTGGCGGTGCAGGCGTTCGACGTACCGCACCTGCTGCCGACGCTGGCGAACCTCTTCGGCTCGCTCACGACGATGACCGTGCGCACCGGCCCGCAGTACCCCTCGGCGCTGACGCTGCCCGTCGAGCGCGCGGGGGCGGGCAACGGCGGGGGCAACGGCGGCGGCACCACCGGGCCGGTCGCCGGCGCGACCACCCTGATGGCCTCCAAGACCGTCGCCCGGATCAAGCACCGGCCGGCCAAGCGGCACCACCGCAACAAGGCGATCATCACCGTGACCGTCCCGGCCGCCCGCGCCACGGCGACCGGCAAGGTCCGGGTGTACGTCGACGGCCGGCTGGTGACCACCCGCGCGCTGCGCTCCGGCGTCGTGCGCGTGCCGATCGTCAAGCGCTACTCCAAGAAGCCGGGCCGGCACACGCTGCGGGTCGTCTACACGGGCACCTCGCTGGTCGCCCCCTCCACCGTCACCCGCCACTGGAAGGTGCGCTAGTCACCGCGACATCACAAAGACTTGATCTGACATCACTGTGATGTCATAGTGATGTCCATGGACATCACACCGTACGTCGAGCGCCTGCGCCACGACCTCGCGCAGGCGGCCGCCGCCGGGGACGAGCGGGTCAAGGAGGCGGCCGACCGGCTCGCCCTCGCCCTGGACCCGAGCATGCGGCTGGTGGTCATGGAGGTGCTCTCCGAGGCCGCCGCCGAGATCACCAGCGGGATGCGCACCGGCTGCGTGGACGTCCGGCTCGCCGGGCGCGACCTGGAGTTCTGCGTCGACCAGGGCGCCGAGCCCGGGGCGACCCAGCAGCCGGCGCCGTCCGTCGAGGAGGAGGACGACGACGAGGCCGCGACCGCCCGGATCACCCTGCGGCTCTCCGAGAGCCTCAAGGCCAAGGCCGAGGAGCGCGCCGCCGCTGCCGGTCACTCACTGAACACCTGGATCGTCAACGTGCTGCGCTCCGCCACCCGCGAGGGCGCCATCAACATCGACATCGACCTGTCCAGCATCCCGTTCCTCGGCGACAGCCCCGGGCCTCGCGGCCGCGGCCGCCGGATGAGCGGCTGGATCTGAGGAGGGACCATGCAGCACACCTTCGAGACGCCCGGCCCGGTCGACCTGTACGTCGAGCTCGGCGCCGGCCATGTCGCCGTCGAGGCGACCGGCACCACCACCTCGACCGTGGAGATCACCGGCCCCCGCTCCGACGAGTTCACCGTCGAGCAGCGCGGCACGCACCTGGTCGTGGTGCCGCCGAAGAGCCGCTTCTTCGGCAACGTCGAGGCGCACGCCGTGCGGGTCGAGGTGCCCGGCGGCAGCGCCCTCACCGGCAAGCTGGGCTCGGCCGACATCCGCGCCGATGGCAGCTACGGCGCGGTGCGCCTGAAGTCCGGGTCGGGTGACGTCGAGCTCGACGAGAGCTCCGCGCCGGTGGTCATCGAGAGCGGCTCCGGCGACATCCTCGGACACCGGCTCGGCGGCGACGTACGCATCAAGAGCGGCTCGGGCGACGTGGCCGTGGACAGCCTCGGCGCGACCACCGGCATCTCCACCGGCTCCGGCGACGTCCAGCTCGGCGAGGTCGGCCGGCAGACCGTGATCAAGAGCGGCTCCGGCAACCTGCGCATCGCCCGGAGCCGCGCGGCGCTGAACCTCTTCACCGCCTCCGGCGACGTCGCCGTGGGCGCCGCGCCCGCGGGCACGCTGAGCATCAAGGGCATGTCCGGCGACGTGCGGATCGGCGTGCCAACCGGCACCCCGGTGTGGACCGACATCAGCACGGTCAACGGTCGCGTAGCCAGCAATCTGACCAGCGCCGGCAAGCCGGCCGACGGACAGGACTACCTCGAGGTGCGCGCCACGACCGTCAGTGGCGACATCGTCCTCGAGCAGACCGACCCGCAGACCGAGAGCGCGTGAGGAGGAGCCATGTGGCAGACCACCGAGCAGAACGAGCTCGCCAACCTGATCATCACCGAGCGTGTGCGCCGGTCCGCGCGCCGGCTGCCGCGCCGCCGCTGAGCCCGGCTCAGATGGAGGTGCGGTGGAAGTTCGCGAAGGAGCGTGAGGGCGTCGGCCCCCGCTGGCCCTGGTAGCGCGAGCCGTACTTCTCCGAGCCGTAGGGGTGCTCGGCCGGCGAGGAGAGCCGGAAGAAGCAGAGCTGCCCGATCTTCATGCCCGGATAGAGCTTGATCGGCAGCGTCGCGACGTTGGCCAGCTCCAGCGTCACGTGCCCGCTGAAGCCCGGGTCGACGAAGCCCGCCGTCGCGTGGGTGAGCAGGCCCAGCCGGCCCAGCGAGGACTTGCCCTCGACGCGCGCAGCCAGGTCGTCGGGCAGCGAGACCACCTCGTACGTCGAGCCGAGCACGAACTCGCCCGGATGCAGGATGAACGCCTCGTCGCCCTCGGTCTCGACCACCCGGGTCAGGTCGGACTGATCCGCCGCCGGGTCGATATGCGGGTAGCGATGGTTCTCGAAGACGCGGAAGTAGCGGTCCAGCCGGAAGTCGATGCTGGAGGGCTGGATCATCGTCTCGTCGTACGGTTCGAGGCTGATCCGGCCAGCGTCGATCTCGGCCCGGATGTCGCGGTCGGAGAGCAGCACGCGGACAACCTACCGGCTCGTCGTATCCTCCGGAACATGCCGTTCCACCGCTACGTCGCACTCGGGGACTCCTTCACCGAAGGAGTGGGCGATCCCGATCCCACTCGGCCCAACGGCCTGCGCGGCTGGGCCGATCGGGTCGCCGAGGCGCTGGCCCGCCAGCCGGGCGCCGACGGCTTCGGCTACGCCAACCTCGCGATCCGCGGGCGCAAGCTCAAGCCGATCGTCGCCGAGCAGCTCGAGCCGGCGCTCGCCCTGCGACCCGACCTGGTCACCATCCACGCCGGCGCCAACGACGTGCTGCGGCCGCGGGTCGACCTGGACAACCTCGCCACCGCGTACGACGACGCCGTCGGCCGCCTCGCCGCCACCGGCGCGCACGTCACGCTCTTCACCATCTGGGACCCCGGCTCCGGCGGTCTCTACGCGCCGCTGCGCGGGCGGATGGCGGTCTTCAACGAGCACGCCCGCGAGATCGCCGACCGGTACGACGCCACGGTCGTCGACATGTGGCGGATGCGGGACGTCGGCGACCGCGACGAGTGGATGGACGTCGACCGGATGCACCTCAACGCGGTCGGCCACCAGCACATCGCGATCGCCGTGCTCGACGCGCTGGGCGTCGAGCACGATCTCGCTCCGCTGCCACGCCCGCCGCTCCCCCGGCGTACCCGCCGTGAGCAGCTGGCCGCCGACGCCGCCTGGGCGCGCGGCTACCTGGCGCCGTGGGTGCACCGCCGGCTGACCGGCCGCTCCTCCGGCGACTCCGTCGAGCCCAAGCGGCCGACGCTGCAGCCGATCTGAGCCCGACGGCTCAGCGCGTTGTGCCCTTGATCTCGATGACGAAGAGCAGGGTCTGACCGGCCAGGTCGTTGCCCGAGCCGCTCTCGCCGTACGCGTACTTCGGCGGGATCGAGACGACCAGGCGGGTGCCGACCTTCTGACCGATGAGCGCGGCGCCGAAGCCGGCGACCACGTCGCCGGTGCCGAAGGTGGCCGGCTGCTTGCCGTAGCTCTGGTCGAAGATCTTGCCGTCCTTCCAGCTCGTGCCCTGGTAGTCGAGCGTGACCTGGTCGCCGTCCTGGACCACCTCGCCGTCGCCCTCCTTGAGGACCTTGAGCAGCAGGTCGGCGGGCGGATCGGTCTTGGGCAGCGTCACCGTCGGCTTGCCGTCCTTGTCGAAGGCGACGTCGGGCACGTCGTCGCTCCACGCCTTCGGCTTCGGCATCTCCTTCAGGCCGATCACGTCGGTCACGATGACCACGGTGTCGTCGGCCTTGATGCCCAGGCTGGTGTTGCCCTCGGGACCGTAGAGGTCCTCGGCCGGCGCGGTCGCCACCACGCGGGAGCCGATCGGCACGCAGTCGACGGTCGCGGCGAAGGCCTCCAGGATCTGCGGGTCGCCGACCTTCAGCGTGGCCGGCTGGGTGCCCACGGACTTGCCGTCGGAGCCGAGGAAGACCGAGATCAGCACGTCGACCTGGTTGCCGGTCGAGGTGACCTTGCCGTCGCCCTCGTCGAGGATGGTCCGCTCGGCCTTCGTGCCCTTGAGCGGGGTGTCGAAGGTGGCCTTCTGCTCCTTGCCGAACTCGCCGGTGACCTTGACCGCGTCGCTGGAGGAGCCGGAGGAGATGTCGATGCAGTCCGAGGACTTCGCGTCGCTCTCCTTGGACTCCTTGTCCTTCTCGTCACCGCAGGCGGCGAGCGAGAGCAGGAGGGCGAGCGCGGCGACGCCGGCCGCGGCGGTGCGCAGGCCGCGACGAGCGGCAGAGTGGTGGGACATGCGGATCTCCGGTGTCGTCGGTGCCGACCCGGTGGTCACGATCGGCTCGTCGTGGTATCGGCCCGATCATAGGGGGCCGGGCCAACGCCGGCGTGACCCCTCCTGCCCGATCGGCTAGCATCACTGCCCGTCGGCGTACGCCGTCACGCGGATGTAGCTCAGTTGGTAGAGCGCGACCTTCCCAAGGTCGATGTCGCGAGTTCGAGTCTCGTCATCCGCTCCATCCCCCTCGGGGCCGTCACTTCGGCGCCTTGAGCACTCCCCGCGTCACCGTCGTGGCGGCGTTGCCGACGCGGTCGCGCACGACGAGGGTGGCGTTGACCTTCACCCTCTTCAGCCGCTTCAGCAGCGCGCGGTTGGCCTTGGCGATCCTGATCGTCACCACCGTGGCGCGACCGGGCACGACGGAGAAGGCGGCACTCCCGAAGGTGACGGTCCGCTTCTTGCCGCCGACGCTCACCTTGGCTCGGCTCGGCCCAGGTGTTCCGGGCCTATCTCGACAGCCGCGAAGCACGGTCAGCAGCGACCATCGCTCCACTCGATCCTCATCCCCGACCAGCCGTCGGCCGAGGCTCCGCCGGCGGCCGTGAGCAGCAGCTCCGATCCGCGGTGCGCGTCGAGGTAGGACCGCTCGAAGGTGACGACGAAGCCGCCCTCGGCCGGGTCCACCATCGCCCCGACCGTCTGGCCGCCCACGCACGGCGACGGGGAGGAGCCGTCGTCGAGGCCGGAGGGCAGTGTCGTGCGCAGGTAGGTCACCTCGGCGTCGATGCCCCGCTCTCCCAATGCCTTCTCCAAGCCCGACGAGTCGGTCAGCCGGTGGATGGTCACCGTGATGTCTCCGTTGCCCTGCTGCTCGACAGCGAAAGCAGCCGGGGTGCCCACGGTCGCGGATCCCGCGACGACAGCCGTGACGGCGACGGCGGCGGCCGCGGCGCCCGCGAGAGCTCGGCGACGCATCGCCGGACGGACGGTGCTGCCGGCGGGTTCCGCGGCATCGAGGATGCTCCGCAACGTGGTGGCGGACCATTCGGGATCGAGCGGCTGCGACTCGGGGCGGTAGCGCTCCAGGATGTTCATGACGGCCCCTTCAGGAGAATCGGTCGAGGTTCGGGTTCAAGCCGTCTCGGCTCTTGGAGCAGGGCCGCGCGTGCGCGGCTGAGTCGCCGGCGGAACGTCGCGGGCTTGATGCCCAGCACAGCCGCCGCCTGATCGTTGGTGAGTCCGTCCCAGCTGACGAGCAGCAGCGCCTCGCGTTGCTGCTCGTCCAGTCGGGCCAGTCGCTCGAGCGCCTCACGACGAGTCAGCGCGACGTCGTCCGCGTCGTTGGCGAAGGAGGCCACCCCGTCGAGCAGCGCGATGCGCTCCTCCAGCCCGCGGCGCCTTCTCATGGCCCGCGCCCGGTTCTGCATCACCTTGCGTGCCGTGACCAGCAGCCACCCGATCGGCGGCTCGGGCAGGTGCTCGAAGCGCCGCCACACCACCGTGAAGGTCTCCGCCACCACCTCGTCGGCCGCCTCGGCTCCCACGTGACGCCGGGCGAAGGCGAGCACGTGTGGTGCCTGCTCGTGCCACAAGGCGGTGAACCGTTCGTGTGAGCTGCTCATGCCTCGTAGTGTCCGGCAACGCGGCAGGTGTGACGCGGCTGCCGACACGTAGGGTCGATGCGTGACATTCGAGGGCTTTCCGGTCGCCGCCTTGGACTTCTACGACGACCTGGAGATGGACAACACCCGGTCGTTCTGGGAGGCGCACAAGGGCGCGTACGCCGAGCAGGTGAAGGCGCCCATGACCGCGTTGGTCGGCGCGCTGGAGGCGGAGTTCGGGACGGCGAAGGTGTTCCGGCCCTATCGCGACGTGCGGTTCGCCAAGGACAAGACGCCGTACAAGACGCACCAGGGAGCGTTCGTGGCCGCGGGCCCGGCGTGCGGGTGGTACGTCGAGATCTCCGCGCGCGGCGTCCGCACCGGCGCCGGCTTCTACGAGGCCTCGGCCGCCTCGCTCGCCCGCGTGCGGGCGTCGATCGACGCGGAGGCGACCGGCAAGCAGCTGGTCTCCATCCTCAAGGCGCTGACCGACCAGGGCTTCACCGTGGGCGGCGACCGGCTCAAGACCAAGCCGCGCGGCTACGAGCTGGACCACCCGCGCATCGACCTGCTGCGGCACCGCTCACTGACCATCGGCCGCGACTACGGCTTCGAGCCGCTGATCCACACCGCCGACCTGCTCGACTCCGTCCGCGCCGACTGGCGCACCAGCCGCGCCCTGGTCGACTGGCTCGCCGACCGACTCGGCGACTGACTGATCACCGCGCTATTCAGCGCGTTCATTCTGTCGAAGGCACCCCTTATGATATTCCTCGTCAAGGAGGGCCCGATGACAACAGAGATAGCGATTCTCAATAGGAGCGCCGTAGCTCTTGCTGCCGACAGCGCCGTGAGCGTGTCCGCCAACGGCGGACTCAAGGTGTATGACGGCGTGAACAAGCTCTTTGAGCTTGTCAAAGGCCGCCCCGTAGGCGTGATGATCTACAACGCCGCCGAGCTTTCCTTCCGACCTTGGGAGACGATCATCAAGATCTATCGCGAGGAACGGCGCGACCACTCTTTTCCGACGTTGGATGACTACGTGTCAGATTTCAAAGGATTCATCCGCGACCACAAGGAACTCTTCTCCCAGCGGCAGCAAGATGAAGCGCTGACACAGACCATCGCATCAGACCTCGCTCACATCCGAACGTCGATCGCGCAGGAGCTTAGGGCGGCGATCCACGACGACAAGCCGTCGGACCGAGAAGTAGCCCTGGTGACGGGACGCGAGATCCGCGGGTACTGGCAGTGGGCTCGATCAGAGTACGTGCTCGACCGCTGGGGCGAGTCCCTCCCCAGCGCGAGGATCTTGGGCAAGCAATTGAAGTCGCAGATGGATGCCCTGATCAATGAGCTGTTTGAGAACCTGCCCGTCACCGACTCTCTAAGATCCAAGCTCCGGATCGGGCTGATCCACCGGACCTTCGGCTACAACGTCCAAGACGGCGAATTCTCCGGAGTTGTGTTCGCCGGCTTCGGAGACAACGAATACTACCCGCGGTTGCGGGAGTTCCGGACGAAGGGCATGTATGCGAACCAACTCCTGTGCCACGACGTCGCCGAGTCGCGCACAGACATAGGAGTCACGGTCCCAGGCGACATCAGATCGTTCGCACAGGGAGACATGATCCGATCATTCACGGCGGGCATCCAAGATCAGGTGAGAGCGGAGATGATCCGCTTCTGGGACCAGTGGAGATACAGCGACGTCGGCCACAGCGTGAGCCGCGATCCTCGCTTGAATCACCTGGGCAGGCCCGACAAGACCGCCGTGGCCACGACGGTCAACAGCTTCTCTGAAGCAGTAGTAACTGACTTCTTCAAACACATGGCTTCATACGAACGGGCCAGCGTGAGGGGTCCGCTCCTCCAGAGTGTCGCCTTCCTGCCGAAAGATGAGCTCGGCGCTATGGCTGAGAGCCTGGTCAACTTGACAACTCTGAAGCGCCGCGTGTCGATCAATGAGGCACAGACCGTCGGCGGCGCGGTGGACGTAGCGGTAGTCTCTCGTGGTGACGGGTTCGTCTGGTTGAAGCGCAAGCACTACTTCGACCAGAGTCTGAATCCTTCATGGGCCATGACACATGCAGCGATGCCAGCCGTTCCGAGAGAGGTGTCGAGCGATGGGTGAGCACACGCAAGACCAACTCTTCGAGAGCCTGCTTTCTGAGTACTTCCCAAGGGATGCCGTTCAGGTGATGGAGGACGTTCGCTCTGCTCGCGATCAAAGACCACAGAACTCTGGCACCGAGGCTGATGCCCTGGTCTCAGCTCTGCTCAATGAGCGCTCCGTCCACCAGAAGACCTGAGCGGGGTCAGAACGCAGACGACGAACTTACGCGGCTGACCGACCAGGGCTTCACCGTGGGCGGCGACCGGCTCAAGACCAAGCCGCGCGGCTACGAGCTGGACCACCCGCGCATCGACCTGCTGCGGCACCGCTCACTGACCATCGGCCGCGACTACGGCTTCGAGCCGCTGATCCACACCGCCGACCTGCTCGACTCCGTCCGCGCCGACTGGCGCACCAGCCGCGCCCTGGTCGACTGGCTCGCCGACCGACTCGGCGACTGAGGGCGATCGAGCCGGCTACTCCGGCTTGCGGACGGTGGCGAGGGTGCGCTCGACCTCCCAGTGCGCGCGCATCGACTTGATCTTCCCCTCGTCGGTGATGACGTAGGTCGCGATCAGGTCGGTGTCGGCGAGGGTGCCGTCCTCCATCACCGTGCTGAAGGTGCCGATGTTGGCGCAGGCGTTGCCGTTGGCGAAGGAGTCGCGGATGGTGAAGCGGAACTCCTTGACCGGCGCGATGGCCATGTCCCAGAAGGCGGAGATCCCCTCCTTGCCGCGGTGCCCCTTGCCCTCGGGATCGAAGAAGGACGGGCCGACCGGGTCCTCCAGCAGCGCGTCGTCGTCGAAGAGCGCCAGCCACTCGTCCTTGGCCTTGCGCGACACCGCGTCGTAGGAGCGCTGCGAGAGCCGGCGGGCGGGATGGTCGCCGTCGGGCGCCTCCCAGACGATGAACTCAGACTCGATCATGGTCGGAACTGTAACTCGTTCTAGTTATCCCGAACAGCCCCGGAGCCGTACGCCGGACCGATTCCCGAGCGCCATTCCACGTTCGCCTCCCGGCCATCTCCGCCGCGCACCCTGGGGCCATGGCACGACGCAAGGTCATCTGGCACATCGGCCCGGTCGACCCGGGCGTGGCGTTCCTCGCCGACGCACTCGCCACGGCGGCGCCCGAGCTCGCCGAGCACGGGGTCGCGGTCCCCACCGGCGCCTGGCACGAGATCGAGGACCGGATCTGGCGGCACAAGGGCGTCTCCCTGCTGAGCACCCCGCGCGTCTCCCGAGCCGCCCACGCCGACGTCGACCTGCGGCTCACCGGCCTGCGCGACCTGGAGGTGCACCTGGTGCTGCTCGTCCGCGACCTGCCCAGCCAGGTGTACTCCGCCTGGCAGGACGGCCTGCGCCACGGCAGCACCATCTCGCTGAAGAAGTACGCCGCGCGGGTGATGGACCCGCAGCGCTCCTACTGGCAGGCCGAGGACTTCTGGGCCGGCCGCGACCTGGCCGAGCTGCTGCCGCGCTGGACCCGCGCCTTCCACGCCGACCGGGTGCACGTGATCGACGCGCCCGCCGACGACCCGGACGCCCTCTGGTCCGCGCTGCTCGGGCAGGCCGGCGTGGGCGCGCTCTCCCGCCCCGCCGGCGAGGTGGACCCGATGCTCGCGGCCGAGCTCGACCCCGCCCGGGTCAGCGACCTCACCACGGCCTGGGCCAAGCTGGTCGCGGACCGCGGCTTCGACCTGCACGGCCCCCTTCGTCGTACGCCGGACACGGTCGTCGAGCCCGCCGGACGCGGCGACCAGCTCGAGGCCGTGGCCGAGATGCTCACCCGGACCACCGCCGAGAGCGACCGCCTCCGCGCCGAGGTGACCCGCCTGCGCGAGGAGAGCGCCCGGCTGGATCGCAAGCGCCGCAAGCACCGGCGCCGCGTGCGGGAGCTGGAGAGCCGCGAGGCCGCCGGCCGCTAGCTCGCCGGGAAGGCCGCCGCGATGAGGTCGCGCCAGGTGACGATCCCGATCAGGTCCCAGTCCTCGGTGACCACCGGCACCGAGCCGATGCCGCCACCACGGAAGACCGCCGCGATCTCGGAGATCGGCGTGTCCGGACGCGCCACGATCGGGCGGCGGGCCATCACCTGATGCGCCTTCTTGGTCAGGGTCGCGGTGTCGCGCGGGGTCTCGCTGGGCGTCGCCAGGTGGGGACTGAGCGCCAGCAGCACGTCCCGCTCGGCGATGACCCCGAACAGCCGGCCGTCCTCGACCACCGGCACGTGATGGGTGCGCACCCGCTCGAAGATCGCGCGCACCTCGCGCAGGGTGGTGTCCAGCCCGACCGTGACCGGGTTGCGCGTCATCACCTGGGCTGCCGTGAGCTCGGTCACCGAGCGTTGCGAGGCACACGACGAGCCGTGCGGCTCGCTCTCCATCGCCCAATTCTAGGTCGGACGGTCCTCGTTGGTTGGCATTGGTCACAGTCCGCCGCGTTCCGCTTGCACCGGCCCCCGGGCCGACGCATACTTGTTGTTACCGGCCGGTAGCAAATGCGCCGGACCCCGACAGTGGAAAAGGTCGAGAGCCGTGAGTCACTACAAGTCCAACATCCGCGACATCGAGTTCAACCTCTTCGAGGTGCTCAAGCGCGAGGAGATCCTGGGCCAGGGCCCGTTCGAGTCGATCGACGCCGACACCGCCCGGACGATCCTCGGCGAGATGGACCGGCTGGCCCGCGAGGATCTGGCCGCCTCCTACGAGGACTCCGACCGCAATCCGCCGGTCTTCGACCCCGCCACGCATACGGCACCGCTGCCGGAGTCGTTCAAGAAGAGCTACCGCGCCTGGATGGACGCCGAGTTCTGGCGCCTGCAGATCGTCGAGGACCTGGGCGGCACGCCCGCGCCGTCGTCGTTCGTGTGGGCGCTCGGCGAGCTGGTCCTCGGCGCCAACGCCCCGATCTGGATGTACGCCGCCGGGCCGAGCTTCGCGGGCGTCGTACACCGCAACGGCACCGACCGCGACAAGCGGATCGCCCAGATCATGGTCGAGAAGCAGTGGGGCGCCACCATGGTGCTCACCGAGCCCGACGCGGGCTCCGACGTCGGCGCCGGCCGCGCCAAGGCGACCGCCAACGAGGACGGCTCCTGGAACATCTCCGGGGTCAAGCGGTTCATCACCTCGGCCACCAACGACATGACCGAGAACGTCATCCACCTGGTCCTCGCCCGCCCGCAGGGCGTCGAGGGCGCCGGCGGCCCTGGCACCAAGGGCCTGAGCATGTTCATCGTGCCGGAGTGGCACTTCGACCACGAGACCGGCGAGCTGACCGGCGAGCGCAACGGCGCCTACGTCACCAACGTCGAGCACAAGATGGGCATCAAGGTCTCCAACACCTGCGAGGTCACCTTCGGCGACCCGGGTGTCGGCGGCGGCGAGGCTGCCAAGGGCTGGCTGGTCGGCGAGGTGCACGACGGCATCGCGCAGATGTTCCAGGTCATCGAGAACGCCCGGATGATGGTCGGCACCAAGGCGATCGCCACGCTGTCCACCGGCTACCTCAACGCGCTGGAGTACGCCAAGGAGCGGGTGCAGGGCTCCGACCTCACCGAGGCGGCCAACAAGACCGCCCCGCGGGTCACGATCACCCACCACCCCGACGTACGCCGCTCGCTGATGACCCAGAAGGCCTTCGCCGAGGCGATGCGCGCGCTGGTGCTCTACACGGCCTCATGGCAGGACCGGGTGCAGATCGCCGAGCACAACGGCGAGGTCGACGAGCTGGCGATGCGGGTCAACGACCTGCTGCTGCCGATCGTCAAGGGCTACGGCTCCGAGCGCTCCTGGGTGCTGCTGGGCACCGAGTCGCTGCAGACCCTCGGCGGCTCGGGCTTCCTGCAGGAGTACCCGATCGAGCAGTACGTCCGCGACGCCAAGATCGACACCCTCTACGAGGGCACCACGGCGATCCAGGGCCAGGACTTCTTCTTCCGCAAGATCGTCAAGGACCAGGCCAAGGCGCTGACCCACCTCAACGGCGAGATCAGTGCATTCGTCGAGGCCGGCGGTGCTGATTCGGATGGCCGGCTCAAGGTCGAGCGCGAGCTGCTCGCCAAGGCGCTGGAGGACGCCGGCGCGCTGGTCGGCTACCTGATCAACACGCTGATGAGCGCGGACGTCTCCGCCGAGGGCGGCGACATCAAGAACATCTACAAGGTCGGGCTCAACACCACCCGGCTGCTGATGGTGCTCGGCGACGTGGTCTGCTCCTGGCTGCTGCTCCGCGGGGCCGAGGTGGCCCTGGAGAAGCTGGCCGGTGACGTCTCGGCCTCCGACAAGGCGTTCTACGAGGGCAAGGTGGCCGCGGCGCAGTTCTTCGCCCGCCAGCAGCTGCCCCGGATCGGCGCCGAGCTCGCCATCGCCGAAGGCACCGACCTCGCCCTGATGGAGCTCGACGAGACCGCCTTCTGATCGCGTCGCGCTGACTGCCGAGGAGGCCGTCGTCCCGCTCCGGGACGGCGGCCTCCTCGCGTGAGGCCCTAGGCGATCGACCGAGCGGACCGTACCCTTCGATGGTGCACCCGTTGCGGGCACGACGGATCGCCGCCCGGTGGATCGCCGTCGTGGTGGCGGTGGCACTGCTCGCGCTGGTCGAGCCGCCCGCGGCCCAGGCCGCCTCCGGCGATCTCGACACCGCCTTCTCCGGCGACGGCGTCTACGAGCACCCCGACTTCGACGCCCAGCCCGGCATCACCGGGCTCGCGGTCACTCCCGCCGGCCGGCCGGTGCTTCTCGGTCCCTCGGGCAGTCCGCCGACCTCGGCCGCGACCAGAGTCTCCCGGCTGACCGACACCGGCTTCCTCGACAGCACCTTCGGAGGCGGTGGCGGCGTCGGGTGGCAGGCCTTCCATGCCGGCAACGGGACCTACTGGGAGGAGCCCCGGGCGGTCGACCTGGACTCCGACGGCCGGATCGTGACCCTCACCAGCCTCTACGACGACCCCGACGCACCCGCGCAGCCGCATCGGCTCCACGTCCGCCGCGTCGCCGCCGACGGGAGCGCGGACGGCATCGACCACACCTACGACGAGGGCCCCGTGCTCGCCCGGGACCTCGCGGTGGACGCCTCCAGGCGGATCCTGATCGCCGGCGCGGACGCCGTCGGCGACTCCGACCTGACGGTGATGCGACTCAATGGCGGTGGCGGGCTGGCCGATCCGGCCGAGAAGAACGCGAGCTTCGGCACCGACGGCATCCGACGGCTGGTCATCGAGGGCACCCACTCCTCGGCCAACGCCGTGACCGTCGCGGGCGCCCAGGTACTGCTCGGCGGCGGCACCCACCCCTTCTCCGCCACCACCCGGACCAAGGGGAAGTGGGTGGTCGCCCGCCTGCTCGGGTCCGGCGACCCGGACACGACCTTCTCCGGCGACGGGGTCGTCACCCTCGCTCCCCCGGGCGGCTACGGCATCGTCAACGACATCGCCGCCGACGCGGCCGGCAGGATCATCGCCGTGGGCCTGGCCCAGACCTGCGCGGAGGCACCCACCGGCCCGTGCTCCTCCTCCGCCCGGCCCGCCGTCGCCCGGTTCCTGGACAACGGCGCCCTGGACACCTCGTTCGGGACCAACGGCTGGGCGGTGCTGCCTGCCTCGATGACCTCCCAGACGGGTGAGCTGCGCACGGTCGCCGTCGATCCCGCCGGCTGGATCGTGGCCGGCGGCACCAGCGGACTGGCGAGCGGCGTGGTGCGGCTGACGCCGTACGGGCACCCCGATCCCGGCTTCGGCACCGGCGGCGCCGTGCTGTGGGATCCGCATCCGGCGGCCGCGCCGACCCTGCCGCACGGGGGCGTCAACCGGATCGCGGTCGACTCCTCGGGGAGGTACGTCGCCGCCGGCTATGCCCGCTCCGACACCGGCTTCACCGGTGAGGCCGTGCGCCTCCTCGGCGGCGGCACCCCGCCGAGCGCTCCGCCGGCGAGCGTCACGCCCCCGACCGCCCGGATCACCAAACCGCCCAAGAAGAAGGTCAAGGCGATCACCGGCGCCGCCGGGCCGTCCGGCCTGGTCCGCAGTGTCGAGGTCGGCCTGCAGAGGGTCGACAAGCCGCTGCTGAAGAGGAAGCACAGGTGCCGCTGGGCGATGTCGGCCAAGCCGAGGTTCGGCAAGGCCAAGGCCACCAAGATCACCCGCAAGAAGCATCGCTGCGACTCACCGCGCTGGCTGAGCGTGCCGGCCGGCAGCAGCTGGAAGCTCGCCTTCGGCAAGAGGCTGCCCCGGGGCAAGTACGTCGCCCACGTGCGGGTCACCCTCACCACCGGTCAGCAGGCGCGGGCGACCCGCGCCTTCAGGGCCCGGTGACCCCGCGGGCCGAGATCAGCGGACGACCTTGACCTTGACCTTGCCCGACGTGGCCGGGGCGACGTAGCCGTTGCCGGCGAAGACGGCGGTGAGCTTGTGCTTGCCGAGCTTGGGCAGCTTCACCTTGACCCGTCGTACGCCGCCATCGCCGGCGGCGAGCGTCACGGTCTTGCGGACCTTGGCGCCGTCCTTGATCTGGATCTGGCCGGTGACGGGGCCGCTGGAGGCGAGCCGGACGGTGAGGGCGGCCTTCTTGCCCTTCTTGACCTTGGACTTCGCGGCGTCGAGATCGACGGTGGCGGCGGCCTTCGTCACGGTGAAGGTCGCGGTGCCGGTCACCGTCGGCGCGCCGGCGACGGTCGGGTCGAAGACCGCCTCCAGGCTGTGCGAGCCGAGGGCGGTCGTCCCGGACAGCGTCACCGTGTAGGCGCCCCACGCGGACCCGCTCACGTTGGCCGTCACGCCGTCCAGCTTCAGGGTCACCGACCCGGACGCGCGGGTCGGCGTCACCAGGACGGTGACCGGAGTGCCGTAGCCGACCGCGGTGGGCGCCGTCACGGTCACCGTGGGATCGGGGAGGGTCGCCATGAGGAACGAGCCGTCCGCGACGGGGTTGTTCGCCTGGGTCGCGTCGTACGTCGCCGTGCACGAGGCCGCCACGCCGAGCTCGCTGCCCGGGCCCGGGGTGAAGGCGGGACCGAAGGCCAGCAGCTTGTCGAAGGCGCCCGCGCCGTCCGCCGTCCAGCCCGTGCCCGCCCCGGCCGGGGTGTCCGCGCTGTGCCAGTAGCCGTGGCCGCCGCCCGCCGTCTGCCAGACGTAGAACGAGATCGGGGAGCCGGCCGCGCAGCCGGTGCCGACGACGTTCAGGTTGTTGCCGGGCGCGATCGGGTTCGGCGTCACCGAGGTGATCGTGGGCGGTCCGCCGGCCGCCGTGGCCGGGCCGGCGATGCCGGCCGTCAGCAGACCCAGGGTGATCGCGGCGAGGAGGCTGAGCGTGCGCATGTCGCCATCGTGCCGCACCGACCGCCGCGGCGCGAGCCTCGTTGCGGGCAGTTCACCTCGCGCGCGCCCGCCTCGGCCTGGATGGGCGCGAACTGCCCGCGCTGGGGTACGCCGGGTCAGCGGCGGTTCAGCACATCGTCGAAGAGGGCGATGCTCTCCTCGACCGCGGACCGGCAGGCCGGGGAGAAGGCGCCCATGTCGAAGAAGCCGTGGATCAGGCCGTCGAAGCGCCGCGTGACGACCGGCACGCCGGCCGCGGCCAGCGCCGCGGCGTACGCCTCCCCCTCGTCGCGCAGGGGATCGAGCTCGGCCGTCACGACGACGGCCGGCGGTAGTCCCTCCAGCGGGCCCTGCATCGGGGAGAGCCGGTGGTCGGAGTACGCCGCCGGGTCGTCGGCGTAGTGGCTGATGAACCACGCCATCGTGTCCATCTCCAGGAAGTAGCCGGTGGCGTTCTCCTCGCGGGAGGGGTACTCGCCCGGCACGTCGGTGGCCGGGTAGACCAGGAACTGCGCGGCCAGGCCGGGGACCGTCTGGGCCGCCACGGCCGAGAGGTTGCCGCCCGCGCTGTCGCCCGCGACGGCGACGACGTCGTTCCCGCCGTACCGCTCGCTCTCGGTCAGCACCGCCGACGTGGCCGCGATCGCGTCGAGGGCGGCGGCCGGGAAGCGGTGCTCGGGCGCCAGCCGGTAGTCGACCGAGACCACCACGGAGGTGGTGCCGCGGCAGATCGCGCGGGCCATGTTGTCGTGGGTGTCGAGGTCGCCGATGACGAACCCGCCGCCGTGGAAGAGCACCACCGTGGGCACCGGCCCGTCGGCCTCCGGGCGGTAGATCCGCGCCGGCAGCGGCCCCTCGACGCCCGGCACGGTGGCGTCCTCGACGGAGGCCACCGGGATCACGTCCTCGGGCTTGCGGAAGCCCACGGCCAGGGCGCGGAAGGAGGCCCGCGCCTCCTCCGGCGTCTGCCGGTGCATCGGCACACCGCCGGCGACGAGGTCGAGCAGCGGTCGGAGCTCAGGATGCAGCGGCATGGACGCAGCCTAGGCCTACGCTGGGCGACATGGGATTGGGAATCGCCACCCTCATCACGCTGGCCGGCCTGCTCATCGCGCTGGTCGGCGACGACACCACCGGATGGACGGTCGCCGCGGCCGGAGTGCTGCTCGGCGCCCTCGCCCTGCTGCTCCACCTCCGCCGGCACCGCACTGGCCGGCTGCTCGGCAGCGAGCGCGTCCACCAGCCGGGCCCCACGGAGGCAGGCCGATGACGTACGTCGAGCCGGAGTTCAACCGGGACACGAACTACATCGAGGACCGGATCACCCGCGACGACCCGCGCTGGCCGGTCGAGGCCGGCCGCTACCGGCTCGTCGCCGCCCGCGCCTGCCCGTGGGCCAACCGCACGATCATCGTCCGGCGGCTGCTCGGGCTGGAGGACGCGATCAGCCTCGGCCTGTGCGGGCCGACCCACGACCAGCGCTCGTGGACCTTCGACCTCGACCCCGGCGGCCGCGACCCGGTGCTCGGCATCGAGCGGCTGCAGGAGGCCTACTTCCGGCGCTTCCCGGACTACCCCAAGGGCATCACCGTCCCGGCGGTCATCGACGTGCCCAGCGGCGCGGTCGTCACCAACGACTTCCCGCAGATCACCATCGACTTCGAGACCGAGTGGGTCGGCTTCCACCGCGACGGCGCGCCCGACCTCTACCCCGAGGCGCTGCGCGCGGAGATCGACGAGGTCAACGGCTGGGTCTACACCGAGGTCAACAACGGGGTCTACCGCTGCGGGTTCGCCGGCAGACAGGAGTCCTACGACCGGGCGTACGACCGGCTCTTCGCCGCGCTCGACCGGCTCGAGGAGCGGCTGACCGAGCGGCGCTACCTGGTCGGCGACCAGATCACCGAGGCCGACGTACGCCTCTTCACCACGCTGGTGCGCTTCGACCCCGTCTACCACGGGCATTTCAAGTGCAACCGCAACAAGCTGATCGAGATGCCCGCGCTGTGGGCCTATGCCCGCGACCTCTTCCAGACGCCGGGCTTCGGCGACACCGTCGACTTCGTGCAGATCAAGCGGCACTACTACGTCGTGCACAGCGACATCAACCCGACTCAGGTGGTGCCCAAGGGGCCGGACCTCGCCAACTGGCTGACCCCGCACGGTCGCGAGGCGCTCGGCGGGCGGCCCTTCGGCGACGGCACGCCGCCGCCTCCGCCGCGCCCCGACGAGGTGGTCCCCGAGGGTCACGGCGCGTGACCGGCTTCGGCTGGACGGTCCTGAGCCTGGTCTTCCTCGACGAGCTGCTGGCCATGGCCGCGCTCGGCGTGTGGGGCTGGGCGCACGACCCGCGCTGGCTGCTGGTGTGGCTGCTGCCCCTGCTCGGCATGCTGGTCTGGTTCCTGCTGGCCTCGCCCAAGGCGCCGTACGGAGGGCCGGTGGTCCGGCCGGTCGCCAAGGTGCTCGTCTTCGGCGCGGCCTGCTGGGGGCTGTGGGACGCCGGGCACGAGCGGATGGCGATCGCGCTGCTGGTCTTCTCGGTCGTGGTCAACGCGCTGGCGCAGATCCCCGCCGTGGCCGCGCTGGCCTCGGAGACGAACGCCACGAGGCCGGCCGCGGCCCCCTGACCGCCGTTGTGCCCGTTCGGCTACGGCTAGTCTGCGAGCCATGAACGACGCCGACCTCCTCGCCGGATTCGTCGCCACGTGGAAGCGCGCGGCCGACGACTTCGTGGCGCTGATCCGGACGATCCCCGCCGAGCAGTGGGACCTGCCCACCGACCTGGAGGGCTGGAGCGTCAAGGACAACGCCGCGCACACCGCCCATCTGGAGGCCGTCTTGGCGGGCGCGCCGGAGGAGACCCTCGAGGTGGCCGAGGCGCCGCACCTCAAGGGGCTGATGAACTACTACACCGAGCAGGGCGTGCTCGCCCGCCGTGACCGCGACATGGCCTCGCTCGCCGACGAGATCGAGCAGGCGGTCGCCACCCGGTTCGCCGCGCTGGAGGCCGACCCGCCGACGGACGCCGGCGCCGCGCCGCCGCGGACGTTCGGCGGCGTGCCATGGGACAACCGCACCCTGCTGAGCAACCGCCCGCTGGACATCTGGATGCACGAGCAGGACATCCGCCGCGCCATCGACCGCCCCGGCGGCTACGACTCCCCCGCCGCGGACCACGTCATCGGCGTGCTCGGCCGCGCGCTGCCGATGGTCCTGGGCAAGCGGGTCGCGCCGCCGGCCGGCACCGCCGTGCGGATCGACGTCCCCGAGGCCCACCGCTCCTGGACGGCCCGGATCGGCGAGGACGGCCGCGCCGCGCTCGTGGACGACGCCGAGCCGGACGCGACGATCACGCTGACGGCCGAGGACTTCGTGGTGCTCGCGGGCGGGCGCCGTACGCCGGAGCGGACCTCGCCCGTCCTGACCGGCGACGCCGACCTGGCCGCCTCCGTCCTGAGCCATCTGGCGGTGACCCCGTGAGCGCGCGCTGGACGCTCGCCGACATGCCCGACCTGAGCGGTCGGCGTGCCGTCGTCACCGGCGTGACCGCCGGCCTGGGCACGCAGACCGCGCTGGAGCTGGCACGAGCGGGCGCGGAGGTCGTGCTGGTCGCGCGCTCGGCCGCCCGGCTCACCGAGACCGCCGACCGGCTGGCCCGCGAGCTGCCCGACGCGTCCTTCCACCGGGTGCTGGCCGACCTGGCCGACCTCTCCTCGGTGCGCGCCGGCGCGGCCCAGGTCGCCGCGCTCGGGCCGCTGGACCTGCTGGTGAACAACGCCGGCGTGATGGCGCTGCCCTACGCCCGCACGGTGGACGGCTTCGAGCTGCAGCTCGCCACCAACCACCTCGGCCACTTCCTGCTCACCGGGCTGCTGATGCCGAACCTGATCGCCTCCGGCGACGGCCGGGTGGTCACCCTCGGCTCGCAGATGCACCGGGTCGCGCGGCGGGTGCCGTACGACGACCCGCGCGTGGAGCGGCGCTACTCGCGCTGGGGCGCCTACGGCGAGTCCAAGCTGGCCGCGATCATGACCGCCTTCGAGCTGGACCGGCGCGCCCGCGCGCAGGGGCTGCCGGTCAAGGCGCTCGCCGCGCACCCCGGCTACGCGGCCACCGAGCTGGTCGGCAAGACCGGCGGTCCGGCGGCCGGATTCATGACCGCGGTGACCCGGCTGATCGGCCAGCCCGCGGCGTACGGCGCGCTGCCGACGCTCATGGCCGCCACGGCCGACCTCCCCGGCGGCACCTACGTCGGCCCGCGCAACCTCGGCCAGATGTCCGGCCTGCCCAAGGTCGTGCGCGCCCGTCGCCTCGCCTACAACGAGCGGGCCGCGGCCCGGCTGTGGGAGACCAGCGAGGCGGCGACCGGGATCGCCTACCCGTGAGCCTGCGTCCGATCGGGCCGGGCGACCGGGCCCAGGTGCTGGCCTGGAACGCCGACCACGTCGAGCTGCTCGCCCCGCTGGACGACGCCCGGCTGACCGAGCTGCTGGCGCTGGCCGACACCGCGGCCATCATCGAGCGGGACGGCATCGAGCAGGAGGGCGCCGACGCCGGCTTCGTGCTGACCTTCGCCGACGGCACGACGTACGACTCGGTGAACTACCGCTGGTTCGCCGCCCGCCACCGGCACTTCGTCTACCTGGACCGGATCGTCGTCGACCCCGCCCATCGCCGCACCGGGCTGGCCGGCCGGGTGTACGACGAGCTGGAGGCGCGGGCGGCGGCCCGGGCCGGCGTGTTCTGCCTGGAGGTCAACCTGGACCCGCCCAACGAGCCCTCGCTGGCCTTCCACGCGGCCCGCGGCTACGAGGTCGTCGGCGAGCAGGAGGCCGGCGGGCACCTCGTCGCGCTCTTCGAGAAGAGACTCGCCTGAGCGCTCGGTTACTCTCCGGTAGGTGAGCACCCGACTGAGCGCCGCGCAGCTGATCGAGCTCGTCCTCGACGAGGGCTCCTGGGTCTCCTGGGACACCCCGCCGGACCGCGCCGGCATCAGCGCGGAGTACGCCGAGGAGCTGGCCGCCGCGGAGGCGAGGTCGGGCGTCGACGAGTCCGTCGTCACCGGCGAGGGGCGGATGCGCGGGCGGAGGGTGGCCGTGGTCGCCTGCGAGTTCGGCTTCCTGGCCGGCTCGATCGGCGTGGCCGCGGCGACGCGACTGGTGGCCGGCATCGAGCGGGCCACCGCCGAGGGCATCCCGCTGCTGGCCGCGCCGGTGAGCGGCGGCACCCGCATGCAGGAGGGCACGCCCGCGTTCGTGCACATGATCCGCATCTCCGAGGCGGTCGCCGTCCACAAGTCCGCCGGGCTGCCCTACCTGGTCTATCTGCGCCACCCGACGACCGGTGGGGTGATGGCGTCGTGGGGCTCGCTGGGCCACATCACCGTCGCCGAGCCCGGCGCGCTGGTCGGCTTCCTGGGCCCGCGGGTCTTCGAGGCGCTCTACGGCAAGGCGTTCCCGCCGGACGTGCAGACCTCGGAGAACCTCTACGCGCACGGCATCATCGACGCGGTCGTGCCGCCCTCGGAGATCGCCGAGATCCTCGACCGGGCACTGGCGATCCTGCAGTCCCGGCCGACGGTCCCTGCCGAGCCGCCGGCCGAGGACATCCCGGACGTGGACGCCTGGGACGCGATCACCCGGTCACGCCGGCCCGATCGGCCCGGCGTACGACGACTGCTGCGGTACGCCGCCACGGACGTCGTCCCACTCAACGGCACCGGCCAGGGCGAGGCGGACCCGGGGCTGCTGATCGCGCTGGTCCGCTTCGGCGACGTACCCTGCGTCTTCCTCGGCCAGGACCGGCGCGGCCAGACCAGCGACCGGCCGATGGGCCCCGGCGCGCTGCGCGAGGCGCGTCGCGGGATGCACCTCGCCGAGGAGCTCGGCCTGCCGCTGATGACGGTCATCGACACCCCCGGCGCGGCGCTGAGCCCGGAGGCCGAGGAGGGCGGCCTGGCCGGCGAGATCGCCCGCAGCCTGGCCGACCTGGTCACCCTGGACGCGCCGACGCTCTGCCTGATGCTCGGGGAGGGCAACGGCGGTGGCGCGCTGGCGCTGCTGCCCGCGGACCGGGTGATCGCCGCCCAGCACGCCTGGCTCTCCCCGCTGCCGCCCGAGGGCGCCAGCGCGATCGTGCACCGCGACACCGAGCACGCCGCGGAGATGGCCCGTGCCCAGGGCGTGCGGGCTCAGGACCTGCTCGCCCGAGGGGTCGTCGACCGGATCGTGCCCGAGCGGCCGGACGCGGCGGACGAGCCGGAGGAGTTCTGCCGGCGGGTGGGGAGCGTGCTGGCCTACGAGCTGGCCCGGCTGCACGGCTCCGACCCCGCGGCACTGCGCGCGACGCGCTCCCGGCGGTTCGGCCTGGACAGATAGAACGGGTTTCAGTTCCAATGAGCCGCATGCGTACCTATGTGGTGACCGGAGCCGCCTCGGGGATCGGCGCGGCGACGGCCGCGCGCCTGGAACGGGAGGGCGACCGGGTCATCGGGATCGACCGGGCCGGCGCGGACGTCGACGCCGACCTGAGCACCGCCGAGGGCCGCGCGCACGCGGTGGCCGCCGTCCGCGAGCTGGCCCCCGACGGGCTCCACGGCGTGGTGCCCTGCGCGGGCATCGCCGGGCTGAGCGGCGTCGACCCGGCCCTGCTGGTCTCGGTGAACTACTTCGGCGCGATCGCCGTGGTGGAGGGGCTGCGCGACCTGCTGCAGGACGGCTCGGGCGTGGTGCTGCTGGCCTCCAACTCGATCACCTGCCAGCCCGGCTGGAACGCCGAGGTCGCCGGCGCCTGCCTGGCCGGCGACGAGGACGCCGCCCGCGCGCTCGCCGCGGAGACCGAGGCGGTCCAGGTCTACCCGTCCTCCAAGATGGCGCTGGCCTACTGGGCCCGCCGCGAGGGCGTGACCGCGCGCTGGGCCGGCAGCGGCATCCGGGTCAACGCGATCGCCCCCGGCCTGATCGCCACCCCGATGACCGAGGCACTGCGCGAGGATCCCGTCTTCGGGCCCTTCGCCGACACCTACCCCACGGCCCTCGGCCGCCCCGGCCGACCCGAGGAGGTCGCCGAGCTGATCGCCTTCCTGGTCTCCCCCGCCGCGAGCCTCCTCGTCGGCACGGTGATCTTCGTCGACGGCGGCACCGACGCGATCCTCCACCCCGCCAGCCCCTCGGGCTGGGAGGTCGGCCCGATCGACCTGCACGCCCCCGACGCGACCTGAGGAGGGTGGCCTAGGCCACCCGAAATCGGTCCATATGGGCACGTGACCCACGGCGGCTCACGCTCGTTGTGGAGGTATGAGCACGACGCGGATGATCAGGATGGCGGCCTGGCTGTGGCTGCCGCTGTTCATCGCGCTCTGCTTCGCGATCGGCACCTACCGCACCGCGGCGGGAGCGGCCGAGAGCGGCCCGGGCTCGTGCGGCTCCTCGGCCACGCAGCTCGACATCTTCCTCGGCTGCCCCTGACCGATCAGAAGAGCAGCGCCGTCGCCGGATCCTCCATGATCGCGGCCACGTCGGCCAGGAAGCGCGACCCCGCCTCACCGTCGATGTGCCGGTGGTCGAAGGAGAGCGCCAGCGTGCAGACGTCGCGGATCTCGATCCGCTCGTCGGCACCTGAGCCGACGACCCACGGCTGCCGCCGCGTCGCGCCGAAGCAGAGGATCGCGGACTCGCCGGGGTTGATGATCGGGGTGCCGCCGTCGACGCCGAAGACGCCGACGTTGGTGATCGTGAAGGTCCCGCCCGCCATGTCCGCGGGCTGCGTGCGCCCCTCCCGCGCGACCGAGGTCAGCTCCTCGAGCGCGGCCGCCAGCTCACGCAGCGAGAGCGCCTGCGCCTCCTTGACGTTCGGCACGACCAGGCCGCGCGGGGTGGCCGCGGCGATGCCGAGATTCACGTAGGACTTGTGCACGACCTCCTGGGCGGCGTCGTCCCACCAGGAGTTGACGACCGGGGTACGCCGGATCGCCAGCAGACAGGCCTTCGCCAGCACCAGCAGCGGCGTGACCCGGACGTCGGCGAACTCGCGGCGCGCGCGCAGCCGCTCCACCAGCTCGCTCGTCCGGGTGACGTCGACGGTGACCCACTCGGTGACGTGCGGCGCCGTGAACGCCGAGGCCACCATCGCCTGGCTCATCGCCTTGCGGACGCCCTTGACCGGCTCCCGCCACTCCCGCAGCGCGCCCGGCACGGCGGTCTCGGCGACATCGCCGGGATGGCCGTCGTACGACGCCGGCATGCCGACCGCGCCCTCGACGTCGGCGCGGGTGATCGAGCCGGACGGACCCGAGCCGGTGAGCACGCCCAGGTCGACGCCGAGATCCTTGGCCAGCTTGCGGACCGGAGGCTTGGCCAGCGCCCGGCTCCCCCCGGAGGGCCCTGCCGGCACCGCACGCCGGGCCACGAGCGGCTCCTCCACCGCCACGACCTCACCGGACTGCGCGCCACCCGGGGTGAATGCTCCCTGGACCTGCATCTGCGTGTTCGCCGCCGCCTCGGCCGCGGGGGTGGCCGGGCCACGCCGACGGCGGCGCTGGACGGCGGCCTCGCGCGGGCCGTAGCCGACCAGGGTCTGGTTCTCCCCGCCGGCCGAGGGGTTGGACAGGTCGATCTCGGGAGCGCCACCTGGGGGCGGGGTCTCCACGCCGTCGCCGATCCGGATGATCGGCATGCCGACCGGGACGGTCTCGCCCTCGGGCACGAGCAGCGCCTCGACCGTGCCGGCGTACGGCGAGGGCAGCTCGACCAGGGACTTCGCGGTCTCGATCTCGACGACCACGTCGTTGATGGCGATCTCGTCGCCCACCTTGACCTTCCAGGTGACGATCTCGGCCTCGGTGAGGCCCTCGCCGACGTCGGGCAGCAGGTACTCGGACATCGGGCTGCCTCTCAGTAGGTGAAGGTGCGGTCGACGGCGTCGAGGATCCGGTCGAGATCGGGCAGCCAGTGCTCCTCGATCCGCGCCGGCGGGTAGGGCGTGTCGAAGCCGCCGACCCGCAGCACCGGCGCCTCCAGCGAGTAGAAGCAGTGCTCGGTGATCCGGGCGGCCACCTCCGCGCCCATGCCGAGGTTGACGTGCGCCTCGTGGGTCATCACGGCCCGGCCGGTACGGCGTACGGACTCGTAGACGGGTCCCAGGTCCAGCGGCGAGAGCGTGCGCAGGTCGACCACCTCGATCGAGCGGCCCTCCCCCGCGGCCGCCTCGGCCGCCGCCATGCACGTGCGGACCATCGGCCCGTAGCCGATCAGGGTGACGTCCGAGCCGGGCCGGGCGACGCGGGAGGAGAAGAGCGGCGCCGCCGCGGACAGATCGGCCTCCTCGTCGACCTCCGCCTTGCCCGAGTGGTACTGCCGCTTGGGCTCCAGGAAGATCACCGGGTCCTCGGCCGCGATCGCCTGCTGGATCATGGTGTAGCCGTCGGCCGGGTCGGAGCAGGTCACCACCTTGAGGCCGGGCGTGTGCGCGAACTGCGCCTCCGGCGACTCCGAGTGGTGCTCGACCGCCCCGATCCCGCCGCCGTACGGGATCCGGATCACCATCGGCATCGAGACCGCGCCCTGGGTGCGGAAGTGCAGCTTGGCGACCTGGCTGACGATCTGGTCGTACGCCGGATAGACGAACCCGTCGAACTGGATCTCGCACACCGGCCGGTAGCCGCGCATCGCCAGTCCCACGGCGGTCCCGACGATCCCGGACTCGGCCAGCGGGGTGTCGATGACCCGGTCCTCGCCGAAGTCCTTCTGCAGCCCGTCGGTCACCCGGAAGACGCCGCCGAGCTTGCCGACGTCCTCTCCCATGATCACGACCTTCGGGTCGTCCTCCATCGCGCGTCGAAGCCCGGCGTTGAGCGCCTTGGCGAGCGTCATCTTGGTCATCAGTGGGCCCCCTCGAACGAGTCGAGGTACGCCGCGAAGCCGTCGCGCTGCTCGGCCAGCTCGTCGGTCTGCTCGGCGTACACCTGGTCGAAGACGCTCAGCGGATCGGGATCGGCCAGCGCCCGGCAGCCCTCGCGCAGGTGCGCGCCGAGCCGGTCGGCCTCGTCCTCGACGGCGGCGAAGAAGTCGTTGTCGGCCAGCCCGTTGCGCCTCAGGTAGGCGCGCACCCGGGCGATCGGGTCCTTGAGCTTCCAGTGCTCCAGGTCGTCGTTGAGGCGATAGCGGGTGGGGTCGTCGGTCGTGGTGTGCGCGCCCATCCGGTAGGTGTAGGCCTCCACCAGGGTCGGCCCGCTGCCCTCGCGCGCCCGGCGCAGCGCCGCCTGGGTCACCGCGTAGCACGCCAGCACGTCGTTGCCGTCGACCCGGACGCCGGGGAAGCCGAAGCCCAGAGCCCTTTGGTAGAGCGGGATCCGCGTCTGCCGCTCGATGGGCTCGGAGATCGCCCACTGGTTGTTCTGGCAGAAGAAGACCACCGGCGCGTTGTACGACGCCGCGAAGACGAAGGCCTCGTTGACGTCGCCCTGCGAGGAGGCGCCGTCGCCGAAGTAGGCCACCACCGCGGTGTCCCGGTCGGCGTCCCCGGTGCCGACCGCGCCGTCGCGCTGCACGCCCATCGCGTAGCCGGTGGCGTGCAGGGCCTGGGCGCCGATCACGATCGTGTAGTTGGCGAAGTTGCGCTCGCGCGGGTCCCAGGCGCCCTGGTCGACGCCGCGGAAGAGCCCCAGCAGGCGCAGCGGGTCCACGCCCCGGCACCAGGCGACGCCGTGCTCGCGGTACGTCGGGAAGACGTAGTCCTGCGGCCGCAGCGCGCGTCCCGAGCCGACCTGGGCGGCCTCCTGGCCAAGCAGCTGTGCCCACAGCCCGAGCTCGCCGTGGCGCTGCAGCGCAGTCGACTCCACGTCGATCCGGCGGACCAGCACCATGTCGCGGTAGAGACCGCGAATCGTCTCGGCCTCGTCCGGGCCTCCGTCGAAGGCGAACTCCGGATGCTCCACGCGCTCGCCCTCCGGGGTGAGCAGCTGGATCAGCTCCGGTCCGCCGTCGGCCTGCGAGGGCCCGAAGACCTCGACGAGATCGGGACCGAAGGGCTCGGCGTGCTGGGGGGCGGGGCCCCCGGGCGCGGGTGCGTTCACGGGCGTCTCCTCTGTGCCGTCGGCATGACCGGGGTCGCCGGCATCACCGTGGTGTCGTGCGGGACTGCGTCGGCGGCGTACGGGTGGCGCCTGTGACACAGACCACAAGGATGCCCCCAATGTACTCAGGGCGCGGCGCGCCCGCCTAATCCGGATGCGGTCCCGCACGGCCGGATGGGAGCATGGCGGACGTGGCAGGGCTGGCAGTGAGACGCGCGCCGGCCGGTCTCGTGCTCGCGGCCCTGCTCATCGTCTACGTGGTCTGGGGCTCGACCTACCTGGCGATCCGCGTCACCGTCCGCGAGATGCCGCCGCTGGTCGGCATGGGCTCGCGGTACGTCGTCGCGGCGGTGCTGCTCGGCGCCGTGCTCGCCACGCGCGGCGGACTCCGCCGGCTGGGCGTCACCCGGCGCGAGCTGCTCGGCTGCGCCTTCCTGGGCCTGATGCTGCCGGTGCTCGGCAACGGCGTGGTGGCCGTCGCGGAGCACCGTGGCGCTCCCTCGGGCGTCGCCGCGCTGCTGGTCGCGGTGACCCCGCTGATGATCATCGTCTTCCGGTCGCTGGCGCGTGACGTGCCGCGGCCGCTGACCCTGCTGGGCGTGCTGCTCGGCCTGGCCGGCGTCGGCTACCTCATCCTCGCCGGGCGGGGCGAGCCCGACGCGGTGCCGGTCGGCGCGACCCTGCTCGTGGCACTGGCCGCGACCTGCTGGGCCTTCGGCTCCTGGATGCAGGCCTTCCTCACGCTGCCCGCCGACGCGTTCGTGATGACCGTCCACGAGATGTGGATCGGCGGGGCCATCCTGGTGAGCTCGGGGCTGCTGCTCGGCGAGCGGATGGATCCGTTCTCGCTGAGCGGGGAGACCTGGGTGGCCTGGGTCTACCTGGTCATCTTCGGCTCGGCCGTCGCCTTCACGGCGTACGTCTGGCTGCTGGCGAACGCGCCGATCTCGCTGGTGAGCACCTACGCCTACGTCAACCCGGTGGTCGCGGTGATCCTCGGCGCCCTCATCCTCGATGAGCCGATCACGCACGCCGTGCTGATCGGCGGCGGCGCCATCGTCGTGGCGGTCGCCGTGGTGATCAGCGTCGAGCGCAAGCCTGCCCCGGACCCGGGGTGGGAGGAGGAGACGGGGGCGCCCCCTCCTCCCGGTCTCAGCGGGTCTGGCGCCGGCGCCGGCTGAGCAGGATCAGCCCGCCACCGAGGATGGTCAGCGCGCCACCGGCATAGGCCCATCCGGCGTGCGGTCCGCCGGTGCTCGGCAGGCCCTTGGGCGGCTTCACCGACGGCGGCTTCACGGTCGGCGGGGAGACCACCGGCGGCAGCGGCGGGGCCGGGGCGACCGCGGTCGCCCGGGAGATCACCGCGTTGGAGACGCGGTTCCTCGGCGTGATCGCGGCGGCGGCCAGCAGGCGCGGCAGCTGACGGGTCACGACCGGCGGCGTGCCCTCGCCCCAGTTCAGGTTGCCCACGTTCCACACCGCGCCGCGGTAGAAGCCCAGCGCGTCGTACGCCGGGTTCGCCGGCAGCTCCGGGAAGGTCACCACGAAGGAGACCGTGACCGTCCGCGTCTCCAGACCCGGCGCGATCGGGCCGTAGAACTGCCAGGTGAGCAGGTGCGTCTCGTCGTCGTACGACGGCTCGCAGATCTCGTAGGAGTCCTCGCAGCTCGCCGACCCGGGCACCAGCTCCGCCTTGGTGGTCGTCGTGGTGTCCGCGGGATCCCAGCCGGGCACGAAGTCGGTGAACGAGACGTCGTGGAAGAGCCTCGGCCCGGTGAACGACGCGGTCAGCGTGTACCTCACCCGGTCACCGAAGGCGACCTGGTCGTCGGACTGCATCTGCACCCAGGTGCCCGCCGGCTCCTCCTGGCTGGGCGGCTCCTCACTGGGCGGCTCCTCACTGGGCGGCTCCTCACTGGGCGGCTCCTCACTGGGCGCCTCCTCACTGGGCGCCTCGGTCGACGGCACGAAGCGGTACTGCGCCTTGACCAGGCTGCTCACCTGACCGGTGGGCTGGTTCTCGACGGTGATCTCCACGCCCTGCCCGGCGATGTCGTTGTCGGTCACCGTCACCGGGAACGGCCCCTCCGGCATCACGTAGCCCGTCGGAGCCTGGGTCTCCTTCACCAGGTAGCTGCCCTTGAGGATCTCGTGGAAGGTCGCCACCCCGGAGACGCCGGTCGTCTCGGTGCCGACCAGCTCGTCCTCGTCGCCCAGCGTGCCCACCGGAGCGTTGTCCGTGTAGAGCTGGAAGGTCGCGCCCTCCAGCGTCACGCCGGTCTCGGCATCCACCTTGCGCACCCGCACGTCGGTCACCGGCGGCGTGGTGGTGGTCGTGGTGCATCCGTCCCTGGTCACGCACTCACCGCCGTTGCCCGGCGAGGCGACGTTGGTCAGCGTGGCATCCCAGGCGCCGTCCTTGACGGTGACCTTGTAGGTCAGCGTCGCCTCGGCCTGCGGGGCCAGGTCGGCGGTGCTGGTCCAGGTCAGCGTCGGGCTGGCGAAGGACGTGGTCCCCACCGAGGCGCTGACGATCGTCGGCTCGGTCTCCTCGACACTGCCCAGCACACCGCTCAGGTCGTCGGTCACGGTGAAGCCCGGCAGCACCGTCGCGGAGTCGTTCTTCACGGTGAGCTTGTAGAGCACCTCGTCACCCGGCATCACCGTCGAGCCCGTGGCCGGAGTGCTGGCCTTGGCCAGCGTGTAGTGCGGCGTGCAGACCGTGGCGGTGGCGCTCTTCTCGGCGATCTTCGCGGCCGTGGCCTGGTCGTTGATCGCGGCCGTGTTGACCGACCCGGTGCAGGTGCCGGCGTTCGTGGTGACGTCGCGGCTGTAGGTCAGCTCGGTGACGTGACCCTCGCTCGTCCAGTTGATCACGTAGGGATCGGGAGTGAAGGTGTGCTGGTTGTCGCTCAGCACGACCGAGGCGTTGGTCGCGGCGTCCTCGGCGTAGGCGACCGGCTTGGTCACCGTCGCGGTGGCATTGCCCGGCGCGGGGTCGGTCACATCGGTCTGCACGGCCGGGTAGGCCTTCCGGCTCCAGGTGGCGGTCGCGGTGTTGGACCCCGCGACGGTCGGAGTGCCGGTGACGTCACAGGTGTAGGGGTAGGGGTTCGGCCCAGGCTCCACGTCGACCTGCAGGCCCGGGGTGCCCGGGTCGGCGTCGGCCAGTCCGGTGAACGTGCAGGTGCCGTCGGAGAAGGTGTCGGACAGCGTGGCCCGCATGATGCGGTTGCCGCCGTTGTCGTTGGTCACCGTCACCGTGCCGCGGACCCGGTAGTTGCTGCGGGTCTGAGCACCCTCGGTGACCCGGATCCGGTAGGTGAAGGTGCCCGTGCCGTGGCCGGTGCCGTCGGCCGCGACGTTCTGGCTGGCGGTCGGGCCGTAGGTGCCGTCAGCGGCGCCGGCGACCTTGACGGCCTTGTCCAGCGACCAGGCGTAGGAGGCGTCGTACTCCGCGCTGACGGTCTTGTCGATCCGCAGCGGCTGCCACACCTTGTGGTCGAGGAAGGTCACCGTCACGGTCGCGCCCGCACCGGCGGCGACCAGGTCGGCGGTCTTGGTCCGGTCAGCGACCGGAGGCAGCAGGTAGCCCGTGGGTGCGGCGGTCTCCACCACCGTGTAGACGGCGATCGGGGCTCCCGCGAAGGTGATCGTGCCGTTGACATCACCATCGGGGTCGCCCGCGCCACCGTCGGTGACGGTCAGCGGCCCAGCTCCACCTGTCGGGTCGGGGGTGACCTGGAACGTCGCTCCCTGGGCGGTCCCGGTGATCAGCGAGTTGTCGAAGGCGTCGCGCTTCTCGATGACCAGCGCGCCCCTGGACGCCGGACGCTTGTTGTAGACCACGCAGTTGTTGACGTCGGCCTGCGTGACGTTGATCGTGAAGGCGCCGCCGGTCACGGTCGGGCTGGCCGGCGTGGCGCCGCCGGTGCACTGCACCGCCAGCAGCGTGTAGCCGCTCTGCGAGGCGTCCGGCACCTCGGTGACGTCGAGGTTGCCGTTGGTCACGCCTCCGGGGACGTCCAGCGTGAAGCTGGCGCCACCCTGGGCGTCGGTGCTCTGCGAGGACGGGCTGACCGTGATGCCGTTGCTGCCGGCCGCGGACGGCCCGACGTCGAACTGCCAGCCGGCGTCCGGCGTGGGGTTCTTCAGGTTGCCCGCGGTGCTGTCGGAGTCGACCAGCATCTTGGTGATGTTGAGCTTGCCGGTGCAGTTGCCCTTGGCCAGCTCGGCCAGCTTCTGTCCCGCCGCGTCGTAGCTGGCGGTCTGGAAGTAGTCGGTGTCCTTGGTCGGACCGGAGATCGCCCGCAGGTTGTAGCCGCTGGCCGTGCTGTTGACGCCGCTGCCGACGCCGAACGCCACGATCCGCGTGCCCTGGGCCTTGACGGCGTTGGCCGAGAAGATGCCGTTCTCCAGCTCGCGGAAGCGGGTCCGCCCACCCGGACCCGACGCGCTGGCGCCGTAGAAGGTCGGGTTGCCGTCGGTCAGCACCATCAGCACGTCGAACTGGCCGGCGGCCTGCTGCACCTGCCAGAGCCCGCGATCCCAGTTCGTGCCGCCCGCGTCGCCACCCGGCAGGTTGTAGCCGTCGATCTTGTCCTTCACCGTGGTCACGCCCTCGGGGGTCGCGACCGACGTCAGGCCGAGCGTGTTGCCGCTCGAGGCCGGCGCGCTGGTCGCGAAGGTGAAGAGCCCGATCTGCGACGGCGTGCCCGCCAGCGCGTCGACGAAGCCCTTGGCCGCCGTCTTCATGCTGCTCAGGCCGCTCGATCCCACCGAGCTGGACAGGTCGAGGAGCATCCCGAACTTGATGCCGCACTTGGGCGGGAAGCTGGGGTTGTTCCTGGAGTTCTGCCACACCCCGCCCGAGGCCGAGTTGGAGCTGTTGCCCCCGTCGGTCATGAAGTCGGTGCCGGAGTAGTAGGTGTTGCCGGAGCGGAGCCGGTCACCGGTCTGGAACCGGTAGTCGGCCGACGACACGGTCTCGCCGGTGCCCAGCTGCTTGTTGGAGTAGTAGCTCGGCGCGGGGTCGATCTCCTTGACCCAGAACTGCTCGTCGCGGTTGGCGCCGTTGCGGTTCGTGCTCGGGACCTTGAACGAGCAGTCGCCATCGGGGTCCGAGGTGCAGACGGCCCAGGTGTTGTTGACCGGGTTCGCGTCGCCGGAGCCGGCGAACAGGCCCAGCTTCACCCCGGCCAGGTTGCCCACGGTGGCGCTGCCGGTTCGGTTGCCGCCCACCTTGACCGTGATCACCGAGCCGTTGGTCTCCGGGGCCGGCACCGCCTGGCCGGTCACCAGGCCCAGCAGGCCCGGCGACGAGGGCGTCTCGGTCCACTCCGGGTCCGCGGGCCCGTCGCCGTTGCCCTCGTCGGCCTGGGGCTCCGGCGCGGGGCTCTGCGTGTCGCCGCCCGTGTCGCCCGCGTCGTCGGTGGAGGCGGGGCTCTCGTCCTTGCCCTGATCCGTGCCCTGGTCCTGGCTCTCGTCCTCGGCCTGGTCGGCGTTGGACGGAGCAGCCGGCTCCTCGGCGGCGCCGCTCGCGTCGTCGGGCGGGGTCGTGGCCGCGGCCGGAGGCGGGGTGGCGTCGTCGGCGTACGCGAACGCCGAGGTCATCGAGACGACCAGCGTCATGGAGGCGAGGACCGCGAGGAAGCCGGCGGTACGTCGCCTTCGGGGAAGGTCACCGAGTGTGGCGAAGAGTCCGATGGTCGTCCGATGTGCCTTCATTGAGCTCCCCCTTGGGGCCATTCCCCGGGGTGCCTGGGCTCTCTCCACCGATGTCTCCCACCGATGTCGCCCCCCGGGAGCCGACTATCGCGCTCTGGTAGTACACGGCCTGTCGGGAGGGGCCGACAACACGGCGGGTCGCGACTGTCTAGTCACCTCGGGCCATGACCTAGCCCACCTGCCACTTGCCGAGCGCGAAACGCCGGGGAATCCGGTCTAGACGACGACGGCGGGCCGGCCGGGGAACGCTCCATCCCCGGCCGGCCCGCCGCTGCGACACGGCTCAGCGCGTGCGACGCGGCCTGCGGCTCAGCAGCAGGACCCCGCCCAGGAGCACCAGGCCCACGCCTCCGTAGAGCCAGGCCGAGTTCGGACCGCCGGTGTTCGGCAGGTTCTTGGGCGGCTTGACCTTCGGCGGCTTGACCACCGGCGGCGTCACGACCGGCGGGTTCACCACCGGCGGCTTCGGCGCCACGGCCGTCGCCCGGGTGGTCACCTGGTTGGAGACCCGCTGGCGCGCGGCCAGCGCGGCGGCGGCGGACAGACGCGGGACGACCCGGAGCACCTCGGGCTGGACCGCGCCCTCCTGCCAGTCGAGGTAGCCCTCGTTCCAGTTGACGTCGCGGTAGAAGCCCTCGGCGTCGAACACCGGGCTCTCCGGCAGCGGCGGGAAGGTCACCGCGAACGAGACCGTGATGGTCTTGGTCTCCAGGCCGGGGGCGACCGGGTCGTCGAAGCGCCACGTGACCAGGTGCGTCTCGTCGTCGAACGAGGCCTGGCAGACGCCCGCGTCGTCGCCGCAGCCCGCCGAGCCCGGCACGTACGTCGCCTTGGCGCTCGTCCGTCCCTCGTCACCGGGGTTCCATCCCGGCACGTAGTCGGTCAGCGTCACGCCGTGGAACAGGCGCGGACCCGTGAGCGGCACCGTGAGGGTGTACTTCACCTGGTCGCCGAAGGCCACCTCGTCGTCGGCCTGCAGCTGCACCCACTCGCCGGGCTGCTCGCTCGGGCCCTCCTCCTGGCTGGGAGGCTCCTCGCTGGGCGTCTCGGTCGAGGGCACGAACCGGTACTGCGCCTTGACGAGGTCGCCGACCTGGCCGGTGGGCTGGTCGTAGAACCGCACCGGCACACCGGCCTGCGCGCCCATGTCGCGCGAGGTGACCGTCACGACCTGCACCGGCTCGTCCGGCAGCAGGTAGCCCTGCGGCGCCTTGGTCTCCTTGACCAGGTAGTCACCGGCCAGGATCTCGCCGAACTCCACCACACCGGTGTCACCGGTGGTCTTGGTGCCGATCAGCTCGTCCTCGGCGCCCAGGGTCCCGACAGGAGCCTTGTCCTCGTAGAGCTCGAACTCCGCGCCCTTGAGCAGGTCCTGGGTCTCCGCGTCGTGCTTGTAGACCCGGATCGTGGTCACCGGAGGCGTCTCGTGCGTCGTGGTGCACTTGTCGGCCACACAGGTGCCCGGCCCGCCCTGCGTGGGCGACACCACGTTCTTCAGCGTGACGTCCCAGGCGCCGGCGTCGACCTTGACCGTGTAGCTCAGCTCGACATGGTCGCCCTTGGCCAGCGGGGTGGTGCTGGTCCAGGTCAGCATCTCCGCGCCGGCCGTGCTGCCGTCGTACGTCGCGGTGCCGTCGTGCGGCGTCGCCACCACGGGGTCACCGGTGTGTCCGACGACATCGCGCAGGTCGTCGACCACCGTGAAGCCCGGCAGCGTCGCCTGCGAGTCGTTGGTGACCCTCAGCGTGTAGGTGACCTCGTCGCCCGGCATCACCGTCGAGCCGGACACCGGCGTGCTGGACTTCTCCAGGGTGAAGTGCGGCGTGAAGCTGCTGGTCTCGCACTTGCCCGGCACGCAGTCACCGCCGGAGCCGGGGATCACCTTGTTCTTCAAGGTGGCGTTCCAGGCGCCGGCCTTCACCTTGACCTTGTAGGACACGGTGATCGAGTCCTTGGCCGCCAGCGGGGTGCTGCTCGACCAGGTCAGCGTGGTGCCGCTCAGGCTCAGGCCGTTGCCCGGCAGAGTCGTCACCATGGTCGCGTTGTCCAGCACCGCCGACAGGTCGTCGGTCACCGAGAAGCTCGGCAGCGTGGTGTCGGAGTCGTTGGTCAGCTTCAGCTCGTAGGTGACCTCGTCGCCCGGCATGACGGTCTTGCCGTCCTGGTCGCTGGACTTCTCCAGCGTGTAGTGCGGCGTGCCGCTGGTGGTCTCGCACTTGCCCGGCAGGCACTCGCCGCCCGGGCCCGGGGTCACCTTGTTCGTCAGGACCGCGTTCCAGGCGCTGTCCTTGACCGTGACCTGGTAGGTCACCGTGACCGGCGGGTCGTTCGGCTCCACGTCACCGGTGTGCTTCCAGGTCAGCGTGGTGCCGTCGTCCTCGAGCTTGAGCTCGGAGTCCAGCGGCGTGACCAGGGTGGCGTTGCCCAGGACGCCCGACAGGTTGTCGGTCACCGTGAAGCCCGGCAGCGTCGCCTGGGAGTCGTTGTCCACCGTCAGGGTGTAGGTGAGCACGTCGCCCGGCTTCGCCGGCCCGGTCGGGGAGACGGCCTTCTGCAGCGTGTAGTGCGGCGTGTGGTGCTGGGTCGTGCACGTGATGCAGGACGTCGGCGGCTGCTCGCTGTCGGGGTCGGGGGTCACCTGGTTCTTCAGCGTGACTCCCCAGGCGCCGGCGTTGACGGTGGCCTTGTAGGTGAGCGTGTACTCGGTGCCCACCCCGGAGATGGTGCCGAGCTGCCAGTCGATGGACGTGCCGTCGACGGCCACGGTCGCCGTGCCGGTCGCGGTCGACACGTCACTGACCACCGCGTTGTCGACGACCTGGGACAGGTCGTCCTGCACACCGACGTTGTCCACCGTGCCGGCGCCCGTCGAGGTCACGGTCACCTTGTACTCGATCACGCTGCCGGGCATGACGCTCGATCCCGACGGCGGGGTCGCGGTCTTGGCGATCGTGTAGCCCGAGCCCTGGCGGACCAGCGTGTTGGTGACGGTCACCGCCGCCACCGACGGGCCGGCCTCGGGGGCACTGCTGGGCAGAGCGAACGTCGCCGTCTGGCCCTGGGTGTCCACCGGGCCGGAGGCGCCGGTGACGGCGAAGCCGACCGAGCCCCAGACGTTGCGCGGCGACAGGTCGGGCAGAGCGCCCTCGGTGACCAGGCAGGTGCTGCCCAGCGGGATGTCGGTGGCCGTCGTCCACACCTCGTCCTTGGCGATGGACTTCGAGCCGGTCCACTTCCCGCCGCTGGCGTCGGTGCACTCGTACGACATGGCGTAGAGCTGTCCGGCCGGCTCGTCGGCGGTCGCGCCGGTGAGCTTCTTGGTCACCGTCAGGCCGGTGGTGATCCGCTTGGTGTGGTTGGTGACCGTCAGCTTCACCGGGTTGCCGGTGGCCTTCACCTTCACCGTCGCCGGCGCGACCGAGTGGCCGTTCCAGACGTACGACGGGTCGGTGGACGGGCCGCCGGCCGGCGTGTTCTCGCTGGCGATCCCACACACCGACTCCACCAGGATGCCGGTGATCGTGGTCGATCCCTCGTCGGTCACCGACCAGCTGCCGGTCACCGGGGCGTCCGACCCGTAGGTGCAGGTGTAGGTGCCGCTGAACGTCCGGCCGGTCGCCTTGGCCACGCCCTGCGGCAGGTCGACGACCTTGGCCACGTCGAACGAGCCGCGGACGCGCTGGACGTCGTTGGTGATCGTGACGACGTTCTTGTCCTTGTCGCGGTCGAGGACGACCCTGCCGTCGGCCGGGTCGGAGACCGGGGACTTCCAGGTGAACGAGCCGTCCACGAGGAGGCTGTCACTCGGGGTGTCCTCGGTGACGGTGCACTCCGCGGTCACCGGGATCTGCTGGGCCTTGCCGAACAGCTGGGTGGTGCCACCCGCGGCCGGGAGGGTCCAGGCGCCGCTGCCCGCGGCGGTGCTGCCGACCGAGCACGACCACACTCCGGTGACCTCGGCGTCGTTCTTCAGCGCGGCGGCGGGGCCGTTGTAGACCTTGGTCACCGACAGCGCGCCGTACACCCGCGTCGGGGTGTTGGTCACCGTGATCACCGGGGTGCTGCCGTCGGCGATGGTCACGTCGCCGCTGACCTGCGGGGTGTCCCAGGTCCAGCCGGCGTCGACCAGGCCCGCCTCGGACGGCGTGCTCTCCTCCGCCGAGCAGAGCGTCGTGGCCGGCAGCCCGCTCGCTGCCGGGGTGAGGGTCGCCGCGCCGGCGCCGGTCACGGCCCACGTGCCGCTCTTGACGGTCTGGCCGTCGTAGGTGCACGTGTAGGTGCCGGAGAACGCGGCAGTGGGCTTGACCACGCCGGCGGGGGTGCCGGCGGCGATCGCCTTGGTGATGCCGAACGTGCCGGTCTTGCGCACGATCTCGTTGTCCACGGTCAGCGTCGCCGGGCTGGACGCGACGGTCACCTTGCCGTTGGTCAGGCCACTGATCGTGGTCGTGCCCCAGGCGTAGGAGGCGTCCTCGAGCTGGCTCTGCTTCAGGCTGGTGGTGTCCTCGGCGACCGCGCACTCCCACCCGGTGGGCACGCCGTCGACCAGCGTCACGGCGGCGGCGCCGGCCTCGAGCTTCACGTCACCGGTGATGTTGCCCTGACCGGGCAGCTTGGCCGCGCAGGTGTAGGTGACGCGGAACTGCTGGCCGGTGGCGACGTAGCCGCCGGTCTCACCCGAGAGGACCTTCCGCACCTCGAGCTTGCCGGTGTGGCGCAGCACGGTGTTGGTGACCTTCATGGTCGCCGTGCCGGCGGCCGAGGTCGTGGCGTCGTCGAGGCCCGGGGCGTCCCAGTAGTAGGACGAGTCACCGGCCGACGGCGGCGCGGTCAGGGCGGCCTCGGTCGGCGCACAGGTCGAGCCGAGCAGGATGCCGCCGGCCGGGACGCCGGTCAGGGTGGCCGTGCCCGCGCCGACGCGCGACCAGCCACCGCTGACGTCGGCGTCACCGGCGCGCTTGCACTTCCAGGTGCCGCTGTAGGTGCGGGTGGGGTCGGTGACGCTGTCCGGGTCGACCAGGACCTTGGTCAGCGCCAGGTCACCGCGGACCCGCTTGACGTGGTTGGTCGCGGTGAAGGTGTAGGACCCGCCGGTGCTGGCGACCGTCTGCTCCCCCGAGAACGTCGGGGTGTCCCAGGCGAAGGAGGAGTCCTTCAGGCCCGCTCCCGGCGCCGGGGTGACCTCGGTGATGGTGCACTTCGAGCCGAGCGGCACCGCGAGGTGCCCGGTGGCGCCGTTCTTGACGCCGACCGGCCCGTAGGTCGTGGTCGCGCCGTCGAGCGTGCAGACGAGGCTGAGCTGGAACGACAGATCGCCGACGTAGCCCGCGGGCGTGGTGTCGTCGACGACCTTCTTCAGGTCGACGGTGACGTTCTTCTGCGAGATCTCGTTGGTGACGACGACCGAGACCGTCTGGTCCTGGCCGATGGTGAACGCGCCGCCGTTCGGCGTGATCGAGGAGCCGTCCCAGGTGTAGGGGTCCTTGGCACTCGGCTTGTCGGTCTCGGTGACCACGCAGTCGCTGCCGGTCGGGATCGTCGTCCCGGCCGGGAGCGTGGCCGTCTGACCGGCCTTGGCGGTCAGGTTGCCGCTGATGTCCTCACCGGACTTGGTGGTGCACTGGTAGTGGAAGGTGAAGTCGCCGTCCACGAACGCCGTGCCGGCCGCGCCACCGGTGACCGTCTTGCCGACGGTGAAGGCGCCGCTGGTGCGCACGATCGGGTTGGTGACGGTGATGTCGCCGGTCGGGCTCGCCTTGGTCAGCGTCACCGGGCCGCCGATGCCCGCCGCGCCCCAGACGTACGACGGGTCGCCCGCCTTGGGCGGAGTGGTGACCGCGTCCTCGCCGGTGACCTGGCAGACCGAGGTCAGCAGGATGTGGCTGCTCGCCGTGGTCAAGCCGGCGCCCGTGCGCGACCAGGTGCCGGTCACGGCCGGGTCGGTCCCGTAGGCGCAGGACCAGGTGCCCGAGAAGTCGGCGTTGGCCCCCGTGAGACCGTCGATGCCGTCGACGACCTTGGTGACCGTGAGGGCGCCGTAGGCGCGCTTCACCGTGTTGGTCACCGTGATCGCCTTCGTCTGGTCCTTGGCGACCGTCGCGCTGTTGCCCGGGGTGATCGCGAAGCCGTCCCAGGCATAGGACTCGTCGACCAGCTGGGCCTGGGTCAGCGCGCCCTCGGAGACGGTGCACTGGGTGCCGACCGGGAGGTCCGGCGTCGTGCCGACCTCGTTGACGCCCAGGTCGAAGGTGTGCGAGTAGCTCGCCGTCGGGCAGCTCACCGTGATCGGGAACTTCGCATCGCCCTTCACGCCGGCGCTCTCACCGGCGATCTTCTTGGTGACCGAGACCTTGCCGAAGATCGGGACGGTGTGGTTGACCACGGTCACGGTCTTGGAGCCACCGGCCGGGACACCCGCCGTGAGGGCGCCGTCCGGGTCCTCGTAGGTCGCCGGGCCCCATTCGTACGCCGGCAGCAGATTGCCGCTCGGCGCGGTCTCCTGAACCGTGCAGAGCGTCCGGGCGGGCACGCTCACCGTCGTGTTGCCGCCGTTGGCGAGGTCGACGGTGCCGTTCTTGGTGCCGCACTGCCACGTCACCTCGAAGTGCGTGCCGCTGCCGCCGGTGTAGCCGGAGCCCTCGACGCGCTTGGCGAGCTTCAGCGACGCGGTCTCCCGCTTGAAGTAGTTGACCAGCGTCAGCCCGCTGGTGCCTCCGTCGGTCACCTGGACCGAGTTGCCCGAGGAGACCTCGTAGCCGTCCCAGGCGACGTCGGGGCTGGCGAAGTCGCCGGTCTGCGTGGTCTGGGCGGTCTCGCTCAGCGAGCAGACCGAGGTCGCGGGGACGCCGGTGACGGTGGTCGAGGCGCCCTTGGCGAGGTTGACGGTGCCGTCCTTGACCGTCGTACCGCCGATCGTGCAGTCATAGGCGATCGGGAAGGTCCGCGTGCCGGTGTAGTCCGAGGCGACCGCGCCGGTGGCGGTGCGGGGCGCGACCTGCTTGGTGATGGTCAGCGAGCCGGTCTTCTGGACGTAGGAGTTGGTGATCTTCACCTGCGGCGTCTGGCCGTCGGTGATCGTCGCCTGGCGGTTCACCGGGCTATACGCCGGAGCGTTCCAGGACCAGGAGCTGTCCTTGAGCAGGCTCTGGCTCAGCGGGGTCGTCTCGGTGACGGTGCAGACCGTGTTCGCGGGGTACTCCGGGCTGGTGAACGGCGTGTTCTGGGTGACCGAGAACGCGACCGGCTGCCCGGCGACGGCCGGGGTGCATGTGTAGGTGCCGGTGAACGGCGTGCTCCCGGTGCCGACGAAGCCACCGGCCGGGCCCTGGACCTCCTTGGCGATGGTGAACTTCCCGCGGGACTGGCGGTTGGTGACCGTGCAGGTGGCGGTGTTGCCGTTGACCAGGGTGATCTGGTTGCCGTTGGTGATCGTCGCGCCCGAGCAGCTCCAGCCGAGCGAGGCGTAGCCCGTCGCCGGGCCGGTCTCGCCGAGGGTGTAGGTGCCGGCAGTCACCCGGGCGTCGGTGACCGCGGCCTGTGTGGTCTTGCCCGAGATCGTGGTGGGACCGGTCGCGGTCAGCGTCCAGTCGGAGACCGTGCCGGCGCCGTCGAACGCCTTCTTCAGGGTCAGCGTCGCCTTGGGCGTGAACGTGTTGGTGTAGGTACAGGTGATCGGTCCCGCGGCGGCCGCGCCGGGGGCCGTGGCCTTGAGCTTGATCTGGCCGGTGCCGAGGTTCTTCTCGGCCAGCGCGACGTTGGCGCCCTGTCCGTCCAGACAAGTGATGTCGGTCAGCGCCCAGGTGTCGGCGCTCGGCACGGCCTCCTTGACCGTCACCGTCTCGCCCTGCAGCAGCTCCTTGGGACCGTTGCTCGCGGTCGCGCCCGAGGTCGCCGCGGGGGTCAGGTTGAACGAGCCGCTCGCCCACGGCGAGCCGGCCAGGTCGCTCTCGGAGGTGAAGCCGAACTGCGTGGCGGGCGTCGGCAGGGCGGCGCCGGTCGAGCTGACGACCTTCTTGACGACCGTCAGGGTGCGGACCTGGGAGAGGGAGGCGTAGATGCAGGCCCGCGTCGTCGCGGACTCCTTGGTCCAGAAGTTGGGGTCGGTCGTGGTGGGCATCGTGGTGGGACACGTGGTGCCGTCGACCGGCGCGAAGCCCTGGACCACCAGCTTGTAGGTGATCCCGTTCTTGACCAGCGTCTGGTCCGGGATCTGGCCGGTGAACACGATCTGGTCGGCGCAGCCGTTGCTGTTGTCGACCCCCGAGCCGGTCTTGGCGCAGGGGCTGGCGCCGTTGGGCGTCTCCCACATGTTCCAGCCGTAGGTCAGCTCCGGGCTCGGGCCGTCGAAGCCACCGAGCTGGATGCTGAACTTCCCGGTGAAGTAGGAGGCGTTGCCGCTGGAGACCGGGTTGTTGTAGTGCGTCACCAGCGCCAGGGGGAACGCGGTGCCGTCGTCGGGGACGTTGCCGGTTGCCCGCGGCTTCACGCCGATCGCGCTCTGCCTGCTGGTGTTCGGCTTGTCATCGACGTCGCCGCAATCCCAGCCGGACGGATAGCCGTGGGAGGTGACCGCCTCGCTCGAGCTGGTCACCCACCCGGAGCTGTGGGTTCCCGAGCCGCTGCCGCTGCTGGGCCGGTAGTAGATGCAGTTCGACGTCTTGTTGTTGGTCGTGTCCCACCAGTAGTTGTCCGGGTTGAGGGTGGTGTAGTCCGACAGCGTGCCGGTGTGGTCGCTGACCTTCGCCTGCACCGAGGTCAGGTTCACCGCCGCGTTGGCGGCCGGGGTCAGGAAGCCCACGGGGGAGAGCACGGAGACCAGCAGCGCGAAGGAGGCCGCCACGCTGAGGGAGCGCCAACGTCGGCGAAGCAGTGGATCGAAGGACCCGAACACGGTGGAGCTGCTCGACCGACGTGCCTTCATGAGTTCCCCCCGGAACAGAGTTCTCCGGGGAAATGGATCTCGTGCCGCCGACGCCGCCCCCGGAATTCGGCTACCGCACCCTGTAGTAGACGGCCGGTTGGCGAATGCGCCAAACCAGACAAACATCGCGGTCTAGTCAGGTCCCCGCCGCCGTGCCGCGCGTGCCAGCGCATGAGCACGAAACGCCGGGGAATCCGGTCTAGACGGCAGTGGGCCGGCCGGGGAGTCGTTCCCCGGCCGGCCCACCGCATGGAGACCGATCAGCGCGTGCGGCGCAGCCTGCGGCTCAGCAGCAGCACCCCACCCAGGAGCACCAGCCCCGCGCCGCCGTACAGCCACAGCGATGCCGGTCCACCGGTGCTCGGCAGTCCCTTCGGCGGCTTCACGGCCGGCGGCTTGACCGTCGGGGGCTTGACCACCGGCGGGTTCACCACCGGCGGCTTCGGCGCCACGGCCGTCGCCCGGGTGGTCACCTGGTTGGAGACCCGGCTCTGGTCGACCAGCGCGGCGGCAGCGCCGAGGCGCGGCACGATCCGGAACAGCTCGGGCTGGACCGAGCCCTCCTGCCAGTCGAGGTAGCCGACGTTCCACACCAGGTCGCGGTAGAAGCCCTGCGAGTCGTACGACGGGTTCGCCGGCAGCGTCGGGAAGGTCACCGCGAACGAGACCGTGATGGTCTTGGTGCCCAGGCCCGCGTCGACCGGGTCGTCGAAGCGCCACGTGACCAGGTGCGTCTCGTCGTCGTACGACGCCTGGCAGATCTCCGCGTCGTCACCACAGCTCGCCGAGCCCGGCACGAAGACGGCCTTGTTCGTCGTCTGGGTGTCCGCCGGATCCCAGCCGGGCACGTAGTCGGTCAGCGTCACGCCGTGGAACAGGCGCGGGCCGGTGAAGGGCACCGTGAGGGTGTACTTCACCTGATCGCCGAAGGCGACCTGGTCGTCGGCCTGCATCTGCTGCCACTCGCCACCCGGGTTCTCCTCGGTGGGAGCGGCGACCTGGCGGTACTGCGCCTTGACGAGGTCGCCGACCTGCCCGGTGGGCTGGTCGTAGAACCGCACCGGCACACCGACCTGGGAGCCCATGTCGCGCGAGGTGACCGTCACGACCTGCACCGGCTCGTCCGGCAGCAGGTAGCCCTGCGGCGCCTTGGTCTCCTTGACCAGGTAGTCACCGGCCAGGATCTCGCCGAACTCCACCACACCGGTGTCACCGGTCGTCTTGGTGCCGATCAGCTCGTCCTCGGCGCCCAGCGTGCCCACCGGAGCCTTGTCCTCGTAGAGCTCGAACTCCGCGCCCTTGAGCAGATCCTGGGTCTCCGCGTCGTGCTTGTAGACCCAGATCGTCGTGACCGGAGGCGTCTCCTGCGTCGTGGTGCAGCCGCCCTGCGTCACACACTCCCCACCCGTGCCCGGCGAGGCGACGTTGGTCAGCGTGGCATCCCAGGCGCCGTCCTTGACGGTGACCTTGTAGGTCAGCGTCGCCTCGGCCTGCGGGGCCAGGTCGGCCGTGCTGGTCCAGGTCAGCGTCGGGCTCGCGAACGAGGTGGTGCCCACCGAGGCCCCGACGATCGTCGGCTCGGTCTCGACCACACTGCCCAGCACACCGCTCAGGTCGTCGGTGACGCTGAAGCCCTTCTGCACGGCCTCCGAGTCGTTCTTCACGGTGAGCTGGTAGGTGATCTCGTCGCCCGGCATCACCGTCGAGCCCGTGGCCGGCACGCTGGACTTCGCCAGGGTGTAGTGCGGCGTGTGGCTCGTGGTCTCACACTTGCCGGGCACGCAGTCGCCGCCGTCGCCCGGCGTCACCGCGTTCTTCAGCGTCGCCTTCCAGGCATCGGCCTTGACGGTGACGGTGTAGGTCAGCTCGACGTGGTCGCCCTTGGCCAGCGGGGTGGTGCTGGTCCAGGTCAGCTTCTCGGCGCCCGGCGTGCTGGCGTCGTACGTCGCGGTGCCCTCGTGCGGCGTCGCCACCACCGGAGCGCTCGCGTTGTCCACGACGTCGCTCAGGTCGTCGGTGACGCTGAAGCCCGGCACGGTGCCCTGCGAGTCGTTGGTGACCCTCAGCGTGTAGGTGATCGCCTCACCCGGCGCCACCGTCAGCCCCTTGTCGCTGGACTTCTCCACCGTGTAGTGCGGGGTGTGACTGGTGGTCTCGCACTTGCCCGGCGCGCAGTCGCCGCCGTCGCCCGGCGTCACCGCGTTCTTCAGCGTCGCCTTCCAGGCATCGGCCTTGACGGTGACGGTGTAGGTCAGCTCGACGTGGTCGCCCTTGGCCAGCGGGGTGGTGCTGGTCCAGGTCAGCTTCTCGGCGCCCGGCGTGCTGGCGTCGTACGTCGCGGTGCCCTCGTGCGGCGTCGCCACCACCGGAGCGCTCGCGTTGTCCACGACGTCGCTCAGGTCGTCGGTGACGCTGAAGCCCGGCACGGTGCCCTGCGAGTCGTTGGTGACCCTCAGCGTGTAGGTGATCGCCTCACCCGGCGCCACCGTCAGCCCCTTGTCGCTGGACTTCTCCACCGTGTAGTGCGGCGTGTAGGTGGTGGTCTCGCACTCGCCCGCCTGCACGCAGTCACCGTCGGGACCCGGGGTCGCCGCGTTGTGCAGCGTCGCCTTCCAGGCGTCGTCCTTGACGGTGACCGTGTAGGTCAGCGTCGCCTCGGTCTGCGGCGCCAGGTCGGCGGTGCTGGTCCAGGTCAGCGTCGGCGAGGTGAACGACGGCGTGCCCACCGACGCGTTGAGGTTCGCCGGCGCGGTCTCGACCACGCTGCCCAGGACGTCGGTCAGGTCGTCGGTGACGCTGAAGCCCTTCTGCACGGCCTGCGAGTCGTTGCGCACCGTCAGCGTGTAGGTCAGCGTCGTGCCCGGCATGACGGTCCCGCTCGGCGAGACCTCCTTGTCCAGGGTGTAGTGCGAGGCGCAGACCTTGACCGTGGCGTCGTCGGAGCCCAGCACCGGAGCGGTCGGGCTCGCCGAGCCGGCCAGCCAGGCGGTGTCGGTGTAGTCCCGGCACTGTCCGACCGGAGCGGTCAGGTTGTCGTGCGTCGGGTGGAAGTACGTCGGACCGAGATCCGCCTTCCAGGTCACCGAGCCGAGGTAGGCCGGGGTGCCACCGGTGAGCACGTCGTAGACGTGGACGGTCTTGTTGACCGGCGTCTCGGTCCACTCGGCGTCCGGGTCCAGCGTGTGCGTGCCGGTCGCGGTGCCGCTCGGCGTACGGGCCGCGGCCTTGTCCCAGGTCACCGTGGCCTGGTTGACGCCGTTCAGGCTGGGCGGCGACGCCTGGGCGAAGGTGCACTCGTAGGCGAAGTCCGCGCTGCCGTCGGCCGGGACCTTCCACGGCGTGGGCGTGGTGATCGTGCAGGTCTCGCCGGTCGAGCCCAGGTAGTCGTCCTGGATGCCGGTCAGCGTGACGTCCCAGTCGTTGGGGTTCGCGACGGTGATCGTGCCCGTCATCTGGTAGCCGGTCGTGGCCGGCGTGCCCGGGGTCACCTCGACGGTGTACTTCGGGTTGGCCGGGCTGCCCAGCTGCGGCGTGGCGATCGCCTCGCTCGCCGCGCACACGTCGACCAGAGCCGAGGTGTCGGCGTCACAGGCCACCTTGCGGATGTTCCACAGGTAGGTCCGGGTGAACGATCCGGCCGCGCCCTTGGTCACCGTGAGGTCGGCGCCCACGCAGAGCTTGGCGGTCGCCGAGGCGCTCGCGGTGAAGGCCGAGTCGTTGCTGGCGATGGTCGCGGTGTTCACGTCCTCGACGCAGGTGCCGGCGTTGCCGGTCACGGTGCGGGAATAGGTCACCGTGGTCTTGGCGCCCTCGGCGCTCCAGGTGATCGTCGCCGGCAGCGCCGGACCGGAGATCAGCGTGCCGAACTTGTCGTCGGTCAGCGTCACCGTCTTGTCGGTCTCGCTCACCGTGTACGCCGGGGTGGCCGAGTCGGTCTTCTGGTGCGAGCCGGCGCCGGCGTCGACATCCGCCTGGCTCTGCGGGTAGTCGGCCTTCGACCAGGTCATGGTCACGCCCACCGTGCCGCCGGACGGCTCGGCGGTCGCGCTGACCGGGTCACAGGTGTAGGCGAAGGTGGATCCGCCGATCGCGACCGACCGGTTGCCGTTGCCGCCGGTCACGGTGCACTGGCTGTAGCCCGCAGGCGGGGTCAGCGCGAAGCTCACCTGGACCGCGGACGGGTTGGTGTTGCCGACCGTGATCGTGCCGCCCAGCTGCTTGGCCGAGACGCTCTTGGCGCCCTGGGTCACCTCGACCTGGTAGCCGAAGGAGTGGCTGCCCGAGGCGTCGCCCGCCTCGGCGGTGGGGCCGTAGCCGCCGGCGCTCCCGTCGCGGACACCCTTGGCGATCGACCAGTGGTACGTGGCGTTGTAGGTGCCCGCGGCCGTGACGTCCAGGCTGAGGTTCTTCCACTTGCGCGGGTCCTTGAACGTGAGCGTCGCCGTCTGGCCGCTGGCCACCGCGGTGGTCTTCGTCCTGTCTGCCGTCGGCGGCAGCAGGTAGCCATCGGGAGCCGCGGTCTCCTCCACCGTGTAGCTGCCGGCCAGAGCGCTCGCGAAGGTGTAGGTGCCGTCGGCCGCGTCACCACCGCTGCCCTCGGTGATCGTGGTGCTGCCGGTCCCGGTGGCTGGGTTCGGCGTCACCTTGAAGGTCGCACCGGAGACCAGGGCGTTGGTGTCGAGGTCCCTCTTCTCGATCTTCAACGTGCCCTTGGCCTGGCTGTTGGTGACGGTGCAGACGACGTTGCTGCCCGACTTGACGCCAGTGACCTTGAACGTTCCGTTGCCGAGGTTGATGGCGCTCGCCGTGCCGCCGGTGCACTGGACACCACTCATCGACCAGCCGCTCTGCGCGGTCTCGTCGATCGTCACGTCCACGGCATCGGTCTTGTTGTCGAACTGGTAGGACCAGGTCGCGTTCTTCGTCGTCTTGGAGCTGCTGCCGGCCGCCGGCGAGCGGCCACCGGGAGCGGCGGTGTTGGTGGCCTTGAAGGTCCATCCGGCCACATCGGTGCTGACCGTGCCGTTGGAGGCCTCGGTGTTCTTCTTGACCGTGATGGAGCCCCGGCAGGTCAGGTCGTTGGCGATCCCGGCCAGCTGCTCGCCCAACTCGTCCCAGTCGCCGATGTAGGTCTGCGACTGGCCGTTGACCGGACCGGAGATCGCGTCCAGGTTGTGCGTGCCCGCCGGGTTGCTATTGATCGCGCCCACGCCGACCGCGACCATCTGAACGCCGTCGTCCTTCAGCGCGTTCGCCGACAAGATGGCGTGCTCGGTCGGAGAGAACTCGACGTTCCGCAGACTCGAGTTGTAGTAGTAGTTCGGCGCGCCGTCGGTCACGAAGATGACCACGTCGTAGTCGGCTGAGTCACCGTCGACCAGCCGCAGCCCGGCATCCCAGTTCGTGCCGTTGGTGTAGTTGGTTCCGCCGATGTCGTTGACGATCGTCGACCTGACCGACGAAGGCGTCCCCAGGCTGACCAGCTTGCTCGCCGACGTCCCGAAGGTGAACGCCGCCACCCGCGTGTTGGGGCTGGTGCCGAGCGTGTCCAGAAGCTGGCCCACGCCGTTCTTGTAGCTGGTGCGGTAGTCGTTGCCGCCGTACCCGTAGATCGAACCCGACTTGTCCAGCACCAACGCGATGTTCAGGTTCGCGTTGCACTGCACGTTCGGAGCGACGTTGTCGAGCCGGTTCGCCACGAAGCCCGCGGAGTCGGACTGCTCGAGATTGGAACCCGACGAATTGGTCAGCTGGTAGCCATCGGCCGGCATCGACACCGAGTAGTCGCTGTTGTTGCGGATGTAACCCAGCACCGGGGTCACACCCGGGTACGGGTTCGCCTCGGTCACCGCCGAGGCGTTGCCGGTCCCGATCTTCGCGACCGCGCTGGTCCCGGCCGGCGCAGTCGTCTCCACGACCCAGAACCGCCGGTTGTTGTCGCCGCCGTTGCCGGTGTCCGACACCGAGATCGTGCAGGTGATGCCCGAGGTGATGGTGCAACTGCCCACGCTGCCGCCGGCCGGGGGGTTGGTCTGGTTGTTGCTGTAGGGACGCAGCTCGAACCTCGCCCCCACCACCTTGTCGTTGCTGCTACGGAACGTCCGCTTGGTGATCGTCACATCGGTCACGCCGTTCTGCTGAGACTGCGCGGTGACCAGTCCACCGAGCCCATTCAGCGGCGTGGCGGTCCAGGAGGGCTGGACCGGCGTCGGCTCGTCGGCGGGCGCGGAGTCGCCCGCGTCGTCGTCGGTGCCGCTCGGCGACGGAGCGTCGGTCGGAGCCGGCGCGGAGCTCTCGCTCTCGCCGGGGCTCTCCGGCGCCGCGGTGTCGTCCGCGCTGGCCGGCTGCGAGGCCGGCGCGCTGGGCTGGTCACCCGGCTGGTCGTCGGCGTAGGCGCCAGCCGTGGTCATCGAGATGATCAGCGCCATCGAGGCCAGGACGGCCAGAGAGCCGCCGACGCCGCGGTGCCGTCGAGACAGACCGCCCAAGGTGGCGAAGAGACCAGAGCGAGTGGTGGACCGACGTGTATTCATGAGTTCCCCCCCGGAAACAGCGATGCTCCGGGGTATCCCTCCCGCTACGACCGCGGTCCCCGGATACCGCCCGTCGCCCTTGCAGTAGAGCCTCGGGGTTACGGAAAGCCCAAATAAGACAAACGTTGCGGTCTAGTCCGGTTGGATCGCGATCCGGCCGGCTTCGTCGCGATGAGCGGGGACGAGGGGGTCAATCGGTCTAGACAAATAGCACCACCGTGGCAGAAACCGACAAAACGGGGCGATTGTCCTATTTGCCGTCAATCCGGCGGAGCGGGCGGTCAGTCCCGTCGGCGGGCGCGCGTCACGGTGAGACCGCCGAGCGCCACCAGCGCGGCGCCGGCCACGGCGAGAGCGGCCTGGGGCCCGCCGGTGTTGGGCAGCACCGTCGCCCCGTTGGCGGAGTGGGGGCCGTGGGTCGGGCCCGCCGTGGCGGAGATGCCCGGCGCGGTCGGGTAGGTGACCGGGGTGCCGATGATCGCCTCGAGCGCCATGGCGGTCGCGGTGACGGCGTTGGAGAACACCGGTCCGGCGCTCGCCTGGCCCGTCGTCGGCGCGTTGCCCGCCGCGAGCCGCGCGGCCGGCTGGCTCCAGGCGAGCTCGCCACGGCACCAGGCGCGGGCGAAGAACATGCCGGAGGAGTCGAACTGCGCGTCGAGCGGCAGGTCGCCGAAGCGGACCGTGAACTCGGCGGTGACCTCGAGGTCCTCGTTGCCCGCGGCGAGGCTGCCGAAGCTCCAGGTCACCAGGCCGTTGTTCTGGTTGGCCTCGACGTCGCACTCGGGCGAGCAGTGGGCGGATCCGGCGACCAGCCGGGCCGGGACGTTGGTCACCTGGTCGTTGGCCTGGTCCCACCCCGGGACGTAGGACCGCAGCTGAGCAGCGGGCAGGGTCTGGCCGGCCGGGACGACCACCCGGAAGACGTAGCGGATCTCGTTGCCGAAGTCGACGCTGCCGTCGCTGGGCTGCCACTCGCCGTCGAGCTGCTCGTACTGCTCGAGCTTCACACTCGGCTCTCCGACAGGGTCGGTGGTGGCCTGGGCCGCCGTGGGCCGCGTCGGCTGGTCCGCTCCGGCGGCCGGCGTGACCGGCTCGGCCTCCGTCGGAGTGGCGGTCGCCTCGTCGTCCGCGGCAGCGCTCTCGGTGCTGTCGGTCTCAGGGCTGGCCTCGGGGCCGGTCTCGGCCCCGTCGCCGGCGTCGGTCTCGGAGCTGTCCTCGGTGCCGGGCTCCGGGCTCTCCGAGCCGGCCGGGCTGGTCGCGGCATCGGTCGACAGGCCGGCCGGCGGGACGGTCTGGGCCGTCGCCGCCGAGTCGTCACCCGGTGCGGCATCGCCGGAGCCGGCGAACGCCGCGGCGGGCGTCAGCACGGCAAGCACGGCAAGAACCGCACCAGCCGCGCCCAGGCGGATGGTGCTGCTCGCTACTCGCAGGTGGCGCATTCGATCTCCCAGTGACTCAGGACCCACCCCCTCCCGGCGAGGCCTGTGACAGTCTCAACGAAGGACCCCCAGAAGGGACACGCGGCGACAATTGCGGTCTAGACACCCGGACAAAACCGGACAGACCTGGCCGGCGCTGAGACCGCCTCCTTCGGGCTCTAGGGTGAGCCGGGTGCGCTCCTCGCGACCCGCTCTCGGCATCGGCCTGGTGACGCTCGGCGCGGTCCTCTTCACCGTCAACGCCGGGGTCTCCCGAGTCGCGATGCGCGCCGGCGTCGAGCCGGCCATGCTCACCACGATCCGGGTCAGTGCGACCTTCGCCACCCTGGTCGTCGGGGCCGCGCTCTTCCGGCGCTCGGCACTGCGACCGCCTCCGCGGCGACTGCTCCTGCTCCTGATCGCCCACGGCATCGTCGGCGTCGCGCTGCTGCAGTGGACCTACTTCGTGGCGATCGACCGGCTGCCCATCGGCATGGCCCTGCTGCTGGAGTACCAGGCGCCCGTCCTGGTGGCGCTGTGGGCACTCCTCGTCCAGCACCAGCGGGTGCGCGGCCGGGTCTGGGCCGGCCTCGCGCTGGCGGTGATCGGCCTCGCCGCGGCCACCGAGGTCTGGAACGGCGCCCGCCTCGACGGGATCGGCATCGCCGCCGGCCTGGCCGCCGCGGTGTGCTTCGCGGCGTACTTCCTCATCGGCGAGGCCGGCGTGAGCGTCCTGGACCCGCTGCAGGTGATCGTCTGGGCCTTCGGCGTCGCGACGATCGCCCTCAACCTCTTCGTGCCGATCACCGGCTTCGACGCCGACCTGGGCGAGCGGGTCTCGCTGCTCGGCGCGCTCGACCAGCTGCACGCGCCGCTGTGGGCGGTCCTCTCCTGGATCGTCCTGCTGGGCACGCTGATCCCCTTCTTCGGCGAGCTGATCGCCCTCGGCTTCGTCAAGGCCACGACCGTCACGACCATCGCGATGCTGGAGCCGATCGGCGTCTCCGCCCTCGGCTGGGCCTGGTTCGGCGAGTCCATGGGGCCGATCGCGGTCACCGGCTGCCTGGCCGTCGTCGCCGGCATCCTCATCGCCCAGTCCGCGCGCATGCACGAGGGCGCCGAGCCGACGCCGATCACCTGAGAGCGAGAGGAATCCATGCCGCCGTCCCTGCCGTCCCCGATCGGGTCCGACCGCTATCGCGTGGCCCTGGTGTGTTTGGGCAACATCTGCCGATCCCCCACGGCTGAGGTGGTTCTGGCCGCCTTGGTGGCAGAGGCGGGACTGACGGACCGGGTCGAGATCGGCAGCTGCGGCACCGCGTCGTGGCACGTCGGCAAGACGATGGACGCGCGATCGGGAGAGGCCCTGACCGACGCCGGCTACGACGCCAGCCGTCATCGGGCGCGCACCTTCGGGCCGGAGTGGCTCGAGCACGATCTGCTCCTCGCCATGGACGCGGCCAACCTCGCCGACGTGCGAGCCGCTCTGCCGGATCCGGGACGGGCGATGCTCTTCCGCGCCTTCGATCCGGCGTACGACGGGCAGGGCGAGCCGCCCGACGTGCCGGACCCCTACTACGGCGGGCCGGACGGCTTCGCCGAGGTGCTCGACATCGTGGAGCGCACCAGCCGCGTGATCGCCGGGGAGCTGGCCCGGCTCTGACCCGGGGAATCGGCGCCGAAGTTCAGCAACCGCTCAGGCCCGGATGGCAGTCTTGGCGCGTGAGCAGCTCCGAGGCGACCCAGCAGCACATCCTCGTCGTCGACGACGACCGTGCCGTGCGCGAGTCGCTGCGCCGGTCGCTGGAGTTCAACGGGTACGCCGTGTCACTGGCCGGCGACGGGGCCGAGGCGCTGGCGGTCATCTCGACGACGACCCCCGACGCCGTCGTGATAGACGTGATGATGCCCCGCCTCGACGGCATCGAGACCACCAAGGCGCTGCGCGGCGCCGGCAACCAGGTGCCCATCCTGGTGCTGACCGCGCGCGACGCCGTCGGCGATCGCGTCGAGGGCCTGGACGCCGGAGCCGACGACTACCTCACCAAGCCCTTCGCCCTCGACGAGCTGCTGGCGCGGCTCCGGGCGCTGCTGCGCCGCGTCGCGCCCGACCCGGCGCTCGCCCCCGACGAGAAGCTCGAATTCGCCGACCTGTCGATGGATCTGGCCTCCCGCGAGGTACGCCGCGGCGACCGGCCGATCACCCTGACCCGCACCGAGTTCACCCTGCTGGAGCTCTTCATGTGCGCGCCGCGCCGGGTGCTCAACCGCTCCTACATCCTCGAGGAGGTCTGGGGCTTCGACTTCCCCACGACCGCCAACAGCCTGGAGGTCTACGTCGGCTATCTGCGCCGCAAGACCGAGGCCGAGGGCGAGCCGCGACTGATCCACACCGTCCGCGGCGTCGGCTACGTGCTGCGCGAGGATCCCCTGTGAGGCTGCGATGAGCGGTCTGTGGAGCGGCCTGCACTACCGCCGCTCGCTGGCCAGCCGGGTCACGCTGCTGACCACCATGGCCGTCGGTCTCTCGGTGACCGCGGTCGCCTTCGCCGCATGGGCCACCGTGCGCGCGCAGACCATGGGCGCGCTCGACGAGTCGCTGCGCACCCGCGCCCATGCCGCCGCCAGCCGCGACACCCTCGACGCGCTCGCCCAGGAGCGGATCCCGTCCTGGGCGCTGGGCGCGGCCGACGTGAAGATCATCTTCGTCAACGCGCTGGCGAACCCGCCCGAGGCGCACAGCGCCGACACCCGCGAGTCGATGGGCATCGGGGAGACCGAGGTCGAGGTCGCCCGCGGCAGCGCCGCGACCTCGGCCCGCACCGTCTGGTTCCAGGGCGAGCCGTGGCGGGTGGTCGCCGTGCACGCCGACCGGGGACAGGCGCTCGTGCTCGCCCAGTCGCTGCGCTCGACCGACCAGACCCTCGACCGGCTGGGCCTGGTGATGCTGCTCTTCGGCGTCGCCGGCATGATCTGCGCGGCGCTGGCCGGATGGGCCGTGGCCCGCAACGGCCTGCGACCGGTACGCCGGCTCACGGCCGCCGTCGAGGACATCGCACGGACCCAGCGCCTCGACCCGATCCCGGTGGACGGCAACGACGAGGTCGCCCGGCTGGCGCAGTCCTTCAACGAGATGCTGCGCGCCCTCTCGGAGTCCCAGCAGCGCCAGCGCCAGCTGGTCGCCGACGCGGGTCACGAGCTGCGCACGCCGCTGACCTCGCTGCGGACCAACCTCGACCTGCTGGTGCAGGCGGGCGAGTCGCTCTCCCCCGAGAGCCGGGCCGAGCTGCTGGACGACGTACGAGCCCAGATCGGCGAGATGACCACGCTGATCGGCGACCTGGTCGAGCTCGCCCGGGACGAGCCGATCGCCCGGACCGTCGAGCCGGTCGAGCTCACCGCCGTGCTCGGCCAGGCGATCGCACGGGTGCGCCGCCGCGCCGAGGTCGAGTTCGACGTGACCACCTCGCCGTGGTGGGTCGTCGGCGAGGCCGGCGCCCTGGAGCGGGCGATCACCAACCTGCTGGACAACGCCGCGAAGTGGAGCCCGCCGCACGGCACCATCCGGGTCCGGCTCAGCGGCGGCACTCTGCTGGTGGAGGACGAGGGACCGGGCATCGACCCCGACGATCTGCCCCATGTCTTCGAGCGGTTCTACCGTTCGGCGGAGTCGCGCGGCATGCCCGGCTCCGGGCTGGGTCTCTCCATCGTGCGCACCATCGCCCAGCGTCACGGCGGCGACGTCAGCGCCGGCCTCGCGCCCGGAGGCGGGGCCGCGTTCTGGCTGCGGCTGCCCGGACAGCCGGCGCCGCCGGAGGTCATGGCGGAGTCCTAGCGGCCTCCCAGAGAACTTTCAGGTCCGCGCGGTTGAATCGGTGTCATGACGGACCAGAACACCCCGATGCCCGGCGAGCCGATCGAGCCCCAGGCCGGCCACACGCCGCCGCAGGAGAGCTCCCCGTGGGGACAGAGCGTCCCGCCCGTCGAGCACACCCGCCCGCTGCCGCCGTTCGAGCAGCCCGCCCCGCCCGCGCCCGCGAAGGTCAAGCGCGGCACCGGTCTCGCCGCCGGCGTCCTCGCCGGCGCCCTGGTCCTCGGGGGCGCCGCCGGGGTCGGCGGCGCCGCCTGGTACGACGCCTGGCAGGGCACCGACACCACCACCAGCAGCAGCTCGGGCCCGATCGTCCCGTCGGGGTCCAACTCCAACGCCAGCACCGGCCGGCCCACCGACGTGGAGTCCGTGGCCGCCAAGGTGCTCCCCTCGGTGGTCAAGATCAACGTCACCTCCAGCGGTGAGGCGGGCTCCGGCTCCGGCATCGTGCTGGACAAGGAGGGCCACATCCTGACCAACAACCACGTGGTCTCCCTCGGCTCCGACGAGAAGATCACCGTGAACTTCAACGACGGCTCGACGGTCAAGGCCACCGTCGTCGGCACCGACCCGGTGACCGACCTCGCGGTGATCAAGGTGCCGGAGTCCGGCGACCTGGTGCCCGCGACCATCGGCAAGTCCGCCGACCTCCGCGTCGGTCAGGGCGTCGTCGCCGTCGGCTCGCCGTTCGGCCTCAACGCCACCGTCACCAGCGGCATCGTCTCCGCGCTCAACCGTCCGGTCTCGGTGCCCAAGGCGACCACCCCGGAGCCCCAGCAGGAGAGCCCGTTCGGCTTCGGCTTCGGCGAGCAGCAGCCGCAGCAGCAGCAGAGCCAGGGACAGGACACCAGCACGACGTACCCGGCCATCCAGACCGACGCCGCGATCAACCCCGGCAACTCCGGCGGCGCGCTGGTCAACCTCTCCGGCCAGGTCGTCGGCATCAACTCCTCGATCCGCACCTCCGGCGCGGGCGACAGCGGCTCCATCGGCCTCGGCTTCGCGATCCCGATCGACCAGGCGCTGCCGATCGTCACCCAGCTGATCGCCGGCGAGAAGCCGACCCACGCCCGGCTCGCCATCACCGTCTCCGACGTGACCGGTGACGCGCTGGCCCACGGCGCGGTCGTCCAGTCGGTGCAGGAGGACGGTCCCGCCGACAAGGCCGGTCTGCAGAAGGGCGACATCATCACCAAGGTCGACGACGACGTCATCGACGGCTCGGAGTCGCTGGTCGCCACGATCCGCGGTCACCGTCCCGAGGACAGCGTCACCCTGACCTTCGTCCGCGACGGCAAGACCCAGACGGTCAAGGCCGCGCTGGGCTCGGACGCGGAGAGCGACCAGAGCTGAGCGGACGGCGGAGGCTGAGCTCCCTGGTCAACCAGTGAGGTCGTCAGCCGCCGCCCTGAGCCGCTCGGCCTTCCAGCGGCTCTCGGCCCATTCGTCGGCGACGTCCGAGCGCACCGTGATGCCGCCGCCGGTGCCCAGCCGCCACGGCCCGTCGCCGGAGCGGAAGAGCGAGCGGATCACCACGCCGAGGTCGGCGCGGCCGTCGCCGGAGATCCAGCCGAACGCGCCGGCGTAGAGCCCGCGCGGGGTCTCCTCGATTGCGTCGATCAGCTCCATCGTGCGCAGCTTGGGCGCGCCGGTCATGGAGCCCGCGGGGAAGAGCGCGCGCAGGGCGTCCAGCGTGCCGACGCCGTCGCGCAGCCGGCCGCGGACGGTGGAGACCAGCTGGTGCACGCTGGCGTAGGACTCGACCTCCATCAGCCGCGGCACCTCGACGGTGCCCGGCTCGCAGACCAGGGAGAGGTCGTTGCGCAGCAGGTCGACGATCATCAGGTTCTCGGCGCGGAACTTCGGATCGGTGGCCAGGTGCCGGCGCAGCCGCTCGTCCTCCTCCGGCGTGCGGCCGCGGGGCGTGGTGCCCTTGATCGGGCGGGTCTCCAGCATCCGGCGCCGGTCCACGGTGGCGTAGCGCTCGGGCGAGGCGGATAGCAGCCAGGTGTCGTGGTGGCGCAGCAGTCCGGCGTACGGCGCGGGGTTGCCGGTCCGCATCCGGTCGTAGATCTCCTCGGCCGGCAACGCCGTCTCGACATCCTCGCGATAGGTGAGGTTGAGCTCGTAGGTGTCGCCCGCGTGCAGCGCCTCCTGCACTCGGTCGAAGGCGCCGGCGTACCGGTCCGGCACCGCCGGTGAGGAGACCGGCTCGGTCGGCAGGCCGGGCGGGCGGACCGGCTCGTGGGTGACCCGTACGTCGCGGGTGCGCATCCAGATCGCGTCGGGCACACCGGGCATCGGCCGCGCCGGCAGATCCGCGCGGGCGGCGTACCCGAAGCAGCCCACCCAGTGGGTCGCGGGATCGCCGTCGAGCAGGTCGCCGAGCACGCTGAAGATGTCGTCGCCGACCACCTCGCCGCTCGGGTGGGCGACCACCTCGCACCGGGCGGCGTCGTAGACCAGCGAGAGGTCGTCCTCGGCGAGCCGGCCGACGATCGATCGCCGGCCCGCCCACTCCTGGGTGCCGCCGCCGTCGAGCCAGAACCAGCGCTCGCTCATCGCAGCTCCAGGAAGCGCGCGACCAGCGCGCGGCCGTGCTCGGACAGGATCGACTCGGGGTGGAACTGCACGCCGTGCAGGGGGAGATCCCGATGGCGCACGCCCATCACAACTCCGTCGGCACGCGCGTTGACGACCAGCTCCTCGGGGACGTGGGTCGCGGCCAGGGAGTGGTAGCGCACCGCGGCGAAGGGGCTGGGGATGCCGGCGAGGACGCCGGTGCCGTCGTGCTCGACCTGGGCGACCTCGCCGTGGGCCGGCTCGATCCGGGCCACCGTGCCGCCGTACGCCGCGACCAGGGCCTGCATGCCCAAACAGACGCCGAGCACCGGAATCCCCTGCTGGAACGGGGCTTTCCCCAACGCGAAGTCCTTCGGGTCAGCCGGGTGCCCCGGCCCCGGCGAGAGCACCAGGTGGGTCCAGCCGCTCAGGTCGAGGTCGGGCTCGTCGTGCTGGACGACGGTGGGCAGGACGCCGGTGACGCCGGCGATGAGGTGGACGAGGTTCTGGGTGTAGGAGTCGTGGTGGTCCACGACCAGGATCCGCCGAGGACCCCCAGGCTCAGCCATCGGAGCCGGCGAGCGCGCCGATGAGCAGGTCGCGCAGGATCGCCACGCCGTTCTCGGTGAGCACCGACTCGGCATGGAACTGCACGCTGCGGAACCGCGGCCCGGCCAGCACGTGGATGTCGCCGGTCTCCGGGTCGGCCTCGGCGCTGATCCCCTCCGGCAGTCTGGGCTGGCCCGGCTCGGTCGGGGCCTTCGCCACGAAGGTGTTGTAGAAGCCGACCGCCTGCTCCTGGCCACCGATGGAGACCCGCGACTGGGTGCCCTGGAAGACGATGTCCTTGTAGGCAAGGGGAATCCCCAGCCGGTCGCAGAGCACCTGATGGCCCAGGCAGACGGCCATGAAGGGCTTCTCGGAGGCGAGCAGGCCGTCGACGGCGGCACGGAAGGTGGCGATCTTGGGCGACTCGTCGTCGCGGGGATCGCCGGGTCCGGGGCCGACGACGGCGATGTCGTAGGGGTCGAAGGCGCCGGCCCGGAAGTCCTCGTGCCGGATCACCGTCGGCTTCATGCCGAGCACCGCGAAGACGTGACAGAGCATGTTGGCGAAGTCGTCCTCGCCGTGCAGGATCGCGATCGAGCGGCCGGCCAGCTCGGGGGCGGGAGCCGCGCCGGACTGGTCGGTGAGCCAGAAGCGCGCGAGCCGCTGGTTGCGCGAGTTCAGCGCGATCAGCACGTCCTCGTCGTGGGTCAGGTCCTCGATCTGGGCGGGCGGCGAGGTCGGCCGCGGCACCAGGCCGAAGGCACTGAGGATCCCGCCCGCCTTGGCCTGCGTCTCGGCGACCTCCGAGGCCGCGTCGGAGTCGCGCACCAGGGTCGCGCCCGCGGTGACCTTGAGGCGCCCCTCGGGGCTGACGTCGGCGGTGCGGATGACGATCGGGGAGTCCGCGGTCGGCGCTCCGGCGGCGTCGCGGCCGATGAGGGCGAGCGCGCCGGCGTAGTAGCCACGGCCCTCCGGCTCGTACTGGGTGATCAGCCGGCAGGCGTTCTCGACCGGCGCCCCGGTGACCGTCGCGGCGAACATGCTCATCCGCAGGACCTCGCGGACGTCGAGACGGGTACGACCGGCGAGGAGGTACTCGGTGTGCACCAGATGGCTCATCGGCTTGAGGAACGGTCCGAGCACCTGACCACCCTCGTGGCAGATGTCGCACATCATCTTCAGCTCCTCGTCGACCACCATGAAGAGCTCGAAGATCTCCTTCTCGTCGGCGAGGAAGTCCAGCAGGCGCGGCTTCAGCTCGGCCCGCTCGCCAGCCCCGTCGCGAGGGGCGCCGAGCCGGAAGGTGCCCGAGATCGGGTTCATCCGGACCTCGCCGCCGGCCACGCTGACGTGCCGCTCGGGCGAGGCGCCGATGAGGAAGCGGTCGCCGGTGAAGAAGCAGTAGGTCCAGTAGGCGCCGCGCTCGTGCTCCAGCAGCCGACGCAGGACGGTCAGCGCCTTGGCCGCGCTCCAGTCGGCGACCTCGGCCCGGTAGTGCCGGCCGACGACGAGGTTGGCGCCCTCGCCGTTGCCGATCTCGCCGGAGATGATCCGGCCGACCATCTCGGCGTACTCCTCGTCGCTGGTCTCGAAGCCGCCGCGGTCGGCGAAGGCGACCTCCTCGTCGGGCAGCGCCGCGAGCATCTCCGCGAGCGGCACCTCGATCTCGGTGCGGAGGTCGACCACGGCCAGCGGGGTGCCGTCGTCGTGGGCGTCGAAGCCGCGCTCGGCCACCTGCCGGAAGGGCACCGCGACGAGGGTGTCGAAGCGGCGGCCGGACTCCGGCACCCCCTCGGCCAGGGGGATGTCGGCCAGTCGCCCGGCCGGGATCAGCGGTCCGCCGAGCACCGTCACCGTGTCGCTGTCACGCAGCCGGATGACCGCCCACGCCTGCTCGCCCTGCACCTGCTCGAGGGCTTCGGTGGCGGACAGGGGCCCGGAGACGGGCGTTGTGGTCATGGGCGAACGCTACCGGGGAGGGAGTGAGCGGCCACCTGGGTTTCGAGTGGCGGTCGAGTGCGCACGGAGCCCGCGCACGGCAGGATGGCGCGGTGAACGATCGGACGCGGGTACGGCGGCTTCCCGACAAGGCGCGGGGTGAGCGCGCGGACCTCGACGCGGTGCTCGACGCCGCCCGGGTGGCGCATGTCGCCGTCGTCGAGGACGGGGAGCCGGCGAACATCCCGGTGGCATGCGCCCGCGACGGCGACCGGCTGCTGCTGCACGGGTCGACGGGGAGCCGGCTCTTCCGCACACTGGCCGGAGGGGCGCCGGCCTGCGTGGCGGTGACGCTGCTGGACGGGATGGTCCTGGCGCGGTCGGCCTTCGAGTCGTCGATGCACTACCGCAGCGCCGTGCTCTACGGCGTCGCCCGGCCGGTCGAGGACGAGGTCGGGGCGCTGCGGGCGATGAGCGAGGCGTGGATGCCGGGCCGCTGGGACGAGCTGCGGCCGCCGACCGCCAAGGAGCTGGCCGCCACGCTCGTGCTGGAGCTGCCGATCGAGGAGTGGTCGGTCAAGGTGAGCGACGGCCCGCCCGACGACCCGGAGAGCGACCTGGACGCCCCGGTCTGGGCGGGCGTGCTGCCGATCCTCGCGTCGTACGGCGAGCCGGTGCCGGCCCCCGATCTGCGCGGAGAGCCGGCCTTCCCGGCGTACGCGGAGGGGTGGCGGCCGTGAGCGACGTCCTCGTGGCGCCGGCGGATCCGGCGGACGAGCGGGTGCGCTGGTGCCTGGAGCGGTACGCCGCCGAGATCGCCGAGCGGTTCGGCTGGGACCCGGAGACGAGCATCCCGCTGGACGACGACGACCTGCGCCCGCCTCGCGGCCTGATGCTGCTCGCCACCCGCGACGAGGAGCCGCTGGGCTGCGGTGGCCTGAAGCTGCACGGAGCCGAGCCGGCGGAGATCAAGCGGGTCTGGGTCAGCGACTCCGCCCGGGGTCTCGGCCTCGGCCGCCGCCTGATGGCCGGCCTGGAGGACCGCGCCCGCGTCCTCGGCGCCACCGCCGTCTGCCTGGACAGCAACGCCGCGCTGGTCGAGGCGATCGCGCTCTACCGCGCGCTCGGCTACGTCGAGGTGCCGCCGTTCAACGACGAGCGCCACGCCGACCACTGGTTCCGCAAGGAGCTATGAGCTGATCGTCACCAGCTGCTGCGTGGCACGGGTGAGCACCACGTAGAGCGTGGCCCGGCCGGTGCTCGACTCGGCTTCGATCTCCTGCGGCTCCACCACGGCGATGCCGTCGAACTCCAGGCCCTTGGTGTCCAGGCCGGTGAGCACGACGACCCGGGCGTCGGCGCCCTCGGCCAGTGGCGCGACCTCCGGCCAGGAGGCGACCCAGCCGGCGACCTCCGCCCGGCGGGCGACCGGCACCACGATGCCGACGGTGCCGTCGAGCTCGTCGAGCATGGCGAGGACGGCGGAGCGGGTGAGGGCCTCGCGGTCGGGACCGGTCAGCTCCCGCGGCTCGACCCCGGTGGAGCGGACCGCGTCCGGCAGATCGGCGTCCAGGCCCACCCGGCGGGCGTAGTCGGCGGCGTAGGCGTAGATCTCCGCGGAGTTGCGGTAGTTCGTCGACAGGTGGAAGTCGTGCACCGGCTTGTCGCCGACCAGCGAGCCGAGCGCGTCGCGACGGGCGCGATCGGCCTCCTCGGGCACGGGCCACGACGACTGCGCGGGATCGCCGACGACGGTCCAGGTCGCCGTCCGGCCGCGCCGGCCGACCATGCGCCACTGCATCGGGGTGAGGTCCTGCGCCTCGTCGATGAGGACGTGCGCGTAGCCGTCGTCCTCGATGCGATTGGTCGGCGGGGCCCAGCTGCGATGCCCCGCGTACTCCCGGTCGGCGGCCGTGGTGAGCTCGTGCAGCGAGGAGTCGACCAGGCCCAGCGGGTCCTCGTCCGCGTCCTCGACCACCGGCGGATCGCCCAGCAGGTAGCGCAATTCGTCGATCAGCGGGACGTCGTCCACCGAGAGATCGTCGCCCCACGACTTGCTCAGCAGCCGGACCGACTCCTCGTCGACGACCCCCTCGGCGACGCGCGCCAGGAACTCCGGGTCGCGCAGCCAGCCGAGCACGGTCGCGGCGTCGAGCACCGGCCACCACGCGGCGGCGAACTCCAGGAAGGCGTCGTCGGTGCGGACCTCCTCGGCGAAGTCCTCCTTGGTCCGCTCGCGGGCGCGGTCGGAGCGCACCTGCCGCCACATCGCGTCGACGAGGGTCGAGGCGACCTTGGTGGTCGAGCGGTTGCGCGGCCCGTTGCCGAGGAGCTGCCGGCGGATCTGGCCGAGCTCGCGCGGACCCAGGACGATCACGTCGTCGCGGTAGAACATCCGGAACTCGCGTGGGCTGCCGGGCACCGCCTGGCGGGCCGTACGCCGGAGCAGCTCGGCCATGGCCGCCGAGCCCTTGACCTCCGCGACGGCCGGGTCGTCGCGCCGCGTCGCGCGGACGCCGTCGACCACCTCGCCCAGCGAGCGCAGCGCCACCGCGGTCTCGCCGAGGGAGGGCAGCACCCGCTCGATGTAGCGCATGAAGACGCCGGAGGGGCCGACCACCAGCACACCCCCGGTCTCGTAGCGGCGCCGGTCGGCGTAGAGCAGGTAGGCGACCCGGTGCAGCGCGACCACGGTCTTGCCCGTGCCGGGGCCGCCGGTGATCAGCACGACGCCCTTGGCCGGCGCGCGGATGGCGCGGTCCTGCTCGGCCTGGATGGTGGCCACGATCGAGTGCATCGAGCGGTCGCGGGCGCGGGAGAGCTGGGCCATCAGCGCGCCCTCGCCGACGATCGGCAGGTCGGTGTCGGCCTCGGCGTCGAGCAGGTCGTCCTCGACGCCGACCACGGTCTCGCCGTGGCTGCGCAGCACCCGGCGGCGGACGACGCCGTGGGGATCGGCCGGCGTGGCCTGGTAGAAGACGGCCGCCGCGGGGGCACGCCAGTCGATCAGGAGCACGTCGCGGTTCTCGTCGCGCAGTCCGATGCGTCCGACGTACCGCGGCTCGGGGTCGATCTCGGCGCGCAGGTCGAGCCGTCCGAAGACCAGGCCCTCGTGCGCGGCGTCGAGCGTCGCCATGCGGCGGGCCGCCTGGTAGACCATCGCGTCTCGCTCGACCAGGCCGCCCTCGTGGCCGAGCTGACCGCGGGCGCGACCCTCGGCGGCGAGTGCCTGCGCGGACTGGGTCGACGCCTCGAGCTGGCGGTAGACCCGGTCGACGTAGTCCTGCTCACGCGCGACCTCGCGCGCGGCGACAGCATCGTTCAACTCAGAGCCCTCCATCGGCCCGGTGCGATCAGGCGAGTCGACAACTCTATCTCGCCGCGGGGGCTCGTTTCACGCCAGGTCGTGGACGAAGGCGCCGAGCTGGGCGAGGTTGCGGCACTCCACCATCGGCATCAGCGCGCCGTACTCGCAGGCGGCGGAGTCGCCGGTGTTCCAGTGGCGGGTGTGCTCGGGGTTGAGCCACCAGGCGCGGCGGGCGTCGTGGACGAGCTGGCCGACGACCGGCAGCGCCAGATCCGAGTAGTTGGAGCGCGCGTCGCCGAGGACGAGCAGGTGGGTGCGCGGGGTCACCGCGTCGGCGTACCGCTCGGAGAAGCGGGTGAAGGCGCGGCCGTAGTTCGTCCGGCCCCACAGAGTGGCGTAGCGCGCGCTCGCGGCCAGCTCGGCCAGCGTCTCCTGCGGGTCCGCGCCCGGCCGGAAGCGGTCGGTCACCTCGTGCACCTCGTCGACGAAGGTGAAGGCGCGGACACGGTTGAACTGCTCGCGCAGGCCGTAGACGAGCATCAGCGTGAAGTTGGCGAAGTTCGCCACCGAGCCGCTGACGTCGCAGAGCACGACCAGGTCGCTGCGGGTCGGTCGCCGTGGGCGGTGCCGGGTGTCCAGCGGCACTCCGCCGCTGGCGAGCGAGGCGCGGACGGTACGCCGGAAGTCGAGCGGGCCGCGCTTCCGGGCGGCCCGGCGGTTCAGCCTCGTCGCCAGCCGGCGGGCCAGCGGGGCGATCTCGCGACGCATGTCCTCCAGGTCGGCCTTGCGCGCGGCGGTGAAGTCGATCCGCTCGATGCTCGGACGGACGGTGTGCCGGGCGATGTGCTCGGGCCCGCGGACCTCGGCGGCGCGGCGGCGTACCTCCCGCTCGACGGCGCCCTCGAAGACCTCGACCTGCGCCTCGACCAGGCGCCGGGTGGCGCGATCCCGGTCCAGCTCGACGCCCATCGCGGCGAGGACGCGGGCGACCAGCTCGCCGGGGCTGACGCGGTTCATCACGTTGTACGACGACCAGCGCTGGTCGCCGGGCTGACGGCCGCGGATCAGCCCGAACCGGCGGACCGCCTCGCGCGCCATCACCTCCAGGGCGTCCGGGTCGCCCATGCCCAGGGCGGTGACCAGGCGCTCGCGGAAGTCGGCGAGGTCGGCGGGGCCGTCACCCTGGGCATCGGGCTCGGCCTGGTCGGCCTCCTCCGGACGCGCTCCCTCGCCCACCAGGGCGGGGAAGTAGAGGTCGAAGACCTGATCGAAGGCCGGCCGGTGCGGCTGCCGCTTGACCAGCGTGGTGGCGTACGCCGCGCGCAGCGACTCGCGCTCGGTCAGGCCGATCACGCCGATGGCATGGGCGGCGTCGAGGCCCTCCGACAGCGAGACCGGGAGACCCGCGGCGCGCAGCGCCTCGACGAAGGCGACGTGCCGGTCGAGGAGGCTCACAGCTCTTGCCGCCTCATAGCTCTTTGAGGGCGCGCTCGTGATCGCTGTGGTGCTTGAGGACGACGCCGAGGGTGGCCTCGATGACGGCCTGGTCGACGGTGTCGGCGTGGAGCGCGACGAGCGTGCGGGCCCAGTCGACGGACTCCGCGATCGAGGGCGACTTGCGCAGCTCCAGGGCGCGCAGCCGGGCCACGGTCTCGACGATCTGCTCGGCCAGGCGCTCCTCGATGCCGGGCACCTGGGAGACCAGGATCGCCCGCTCCCGCTCGGTGCTCGGGTAGTCGATGTGCAGGTAGAGGCAGCGGCGGCGCACGGCCTCGGAGAGCTCGCGGGTGGCGTTGGAGGTGAGCAGCACCAGCGGGCGGCGTACGGCCTCGATGGTGCCCAGCTCGGGGATGGTGACCTGGAAGTCGCTGAGCACCTCCAGCAGGAGTCCCTCGACCTCGATGTCGGTCTTGTCGACCTCGTCGATGAGCAGGACGGTCCGCTCCTCGCGGCGAATCGCCGTCAACAGAGGGCGGCTGAGCAGGAACTCCTCGGAGAATATGGCCGTGCTCCAGTCCCGCTGTGGTTGGGGCTCCCCGCCAGTCCCTGCCACTCCAGAGGCCTCTGCCTGGATGTACAGCAGCTGTTTCTTGTAGTTCCACTCGTAGAGCGCCCGCGCCTCGTCGAGGCCCTCGTAGCACTGCAGTCGCACCAGGTCCGCGCCCGTCGCCCGGGCGATCGCCTTGGCCAGCTCGGTCTTGCCGACGCCGGCCGGCCCCTCGACCAGCAGCGGCTTCTCCAGGACTCCGGCGAGGTGCGCGGTCGTCGCCGTCGCCTCGTCGGCCAGGTAGCCCACCGCCGCCAACCGCTGCTCGGCGTCCGCCGCCGACTCGAACCAGGTCACGGGCTCATCATGCCCGGCCCTCTGTCCGGGGTGCGGAGTCGCACCCCGGACAGAGGGGTGGGCGCTACTTGCTGGCGCAGATGGCGAAGTGATAGACGGTCTGCGGGCTGCCGCCGGTCACCAAGAGCTCGCTCCTCCAGCCTCGTGGGCTGCCGCCGTCCGAGGTGAGGAAGTTGATGAAGAGGACGCCGCGGGTGACCGGGGCGCTCACGTGCAGCACACCGGTGTTGGCGGTGCCGGCCGAGGCACCGCCGCCCGTGGCGACGTAGCCCGACGGGCACATGACGTCCTCGCTCGACGTGGCGCCCGACGCGATGGCCGGCTTGTCGGTCCGCTTGACGACGATGTCCTTGTAGGCGGTCCCGCTGGCCAGGTCGGCGGCCGAGACCGTCCCGTCCTTGATCTTCGCGCTGGTGACGGCGTTGGCCGCGAGCTTCGGCTCGGTCACCGCGCCGTCCTTGATCTTCACCGTCGTGACGGCGTTCTTCTTCAGCTGCTTCGCGCCGATCTTCGACGCGGCGTACGCCGGCAGCGGCGTCATCGAGATCGCCACGAACAACGCGACGTACCCGAGGAAGTTGCGCTTGAAGTGCCGCCAGAGGCGGGCCGGAAGGCCGGGCCGCGTGGCTTCAGTGGTCTCGACAGACATGGAGGATCCTCTCGGAGGGGGCGGCCCCGGTGGCCACCGGGAAAATCCTTGCGCTCGCCCCGATCCCCTGTCGAGAGTCAGGCGGTGGGATTACGCACGATCCCTACGACGGACGGCCGAGCCCCCGGGAGCTGCTGCTCGCCGGGGGCTCGAACGAAGATGGCGGTGGCGGAGGGATTTGAACCCTCGGTGGGCTTGCACCCACAAACGCTTTCGAGGCGTTCTCCTTAGGCCGCTCGGACACGCCACCGCGGACGAGGGTACCGGAGCGGGGGCCGCGCGCCGAAATCCGGCGTCAGGGGCGCTGGCGGGCGAAGAAGGCGTCGAGGAGGGCGGAGGAGTCGTCGGCGAGGACGCCGCCGATCACCTCGGGGCGGTGGTTGAGGCGGCGGTCGCGGACGACGTCCCACAGGCTGCCGGCCGCGCCGGCCTTGTCGTCGTACGCGCCGAAGACCAGGCGGTCGACGCGGGACAGGACCAGGGCGCCGGCGCACATGGTGCACGGCTCCAGGGTGACCACCAGCGTGCAGCCGGTGAGCCGCCACTCGCCACGGTGGGCGGCAGCGGCGCGGAGGGCGACGATCTCGGCATGACCGGTGGGGTCGGCGTCGCGCTCACGGACGTTGACGCCTTCGCCGATCACCTCGCCGGAGGGGTCGAGGACGACCGCTCCGATCGGCACGTCGTCGCTCGCGGCAGCCGTCGCGGCGAGCGAGAGCGCGGCGCGCATGGGCTCGGCCCAGCGCCCGCGAGGGGCACCACTCACTCGTCGGTCCCGGTCAGCTCGTCGAACTCCTCGCCCAGGCCGATCCAGCCGGTGATCTCGGCGAGGATCTCGTCGGGGTAGAGGTCCTCGTCGTCGAGCAGCGCGCCCAGGTCGGCGGCGGCGACGCCGAGGTCGGCCAGCATGGTGAGGTCGCCGGCGGGCGCCCCCTCCTCCTCGATGTCGACATGCACCCCGACCAGGTCGACCGCCGAGCGGGCCAGACTCCAGTCGGTCGCGGCGGAGACGTCGGAGAGCAGCACCCGGATGCCGGCCTCGCCCACGCGCACCAGCAGGACGAAGTCGTCGTCCACGGCGATCATCGCCAGGGCGTCGCCCTCGCCGGGGTAGCGCCGCAGCTCCTGGGCGATCGTCTCGACCTCGTCGAGCACACGGCCGGAGAGCTCGGCGAGCTGCCACTCGCCGCCGCTCTCGAACGCCACCAGGGCGAGGTCGACCGCCTCCGCCTCAGCATCGGTCGTCTCCATCGGACCACCCTCCGGTCGCTCGAGGACCGTCTTGAACACTGGAATCGTTGCAGAACCGGCGACCGGGCGCGACCCGGTAACCGCCGCGATCCAGACAGGGTCGCTGCCGTCTACGCTGTGCGCATGCGCCTGCTCGTCGTCGACCACCCACTGGTCTCCCACAAGCTGACCACCCTCCGCGACGAGCGGACCGCCTCGCCGGAGTTCCGCCGGCTGACCGAGGAGCTGGTCACGCTGCTGGCCTACGAGGCGACTCGCGACGTGCGCGTCGAGGACGTCACCGTGCAGACGCCGGTCACCCGCGCCCAGGGCGTGAGCCTGAGCCGCCCGCGCCCGCTGGTGGTGCCGATCCTGCGTGCGGGGCTGGGCATGCTCGAGGGGATGATGCGGCTGATGCCGACCGCCGAGGTCGGCTTCCTGGGCATGGTCCGCAACGAGGAGACCCTCGAGGCCTCGACGTACGCCGAGCGCCTGCCGGCCGATCTGTCCGGCCGCCAGTGCTACGTGCTCGACCCGATGCTGGCGACCGGCGGCACCCTGGCCGCCGCGCTGCGGTTCCTCACCGACCGCGGCGCCGACCACATCACCGCGGTCTGCCTGCTGGCCGCTCCCGAGGGAGTCGCCAACCTGGAGGCGAACCTCGCGGGCCTCGACGTCCCGGTCACCGTGGTGACCGCCGCGCTGGACGAGCGGCTCAACGAGAAGGGCTACATCGTGCCGGGGCTGGGCGACGCGGGCGACCGGCTCTACGGCCTGGCCCAGTAGCGAGGAGCCGGCTCAGCCGACGCCGCGGCCGACCAGGTCGCCGATCAGATAGGTGATGCCCATCGCCAGCAGTCCGCCGGCGACGTTGCGGCGTACCGCCCGGCGTACCGGGGCGCCCGCGAACCGGGCCGACGCCCAGCCGGTCAGGCTCAGCGCGACCACGACGGCGAGCACGGTCACCCAGACGCGGTGATCGGCCGGCGCCACCGTGATCGCCAGCACCGGCACCAGCGCACCGACGACGAAGGCCAGCATCGAGGCCAGCGCGGCCTCCCACGGGTTGGTCAGGTCGTCCGGGTCGAGGTGCAGCTCGGCGTCGGCATGGGCGGCCAGCGCGTCGTGCGCGGTGAGCTCCAGCGCCACCTGCCGCGCGGTCTCCTCGGTCAGGCCCTTGTCGCGGTAGAGACCGGCGAGCTCGGCCAGCTCCTCCTCCGGCTCCTCGCGCAGCTCCCGGCGCTCCTTGGCCAGCAGCGCCTTCTCGGTGTCGCGCTGGGTGCTGACCGAGACGTACTCCCCCGCCGCCATGCTGAGCGCGCCGGCGACCATCCCGGCCACGCCGGCGACCAGGATCGCCGTCCGGTCGCTGGTCGCGCCCGCCACACCCATGACCAGACCGGCGGTGGAGACGACGCCGTCGTTGGCGCCGAGCACCGCCGCGCGCAGCCAGTTCAGCAGCCGGGAGACGCTCTGCTCGTGCGGCTCGTCGGGGTGCGGGCCGATCTCAGCCATCTCGCTCACGGGCCTCAGCCTGCCACTTCGCTGTCCGGGTACCGTTCGCGGTGTCCGGGGAAGGAGTGGCCATGCCGGCAGCACGCCTGATGCCGACGGAGGAGTCGGCCGAGCTCATCGCCCTGACCCGTCGCATCGTCGCCAAGGAGATCGCGCCGATCGTCGACGAGAGCGAGGCGGCGGGACGCTTCCCCCGCGAGCTCTTCCGCACGCTGGGCGCGGCCGGTCTGCTGTCGCTCCCCTATCCCGAGGAGTACGGCGGGGGCGGGCAGTCCTACGAGGTCTACCTCCAGGTGGTCGAGGAGATCGCCGCCGGATGGGCGGCCGTCGGGGTGGGCACGAGCGTGCACGCGCTGAGCTGCTTCGGGCTCTTCACCGCGGGCACCGAGGAGCAGCAGCAGCGCTGGCTGCCCGAGATGCTCTCCGGTGAGCAGCTCGGCGCCTACTGCCTCTCCGAGGCGCACGCCGGCTCCGATCCCGCGGCGATGCGGACGCGGGCGGTGCGGGAGGGCGACGAGTACGTCATCTCCGGGGCCAAGGCGTGGACCACGCACGGCGGCGAGGCCGACTTCTACAAGGTGATGGCGCGCACCTCCGACGACGGCGGACGTGGCATCTCCTGCTTCCTGGTGCCTGCCGACTCACCCGGCCTCAGCGCCGACACCCCCGAGCGCAAGATGGGCCTGATGGGCTCGACGACGGCGACGATGCTCTTCGACGGCGTCCGGGTGCCGGTGTCGCGGCGGCTGGGCGAGGAGGGGCAGGGACTGCCGATCGCGCTGGCCGGTCTCGACTCCGGCCGGCTCGGCATCGCGGCGGTGGCCACCGGCATCGCGCAGGCGGCTCTCGACGCGGCCGTGGGATACGCGCGGGAGCGGCAGACGTTCGGCCGGCCGATCATCGAGCACCAGGGCCTGGGCTTCCTGCTCGCCGACATGGCGGCGGCCGTCGAGTCCGCGCGGGCGACGTACCTCCACGCGGCGCGGCTCAAGGACGCCGGCCGCCCCTTCAGCCAGCAGGCCTCCATCGCCAAGCTGCTCGCCACCGACAACGCCATGCGGGTGACCACCGACGCGGTGCAGGTGCTCGGCGGCGCCGGCTACGTCAAGGACTTCCCCGTCGAGCGCTACATGCGCGAGGCCAAGGTGACCCAGATCTTCGAGGGCACCAACCAGATCCAGCGCCTGGTCATCGCCCGCCACCTCGCCCGCTGAGGCTCACGCTCGGACCGCTACGCCGAGGATCCGGCGGCGTAGGTCCACGGTGCGTCGATGATCTCGAAGAGCTCCTCCGCGACCCAGTACATCCGACCGCCGCGCCCCATCGTCCCCACCTGCCGCAACCAGCCGCGTGCCTCGGCATCCCTGATGACGTTGCGCGCACCCTGGTTCGTCAAGCCCGTCTTCTTCTGCATCCGCGCGACGGTGACGAACGGGTTGCTGAAGATGAGCTCCACCAGGGCCGGAAGGTTCGATCGGGTCTGGCCGGCCTCTTGGATGTACCTCTCGCGGACCTCAACGAGTCGTTCCGCACGGGTGACAGCGTCGTCAGCAGAGCGGCGAACGGCCGTCAGGAAGAACTGAAGCCACTCCTGGATCGCTCCTCGCTCTCGCACGTCCTGGAGCCGCTGGTAGTACTCCCTGCGGTGCTGCTCCAGGTAGCCGGACAGGTACAACAGGGGAGTCTCGAGGCGGCCCTCCTCGAGCAGCATCAGGTTGATGAGCAAGCGGCCGATACGGCCATTGCCGTCGAGAAACGGGTGGATCGTCTCGAACTGATAGTGCATCAGACCGCAACGCACCAAGGTCGGCAGATCCCCCGGTGTGTTGACGAAGTCCTCCCAGTCGGCGATCAGAGCACCGAGTTCCGCGGGAAGCGGCGGAACATAGGTCGCCGTGTCCGGACTGTCGGTCGGAGAGCCAACCCAGACCGGCGAGCGGCGGAACTCGCCCGGCAGCTTCTCCTGTCCTCGCACCCCGGAGAGCAGTGTCGCGTGCAACTCCAAGACCAGTCTCTGAGTGATCGGAAGCTCGCCGACCAACTCGTAGCCGCGGTGGGTCGCCGCGATGTAGCGCTCAACCTCGGCGATGTCCTCGCTGGCGCTCGGCGCCCCGCTGGCCTCTGCCTGAAGCACGTCGGACAGCGAGGCCTGGGTGCCTTCGATGCGCGAGCTCGCGACCGCCTCTTGTGTCAGATAGGGCCCGAGCAGCAGTTGCGGATCGCGGATCAACGCGCCCAGCCCTTGCAAGCGTCCCAGCGAGGCGTCGGCGTCGGAGAGCGCCTTGATGGTCCGAGTCTGAAGCTGAAGATCCCGCGGGATGGGATTCGGCCTGAAGTACCAGAAGGCCCACTTGTTGCCGGGCTCCTGCAGAGCCTCCCCGAAGGTCGAATCGAGGAAGTCAGCCGGGTCCATGTGTTCATACTAGCAAGTTAGTTGCCGACAAACTTGGAAGTTGCGTCGTTATGTTGATCCTAGGTTGCATCTAGCGCCGGAGATGCAAGAAAACTGCAGATCAACTTGGTATTTGAGGGACGCGCCTCCACTTCATTTGGACTGATCAGTAGTACCAGGGGTAGGGGGACCAGTCGGGGTCGCGCTTCTCGAGGAACTGGTCGCGGCCCTCCTGGGCCTCGTCGGTCATGTAGGCCAGGCGGGTGGTCTCGCCGGCGAAGAGCTGCTGGCCGACCAGGCCGTCGTCGATGAGGTTGAAGGAGTACTTGAGCATCCGCTGGGCGGTGGGGCTCTTGCCGTTGACCAGGCGGCCCCACTCCAGGCCGGTCCGCTCCAGCTCGGCGTGGGGGACGGCGCGGTTGACGGTGCCCATGCGGACGCCGTCCTCGGCGGAGTACTCCTGGCCGAGGAAGAAGATCTCGCGGGCGATCTTCTGGCCCACCTGACGGGCGAGGTACGCCGAGCCGAAGCCGCCGTCGAAGGAGCCGACGTCGGCGTCGGTCTGCTTGAAGCGGGCGTGCTCGACGCTGGCGAGGGTGAGGTCGCAGACGACGTGCAGGGAGTGGCCGCCGCCGGCCGCCCAGCCGTTGACCAGGCAGATGACCACCTTGGGCATGAACCGGATCAGCCGCTGGCACTCCAGGATGTGCAGCCGGGCGAGCTTGGCTTGGTCGATGGGGTTCGCCGGAGCTCCGGCGTCGTCATGGCCGGCGGTCTCGTACTGGTAGCCGGCCTTGCCGCGGATCCGCTGGTCGCCGCCGGTGCAGAAGGCCCACTTGCCGTTCTTCTCGCTCGGCCCGTTGCCGGTGAGCAGCACGCAGCCGACGTCGGCGGAGATCCGCGCGTGCTCCAGCACCCGGAGCAGCTCGTCGACGGTGTGCGGGCGGAAAGCGTTGAGCACGTCCGGCCGGTCGAAGGCGATGCGCACGGTGCCGTGGGCGCGGGCCCGGTGATAGGTGAGGTCGGTCAGGTCCTCGAAGCCGGGGACCACGTCCCACTCGGCCGGGTCGAAGATCTCGGACACACCTTCCAGAGCGCTCATGCAGCGAAGGCTAGGGCATGCCGTTCCGAACGAAATGGCTGCCCGGGGAGACCGATCGGAGCCGTTTCGTTCGGAATCAGCGGCCGCGGGCGGCGTACGCCGGGAACAACGCGGGTGCGATTGTCGTTGCCGATCTCTAGGCTCGACCTCGGCCCGATCACGTCTCGCCCTGGTCCCGCCCGCCGACATCTTCCGCACCACTCCGTCTTCGGAAGGACCACCGCATGGCCTCCACCTCACAGCCCACGCTGCCCGACTATCCCGACCACATCGACGGTGCCGTCCTCAAGGTCGCGGGCGTGGTCGTGCTCGGCGCGATCATGTCGATCCTCGACATCACCGTCGTCAACGTCGCGCTGCCGACGTTCCAGCGCGTCTTCGGCGACGGCGGGCACGAGCTGGAGTACTCCCACGTGGCGTGGACCGTCACGGCGTACACCCTGGCGCTCGCCACGGTCATCCCGCTGACCGGCTGGGCGGCCGACCGCTTCGGCACCAAGCGGCTCTACATCACCGCGATCGGGCTCTTCACCGCCGGCTCGGCCCTCTGCGCCACGGCGTGGGACATCAACGCGCTGATCGGCTTCCGGGTCCTGCAGGGCCTCGGCGGCGGCATGCTGATGCCGCTCGGCATGACGATCATGACCCGCGCGGCGGGCCCGCACCGGATGGGCCGGCTGATGGCGATCCTCGGCGTGCCGATGCTGCTCGGCCCGATCATGGGCCCGATCCTCGGCGGCTGGCTGATCGAGATCGCCAGCTGGCACTGGATCTTCCTGATCAACGTGCCGCTGGGCATCATCGCGATCGTCTACGCCTGGTTCGTGCTGGAGAAGGACAGCCCTCACCCCTCGGAGTCCTTCGACGTGGTCGGCATGCTGCTGATGTCGCCGGGTCTGGCGCTCTTCCTGTACGGCGTCTCCTCCCTGCCCGGCGAGGGCGGCGACTTCGGCTCGCCGCACGTCTGGGTCCCGGCGCTCGCCGGTCTGCTGCTGATGGCGACCTTCGTCTGGTGGTCCTTCCGGCCCGAGCACCCGCTGCTCGACCTGCGGCTGCTGACCAACCGCAACCTGGCGATCTCGCTGATCACGATGTTCCTCTTCGCCGGCGCGTTCTTCGGCGGCCTGCTGCTCGTCCCGACGTACTTCCAGCAGATCCGCGGGGAGTCCACGCTGCACGCCGGTCTGCTGGTCGCGCCGCAGGGTCTCGGCGCGATGATGACCATGCCGATCGCCGGCCGGCTGGCCGACCGGGTGCCGATCGGGCGGATCGTCCCGGTGGGCATCATCCTCATCCTGATCGGCATGTTCGGCTTCACGCAGATCACCGACACCACGCCGTACCCCGCGATCATCGCGATGCTGGTCGTCATGGGCTGGGGCATGGGCGCCACGATGATGCCGCTGATGACGACCGCGCTGCGCACGCTCAAGGCACACGACGTGGCCCGCGGCTCGACGCTGCTCAACATCAACCAGCAGATCGCCTCCTCGGCGGGCGTCGCGACCATGTCGGTGGTGCTGACCAACCACCTCAACGACGCCCCCGTCATCCCGGGCACCGACAAGATCCCGGGCTTCGCCGAGGGCATCACCGAGACGACCGCCGCGATCCTGAAGAACACCCAGCCGGCGCTCTTCGAGCAGCTGCACCTGGATCCGGCCGCGGTGGCGGACGGCATGGCGCGGGCGGCCGCGTCGTTCGCGGACACCTACTGGGTGGCGTGGTCGGTGATCCTGATCGCGCTCATCCCGTCGCTCTTCCTGCCGCGCAAGCACGAGGAGAGCCACTTCCTGGACGACGAGGGCGTTCCGCCGGTCGCCATCCACTGACCGGGTTTCGCCGGGTCGCTCCCGGGCACACCAGAGTCGAGGAGAGGAGCCAGTCATGGCATTGAGCGGCGAGTACGTCCCGAGCAGCCAGAAGTGGGTGCGCGACCAGGTGGAGCTCTTCGAGGGGTCCGGCGGGGCCAAGGGCAACACCCTCAACGGCGATCCGATCGTGGTGATCACCTCGGTCGGGTCGACCTCGGGCAAGCTGCGCAAGAACCCGGTGATGCGAGTCGAGCGCGGCGGCCAGTACGCCGCGATCGCCTCCAAGGGCGGCGCGCCGGACGACCCCTCCTGGGCGGACAACTTCCGGGCGCACCCCGAGGTCGAGCTGCAGGACGGTCCGGAGCGGCACACGTACGCCGTCCGCGAGGCCGAGGGCGAGGAGCGAGCCGACTGGTGGCAGCATGCGGTGGCGACCTGGCCGACCTATGCGTCGTACCAGGAGAAGACCGAGCGGCCGATCCCGGTCTTCGTGCTGACCCGGGTCGACTGAGCCGGCCGCTCGCCGAGCGCTAGGCGCCCAGGGCGGCGCGCAGGCGCTCGCGGAGCCCGGAGGCGCGCTGCACCTCGCGGCCGATGGCGGCGCGGATGGCGGCCTCCGAGCCGACGACGCGGACCGTGTCCTGGGCCCGCGTGACGGCGGTGTAGAAGAGCTCGCGGGTCAGCAGCGGGGAGTCCTCCGGCGGCAGCACCACGCTGACCGTGCGGGCCTGCGAGCCCTGGGACTTGTGCACGGTCATCGCGTGCATCGTCTCCACGTCGGCGAGCCGGGTGGTGGCGAAGTCGCGCAGCCCGGTGGCCGCGTCCAGGAAGACCCGCAGCCGCCCGTCGGGCAGCCGGACGGTGACGCCGGTGTCGCCGTTGTTGATCCGCAGGCCGGGGTCGTTGGCGGTGACCAGGATCGGCCGGCCGGCCCACCACGGCTGGTAGTGGGCGACGCCGGTCCGCTCGGAGACCAGCTGCTCGACGAGGTGGTTCCACCCGGCCACGCCGTACGGACCGCGGCGGTGGGCGCAGAGCAGGCGGTGCTCGGAGAGGGTGCGCAGGGCCCGCTCGGGATCGCCGGACTCGGCGGCCCGGCGCTGACGCACCGCGACCTCGGCGACCGCGTCGTGGAAGGCCGCCATCGCCTCGGGATCGGCCGGGTCGACGAGCTCGACCTGGCCGGACGCCGACGCGGTGCCCGACCGCAGCAGGTCAAGCACCGTCTCGGCGTCGCCGTCGCGCAGCGCCTGGGCGACCGCGCCGATGTGCTCGCCGTAGCGGTGCGTGGTGCGCAGCGCGACGACCGGGGAGTCCGGATGACCCTGGAAGCCGGCGACGAGATCGGCGAGGACGGCACCCGCCTCGACGGACGCGAGCTGGTCGGGGTCGCCGACGAGGATCAGCCGGGCGTCGGGGCGCAGCGCCTCCAGCAGCCGGGCCATCATCGTCAGCGAGACCATCGAAGTCTCGTCGACCACCACCACGTCGTGCGGCAGCCGGTGCGAACGGTCGTGACGGAAGCGGACGCTGCTGTCGGGCCGCCAGCCGAGCAGGCGGTGCATCGTGGACGCGGTCAGGCCGGTGAGCCGCTCTCGGTCGACCGGATCGGCGAGCTCGACGGTCGCCTCCTCGACGGCCTGCTGCAGGCGGGCCGCTGCCTTGCCGGTCGGCGCGCACAGAGCGATCCGGGGGCGTACGCCGCTCGCCTGCTCGTGCTGCTCCGCCAGGAGCGCGAGCAGCCCCGCGACCGTGGTCGTCTTGCCGGTGCCCGGGCCTCCCGTCAGCACGGTGGTCCACCGGCCCACCGCCGCCCGCGCGGCGGCCCGCTGCTCGTCGTACCCCTGCTCCGGGAAGACCCGCGCGAGCCCGGCCGCCAGCGCGGCCTCGTCGATCTCCGGCACCGGGCGGCGCAGACGGGCCACCAGGTCGTCGCAGACCTGCTGCTCCTCGCGCCAGTAGCGGTCGAGGTAGAGCAGGCTCCCCTCCAGCCGGACCACCTGCTCGCGCACGACCGGGCTGGCGGCGACCCGGCTCAGCCAGGCGGACGGCTCGGGCCAGGACAGCGCGACCTCACCGTTGGTCTCCACCGGAGCCGAGGAGATCGTGGCGAGGTCCACGCAGATGGCTCCCGCCCGGGCGGCGCGGACCGCGAGGGCGAGCGCGAGCAGCACCTGCTCGTCGTCCTCGCCGAGGATCGCGGAGAAGCGGCTCGCCACATGGACGTCGGCCGACGCCAGGACCCCGGCGGCGTTGAAGTCGCCCAGCAGGCCGGTGGCGCGCAGGACAAGTCGCGGGGCGGTCGGGTCGAGCACGTCCTCGCTCACCGGACCACCTCCTCACCGAGCCGTCTCGTGCTGAAGCCGGCGAGCACGTCGGAGAGCTCGACGACCATCGCCGCCGGCGGACGCCAGGCGAAGACGCCGCAGGGCTGGCCGTCCACGACCGGCGTCTCCGGCCCGCACATGCCGCGGACGTAGAGGTAGAGGATGCCGCCGAGGTGCCGCTCGGGGTCGTAGCCGGGCACCCGCCAGCGCAGGTAGCGGTGGAGCACCACGGAGTAGAGCAGCGCCTGCAGCGGGTAGTGCGAGTGCAGCATCGCCTCGGTCATCAGCCGCGGCGTGTAGTCGGCGCTGGTCAGCGGCCGGCCGACCTCGCCGAGCCGGTTGGTCTTGTAGTCGACCACCACGAACCGCTGATCGGCGCCGGGCACGCGCAGCACCACGTCGATGGAGCCGCTCAGGTAGCCGCGCAGGATCTGCCCGCCGAGCAGCGGGGACTCCAGCCGGTCGGCGTAGGCGCGCATCGGGTCGTCCACTGCCAGGTGCCTGCGCAGGACGCCGGCCAGGTCGGAGAGGAGCACCGTCTCGGCCACGGGATCGTCGCCGCCGGTGAGCGGGAACTCGAAGTCCAGCTCGCAGAGCCGGTCGGAGAGTCCGATCTCGGCCAGGGACAGGTCGCCGGCCAGCGGCCCGAGCGGCGTGTGCTGCATCGGCAGCAGCCCGGCCGCGATCGCGTCGGCGTCGGCCGGGACCGACCACCAGCGCAGCTGCTCGACGACGTGCTCGCGCAGCTCGGCCAGCAGGTCGGGCGCGTGCGGGTCGGCGACCTCGAGCACGCCGTGCACCAGGGAGCCGAAGGCCGCGCCGGCCGGCAGATCCTCCATGGGCGAGGGGAGTCCGGCCACCGTCTCGGCGACGGGTGACTCGGCCGTCACGGGCTGCTCGGGCTCGTCGACGGTGCCGACGGACTCGGGCTCGCTGTCGGTGGAGACGGCGCCCTGCTCCTCCTCGATCCGGATCAGGCCGGAGTACGACGTACGCCGCCAGGCCGTGTCCAGCTCACGGTCGAGCGTGCGCGCGGTCAGGGCCGCCGTGCTCGGCACGGTCTCGATGACCGGCGCCTGCCGTGACCCGACCCGCTCGGCGCGGATCGCGCCCGCCGCCTCCCACGCGCTCAGCGCGGCCCAGGTCTCCTCGTCGGGCCGTCCCTCGGTGATCCGATCGGGGATCGGCTGCACCGGGTCGGCGGGCCCGCGCCCCAGCAGCATCCGGCTCAGCCCGGCTGTCGCGCTGTCCCGGGTCGGCGCCACCCATGCGACGACCTGGGACTGGGCCCGGGTCAGCGCGACGTAGGCGAGCCGCAGCTCCTCACCGGCCGCCTCGGACGCGGCGCGATCGACCGGCCGGCCGCTGACGTCGATCGTGCGCACGTCGCCGTCGTGGAAGAGCTGGGTGGTCTCCTCCGAGGCGACCCAGCGGTTGAAGGCCAGCGGCAGGTACACGATCGGGTGCTGCAGGCCCTTGCTGGCATGGATGGTGGTGAACTGCACCGCGTGCGCATCGGTGTCCAGCCGCCGGGTCCGGGCGTCGTTGCGGGTCGCCGCGCGCCGCTCCGTGCGCAGCCAGCCGAGCAGGGCGGGCAGGCCGAGCCGCTCGCGCCGGGCCACCTCGTGGAGCAGCTGGGCGAGGTGGTTGAGGTCGGTGAGCAGCCGCTCGCCGTCGGGGCGGGCCAGCACCCGTGCGGTGAGCCCGTCGGCCAGCACCGCCTCGTAGACCGCGGCCACCCCGCGGGCACGGATGAGGTCGAGCCAGAGCCGCACCTGCTCGGCGAGATCGTCGGTCAGCTCCTCGCCGCCGGCGTCGAGCTCGGCCGCGGTGTGGCCGAGGAAGGGGGTCAGCGCGACGGCACGGACGCGCGGCGCCCGGTGTGGCTGCTCCAGCGCCTCCAGCAGGGTCAGCCAGTGCTCCCCGGCCGGGGAGGTCAGCACACTCGCCCCGCCGCCGACCACGGACGGGATGCCACGGGCGGCCAGCGCGTCCCGGAAGAGCTGGGCGTGGTTGAGGCTGTACATCAGCACCGCGACGTCTCCCGCCTCCACCGCCCTCCCGTCGTACGTCGCGCCGGAGGCGAGCAGCGTGGCCACGTCATCGGCGAGGTCGGCCGCGATCCGCTCGCGGACGTCGGCGATCGACGCGGTGCCGCGATCGCTCAGGCCGAGACCGGTGCCCGGGAGCGAGCGGATCCGCAGCGGCGCGTCCCCGGGGGCTCCTCGCAGCCGGCTCTCCCGGTGCTCCTCGGAGGCCTCGACCGGATGCACGACGATGCGCGGATCGCCCAGGCTGGTGCCCTGCAGCAGCACGCGGAGGGCGTCGACCAGCGGCTTGTCGCTGCGCCAATTGGTGGCCAGCGTGCGGATGCCCGCGCCGCCGACCGCGTCCACCGCGCCGAGGTAGGTGACGATGTCACCGCCGCGGAAGGCGTAGATCGCCTGCTTGGGATCGCCGATGAGCACCATCGCCGCGCCCGGTCGATCGTCGGGCCGGTCGTCGCCGCCGAAGGCCCGGGCGAGCACGCTCCACTGGACCGGGTCGGTGTCCTGGAACTCGTCGACCAGCACGATCCGCCAGCGCTGCCGCATCCGCTCCCGGGCCGGGGCGTCCTCGGCCTCCAGCGCGGTCGCCAGCCGGCTGAGCAGATCGTCGTAGGAGAGGATGCCCAGCCGGCGCTTGCGACGCTCGACCTCGGCCCGCACGTCGCGGGCGAAGGAGACCCGGTGGGCGATCGGGGTGTCCGGCTCGGCGCCGGGCTCGGGCGCGAAGCCGGGCCGCGACTCGGGCCCGGTCGAGGCGATCACGGCCTGCGGGTCGTCGATCACCTTGCGGGCGATCTCCAGGGCGAGCGAGCGGGAGAGCGGCGGCGCCTCGTCGTCGCCGAAGCGAGCGAGATAGAGGTCGTCGACCACCTCGACCACCAGCTCGTCGAGATCCTCGACCAGCCGGGCATGGGCGTCGGTGTCGCCGGCCACGCCCAGCGAGCGCAGCACGAGCTGGCAGAACTGGTGGGTGGTGGCGATAGTGGCCGCGTCGAAGGAGGCCAGCGCGTCGCGCAGCCGCGCCCGCCGCACGCCGGCCTCGGCGTCGTCCTCGCCGGCCAGCAGGGCCAGCAGGCCACCGGCCCGCCGGGCTCCCGCGGGGTCGGCGAGCGCCCGCTCCGCCTCAACGAGCTGCTCGCGCACCCGCTCGCGCAGCTCCTGGCTGGCGGCCCGGCCGAAGGTGATGACCAGCATCTCCTCCAGGCTGGCGCGCCCCTCGGCCACGAACCGGGCGACCAGCGCGCCCACGGCGTACGTCTTGCCGGTGCCGGCGCTGGCCTCCAGCACGACCGTCCCGCTGGGCAGGTCGCCCAGGAGGTCGAAGGGCACCGGACCCTGCCCGCTCACAGCTGACGCTCCAGGATCGGGACCCACAGCCGCGAGGCGAGCGCGCCCAGGCGGGTCGTCTCGCCGTCGTACTCCTCGCCCGGCCGCGGCGGGTCCAGGAGCACCTCGAACGGCGCGCCCGGACCCCACACCCGGACGTGCGCGGGGTCGGCGTTCTCCTGGCCGAAGCGGGACCGGCACCAGTCGCGCTCGGCGTAGCTGCGGGCCAGGTCGGGCTTGCGGCGGAAGCGCGCCCAGACGTGGCCGGTCTTGAGCGGCAGGGGCAGCGGCTCGCGCATGCCGGCGTCGTAGAGCGCGACCAGGTCGGCCAGCAGTGGCATCGGCTCGTCCACGGAGGCGAAGGTGGCCCGGGCATGTCCACCCCGGGCCCGGCCGATCGCCCCGGAGGTCCACGGCACCGTCGGCCTCGTGGCGCAGAGCGCGAGCAGCGGCACCCAGGCGTCGAGCACCTGCTTGGGACCGAGGTTGGCGAAGCCGACGCTGACGACGCGGTCGCCGTACACGTCGGCGACGGTGCCGCGGAGCCGGCGGCCGCCGCCCAGGTCGACGTCCACGTCGACGGCGCGCTGGTCGCGGCCCTGCCTGGCCGCGTCGGCCACCTCGGCCAGCGGCCCGGCCTGGTCGGCGAGATCGCGGGCGATGCGCCAGCCGAGCCGCCCGGGTGGGAGCACCCCGCGCCGCCACTCGGTGGCCAGGGCGTCCTCACGGGTGCGGCCGGAGAGCAGGTCGCCGAGCATCCGCTGCCCGATCGACCAGCGCTGCAGGCCGTCGAGCTCGACCGGCATCGCGTCGGCCGCGTCCTCGCCGTCGTAGGGGAGGCTGACGCCGAGCCGCTGCCGGAGGAACTGCCCGACCGGGTCCTTGAGGAAGCGCACCAGGTCGGTCAGGTCGACGTCCTCGGCGCGCTCGGGCAGGACGACGCCCGCCAGGCGCGGCTCCGGCACCCGCTCGCGCGTCGTCGCCCGCGCCCCGGCGAGCGCCGCAGTGTCGAAGGAGAACGGCGCCTCCGCCTCGAAGTTGCGCGGGTCGAAGGCCTGCAGCGGATGGTCGCGCAGCGCGCGCTCGCGTCCGTCGGGTGCGGTCAGGTCGAGGGCGTCGAGCAGCTCGCCGAGCGGCACGGCGGGCGGGCGTGGGCGCCCGGTGGTCTCGTTGCGGCCGGAGTAGGTGATCACCAGGTGCTCACGGGCCGCCAAGATGGCGTCGAGCATCAGCTGGCGGTCCTCGCTGCGGGGGTCGCGCTCCCCGGTGAGCGGACGACGGGCCAGGACGTCGTCGCCGTCGACCGCGCCCGCGCGCGGGAACACCCCGTCGTCCAGGCCGAGCAGGCAGACCACCCGATGCGGCACCGAGCGCATCGGCACCATCGTGCAGACGGTCAGCGTCCCGGTGCGGAAGTTGGCCCGGCTGGGCCGGCCGCCGAGGCGGTCGGCGAGCAGCGCGCGGACGTCGGAGAGCCGCAGGTCGGCCCCGCTGCCGTCGTGGGCGGCGAGACCCAGCTCGCGGCGGACCTGACCCAGCTGCCACTCCTCCCCCCAGGCGACCTCGGTCAGCTGGTCGACGGCATCGCCGAGGACACGGGTCCAGTGGTCGACCGGGTGGCTGCCGGAGAGCTGGTCGGCCAGTGCGGCGACCCGGTCGAGGCACTCGGCCAGCCGGCCGGCCAGGTCGATGCCGGTGCTGGCCACGTCGTCGAGCGGCAGGGTGGTGCCGAACCAGCGTCCCGCGTCGTCGGAGACGGCTACCCCGGCGAGGATCCGGTCGAGGCCGAAGCGCCAGGTGTTCTGGACGTAGTCGGCCAGCCCGTAGTCGGCGCGGTGCTCGGCGTCGAAGGCCCAGCGCACGCCGGCCGCCTCGATCCAGTCGCCGATCGTCTCCAGGTCGGACTCGGAGAACCCGAAGCGGCGCCGCACCGGCTCCGCCGAGAGCAGGTCGCGGACCCGGCTGACCTCGGCCCGGCCGCCGGCCAGGTCGAGGAGCTGGCCGACGACGCCGAGGAGCGGGTTGGTCTGGGTCAGCGACCGGTCGGCCAGCCGGACCTCCAGGCGGTGACCGGGATGGCTGCCCCCGGACTCGGCCCGCGAGTCGGTGGAGCCGAGACCGAACGCCGCCTGGATCAGCGGCGCGTAGGCCTCGATGTCGGGACACATCACCACGATGTCGCGGGGCTCCAGGCCGGGGTGGTCGGCGAGCAGGCCGAGGACCACCTCGCGGAGCACCTCCACCTGACGGGCCGGACCATGGCAGGAGTGCACCTGGACGCTGCGGTCGCCCAGGGCGACCAGCCGGCCGGCCGGGTCGGGCGCGGTGTTGCCGGCCAGGTCGGCCTGCAGCCACCCCAGCAGCGTCTCGGGCCGTGCGGCGCTCTCCCCCACGGTCTCGTCGGTGTCGACGACCGGCAGCAGCACCCGCTCGAGCTCGCGCAGGTCACGGCCGAGCGAGGCCAGCAGCGGATGGCGCACCGCCTCGTGGCTCTCGTCCTCGCGCCGGGCGACGGTGCCGCCGGCCACCCCCCGCAGGGCCTCCCACAGCGGCGGCGACGGATGCGGCAGCCACAGGTGCACCTCGCGATGGGTCGCCAGCGCCTGGAGCAGCCGGGCCTCGGTCGCGGGCAGCCGGGTGTGGCCGAAGAGCGAGAGCCGGGTCGGGAGCGGGGTCGCGCCGGGATCCTCCCGGAGGGCGGCGCAGGTCGCGGCGAGCCGGGCGGCCGGGGACGGCGCCGGGACGGCCGCCACCAGCCGGCGCCAGAGCTCCGCCTGCCAGCGTAGGTCGGCCGCGAGGTCGGCCCCGGAGCCGTCGGTGTCGCGGCCGGCCTCCCAGTCCTCCAGGAGCGCCGGCCGCTGCGCGGCGTACGCCGAGAAGAGGCCGGCCAGGCGGCGGGCGACCGCGTAGCGCCGGCCGCGCCTCAGCTCGGCGTCCTCGCCCTCCTCGCCGTGACCGAGATGCAGGCTCAGGGCACGGCACCAGTCCTCGCCGAGATGGGCGTCGACGACCTGGAGCAGCGGCCACACCAGCACGTCCGGCGACCAGGGGTCGTCGTCGGTCAGGCCGAGGATCTCGGCGACCAGGCTCCGGGGCGAGCGGAAGGAGACACCGGCGCAGACACCGGCGCCGTCGTCGGCGCCCAGCCGGTGGGAGAGCCGCTGGGAGAGCCAGCGCTCGATGCCCTTGGCCGGGACGACCACGACCTCCTCGGCGAACGGGTCGGCCAGCGGCGAGGCCAGCAGCTCCCCCAGGGCGTCCGCGAGCACCCCGGTGCTCTCGGCGCGATGGAGGTGCAGGCTCACGGCGGTGAGGTTAGTCCCCCGGGCCGACAGAGCGGGCCGGGCGCAGGACAGGCGGCGCTCAGGCCGAGCGGCTGATGGTCGCGGCCAGCGCCACCAGGTGCGCCAGGCGGGCGACCTCGGAGTCGAGGAACTCCGGGCCGCCACGGCGGCCGATCACCACGAGCTGCCCGTCGGCGACCGGCGAGCCGGCCAGCACCAGCTCCGGCCAGTTCGGGCCGGCCTCGATGCGGAAGCCCTTCTCCTGCTGCTCGGGCCAGTCGATGCCCGGCGGGATCTCCGTCGGCGCGGCTCCGGTGCCGTGCACGATGGCGGGCGCGTCGCCGTCGCGGGACACCTGCAGTGCCCAGTCGGCCCGGAAGACCATCGGCAGCATGTCCACCAGCCGGGCCAGCGCCGACTCCGGCTCCGCGGTCATGGACTCCACGGCCTCGAGGTCGAGGAAGAGGTTGCCTCCCGCGGCGTACCGCGAGATCCAGTGCACGACCACCCCGGGCAGCGCGGTGCAGGCCGACACGATGCTGTCCGGCATCAGCCCCTGGTCGGGGGCGATGAAGACGTCGTCGATCGCGTAGCGGCCCGGCTCGCGGGCCACGATCTCGATCGCGTCGATGTTGGCGCCGGCGTCACCGATGGCGCTCGCCAGGCGGCCCAGCGATCCGGGGACGTCGGGTAGCTCGACGCGGAGCAGGTAGGACATGGCCTCGACCATAACCGGGTCGCGTGACCGCGGCGTTTCCGGCTCCGCATGCCAGGCTGGGCCGGTGGTCGCCGTGCTGTGGTTCCGTCGCGACCTGCGGCTGCGTGATCATCCGGCCCTGGAGGCCCTCGGCGACGAGCCGGCCCACGCCCTCTTCGCGATCGATCCGCGGCTGTGGCAGAGCGCCGGGCCGGTACGCCGGGCCTGGCTGGCCGCCTCGCTGCGCGAGCTCGACGCCTCCCTGGACGGCCGGCTCACCGTGCGCGCCGGGGCGCCGGAGCAGGTCGTCCCCGAGATGGTGGCCGAGATCGGCGCGTCGTCGGTCCACGTGACCGGCGACCCGAGTCCCTACGGCCGCCGGCGCGACGGAGCCGTCCGGGAGGCGCTCGGCGCCGGAGTGGCCTGGCGGTCCCACGGCACGCCGTACGCGGTGGACCCGGGGACGGTCCTGACCGGCGCCGGCACGCCGTACCAGGTCTTCACCGCCTTCGCCCGCCGCTGGCACGACCTGACCGGCCCGCCGCCGGGGACGGAGAGCCGGGTCCGGTGGAGGACGGCCACGCCGGATCCGGCCGCCGTCGCGCTCCTGGACGAGGCGCTGGGCGCAGGAGCCCCGCATCCGCCGCCGGGCGAGGCCGCGGCCCTCCGCCGTTGGTCGGAGTTCCGCGAGCAGGTGGCGGCGTACGACGAGCGGCGCGACCGCCCCGACCTGGCCGGCACCTCCGGGCTCTCGCCGTACCTGCGACTCGGCCTGATCCATCCCCGGCGCCTGCTCGCCGACCTCGCCGGGGACGCCAGTGCCGGGGCCGCCCGGTTCCGCACCGAGCTGGCCTGGCGCGACTTCTACGCCGACGTGCTCTGGCACCGTCCCGACTCGGCGTGGGAGGACCTCCGGCCGGTGCCCGGCCTGGAGTACGACGACCCGGACGAGCCCGCCACCGCGGCGGCCGTGGACGCGTGGCGGGAGGGGCGCACCGGCTATCCGGTCGTCGACGCCGGGATGCGCCAGCTGCTGGCGACCGGCTGGATGCACAACCGGGTGCGGATGATCGCCGCCAGCTTCCTGTGCAAGGACCTGCACGTGCGCTGGACCGTCGGCGCCCGCCACTTCCTGGACCATCTCCTCGACGGCGACGTCGCCTCCAACAACCACGGCTGGCAGTGGGTGGCCGGGACCGGCACCGACGCGGCGCCGTACTTCCGGGTCTTCAACCCGGTCACCCAGGGCACGCGCTTCGACCCCGACGGGGCGTACGTGCGGCGCTGGGTCCCCGAGCTCGCCCACCTGGACGGCCGGGCGGCGCACGAGCCGTGGCGGCACCCGCGGGGGCACGAGCACGGCTACCCGGCCCGGATCGTCGACCACGACGAGGAGCGTCGCGAGGCGCTGCGCCGCTATCGCTCCTGACCGAGCGGGAGGGTCTCCACCACCTCGTAGCGCGGACGGCCGCGGGCGCCCTCGCCGAGGTACGACACGATCAGCGCGATCTCCTCCACGCGCCACGACGGGCTGCGGAACGCCTCCAGCAGCCGCACCCAGCGGGTCACGTCCTCGGGACGGCCCAGCCGGGCCAGCGTCAGGTGCGCCCGGAAGCGCTGGCCGTCCGGCGGCACGCCCGCGCGGTTGCCGGCGGCCCGGCACCCGGTGGCGAGCCGGCGCAGCTCCTCCTCGTCGTCCGGGCTCGCCTCGACCCCGGCCCAGAGCACCTTCGCCCGCGCGGCGTTCGGGAAGGCTCCGCCTCCGGCGAGCGCGACGGTCATCGGGTGGCGCTTGCGGGCGGCCCGTGCGAGCCGCTCGACCAGATCGTCGTACGAGCGCTCGGGGACCTCGGCATAGAAGGCCAGGGTGAGGTGCCACTGCTCGCGGGCGCTCCACCGGAAGGAGCCGCTCTCCCGGCGTACGCTCCAGAACTCCTCGATCGCGTCGAGCACCGGCTCCGGCGGCAGGACGGCGGCGAACATCCGCATGTTCGCAGCGTGTCACATCGGGACATTTCGTATGCTCGATGGATGCGCCGGCTGCTCGTGACCCTCCTCGGAGGTGCCCTGGGCCTCGGGCTGGCACTGGCGCCGGTCACGGTCGCGGAGGCCGCGCCGGCGGTGAGCACGACCGTCGCGGCGAAGAAGAAGGCGACCTATCCCAAGCCCGGTCAGCGCGGTCCGAAGGTCAAGAAGCTGCAGCGGCGGCTGATCAAGGCCGGGCTGATGCGCAAGGTCACCGGCAAGTACGCCAAGGGCACCAAGCGCGCGGTGAAGAGGTTCCAGCGGCGGCACCACCTCAAGGTCACCGGCAAGGTCAACGCCCGCACCTGGCGGCTGCTGGTCGCGGCGACGACCCCTTACCGGCAGCCGCCGCCCCCGCCGCCGCTTCCGCCCGCGCCGCTGGTGGTGGCGCACCGGGGCTCCGTCGGCGTGTCCGGGGTCGGCGAGAACACGATGGCCGCGATGAGGTACGCCGCGGACAACGGCGCGACGGTCCTGGAGTTCGATGTGCGCTGGACCTCCGACGACGTGCCGGTGGCGATGCACGACCAGACTCTCGACCGGACCACGAACTGCGCGGGCAACGTCTCCGACCACACCTGGGACGACCTGGCGGCGAGCTGCCGGGTCTCCGGCTGGCCGATCCCGAAGGTCGAGGAGATCACCGCCCTCGCCCGCGAGCGCGGCCTGGCGATCAGCCCGGAGATCAAGAAGAAGAACGCGCCGCAGGACCTGGAGGTCGGCCGTCTCATGACGGCGATCGACGGGCTGCCGACGTACCTGCAGTCCTTCTACGCCGCGCCGATCGCGAAGATCCGCACGGCCGGCTACACCGGCCCGATCGTCTACCTGACCAACGCTCCGGTCACCGTCCCGCACGGCGTGCCCGCCGGCACCACCGTCATCGGGCAGCAGATCGGCGGCACCCTCACGCCCACGCTCGTCGCGGGCTACCGCAACGCGGGCTACCAGGTCTGGGCCTGGACGGCGCGTACGCCGGCCGAGCTCGCCTCGGTGCGCTCCCTGCGCGTGGACGCGGTCGTCGCCGACGACGCGCCGGCCGCGATGCGCTTCTACGCCGCCCAGGGATAGGGCTCAGAAGCCGAGGTCGCGGCCGATGAGCTCCTTCATGATCTCGTTGGAGCCGGCCCAGATCTTGGTGACCCGGGCGTCCCGCCAGGCGCGCGCGACGCGGTACTCGTTCATGAACCCGTAGCCGCCGTGCAGCTGGACGCAGTGGTCGAGGATCTCGTTCTGCACCTGGGCGGTCCACCACTTGGCCTTGGCCGCGTCGATCGGCGTGAGCTCGCCCTCGGTGTGCGCCATGACGCACTGGTCGACGAACGCCTGGGTGACCTCGGCCTTGGTGACCAGCTCGGCCATCAGGAACTTGTTGTGCTGGAACTGGCCGATCGACTGCCCGAACGCCTTGCGGTCGTGGGCGTAGGCGATCGTCTCGGCGAGGATCTGCCGGGCGTGCGCGAGGTTGGTGATCGCCGCGCTGAGCCGCTCCTGCGGCAGCCACTGCATCATGTGGATGAAGCCGCCGTCGAGCTCGCCGATCAGGTCGTCCTTGCTGACCCGCACGTCCTCGAAGGAGAGCTCGGCCGTGTCGGACTCGTCCTGGCCGACCTTGTCCAGCTTGCGCCCGCGGGAGAAGCCCTCCTTGGTCGCCTCGACGCCGAAGAGGCTGATGCCGCGCGCCTTCTTCTCCGGGCTGGTGCGCGCCGCGACGATCACCAGGTCGGCGGAGTAGCCGTTGGTGATGAAGGTCTTGGAGCCGTTGAGCACGTAGTCGTCGCCGTCGCGCACGGCCGTGGTCTTGAGCGCGGCGAGGTCGGAGCCGGCACTGGGCTCGGTCATCCCGATCGCGGTGAGTGTCTCCCCGGAGACGAACCCGGGCAGCCAGCGCTGCTTCTGCTCGGCGTTGGTCAGATGCACCAGGTACGGCGCGCAGATGTCGGCGTGGATGCCGACGCAGCTGGGCAGCGCCATGTTGACCTTGGCCAGCTCCTCGGTGAGCACCGCGTTGAAGCGGTAGTCGCCGGCCTCGGAGCCGCCGTACTCCTCGGGGATCTCCAGACCGAGGAACCCCTGCTTGCCGGCGGCGAGCCAGAACTCGCGCGGCATCGCGTGGGCCTCCTGGTGCGCCTCCAGCTGGGGCACCACCTCGCGGTCGAGGAACTCCTTCACCGACTCGCGGAACGCCTCGTGGTCGGCCTCGTAGATCTCGCGCTTCATGTGGCTCAGCGTAGTTGCCGCCCCGGGGCGGTCGAGCGGCCGTTGGACCCTTGCGCGAAGGACCACCCGCGGAGTTGGTTGGACTCATGGCCGAGAAGAGCAAGCCCCGTCCTACACAGCACGACCTGGCGGCGGCCACGCCCGACCAGGTCCGCAACGTCGTGCTCGTCGGGCCGAGCCAGAGCGGCAAGACCAGCCTGGTGGAGGCGCTGCTCGCCGCCTCCGGCGCGATCGTGCGCATGGGCTCGGTCACCGACGGCACGACGGTCTGCGACGCCGAGGAGAACGAGCAGGCGCACGGCCGCTCGATCTCGCTGTCCGTCGCCCCCTTGGCGTACGACGGCGCCAAGGTCAACCTCGTCGACACCCCCGGGTACGCCGACTTCGTGGGCGAGCTGCGCGCCGGCCTCCGCGCGGCCGACAGCGCGCTCTTCGTGATCGCGGCCAACGAGGCGGCCGGCGGGATCGACGACGCGACCCGGGCGCTGTGGCGCGAGTGCGCGGCGGTGAGCATGCCGCGGGCCGTCGTGCTCACCAAGCTCGACCACGCGCGGGCCGACTTCGACGCGGCGCTGGCGGCGGCCCAGGACGCGTTCGGCGACAAGGTGCTCCCGGTGCTGCTGCCCGACGGCGACGGGGTGGCGCCGCTGCTCACCGGCGACTCGGCGGACCCGCGTCGCGGCGCGCTCATCGAGGGCGTCATCGAGGAGTCCGAGGACGAGGGGCTGATGGACCGCTACCTGTCCGGCGAGACGATCGACGAGAAGTCGCTGGTCGCCGACCTGGAGACGGCGGTGGCCCGGGCGACGTTCTTTCCGGTCATCCCCGTCTGCGCCCAGACCGGCCAGGGCTGCGCCGAGCTGCTCGGCCTCTTCCTGCGCGCCTTCCCCTCACCCTCGGAGCATGTGGCGCAGGAGGTGTTCACGCCCGAGGGGAAGTCCGCGGGCACGGCGACCTGCGACCCCGACGGGCCCCTGGTGGCCGAGGTCGTCCGGACCGCGACCGACCCCTACCTCGGCCGGGTCAGCCTGGTGCGGGTCTTCTCCGGCACGCTCACGCCGGACACGCCGGTCCACGTCAGCGGCCACTTCTCGGCGTTCTTCGGCGAGGACTCCGCGCGCTTCTCGGGCCACACCGACCACGACGAGGACGAGCGGATCGGCGCGCTGGCCTACCCCTTCGGCGCCCACCAGGTGCCGGCCGGATCGGTCGTGGCCGGAGACATCGCGGTGGTCAGCCGGCTCGGCCGCGCGGAGACGGGCGACACCCTCTCCTCGGTGGACCAGCCGCGGGTCCTCCAGCCGTGGAGCCTGCCCGAGCCGCTGCTGCCCATCGGCATCGTGGGCGCGACCAAGTCCGACGACGACAAGCTCTCCGTGGCGCTCTCCCGGCTGGTCGCGGAGGACCCGAGCCTGCGGGTGGAGAACAACCCCGAGACCGGGCAGCTCGTGCTCTGGGTGATGGGCGAGTCCCATGCCGAGGTGGCGCTGGACCGGCTCCGCTCCCGCTCGGGGGTCTCGGTGGAGTTCCGCGACGTGGTGGTGCCGCTGCGGGAGACCTTCGCCGGACCGGCCAAAGGGCACGGCCGGCACGTCAAGCAGTCCGGCGGTCACGGCCAGTACGCCATCTGCGACATCGAGGTGGAGCCGCTGCCCGAGGGCGGCGGCTTCGAGTTCGTCGACAGGGTCGTCGGCGGCGCGGTGCCGCGACAGTTCATCCCGAGCGTGGAGAAGGGCGTGCGGGCGCAGATGCAGCGCGGCGTGCGCGAGGGCTACCCCGTCGTCGACCTGCGAGTCACCCTCGTGGACGGCAAGGCGCACAGCGTGGACTCCTCGGACATGGCCTTCCAGTCGGCGGGCGCGCTCGCCCTCCGCGACGCCGCCGAGTCGGCCGGGATCACCCTCCTCGACCCCTACGACGAGGTGGCGGTGATGGTGCCCGACGACCTCATCGGCCCGATCATGAGCGACCTCTCCGCGCGGCGCGGCCGCCTCCTCGGCACCGACAAGGTCGACGACCGGACCGTCGTACGAGCGCTGGTGCCGCAGACCGAGCTGGTCCGCTACGCCGTGGACCTGCGCGCCGCCACCCACGGAGCCGGCACCTTCACCCGCTCCTTCGCCCACTACGAGCCGGTGAGCCAGGCGTAGACCGACGCGACTCAGGCGCCGAGCAGGGTGGCGAAGTCGGTGAAGTCCTCGGCCGGGCGGGCGGGGCGGGCGGCGACCAGGTCGGCGAGCTGGCCGGCGGCGCGGTCGACGCGGGAGCGGAGCTCACCCCCGGACGAGGAGGGCGTGGAGCCGTCGCCCCAGTCCTCGCTGGCGGCGAAGACCGCGGTGGGAACCACGACCGCCTTGAGGTAGGCGAACAGCGGCCGCAGGGCGTGCTCGAGCACCAGGCTGTGCCGAGCCGTGCCCGCGGTGGCGGCGATCAGCACCGGCGTGCCCTCCAGCGTGCCGGCGTCCAGCACGTCGACGAACATCTTGAACAGCCCGGAGTACGACGCGCTGAAGACCGGCGTGACCGCGATGACCCCGTCGGCCCGCGCGACCTTCTCCACCGCGTCGGCGAGGTCGCCGGCGGGGAAGCCGGTCGCGAAGGCGTTGACCAGGTCGTGGCCCAGCGGACGGAGCTCGATCACGTCGACCTCGGTGTCCGGGCCGAGCCGATCACGCGTCGCCGAGGCGAGCAGGTCGGCCAGCAGGCGGGTCGAGGACGGCTCGGAGAGACCGGCCGTGATCACGGCGATGCGGGTCATGCCTTCACCTCCTGGGAGACGACGGGGGCGGCCGGCAGCGGGGAGCCGTGTGCCGGCGGATCGGACGGGACGCCGGCCGGGCGCAGCCGCTCGAGCTCCGGGCGCAGCTGCTCGACGACCTCGCCGAGCAGGTCGAGCTGGCGCAGCACGGTGTCCAGCGGCAGGCCGGCGTGGTCCACCAGGAAGAGCTGGCGCTGGTAGTCGCCGACGTACTCCCGGAAGCCCAGGGTCCGCTCGACCACCTGCTGCGGCGAGCCCACGGTCAGCGGGGTCTGCGCGGTGAACTCCTCCAGCGACGGGCCGTGGCCGTAGACCGGGGCGTTGTCGAAGTACGGCCGGAACTCGCGCACGGCGTCCTGGCTGTTGCGGGCCATGTAGACCTGACCGCCCAGCCCGACGATCGCCTGCGAGGCGAGACCGTGGCCGTAGTGCTCGAAGCGGCGGCGGTAGAGCCCGACCATCTGCTCGGTGTGCGAGGCCGGCCAGAAGATGTGGTTGGCGAAGAAGCCGTCGCCGTAGTACGCCGCCTGCTCGGCGATCTCGGGGCTGCGGATCGAGCCGTGCCAGACGAACGGCGGGTTGCCGTCCAGCGGGCGCGGGGTCGAGGTGAAGCCCTGCAACGGCGTGCGGAAGCGGCCCTGCCAGTCGACGCTCTCCTCGCGCCAGAGCCGGTGCAGCAGCGCGTAGCTCTCGATCGCCAGCGGGATGCCGTCGCGGATGTCCTTGCCGAACCAGGGGTAGACCGGGCCGGTGTTGCCGCGGCCCATCATCAGGTCCATCCGGCCGTCGACCAGGTGCTGGAGCGTCGCGTAGTCCTCCGCGATCCGCACCGGGTCGGTGGTGGTGATCAGCGTGGTGCTGGTGGACAGCTTGATCCGCTCGGTCCGGGCGCCGATGTAGGCCAGCGTGGTCGTGGGCGCGCTCGGGATGAACGGCGGGTTGTGGTGCTGCCCGGTCGCGAAGACGTCCAGGCCGACCTCCTCGGCCTTCCTCGCGATCGCGACCGTCGCCTTGATCCGGTCGTGCTCGCTGATCGTCGTCCCCGTCGTCGGATCGGTGGTGACGTCCCCGACGGTGAAGATGCCGAACTCCATGTCGCCTCGCTTCGATAGGTTGTTGACTATTCAACCATCCGGCCGGCGGAGGCATTCCCGGCGACTACGCCTCGCGTACGCCGTACCGTACCCAGACCCGTCGCAGCGGCGAGGGCGCCCACCAGTTCCACCGGCCGAGCAGCCGCATGGTCGCGGGCACCAGGAGCGCGCGCACCACGGTGGCGTCGACCAGCAGGGCCACCAGCATGCCGATGCCGATCATCTTCATGAAGACGATGCCACTGGTGGAGAAGGCCCCGATCACCACGGCGAGCAGCAGCGCGGCGGAGGTGATGATCCGTCCGGTCTTCTGCACCCCGACCGCCACGGCGTCGGCGTTGCGGGCCGAGGGGTCCATGCCGGAGTCCTCGGTGGCGTCCCACCGCTCGCGGACGCGGCTGAGCAGGAAGACCTCGTAGTCCATGGAGAGGCCGACCAGGATCGCCAGCATGAAGATCGGCTGGGTGGCATCGAGGTAGCCGGTCGAGGTGAAGCCGAGCATCTTCTCCAGGTGACCGTCGGCGAAGATCCAGGTGATCACGCCGAAGGACGCGCTGATCGAGAGCAGATTCATCGCGATCGCCTTGATCGGCAGCACCACCGAGCCGAAGGCCAGGAAGAGCAGCACCAGCATCACCGCGGCGATGATCCCCGCCATCCACGGCAGGTGCGAGCGCAGTGAGCCGAGCAGGTCGACGGTGTCGGCGCTCAGGCCGCCGGCCAGCACCTCCGCACCGCCGGGACCGGGCACGTCGCGCAGCTCCCGGACGAGGTCCAGCGACTCCTGGCTCTGGGACTCACCGGCCCACGCGGCGCGCAGCAGGGTCACGTCGCCGGACTGGTCGACGACCCGGGCGTCGGTCACGCCGGGCACGGCCAGGACCCGCTCGACGTACCCCGCGACCTCGGCCTCGTCGGCCGTCTCCAGCAGCAGGTTCGCCGTGGACCGGGCGTCGCCGAAGTCCTCCGCGAGATCGACGGACGCCACGTGGGCGGGGTGGTCCGGCGGCAGCACCCGATGGTCGACCGAGCCCCAGGTGACCCGGGCGAAGGGCGCGGCGATCACCAGCAGCGCGCCGACGATCACCACCATGACGACGACCGGGCGCCGCATCACGCCACGGGCCAGCCGGGCCCAGGCGCCGTGCTCGTCGTCGACCCGGACGGCGCGGCCGCGGGCCCACGGCATCCGGCCGGCGTCGATCCGGCGCCCGAGGAGGAGCAGCACCGCGGGCAGGATGGTCAGCGCGGTGATCGCGCCGATGAGGACCGCCGCGATGCCGCCGAAGCCCAGCGAGCGGAGGAAGGTCTGCGGGAAGACCAGCAGCGCGGCCATCGCCGCCGCCACGGTCAGGCCGGAGAAGAGCACGGTCCGGCCCGCGGTGCGCAGCGTCACCGCGATCGCCTGCCGCGGCGCGGTGGGATCGTCCTCGGGCAGCTTGCCCAGCTCCTCGCGGTAGCGGCTGATCACGAAGAGGGCGTAGTCGATGGCCAGGCCCATGCCCAGCAGGGTGATGACGTTGATGGAGAAGACCGAGACGTCGGTGAAGAGCGTGACCAGGCGGACCAGCGCCAGGGCGCCCAGCACGGAGAAGAGCCCGACCATCACCGGCATGGCGGCCGCGACCAGGCTGCCGAAGATCAGCAGCGAGAGGATCAGCACGATCGGCATGGAGATCGCCTCGGCACGGGCCAGGTCGGCGCTGACCTGCTCGTTGACACCCTTGTAGACCGCCCACGGCCCGGCGATCTCGGTGTGCAGCTCGTCGGACTCCAGCGCCGGCATCACCTTGTCGTTGGACCGACTCTGCTCGGCCTGGCTCTCGCCGGCCAGCGAGACGTAGACCTGGACGGCATGCTTGTCGGTGCTGATCATCGCCGGGTCACCCGACTGCCAGGCGGTCAGCACCGCGGTGGTGGCGCCCTCGGGGATGCCGGCGACCACGCGCTCGACCTGCCGCCGGAAGGCCGGCTGGTCCGCGGTGAGCGTCGTGCTGCGGTAGATCGCGATCAGGTCGACGTTGTTGTTGCCGAAGACCGCCTGCTCGCGGGCGAGCTCCCGGGCGGAGTCCGACGCCGGGTCGTCGAAGCCGCCCTGGTCGAGCGAGCCGAAGACCCCGAGACCGTACGACGCCGCAGCCGCGACCGCGACCAGCGCCAGGGCGACGACCAGGCGGGCACGAGTGGTCAGGACGCGGATCCAGCGCTCGATCATGAGGACTCCCGGAGGACGGCGGAGGTGTTTACAGCGTTTACTGTAAACGCTGTAAACTGGTCGCTGTCAAGTCGGGTACGGTGACGACCTCCCGGGACTGTCGGCGTCCGGCCGTCCGGGACGCGGGAAGGAGACGGGGTGACCACACGGGCCGAGGCGCACGCGGCGATGAACGACCGCATCGTGGCCGCCGCTCGCGGGCTCCTCGAGGAGGGCCAGGAGGTCAGCCTGCGCGCCGTCGCCCGCTCCCTCGGCGTGACCGCCCCCGCGCTCTACCGGTACGCCGCCAGCCACGAGGACCTGGTCCGGATGATCGCGGTGGCCATCGACGCCGATGTCGGCGACCGGATCGCGGCCGCCGCCGCGGCGTACTCCGACGACCCGGCCGCCGCCCTCATCGCCGCCGCCGTCGAGTTCCGGCGCTGGGCCCTGGCGAGCCGGCACGAGTTCGGCCTGGTCTTCACCAACGTCGACGTCAGCTGCATCGAGGAGCTGCATGCCTCGGCCAGCACCGGCATGACCTTCTCCGCGCTGCTGGTGCGGCTCTGGGAGCGGTACCAGTTCCCCATCCCGAGCCTGGACGACCTTGACCCCTCGCTGGCCGAGATCATGCGCGACCCGCTGCTGCCCGCCGACCTCAGCGAGGTGCCCGACGGGCTGCGCGGGCTGGTGTGGGTGCTGGAGCAGGCGTGGTCACGGCTCTACGGCACGGTCACGCTGGAGGTGTTCGGGCACATCGACCCGCGCATCGTCGAGCAGGGCCACCTGTTCCGCTCGATGGTCGTCGACCAGTCCGGGCCGCTCGGCCTGACCGAGGAGATCCCCCGGCTGCGGGTGCTGCTGGACGAGCTCCTCTAGGCCTGGCGGCTCTGCCAGAGGCCCATCAGGTTCCCCTCGACGTCGCGGAAGTACGCCGCCCAGCCCATCTCGCCGACCTCCTGGCGACCCACGACGCCCATGCCGCCCAGCGACTCGACGGTCGCCAGCGCCTCGTCGATGTCGTCGACCTCGATGGTGATCACCGGCCGGTCGGTCGGCGACTCGCGCTTGAGCATGCCGCCGCCGATGTAGCCGCCCTCGGTGGGATAGCCGGCCTCGTCCACCGGCCCGGTCTGCACGATCGAGTAGTGCATCTCGGGGATCTCGTTGATGTTCCAGCCGAACGCGTCCCGGTAGAAGGCCCGGGCCCGGTCGCCGTCGTCGAAAGGGATCTCGAAGTGCACGACACGTCCGCTCATGCGGTCAGCCTAGCCCCGGGCTCCACGCCGGGTCACCGCCGCGAGCAGGCCGCCGTCGCACGCCTCTCTAGGGTGGGCACATGTCCGCCACCACTCCCACGCTGCGCGATCCCCGCGAGCGCGTCTCGGTCCGCGCGCCCTGGCTCTGGGCCGCGGGCGCCGTCACCTTCGTCGGCATCGTCGCCGCCGCGGGAGTGGTCGCCGACCTGATCTGGCTCGACGTGCCGTGGTGGGCCTGGGCGGCGTACGCCGTGGTCGCGATCGCCTACGTCGTGGCGATGCCGGTCTATCGCTACCGGGTGCACCGCTGGGAGAGCACCGAGACGGCCGTCTACACCCAGCGCGGCTGGCTGGCCCGCGAGCGCCGGATCGCGCCGATGTCGCGGGTGCAGACCGTCGACCTGGAGCAGGGGCCGGTCGCGCGGCTGGCCGGCCTGGCCCAGGTCACCGTGACGACGGCCTCGGCCGCGGGACCGCTGCGCATCGAGGGGCTGGACCTGCCGGTGGCGCAGCGGCTGGTCGACGACCTGACCCGGCGTACCGCCGCCGAGCCGGGTGACGCCACGTGAGCGCGGGCCCTCCGGTCGAGGACGGTCTCGACCGGGCCGAGCTGGTCCGCGACGCCGAATGGCGACGGCTCGACCCGCGGATGCTGCTGGTGCACCCGGTCAACGAGGTGATCCGCTTCCTGCCGTTCGTGATCGGCGTCTTCGTCCTCGGCAGCGGGGGCGACGACGGCCCGTGGCACTACCTCGGCGTGGCGATCCCGATCGCGCTGGGGCTCTACCGGTTCGTCATCACCAGCTTCCGGATCACCGGCGACCAGATCGAGCTGCGCCGCGGACTGGTCAGCCGACGCATCCTGACCGCGCCGCTGGACCGGGTGCGCACGGTCGAGCTGACCTCCTCGCCGATCCACCGGATCCTCGGGCTCTCCAAGGTCGAGGTCGGCACCGGCAGCTCCGGCGATCGCCTGGTGCTCGACTCCCTCGGCACCGAGGAGTCCCTGCGGCTCCGGCACGCGCTGCTGCACCGCGCCCAGCGCGAGGCCGCCGTCGCGGACGGCGCGGTCGCGCCGGAGGCGATGCCGGCCGCCGAGCACGTGCTGCTGCGCCTGGATCCGTCATGGGTCCGGTTCGCGCCGCTGACCACGTCCGGCCTGGTCATCGCGATCGCCGGCGTCGCCGCCTCCAGCCAGTTCCTCGGCGAGGCGCTGGCCCGCTGGGCCTCGCGCACCCAGCTGGACGACCGGGTCGGGTCGCTGCCGGTCCTCGTCCTGGTGCCCGGGGCGATCGTCGCCTTCCTGGTGGTCGTCTCGGTGCTCTCGATCGCCGGCTACGTCGTCGCCAACTGGGGCTTCACGCTGACCCACGACCGGCGCGGCCGGACCTTCCACGTGCGGCGCGGGCTCTTCACCACCCGCGAGACCAGCATCGACATCGACCGGCTGCGGGGGCTGGAGGTGCACGAGCCGCTCGGCCTGCGGATGGCCGGGGGCGGGCGGCTCGGCGCGATCGTCACGGGACTGGCCCGCAAGGCCGGGGGCACGGCGCCGCTGGTCCCGCCGGCGCCGCGGGCGGTGGTCGATGCCGTGGGCACGGCGGTGGTCGCGGGCGACGTGCCGCTCGCCACCGCGCTGATCCCGCACGGCCCGATCGCCCAGCGGCGCCGCTACACCCGGGCCCTCATCCCCGCGACCGTCGTCACCGCCGCCTTCGTCGCCTCCGGCCTGGCGCTGGACGCCCCGCTCGGCTGGGTGCTCGCCTTCGGCGCGCTGCCGCTGGTCGCCGGGCTGCTGCTGGCCCGCGATCGGTACGCCGGCCTGGGGCATGCCCTCACCGAGCGGTACCTCGTCGTCCGCTCCGGCTCGCTGAGCGGCCGGCGCGACGCGCTGCAGCGCGACGGCATCATCGGCTGGAACCTCGACCAGTCCTTCTTCCAGCGCCGCGCCGGGGTGATGACGCTGACCGCGACCACGGCCGCCGGTCACCAGGCCTACTCCGCGCTCGACATCCCCGTGGACGCCGGCGTCGCCCTCGCCGCCGAGGCCGTCCCCGGACTGCTGGACCAGTTCTTGGACTGAGGACCCCGGTCGCGGGCCCGTCAGCCGTGGAAGCCCTTGCGGGCTCGCTCCGCGGTGCCGCGGGCGAACATCCGGCCCTCGCGGTAGAGCCCGAGGCCGCGGGTGACCAGCCGGGCTAGGTCGACCGGCCCGATGAGCCGGCCGGTCTCCTCGCGGACCTGCTCCTCGTGGACGCGGTACCAGTCGCGCGCCATGCCGTTGTTGGCGGAGTCGCGGGCCGAGTCCGCGGGCGCCACCGACCCCGTCTCGTGCGCGTCGCCGAGCGTGGTGGCGCCGGCGTACCCCAGGCGCGCGCTGAGGTAGACCTGCCAGGCGAAGTGCCGGGCGGCGTTGACCTCGTTGTCCGAGAGCCGCCGGACCCCGCCGAGCCAGGCGACGTAGACGTAGAGGAAGCCCGAGGCCGCCACGACGCCCAGGGCACGGTGGACCGGCACGTACCACCGGCTGGTCCGGTAGACGCGGGTGATGCCGGGCAGCCCCGACGCGGCCCGACGCAGCATCAGATCAGCTTGCGGTACACCGGCATCGGGGCGTGCTTCATCAGCACCGACATGGGCGACCAGGGCCACGCCGGCACGCAGGCGGAGTCCTTCTCCTTCTCTATCGCCTCGACCATCGCCCGGACGCCGGACTCGGTGTCGGTCATCATCGGCGTCTTCTGGGCGACCTTGTCGTTCATCTCCGAGCGGATGTAGCCCGGGTAGAGCACGGTCACCTCGATCGGGCTGCCGTAGAGCTCGGCGCGCAGGCCCTCGGCCAGGTGGGCGACGCCGGCCTTGGTGGCGGCGTACGTCGTGAGGTTCCTGGGCATGCCGCGCATGGCCGACATCGAGCTGATCATCACCAGGTGGCCGGCGTTCTGGTCGCGGAAGATCTCCATGGCGGCCTCGGTCTGGGCGAGCGCGGCGACGAAGTTCGTCATCGCGGTCTGCCTGTTGGCGTCGTACCGCCCGGTGCCCAGGGGCGCGCCCTTGCCCAGCCCGGCGTTGACCACCACCCGGTCGATGCTCCCGAAGTCCTCGCGGAAGGCGCGGAAGACCTCGAAGACCTGCTCGTCGTCGGTGACGTCGAGCGCGCGGATCTCCACCCGGCGCTCGGGATGCGCCTCGGCGATCTCCGCCTTCAGCTCCTCCAGCCGCTCCGTACGCCGCGCGCAGAGCGCCAGGTCGTGCCCGCGCGCCGCGAGCTGCCGCGCCATCTCCGCCCCGAGCCCGCTGCTGGCCCCGGTGATCAGGTTCGTCTTCCTCATGGCGGCCAGTATGGAGGACGGCCTGCGACGCCCCTGTGGACAGCCGTTTGCCGGCCCCTCCCGTTCTCGCCAGTCTGCTGCCATGATGGAGAACGAGCTCACCGCACAGGAGGTGTCATGGTCGCGGAGGTGGTCACAGCGGAGCCGGTGGAGCGGGTCAAACGGCTGCGGATGTCCTGGGAGGACTATCTGCGGCTGCCCGAGGGCGTCCGCGCGGAGTACGTCGACGGCGAGGTCATCGTGAACGCCCAGCCCCGCAGCGGGCACAACCGGGCGCAGTACCGAGTGCTGCGCGCGCTGGACGACGCGCTCGACTCCAGCCTCGACATCGTCGCCGAGTCCGGCTATCACAACGGCACCAAGGTCCGGGTCCCCGACATCGCGGTATACCCCGAGCGCGAGGACGTCTCCCTCTACGAGCAGACCCCGATCCTGCTGGTCGAGGTGCTCTCCCCCAGCACCCGGACCGAGGACATGCTGCGCAAGTCGAACGAGTACGCCCAGGCGGGCGTGGGTCAGTACTGGGTGCTCGACCGCGACAACCGCGTCCTCACCGTGATGACCAACAACGGCGGCGGCTGGGACCTGCTCCTGGAGCTCGACGACCAGCAGCCGACCGGCGAGGTCCGGGTCGGCGACCACGGCACCGTCCCGCTCGACCTGAACGTGCTGATCGACACTAGCGGTAGGTGAGGGCGCCGGGGACACCCTCGAGGTGGGTGTGCTCGTTGAAGCCGACCAGGGTGACGCCGCGCCGGCCGGTGATCAGCTTGGTGACGCCGGTGTTGGCGCAGACGACGTTGAGGCGGGCCCAGATCGGGACGGCGCCGGAGACGCCGCCGTCGAGCAGGGAGGCGACGACCCAGGAGATCGGGCCGCCGGAGGTGACCACCAGCGTGGTGCCCGAGCCGGCGGCGACGGCGCGGTCCAGGCCGGCGCGGACCCGTCCGGAGAAGGCCGCGAACGTCTCGGCGTACTCCTCGTCGAACTCGCCGCTGGTCCACCGGTCGGTCGCCAGCTCGATCCAGGACTGGAACTCCGCCGCCGTCGGCTGCTCCCCGGCCATCTCCCGCGGCACCTTGGCGAGCATCGCGACGTGGTCGTACTCGTCCCAGTCGGGGTCCTCCACCACCTCGGCGTCGGCGCCCAGCGCGGCCAGCACGTTCTCGGTGGTCTCCCGGTGCCGCCGCATCCCGCCGGAGATCACCCGGTCGGGCCGGATGCCCCGGGCGGCCAGGGCGGCGCCGAGGAGGCGGCCCTGCTCGTGGCCGACCGGCGAGAGCACGTCGTAGTCCGCGGCGTCCCAGGAGGCCTGGCCGTGCCGGACGAGGAGGATCTGGCCCATCAGCCCTCGATGATCCCGAGACAGCGGCCTTCGAGGTACCGCGCGGCCGGGCCGAAGATGGCGTAGGCCTCGTTGGTGGTCTGCCGGTGGTAGTAGCGGTAGTAGATCTGCTGGGCGATCACCGCGAGCCGGAAGAGCCCGAACACCTCGTAGAAGCGCCACCGCCCGGGGTCCATGTCGATCCCGCGGGCGGCGCAGTAGTAGTCGACGACCTCCTCGCGCGAGAGCATCCCGGGCAGGTTGGTCGGCTGCCGGCGGAACTGGCGGAAGAACTCGTCATCGTCGTCCCTGACCCAGTAGGCCAGGGTGCCGCCGAGGTCCATCAGCGGGTCGCCGACGGTCGCCATCTCCCAGTCCAGCACGCCGATCGGGCGCGTCGGGTCCTCGCGGGAGAGCACCAGATTGTCGAACCGGAAGTCGTTGTGGATCAGGCAGTGCGCCACGTCGGCCGGCTGGTGCTCGTCCAGCCACGCCATCACGGCCTCGCTGCGTTCGACGTGCTCCGGGGCGCCGACATCGGGCGTGCGCGCGTTGCGGAAGCGGGTGGACCAGCCGCCGACCTGGCGGGCGACGTACCCCTCGCCCTTGTCCATCGGCGCCAGCGGGGTCGCGGAGACGTCGATGTCGTGCAGCGAGATCAGCACGTCCAGGGCGTTGGTGCAGAGCCGGCGCGCCTCCTCCTCGCTCAGCGAGACGCCCTCGGGCAGGTCCCGGCGCGGGATGAGGCCGTCGACGCGCCGCATCACGTAGAACTCCGAGCCGATCACCGACTCGTCGTCGCAGTGGGCGACCATCCGCGGCACCAGCGGGAAGACCTCGGCCAGGCCGGCCTGGATGCGGTACTCCCGGCCCATGTCGTGGGCGCCCTTGGCCTTCTGGCCCGCGGGAGGCCGGCGCAGGATCAGGTCGGCATCGCCGGTGCGCAGGGAGTAGGTCAGGTTGGAGGCGCCGCCGCCGAACTGGCGCATCTCGATGTCGCCGGTGAGCACGCAGCCCTGGCCGGCCAGCCAGTCCCGGACCGCCTCGACATCGAAGGAGTCCTCGTCGCGGACCGCGCTCGCGCCCTCGATCTCGCTCACCGCTCGCTCCCCTCGCCCGTCGCCGATCGGCCCAGCGCGTCGAGTCGTGCCGCCTGGCGCCGCATCACCTCGTCGTACGCCGCCCGGTCGCTCACCTTGAGTCCGTACGCCGCCCGCGCGGCCTCGTCGGGCAGGATCAGCTCCTCGCCCCGGTCCACGGCGGCGAGGACCTCGGCCGCGATCTCGTCGGGGCCCAGCGGGGCGTTGGACACCAGCGCGCCGATGATCTCGCCGACGGCGGTGTCCGTGCCGCGCATGCCCTCGACGAGCCCGGTGCGGAAGTACGACGGGCAGACCGCGTGCGCCGTGACGCCGTACCCCGCCAGCTCGTGCCCGGTGGTCTCGGTCAGCGCCACGACGGCCGCCTTGACCGCGTTGTAGGAGGCCATGCCGGCGGGGTGGACGAGCCCGGCCAGCGAGGCGACGTTGACGATCCGCCCGGAACGCTGCCGTTTGAAGGCCGGCACGAACGTCCGGGTGCCACGGACCACGCCGAGCAGGTTGATGTCGACGATCCACTGCCACTCGTCGAGGCCGGCGACGTCGAGGCGGCCGCCACCCGCGACCCCGGCGTTGTTGACCAGCACGTCCAGGCCGCCCCAGTGCTCCTCGACCCAGGCGGCCGCGGCGGCCCAGTCCTCGTCGGAGCGCACGTCGAGGCGGAGGACGTCACCGGCCGCGTCACGGTCGTAGGCGAGGTCGCAGGAGAGCACCCGGTCGCCCCGGGCGCGGCAGGCGGCGACCAGGGAGGCGCCCAGTCCGGAGGCTCCGCCGGTGACCAGGACCCGTGCGCCCGTCAACGGAGGTGCTTGCCGATCTCGATCCGGGCGACTACGCCGCGGTGCACCTCGTCGGGCCCGTCGGCCAGCCGCAGCGCCCGGGCGTTGGTCCACATCGCCGCCAGCGGGAAGTCGTCGGTGAGCCCGCCGCCGCCGTGCATCTGCATCGCCATGTCGATGACCTGCTGGGCCACGTTGGGCACGATCACCTTGATCTGGCTGACCTCCGAGGCGGCGTTCGCGGCGCCGCCCTCGTCGAGCTTCCAGGCGGTGTTGAGCACCAGCAGCCGGGCCTGGTCGATGGCGATCCGGGCGTCCGCGATGCGCTCGGGGTTGCCGCCGAGCTTGATCAGCGGCTTGCCGAAGGCGGTGCGGGAGATCCCGCGCTTGATGGCCAGCTCCAGGGCGAGCTCGGCCTGGCCGAGCAGCCGCATGCAGTGGTGCACCCGCCCGGGACCGAGCCGGCCCTGGGCGATCTCGAAGGCACGGCCCTCGCCGAGCAGGATGTTGCTCACCGGAACGCGCACGTCGGTGAAGGAGACCTCGCCGTGGCCGACCGGCTCGTCGTACACGTTCATCGTGGTCAGCAGCCGGTCCACGCTCACGCCGGGGGTGTCGACCGGCACCAGCACCATGGTGTGCCGGCGGTGCCGATCGGCCTCGGGGTCGGTGAGGCCCATGAAGACGAGGATCCGGCAGTCCGGGTGACCCACGCCGGTGGTGAACCACTTGGTGCCGTTGACGACCACCTCGTCGCCGTCCACGACCGCCGTGGCCGCCATGTTGGTGGCGTCGGAGGAGGCCACCGCCGGCTCGGTCATCGCGAAGCCGGAGCGGATCCGCCCGTCCAGCAGCGGATCCAGCCACTCCGCCTGCTGCTCGGGGGTGCCGTACTTGAGCAGCACCTCCATGTTGCCGGTGTCGGGGGCGTTGCAGTTGAAGACGTACGGCGCCAGGAAGGTCGCGCGGCCCATCAGCTCGGCCAGCGGTGCGTAGTCGACGTTGGAGAGACCGGCGCCGCCGTGCGTGCCGTGCTTCTCCGCCCAGGGCCGGTCGTGGCCGGCCGGAAGGAAGAGGTTCCACAGTCCCAGCGCCCGTGCCTTGGCCCGCAGCTCGCCCAGGATCGGCGACTCCGCCCAGACGCCCGCCTGCCGCGCGGCGGCGACATCGCGGTGATAGGCCTCCTGGACCGGCTCGATCTCGTCGCGGACGAAGTCGCCCACCAGGCCGATCAGCTCCGCGGCGCGCGGTGAGGGTGAGAAGTCCATGTCTGCACAGTAGAGGAGCATTCAGGAGGGCAGCGGTGACGCCCGCCACGCCGTGCCGGGGTCCACGTGGTTGTGCGGATGGTGCACTCTTGGGGATGCTGTCCGCGCCGGTCACCCGAGGCCGGCCCCCAGGACATGTCCAGTTTCCCGTCCGGACGGAGTACCCATGAAGAAGGCCAGCGCTGCTCTCGCGGCCATCATCCTGCTGCTGTCGATGAGCGCCTGTGGCTCCTCCGACGACGGCAAGGACGAGATGAGCGCCAAGGAGAAGAAGGTCGTCAAGACCATCTCCGAGTCCTTCACCCAGCAGGCTGCCGGGGCTCTCAACGAGAAGGAGTCCCAGTGCTTCGCGACCAAGTTCGTCGACGCGGTCGGCGTGGAGAAGATGGAGAAGGCGAAGCTGATCACCGCTGAGGGCACGCTCAACAAGGAGGGCGCGACCTTCGACGAGGAGATCTCCGGCAAGTTCGCCGACTCCTTCCTCGGCTGCGTGGACTACCAGGCCCGCCAGGCCGAGGAGATCGCGAAGACCGACGCCAAGATCGACGAGGCCACGCTCCGCGACTGCCTCGAGAAGCAGATGCCCGACACCTTCGTCCGCGACCTGATCGTCTCCGCGCAGCTGCAGAACGAGGAGAGCGCCAAGCTGATCCAGCAGAGCACCACGACGCTCACCAAGTGCAAGAAGAAGGCCACCGCGAAGTGACCCTCGCGGCTCAGGCCGCGACCGTCGCGATCACCCGGGAGCGCACCGGGGGCAGGGCCCATTCGCCGGCCAGCCGGTGGAGCCGGAGCCCTGCCCAGCACAGCAGCGCGACCGCGAGGAGGGCCGCCACGCGCCAGTCCGGCGCCAGCGCCGTCCAGGAGAAGACCAGTCCGGTGACGGTGGTCCGGGCGGCGAGCCGGGCGCTGTAGCCGGCCATGACCACCGGCGGCGCCGGGGTCGCCCGCGCGCTGCGCAGGTCGACGGTGTGCGGCTGCCGGATCGACCAGCGCAGCGAGAGCGCCGCCACCTGCACCGGCACGACGACGGTCGCTCCGAGTGCCGCGGCGACCTCCGCCGCGGTCGGCGTACCGGCCCGGATGCCGGCCAGCACCAGGGTCACCGCCGCGGCCGCGAGCAGCACCTCGACCAGCACGATCACCTTGGCGTAGAAGCCCACCGTCGGCGATCCGGGCAGGCTGTCGCGCCAGAGCGCGCCGCGGCCGTCCAGGCACCAGCTGTTGACCCCGAAGAGCAGGGCGCCACCCGAGGCGACCAGGCCCGGCAGGATGGTGATGAGGTCCCAATCGAGGGCGCCGGCCAGGGCCACCAGGCCCGGCATCACCGCCAGCACGGCCACGCCGCGTCGCAGCGGCACCGAGCGCCACATCGAGGCGCGGTCCAGGCGCAGCATCGCGGCCAGCTCGCCGGAGGGGTTGGGCCTCGCCCGGTAGTGCCCGGACTCCAGCCGCAGCTCCTCGCGCTGCGGCCGGCCCAGCGCCCACCGGCTGGGCACCAGTCCCACGAGCACCAGCGCGACCGACGCCAGGGCGAGGAGCGCGACGCCGAGGGCCCAGGACCCCCACTGGCCGGCCGCGCCGTGGATGGCGACGAGGTAGACCTCGACGGTCGGGCTGGCGTCGAGCAGGTTGCCGGCCTCGCCGGCGGCCACCACGAGCGCGGCTGCCACGAGCAGCAGGCCGACGGTCCCGCGGGCGATCCAGGGTCCGCCCGGGCCGCGCCGGATGGCCTCGAAGGTCCAGCCGATCGCCTGCCCGGCCGCGGTCGCCGCGACGATCCAGAGCAGCACCGGCACCATGCTCGCCCACAGGCGCTCGGGCCCGAGGATGTAGCCGGTGACCCCGAGCAGGGTCCAGGTCTGCAACAGCCAGGCGATGTTGAGCGGCGCGAGCAGCAGCGCGCCGACGTGCTCGGTCACCGAGGAGACCGGGAAGGCGACCGCCTGCTCGCGCGGGACGATCTCCCGTCCCCCGCCGGCCGCCACGGCGCCGGTCGCGGCGAGCACCAGGAACGACAGGTAGAGCGAGGGGGTGACCGCGGCGAGGTCGCCGGCCCGGCGGGCGTCGAAGGGCTCGCGCAGGTACGCCGGGACGACCGCCGCCGCGACGCACAGGCCGAGCACGACGCCTCCCGCGACCCGGAGCCGCCGCCGGGTGCTCCGGGTCAGCGAGGAGCCCCGGAAGCGCAGGAGCGCGCCCACATCGCCCAGGCCACGGGCGATCTCGGCCGGGCCCAGCTCACGCCAGAAGCGACCGGTAGGCATCCGCGCCCGCCTCCCCGTGCAGCTCCGCGGCCTCCAGGCGGGCGACGGCCGACCCGCCGCGCATCACCACCGCCTCGCCGCAGGCGCCGACCGCCAGGTCGCGCAGGTGGGTGGAGACCAGCACCGCGGCGCCGCGGGCGCGCGCCTCGGCGATCACCTCGGTGGTCGCCTCGACGCCGAGCGGGTCGACGCCGTCGAAGGGCTCGTCGAGCAGGAGCACGCCGGGCTCGTGGAAGGCCGCCAGCACCACCGAGAGCCGCCGGCCCATGCCGTGGCTGAAGCCGGAGGTGACCCGGTGCGCGACGCCGGCCAGGTCGAAGCGCTCCAGCAGGTCCCGGGCCCGCGGCTCCCAGTCGTCCAGCCGGCGCAGCCGGGCCGCGAGCTGCAGGTGCTCCCAGGGCGTCGCCCGGGGCACCAGGCCGCCGACGTCGGGGCAGTAGCCGGTACGCCGCTTGACCTCGACCGGGTCGTGGGCGACGTCGAGCCCGTCGACGAGCACCTGTCCGCCGCTGGGCGGGATCACCCCGGCCAGCACCCGCATCGTGGTCGACTTGCCGGCTCCGTTGCGGCCCAGCAGGGCGGTCGCCGTGCCGGCGTACACGGTGAGGTCGATGCCGCGCACCGCCTCCACGGAGGCGAACCTGACCCAGAGGTCGGTGATCCGCACGCGTGCCTCGCCCATCGGCCCATCCTCTCCCGATCCGATCGCGCATCGCAGAGGAAAGCCCGGAAATGTGACGAGGCGGCCGGGACGCTGGGTCCCGGCCGCCTCGTCGCTGTCTTGCTCAGGCGGGGAAGGTGCCGCCCTTCTCCGCCACCTCGACCAGGCTCGCCGGCGGGGTGAAGCGCTCGCCGTACCGCTCGGCCAGCTCGCGGGCACGGGCGACGAAGCCCGCCGGGCCACGACCGGCCTTGCCCTCGAAGCCGTTGATGTACTGGATCGCGCCACCGGTGGCCGGCGGGAACCCGATGCCGAAGATCGAGCCGATGTTGGCCTCGGCCGAGGAGTGCAGGACGCCCTCGTCGAAGCACTTCACGGTCTCGATCGCCTCGATCACCAGCTGCCGGTCGGCGATGTCCTCGAACGGGATCTGCTCCTCGGCGACCGGGAAGGTCTCGGCCAGGCCCTCCCACAGACCGGTGCGGTTGCCCGCCTCGTCGTAGGAGTAGAAGCCGGCGCCCTTGAGCTTGCTGGAGCGGCCGACCTCGATCATCGTGTCGATGACCTTCTCCGAGGGGTGCTCGACCCAGGTGCCGCCGTCACGCTCGACGGCGTCCTTGGAGGCCTTGCGGATCTTGTACATCAGCTCCATGTTGAGCTCGTCGCTGATCTGCAGCGGACCCACCGGGTAGCCGGCCATCGTGGTCGCCCGCTCGATGCTCATCGGGGCCACGCCCTCGGCCAGCATCGAGATGCCCTCGTTGATCTGGGTGCCGATCACCCGCGAGGTGAAGAAGCCGCGGCTGTCGCTGACCACGATCGGGGTCTTGCGGATCTGCTGCACCACGTCGATCGCCCGGGCGGTCGCCTCGTCGGAGGTCTGCTCGCCGCGGATGATCTCCACCAGCGGCATCTTGTCCACCGGGGAGAAGAAGTGCAGGCCGATGAAGTCGGCCGGCCGGTCGACACCAGAGGCCAGCTCACTGATCGGCAGCGTCGAGGTGTTCGAGCACAGCAGCGCGTCGCCGTTGACGTGCTCGAGGATCTCGCCGAAGACCTGTTTCTTCAGCGACGGGTCCTCGAAGACCGCCTCGATGACCAGGTCGCAGCCCTTGAGGTCGGCCGGGTTGTCGGTCGGCGTGATCCGGTTGAGCAGTTCCTCGGACTTCTCGCTGGTGAGCCTGCCGCGGGAGACGGCCTTCTCGTTGAGCTTGACCGAGTAGCCCTTGCCCCGCTCGGCGGCCTCGACGGAGACGTCCTTGAGGACGACCTCCATGCCCGCCTTGGCGCAGACGTAGGCGATGCCGGCGCCCATCATGCCGGCGCCGAGCACGCCCACCTTGGTGGCGGTGAACTTCGGCACTCCGGCCGGGCGCAGCGAGCCGGAGTTGATCGCCTGCAGGTCGAAGAAGAACGCCTGGATCATGTTCTTGGCGTTCTGGCCGGTGACCAGGGAGGTGAAGTAGCGCGACTCGATCGTGCTGGCGTTGTCGAAGTCGACCTGGGCGCCCTCGACGGCGGCGGCCATGATCGCCTCCGGTGCCGGGAAGTGCGCGCCCTTGAGCTGCTTGCGCAGGGTGGCCGGGAACGCCGGGAGCATGCCGGCCAGCGACGGGCTGGACGGGCTGCCGCCGGGCATCTTGTAGCCCTGGCGGTCCCACGGCTGGGCCTTGGCCTCGTCGTTGTCCTTGTTGTCCAGCACCCACTTCTTGGCCGCGGACAGCAGCTCCTCCGCCGGGACGACCTCGTGGACCAGGCCCTTGGCCTGCGCGGCCTCGGGCTTGTAGCGCTGGCCCTGGAGCAGCACGTCCATCAGCGCGCTCTGGATGCCGAGCAGCCGGACCGTGCGGGTGACGCCGCCACCGCCGGGCAGCAGGCCGAGGCTTACCTCGGGCAGGCCGATCTCGTAGCGGCCGGCCGCCGCGATCCGGTGGTTGAAGGCGAGCGCGATCTCCAGGCCGCCGCCGAGGGCGGCGCCGTTGATCGCCGCGACGGTGGGCACGCCGAGCCGCTCGATGCGGCGCAGCTGGGCCTTGACCGCCTGGCTCTTCTCGAACGCCTCGGGCGCCTGGTCGGGACCGATGCCGAGCAGGTCCTTGAGGTTGCCGCCGGCGAAGAAGGTCTTCTTCGCCGAGGTGATCACCACGCCGGTGAGGGAGTCCTTCTCCTGCTCCAGGCGGGAGATCGCCTCCTCCATCGAGCGTCCGTAGAGCTCGTTCATGGTGTTGGCGCTGGCGGTCGGGTCGTCCAGCGTCAGGACGACGATGCCGTCGGCGTCCTTGTCGTACTTCACAGCGGATTCAGTCATGGATGTTCCTTGAGAGAGTGAGGGAGGACGGTCAGACGCGCTCGACGATGGTGGCGATGCCCATGCCCCCGCCGACGCAGAGCGTGGCGAGGCCGCGGCGCAGGTCGCGCCGCTCCAGCTCGTCGATCAGGGTGCCCAGGATCATCGCGCCGGTCGCGCCGAGCGGGTGGCCCATCGCGATGGCGCCGCCGTTGACGTTG